>UQLA01000027.1 GCA_900541745.1 uncultured Collinsella sp. | reverse complement strand
CCGCACATGTGCGGATGAATGTGGGAGGTGTTCGGATAAAGTCGATAATCAAGGGATGTGTCCGCTCGCGCCGCAATTTGCGCAATCTGGGAAAACGGTCTGGATTTATTCGTATAATGAGCTTCGTCGAAAGATACGAAAAACTGTACTTTTGCGACTGCGCCTAGCTGCGAGCGAGAAGCCTGTTCTTAACGCCCCTGCATCCGCGTGCGTCGCGGATGCAAGTTAAGGGGGCGAGAGATGGAACAGACAATGCGGCGCCAAGAGCAACTGCCCGGTGCGTTTAGTGGCGCTACTACCAACAGCCAGCGTGACCGCGTCCGCTGGTATCTGGTCCACACCCCCAACGGTAAAGAGCGTGAGACCTGCGAAAAGGTCCGCCGAATTATCCCGCACGAGTTGATGCAGGACGCTTTTGTGATGCAAAAGGAGTTCTGGTTTAAGCGGGACGGCGCCTGGTCGCTCCAAACAAAACCTATGTACAAGGAATACTTCTTCGTCGCCACGCGCGATGCCGCCCTGCTCGATAAGGCTTTGGCCCAGTTGAGCTTTGGCTGCCGCATTGCCGGCAGCAGAGAGCGGGCCTATGCGCCCATGCCGGACGATGCGCAGGATTGGTACCGCAGCGTGCTCGACGACGACGGCGTGGTGCGCAACAGCGTCGCCCGCATAGAAGACGGCGTGTTGCACATAGTGCAAGGGCCCTTGGTGGGGCAAGAGGCCCGTGTAAAGAAGATCGACCGTCATAAGCGCTGGTGCCTGGTAGACGTGGGCGAAGGTGACTCTGCTTTTAGGGAGCTGCTTCCGCTGGACGTGCCCAGTAAGACGTAAGGGGACGTCGCACCGGCAATTCATTCGCAATTTGAATTCATCGATTGGGGGATCCCTGGGGGCAGGGACGTGGATTTGAGCTTGACTACTAAAGAAGTGACAGGGCAAAACGCGCCGGTGGGGGCCGCGCTTGTTGCCCAGGCCATGAATGTCGGCGAGGTGAGCGTGCGCTACAAGGCCATGCAGGCCGTGAAGGACTGGGACCGCACGCGCCTGGGCTACCGTGCCGTAAAGCGCGCCTTCGACATCGTTTTCAGCGGCTTTGTGCTGGCCGTCATCGCTATTCCGAGCCTTGTGCTCGCCGCCGCCATCCGCCTGGAGAGCGAGGGCAACCCGTTCTACAGCCAGATCCGCGTGGGACAGACCCACCGCGACGGCAGGCTGTCCACCTTCCGCATGTGGAAGTTCCGAAGCATGTACAAGGACGCCGACGAGCGCCTCGCCGAGCTCAAGGGGCGAAACGAGATCGCCGGCGCCATGTTCAAGATGAGGGACGACCCGCGCGTCACCAAGATCGGCAAGTTCATCCGCAAGCACTCTATCGACGAGTTCCCGCAGTTCGTCAACGTGTTCCTGGGCCAGATGTCCGTCGTGGGCCCGCGCCCGCCGCTGCCCAACGAGGTGGCCGAGTACACCGAGTTCGACCTGCAGCGCCTGGCCGTGAAGCCCGGGATCACCGGCTGATGGCAGGTGACGGAGCGCAACTCGACCGGGTTCGACGGCATGGTCCGCCGAGACCTGGAGTATATCGCCAAGCGCGGTCCCATAACGGACCTCAAGATCGTCATCCTCACGGTGATCGAGGTCATCACCGGCAAGGGTGCGTGCTAGATGAACAGCTTAAACAACCGATTTGAATCGGAGAAGAAAATGAAGATTGCGGTCGCCGGTACCGGCTACGTCGGCCTGTCCCTTGCCGTCCTGCTCTCGCAGCACAACGAGGTGCACGCGCTGGACATCGTGCCCGAGAAGGTCGAAAAGATCAACGACTACCAGTCGCCCATCCAGGACGACGAGATCGAGCGATTCCTGGCAGAAGCAAAGGCGGGGGAGCGCGAGCTCGACCTGCACGCCACCGTCGACGTGGCCGAGGCCTACACGGGCGCCGACTACGCCGTCATCGCCACGCCCACCAACTACGACTCCGATAAGAACTTCTTTGATACTTCCTCTGTTGAGGCTGCCATCGCCGCCGTGCGCTCGGTGAACCCGGACGCCTGGATCGTCATCAAGTCGACCATCCCCGTGGGCTACACCGCGGGCCTGCGCGAGAGGTTGGGCGACAGCAAGATCTTTTTCAGCCCCGAGTTCCTGCGCGAGAGCAGGGCGCTCTACGACAACCTGCACCCCAGCCGCATCGTGGTGGGCGCGCCCAAGGGCGACCCTGAGGCCGTCGTCGCGGCGGAGAAGTTCGCCGGCCTGCTCGCCCAGGGCGCCGACCCCGACGAGCTGGAGCGCATGAACGCCGACGGCTCCAAGGGCATCCCGGAGCTCGTGCTGGGCACCACCGAGGCCGAGGCCGTCAAGCTCTTCGCCAACATTTTCGACGCGATCCCGATATAGCTGCACAGATCCCTTCAACCTTGTCGAAGGTCGTCCTAGCCGCAGATTCCTATGCGAAGATTGCGACTATGACTCAGCAGAATCAGCTTGATGTTTTGAATTCATGCCTTGGAGCAATTGAGTTCATTAAGAGGAATCAAATTGGATCTGCTCATTCGGCTTTGGACAACATCGGCTACGACGAGACTGACACGGAGGAGATCGAGGACGATGGCGAGTAGTATCGGCGACGCGGCTGCTGTTATTAAGGTGGTTTAGATTGGAGGCGTCGCTTTCCTCAAAGTGCATCTGTTGGGGTTTTGCGTGCGTGTTTTGCCTGTGATTCATAGGGTACCGAGGTCAAAGAGGGCTTCAAAGTAGCCTCGCGCTCAGTTTGTAGCTGATATGTCATTGCTGATGGGATTTATTCAAAGTGATGAATCGATTCCGAAGGCGGCATCAAAAAAGGAGGCCCGACGCATCAAGCCTCCTTAGGTGCCGCCCGCAAGCGGACACCGCTATTGATTGGAAGTATACCAGAGTTGGCGGACAGTCCTATAGAGTCTTGATGAAGAGTTCAGCGGCATCGAGTTTCCCTTGATTATCGACTTTATCCGAACACCTCCCACATTCATCCGCACATGTGCGG
>UQLA01000026.1 GCA_900541745.1 uncultured Collinsella sp. | reverse complement strand
TCGCTAGCACGTCCCCTCGTTAGGCATCGTCCATGCGTGATGGTCGGTATGCAGCAGCTCCTCGGCCAGCGGCGAGAGCGGCTCGCCCAAGAACTCGCGGTAGCACGCCTGGACATCGGGATTCTCGTGCGAGAAGCGAATGTCCGCAGCGGCATCCAGGCCCCACAGCACCTGGCCGCGCTCGGCTGCCAGCTCGCAGCCGTCGTGGATGGGCTGACCGCCGCCACCGACACAGCCGCCCGGGCACGCCATGACCTCGACGAAGTCATAGTTCACGCGGCCGTCGCGAATTGCGTCGAGCAGGCGGGCGGCGTTACCCAGCCCGTGTGCCACGGCGACGCGCACCTTGGTGCCATCGATATCGGCCACAGCCTCCTTCCAGCCGTCAAGTCCGCGCACATCGGTAAAGAAGTCGGCGTCGGGGTTCTTGCCCGTCACCAGGTAATAGGCCGAGCGCACGGCGGCCTCCATCACGCCGCCCGTGGCGCCAAAGATCACACCCGCACCCGTGCCAAAGCCTAGCGGCGTATCGAGTGGCTCCTCAACCAGCGTGTCCACGCTCACGTGGTTCGCGCGGATCATGCGCACCATCTCGCGCACCGTCAGCGCAACGTCCACATCGGGCGTGCCGTCCTCGCCCACCATGCTCGGCAGCGCGCACTCGGCCTTCTTGGCCGTGCACGGCATCACGGACACCACAAACAGACGCTCGGGCTCCACGCCCAGCACCTTGGCGTAGTAGGTCTTGGCGATGGCGCCGAACATCTGCTGCGGCGACTTGGACGTGGACAGGCTGTCGACAAACTCGGGGTAACGCGCCTTCACAAAGCGCACCCAGCCCGGGCAGCAGCTCGTGAACATGGGCCAGCTGCGGCTGTCGCCCTCGCCCTTGGCGGCCTTACCCAGGCGCTCGAGCAGCTCGGAGCCCTCCTCCATAATGGTGAGATCGGCCGAGAAATCGGTGTCGAACACGTACCCAAAGCCCACGCGGCGCAGTGCGCAGGCCAAGCGCTCAACGGTGGCCTCCTCGCGAGATATGCCGAGTTCCTCTCCCCAGGCGCTACGCACAGCCGGCGCAATCTGCACCAGCACGATCTTGTCGGGATCGGCGAGAGCATCGAACACGGTCTCGGTATCGTCACGCTCGCGCAGGGCGCCCGTCGGACAATGCGTGATGCACTGACCACACGCGACGCAATCGGTCTTGCCGATCGGCGCGCGCCCGCGGGTACCCACGGCGGTATGCGTGGCGCGGTTGGTCAGGTCCCAAATCCCTAGGCCCTGCACGCTCTCGCACACCTTGATGCAGCGCATGCATTTAATGCACTTGTCGTTATCGCGGATGATGGGGAAATCGAAGTCCCAGCTCTCGCGCGCCAGATGCTGCTCGTACGGCAGATAGAAGATGCCCAGGTCGTTGGCGATGGTCTGCAGGTTGCAGTTACCACTGCGCACGCAGCTCGTGCAGCGCGAGTCGTGCTGGGACAGCAGCAGTTGCACGTTGGTGCGACGCGCCTCGCGGGCTTTGGGGCTGTTGGTGTGGACCACCATGCCGTCGAGCACGTAGTTGTTGCAGGCGGCAACCAGCTGGTCGCAGCCCTCAACCTCGACCACGCACACGCGGCAACCGCCAATCTCGTTTAGATCGCGCAGGTAGCACAGGGTGGGAATCTGGATGCCGATGGACTTGGCTGCGTCCAGGATCGTGGTGCGCTCGGGCACCACGACCTCGCAATTATCGATAGTGAGCTTAACCATGTTGAGTGCTCCGCTTTCGGTGTTGTCGCTGACAGTGGTTTTGTTGGGCTCTACCATTCCAGGTTCCTCCCTCCGCGGAACGCGCCAAAGCCAAAGTGATCGCAACGCAGGCAGCGACTTGCCTCCTGGCGTGCCTCCTGCTCGGTGAGACCCTGTTCGACTAGATTCCAATCGTGAACGCGCTCGCCGGCCTCGCGCTCGCCCAGCTCGCAGCGGCCGCACTCGTGCTTGCCCTTAAACTGCACGGTCGGCAGCTCCACGTCGAGCTTAATCTTGTGGTCAAAGCCCAGGTAGCGGTCGATATTTGCCGAAGCAACTCGACCGGCGTTGATGGCACGGATGACCGTGGCGGGACCGGTCTGGCAGTCGCCGCCGCTAAAGAGGCCATCGAAGTTAGGCACGGCGCCATCCGAATCGGTGACCACGCAGCCCCACTTACAGGCGATGCCCATGTCCTCAAACGGCTTGGAATCGATGTCCTGGCCAATGGCCACAAACACGCGCTCGCAGGGAATGACGCGCTCGGGCGTGGCGGCGGCACGCGGGGCCGGACGCCCACGACGGGGCTCACCGATAATCTGCGGCTGCACGCGCAGGCCGCTCACGCGACCGTCCTCGCCCGTCTCGATGGCGAGCGGCGCCGTGAGCTCCAGAACCTCGCAACCCTCAGCCTGGGCACCGGCAATCTCGGCGTCCTGGGCCGTCATGTCGCAGATGCGGCGGCGGTAGACGATGCTCACCTTTTCGGCACCGCAGCGCACGGCAGAGCGTGCCACGTCCATGGCCACATTGCCGCCGCCGATGACGCACACGCGCTGGCCGCTCAGATCGGGCAGCTCGTCGTCGCCGATGGCACGCAGCATCTTGACGGCCGACTCCACGCCGGGCGCATCTTCGCCCGGAAGGCCGAGCTTCTTATCGCTGTGGGCACCAATGGCCAGGTAGACGGCATCGAACTCGTCGCGCAGGCGGGCAAGCTCCTCGCCGTTGACGGAGTGGTCGAGTTCCACGTCGATACCGGCGCTCAAGATCCAGTCGATCTCGGCTTGCAGGCGCTCACGCGGCAGACGGTAGCTGGGAATGCCATAGCGCAGCATGCCGCCCAAGTGGTGGCGCTGCTCAAAGATGGTCACCTTATGGCCCATCACGGCCAGGTAGTAGGCGCAGGAAAGGCCGGCCGGGCCGCCGCCAATCACGGCGATGCGCTTGCCGGTATTGTCGGCCACGCTGGGCTTGTAATCGTTGAGGTCGCTGTGCTCAACGGCAAAACGCTTGAGGGCGAGGATGTTCATGGGATCGTCGACCATGCCGCGACGGCAATGCATCTCACAGGGATGCTCGCACACCAGGCCGCAAACGAGCGGCAGCGGGTTGTTCTTGCGGATGACCTTGACGGCATCGGCATAGCGGCCGGCCTCGACCAGCGAAATGTAACCGGGAATGTCGACGTGCGCCGGGCAGCCCGAGACGCACGGGACGCGGGCCTCGCGGTCAAAGCCACAGGAGTGCTCGCGGATGTGGTGCTCAAAATCGTCGCGGAAACCGCGAATGGCCGTGAGTGCCATGGCGCCGGCCTCGTAGCCGATAGCGCAGTCGCTCGAAAGGTAGATGGTGCGAGCCGTGCGCTCAATCAAATTGAGCGTGGACTCGTCGGCGCGGCCCTCGAGCACATCGGCGAGCAGGTCGCTCAGCGCGCTCAGGCCCACGCGACAGGGCGTGCACTTGCCGCAGCTCTGGGTGGAGCACAGGTTGACGAGCGCTGCCGTAAACTCAACGGGACACGGGGCGAGCGAGCTCACCGCCAGACGACGTCCGAGCGCATCGTGCAGGTCGTCCATGACGGCCTGAGCGTGGTGGCGTTCCATTACATGCAGTCGTGCCATAAGATCCCCTCTCACATGGCAGCCCGGAGGCGAGGCCGGGCGAAATTGCTACACGCACAACACTGACCTAAAAAAGTTGTTAGGTCTCCACGCAGTTCGGCAGGCGGTATGAAATGTCACCCTCGGCGGTGAAATAGAACATTACCGCAGATAAATGCCATATTTGATAAAACGCGTTACCAAATGACAATGCCCCGCCCACGCAATCACGTGGACGGGGCATTGCTCCAGGTATGCGGTCAGCGACCCTGTTGCTTTTACTTAAGCTCGGGCCAGTAACCCTTGTTGGCCTCGATCATGTCGTCGAGAACCTCCTTGGCGACCTTCATCGACGGCACGGTCTTGTTGAGCGTAAAGGCCTTAAGCGCCTTCTCGTACGAGCCCTCGATCGTAGCCTCGACAATGAGCTTCTCGGAGTTCAGCTGCTGCATCATGAGGCCCTGCTGGAACAGCGGAATGTTGTCGCGACTGATGACCTCGGGGCCGTTCTTGCCAATGTAGGCAGGCAGCTCGACCATAGCGTCGTAGGGCATGTTGGGGATGGCGCCCTTGTTCTCGCAAATGACCAGGAAACGCTGCTTGGTGTCGTTCTTCAGAGCGATGGCCAGGTCGGCAATCCAGTCGCCGTGGCTACCCGCATAGAACGTGCTCTCGTCGATCTCGCCCGTCTTCTCGTAGTGATCGATACCATCAAAGAGGTTCTTCTCACGCGTCTCCTCAACCTCGTTAGCACGGGTGCGCTCGGGGTTGGAATGCTCGACGAACTCCTTCTGCTGCAGGTAGTAGTTCAGATACGTGTTGGGCAGGTACTCCGGGAAGCACTCCATGATCTCGTACTCGCCCTTCCAGACGTAGTACCAGCTGCCCTTGGTGTGGCGGTTCTGCTCGGGGTGCTCGTCGGTGGCCTCCTCGGGCTTCTTGGCCATCAGCGAGCCCATGCCCTTGAGGTAGGAATCGGGCAGCAGGATCTGGTGCTCCTTGATGTACTCGCGCAGCTGCGGGAGCACCTCCTCGCCCTTGTGGCGGATCGAGGTGAACCAACCAAAGTGGTTGAGGCCAAAGTAATCGTACTCGACATCCTTCTTGTCGATATCGAGCGCGGCGCAAACCACGTCGATGATTGCGATCGGCATGTCGCAGATGTTGATGATGCGAGCGTTGGGACGCAGCACGCGGCAGCCCTCGGAAACGATGGCGGCAGGGTTGGAGTAGTTGAGAATCCAGTAGTCCTTCTTGGCGTACTTCTCAACGTCATCGATCAGCTCGACCATGGGGAAGATGGTGCGCATGCCGTAGGCAAGACCGCCGCAACCGCAAGTCTCCTGACCCACGCAGCCGTGACGCAGCGGAATCTTCTCGTCCTGCTCGCGCATAGCGTAGCCGCCCACGCGCATCTGGGCAAACACGAAGCTCGCGTCGGTAAAAGCCGTCTTCTTGTCGGTGGTCACCGTGAGCTTGATGTCCAAGCCGAGGTCCTCGTGCAAAATCCAGTCCACGAGCACGCCGATCTTGCGCTGGCGCTCCTCGTTGATGTCGTACAGACGAATCTCGTCAACGTCGAGCTCGTCCTTGCGCAGGGCGATGGACTTGACGATGCCGGGGGTAAAGGTGGATCCGCCACCACACAGAGTAATGATCATTGTTTACTGCTCCTTCTCAATTGCGTTTTCGACCTTGTCGCGCATCTCGGCGACCTTCATGCCAAAGATGATCTGGATATTATTGCCGTTGCGGTTGATGCCGCTGTTGGGCACGTGGTTGATGAGGTCCTCATTGATGAGGTCCGGGTTCTTAACGTTCACGCGAAGACGCGTAAAGCAGTTCTCGAGCTCCTCGATGTTGTCCTTGCCACCAAGACCTGCGACCAGGTCGGCAATACCTGCATCGACGCCCTCTGCGGGAGCTGCGGCAACAGCGCCCTGCTTCACCGCGACAGACGCGGCGGCCTCGCCCTCGGCAACGGACTCGGCGAGCTCGGACTCCTCCTCGCGACCAGGCGTGTGGAGGTTGAGCTTCTTGATGAGGAAGGTGAAGAGGAAGAAGTACAGCGCGGCGTTGACGACTCCGAGCACCAGCATAACCGGCCAGTTGGTCTTATCGACACCGAGGACCAGGTTGGAAACCACGATGTTGATGATGCCGCCTGCAGTCGAAGCGGGCACGGAGAGGACCTTGAGCAGGACCAGGAAGATGCCGGAAAGAACCGAGTGAACGACAAAGAGCACGGGAGCGGCAAAGACAAAGAGGAAGTCCATGGGCTCGGTCACGCAGGAGAGCACAGCGGTGATGATCAGCGGGATGATAACGGC
>UQLA01000025.1 GCA_900541745.1 uncultured Collinsella sp. | reverse complement strand
GGCCGCGGCGGCCCGCGCTGCATGAGCATGCCCTTCTGGCGCGAGGACCTCTAAGTCTTTCCGTTTCCGGTGCGGTCCCCCTACAACCGCACCGGTTTCGCCCGTCAAACGGGCGACACTAATACTTACGTAATTCATTTTTTCGAAAGGAAACGAACCATGGGTGTTAACCTCTCCGGCCGTAGCTTCCTCAAGCTCCTCGACCTCTCCACCGAGGAGATCGAGTACTTGCTCAAGCTTTCCAAGAACTTCAAGGACATGAAGCGCGCTGGCGTTCCGCACCGCTATCTCGAGGGCAAGAACATCGTTCTGCTCTTCCAGAAGACCTCCACTCGTACCCGCTGCGCCTTCGAGGTCGGCGGCATGGATCTGGGCATGGGCGTCACCTACCTCGATCCCGGTTCGTCGCAGATGGGCAAGAAGGAGTCCATCGAGGACACCGCCCGCGTTCTCGGCCGCATGTATGACGGCATCGAGTTCCGTGGCTTTGCCCAAGACGACGTCGAGGAGCTCGCTGCCAAGTCCGGCGTGCCCGTGTGGAACGGCCTGACCACCGAGTGGCACCCCACCCAGATGCTCGCCGACATCCTGACCGTCCAGGAGAACTTCAACTACGACATCAAGGGCAAGACCCTCGTCTTCATGGGCGACTGCAAGAACAATGTCGCTCGCTCCCTCATGGTTGTCTGCTCCAAGCTCGGCATGAACTTCGTGGCCTGCGGCCCCGAGGAGTGCATGCCCGCTGATGACGTCATCGAGGCCTGCAAGCCCATCGCCGAGGCCAACGGCTGCACCATCAAGCTGACCACTGACGTCAAGGACGGCGTCACCGGTGCCGACGTTATCTACACCGATGTGTGGGTCTCCATGGGCGAGCCCGACGAGGTCTGGGCCGAGCGCATCGCTCAGCTCACCCCGTATCGCGTTACCTCCGAGGTCATGGCTATGGCCAACCCGGGTGCCATCTTCCTACACTGCCTGCCCAGCTTCCACGACACCAACACCACGATTGGCGCCGAGAAGTGCGAGCAGTTCGGCATCACCGAGCAAGAGGTCACCGACGAGGTCTTCGAGAGCCCCGCTTCCAAGGTCTTCGACGAGGCCGAGAACCGCATGCACACCATCAAGGCTGTCATGTACGCCACGCTCAAGTAAGAGCATCTAGCATCTCGCTCGGGGTGTCTTGCTGCACACCCCGAGCGGCTATGTCTGGTAAATATCTCGCGTCGGGCGGTGGGCACGGCACGGAAGATCCGCTTCGCGCGAGAAAGTTAAATGATTTATGAAGGGGGGATGAGAACCATGACTGAGACCGCTAAGAAAAAGCGCGGTATGCCTTCATCGTTCACCATTCTTCTAGCTCTGCTGGCAATTGTCGCAGTGATTACCGTTATCGTCTCCGGCACGTCCGGCGGCGCGGTTACTGCCGCCCGTCTGAGCGATTTCTGCACCGCCCCGATTAAGGGCTTCGCTGACGCTCTGCCCGTCTGCCTCTTCGTTATGATCCTGGGCGGCTTCCTCGGCATGATGACCGAGACCGGCGCTCTGGACAACGGCATCGCCGTCCTGGTGCAGAAGCTTAAGGGTAACGAGATCATGCTCATTCCCGTGCTGATGCTCATCTTCTCCCTCGGTGGTACCACCTATGGTATGTGCGAGGAGACCGTTCCCTTCTACGCCCTGCTCGCCGCTACCATGATGGCCGCTGGCTTCGACCCCATGGTCGGCGCCGCTACCGTCCTGCTCGGCGCTGGCTGCGGCTGCCTGGGCTCCACGGTTAACCCGTTCGCCGTCGGCGCTGCCGTCGACGCTCTGACCGGCGTTGGCATTGAGGTCAACCAGTCTATCATCATCGGCCTCGGTGCCGTCCTGTGGATTGTCACTACCGCTATGTCCATCGTCTTCGTGATGAACTATGCCAAGAAGGTCAAGGCTGACAAGGGTTCCACCATCCTGTCGATGCAGGAGCTCAAGGACGCCGAAGAGGCTCACGGCAAGGCTGCTTCCGAGGTCCACAAGGAGGTCAAGCTCACCGGTCGTCAGAAGGGTGTTCTGATCGCCTTCGCCTTCACCTTCGTCGTCATGATCGTCGGCTTCATTCCGCTGGCCGACCTCAACGAGGGCGTCGCCAACTTCTTCGACGCTGGCGCTGTCTACGACGCCGACGGTAACGCCGTCGTCCAGGGCTGGTCTGCCCTGATCACCGGCCTGCCCATTGGCCAGTGGTACTTCGACGAGGCTTCCACCTGGTTCTTCCTCATGGCCGTCCTGATCGGTATCATCGGTGGCCTGTCCGAGAAGCAGATCGTTAACACCTTCATCACCGGCGCTGCCGACATGATGTCCGTTGTTCTCGTCATCGCCCTCGCCCGTGGTATCTCCGTCCTCATGGCTAACACCGGCCTCGACGTCTTCGTCCTTGACGCTGCCGCCAATGCCCTGGCTGGCCTGTCCGGCGTGATCTTCGCTCCCATGAGCTTCCTGGTCTACTTCGGCCTGTCCTTCCTGATCCCCTCGACCTCCGGTATGGCCACCGTCTCCATGCCCATCATGGGACCGCTGGCTGTTAAGCTTGGCTTCTCGCCTGAGGTCATGGTCATGATCTTCTCCGCCGCCATCGGTGTCGTGAACCTGTTCACCCCGACCTCCGGCGCCATCATGGGCGGTCTCGCTCTGGCCAAGATTGAGTGGACGACCTGGCTCAAGTTTGCCCTTAAGCTCATCGTCGCTCTCTCCGTCGTCTGCGCCGTCATCCTGACCGTCGCCTGCGTGCTGCTCTAAGTACCCAACGGGTACCCCACGGAAACCTTGACGATCCTGTAAAGGATCACCTGGTCATCGTCTGTCCGGTGGGGTAAACCCACCGGTAGACTCCTACCTTTAGCCCCCTCCCGTTCCGTGCGCGGGAGGGGGCGCTCTTGTGTTCCGGCGTTTTACCAAACGCCGGAACCACTCGACGCTGCAAGCCCGCCAGAGCGGCAATCTGACGTTCAATCGTCGGGCATGGCCAAAAGGCCTATGCCCTCCTCTTTCACGTCACCTTGCTCGCTCTGGTGGGCTTTCGCTGACTTATGCTCAACCTGCGGCGCTGCCACTGTTGGTGCAGGGGGCAGCTTTCTCGCTCCGGTGCCCGTTCGCTGTCCGTTCTCTGCCCGCGACGTTTCTGTTGTTGGTGTAAAGGGGTCAGGTTACTTCGCGCCAAAAGGGGAAGTTGCGGTGGAATAGTTCCTGTTTGGCCGTCTTGAGGGGTTAAACAGGAACTATTCCACCGCAACTTATCAATGACGTGTTTGGTTGATGCCCGTTGGTTGCTTGGGTGTTGGGGAGGGTCTGCTCCGTTATAATCGCCTAGAACATTAAATGGAAACGGGACGGGAGCCATATATGCGCCAGGGTTTCGACAACGCGAAGTATATCGAGCTGCAGGCCGCTCATATTAAGGAGCGCATCTCGCAGTTTGGCGGCAAGCTGTATTTGGAGTTTGGCGGCAAGCTGTTTGACGACTATCACGCGAGTCGCGTGCTGCCGGGTTTTGAACCGGACAGCAAGTTCCGCATGCTCAAGAGCATTGCCGATGACGTTGAGGTCATCATCGCGATCAACGCGAACCACATCGAGAAGAACAAAGCTCGCGGTGACCTGGGTATTACCTATGACGAGGACGTTTTGCGCCTGGTCGACCTGTTCCGCGGCAACGGTTTTGCTGTCGCGGCCGTGGTTATCACCCAGTACGCCGGCCAGCCCGCCGCCGATGTGTTCCGCAATCGCCTGAACGCGCTCGGCATTCCTGCCAAGCTGCACTATCCCATCGAGGGCTATCCGCACGACGTCGACCTGATCGTGTCCGACGACGGCTATGGCAAGAACGAGTTTGTCGAGACCACTCGTCCACTCGTTGTGGTCACCGCTCCCGGCCCTGGCTCGGGCAAGCTCGCCACCTGCCTGTCTCAGCTCTATCACGAGCACAAGCACGGCACCGCCGCCGGCTACGCCAAGTTCGAGACTTTCCCGGTCTGGAATCTGCCCCTCACGCATCCGGTCAACATCGCCTATGAGGCCGCCACGGCCGATCTCGACGATGCCAATATCATCGACTCCTTCCACTTGGAGGCCTACAACAAGACCACGGTCAACTACAACCGTGACGTCGAGGCCTTCCCGGTGGTCCGTGCTCTGATGGAAAAGATTCTGGGCAAGAGCCCCTACCAGAGCCCCACGGACATGGGCGTCAATATGGTCGGTTTTGCCATTACCGATGACGATGCCTGCCGCGACGCTTCCAAGATGGAGATCGTCCGCCGCTACTTTACCGCGGTCGAAAATGTGCGCCGTACCGGCGTGGGCGATGAGCAAGTCGACCGTCTCAAGATCATTATGAAGAAGGCCGGTATCGACAAGAATTACTCGCCAGCACGCTCGGCCGCCCTTACCAGGGAGCAGCTGACGGGTGGCCCCGTAGGCGCCATGGTCATGCCCGATGGCTCCGTGGTGACCGGCAAGACTTCCACGCGCCTGGGCGCCGCGAGCTCGCTCATCATGAATGCACTTAAGCATGTCTCGGGCGTTGACCTTGAGCTCGAGGTCATTAGCGATGAGGCGATTGAGCCTATCAGCAAGCTCAAGACGCATTTCCTGGGTAGCAAGAACCCGCGCCTGCACACTGACGAGACGCTTATGGCGCTCTCGATCACCTCGGCAACGAGCGAGACGGCGGCCCGCGTCCTTTCGGGCCTGGAGCAGCTGCGTGGCTGCGATGCCTTCTTTAGCGTGATCATCTCGCCGACGGACGAGACGGTATTGCGCAAGCTGGGCATCAACGTGTGCTGCGAGCCCAAGTTCGAGCGCCGTGGTTTCTTCCACCGCTAAGCCTGGATAAATTGGTCTGAAAGGGGCGCATCGGATATACATTCGGTGTGCCCCTTTTATCAACAAAGCTACCGTTTAACCTAAAATTAGCCCGTTTACCTGCCTATAAGTGATTTGGGCGGTATACAATAACCCTAATTGTTTCATCCTTTTGCGGGGATGCCGCATGATGGATGTTGCCGGCCATCATGGGGTGTGCCGGTCGCGCACGGTGCAAGTGATGCCCGTGCCCGGTTTGAGGAGGCTGCCATGGCTGGCAAGGGTCGTGCGAGTGTCAACGATATGAAGCGTGTCGAGGTGCAGGTGCTGATGGAGATTGCACAGCAGTCCGAAGACAACGGCGGATTTTATGGCTTTTCGCGAAAGACGCTTGCCGAGCGTGTGGGGGTGTCTCCGTATCGCGCCCGCGCGGCAATTGAACGCTTGGAATCCGAAGACATCATTGAGGTCGTCTCGCGCTACAGCGACGACGGCGGCCAGCTCGCAAATGGTATTTGTCTCACGGAGCGTGGCGAATGGTATCTAGAGGGCATCCGTGCCGGTATGCTCGTGCAGGACTTGATCAAGGACGAAGTCGCCGATCGATAACAGCGTACATACATAGTGGAAACGACGCCGTCTGGGCAATCGGGCGGCGTTTTGTTTCGAGATGGAGAAATGCGATTGCGCGTAAGAAAAATTGTGTGCGGCGCGCGTCGCGAGTATTACAATGAAGACCCGTAAGATGTGTATGGACAACTTCTACGGGAAGCGCAGGTAACTCAATATGACCAAGCATGTGTTCGTGACCGGCGGCGTGGTTTCGTCTCTGGGCAAGGGTATTACCGCGGCCTCGCTGGGCCGTCTGCTCAAGTCGCGCGGCTACAAGGTAACGATGCAAAAGGCCGACCCGTATCTGAACGTCGACCCCGGCACCATGAGCCCGTTCCAGCATGGCGAGGTCTTTGTGACTGAGGACGGCTACGAGTCCGATCTGGACCTGGGCCACTACGAGCGCTTTATTGATGAGAACCTGACCCGCGATTCCAACTTTACGACTGGTGCCATCTATAAGAGCCTGATCGCCCGTGAACGTCGCGGTGACTTTTTGGGCGGCACCGTGCAGGTGATTCCGCACGTCACGAACGCCATTAAGGATAAGTTCCGTCGTATTGAGGAGCAGACCGGCTCCGACGTGGTCATCACTGAGTTGGGCGGCACTATCGGCGACATCGAGTCGCAGCCGTTTGTCGAGGCCATTCGCCAGTATCGCAAGGAGGCCGGTCCCGAGAACGTCTGCTACATCCACGTGTCGCTCGTTCCCTATATCGCCGCCGCCCACGAGGTCAAGACCAAGCCGACGCAGCACTCCGTCAAGGAGCTCCGCAGCTTTGGTATCCAGCCCGATATTATCGTTCTGCGCTCCGATCACCATATCGACGATGCCATCCGCGGCAAGATCGCAAGCTTCTGCGACGTCGACACCGACTGCGTCTTTACCAACGAGGACTGCGCGAGCATCTACGATGTTCCGCAGCTGCTCGCCGAGCAGGACTTTGACCTGCGCATTTGCGAGCGTCTGGGTCTGGACCCGCGTGAGCGCGACATGAGTCAGTGGAACGAGTTCCTGCGCAAGCAGAACCATGCCAACCAGCACGCCGACAAGGTGAAGATCGCCGTCGTGGGCAAGTATACGCAGCTGCCCGATGCCTACCTGTCGGTTATCGAGGCCCTGCACCATGCGGGCGTGTTCTACGATCGCCACGTTGACGTGCAGCTGGTCGATGGCGAGAGCCTCGACGAGCAGAACGTCTCCGAGGTCCTGGGTGACGCCTCGGGCATCTTGGTCCCTGGCGGCTTTGGCAAGCGCGCCCTGGAGGGCAAGATCCTCGCGGCCGAGTTCGCCCGCGAGCACAAGATTCCGTATCTGGGCATTTGCCTGGGTATGCAGGTGGCCGTGTGCGAATTTGCCCGCAACGTGGTCGGCCTTGCCGGCGCCAGCTCTTCCGAGTTCGATCCTGATGGCCCGTATAGTGTCATCGACCTGATGAGCTCGCAGGAGGACGTGACCGAGAAGGGTGGCACCATGCGTCTGGGTGCCTATCCGTGCAAGCTCGCCGCCGATACCCTCGCGCGCGAGGCCTATGGCGAGGAGCTCGTCTACGAGCGTCACCGTCACCGTTTTGAGTTCAACAACGCCTTCCGTGACCAGCTCGAGGACGCCGGTCTGGTTATCTCGGGCCTTTCGCCCGACGAGCGTCTGGTCGAGATGGTCGAGCTGCCGCGCGACGTACATCCGTGGTATGTGGCCACCCAGGCTCATCCCGAGTTCAAGAGCCGTCCGACCAACCCGCAGCCGCTGTTCCGCGAGTTCGTGCGCGCCTCGATTGGCCAGCATGAGGGCGTCGACCGTCTGCAGGTGACGCCCATGAACCTCGCTACGGACTAAGGGTGCCGGAGAACCAAGAACATACCGAAGCTACTCCCTCGTCGCTCGCTGTGGCGGCGGGGGAGTATCTCGATTACCTTGCGGTCGAGCGGGGTTTGGCGCGCAATACGATTGCGGCCTACCGTCGTGACCTGACGACGTACTGCGCCTATCTGGAGCGGGCTGACATTGCGTCTTTTGAAGATGTGAGCCGTCAGGTCGTGGAGGGCTTTGTTGCCGATCGCCGCGACGGAGGCTATTCCGACGCCTCGGTGGAGCGCGCACTTGCTGCCGTGAAGGGTCTGCATGCCTTTTTGGTGCGCGATGGGGCCGTGGCCCAAAACCCGACGGCGGCGTTGCGCCTGCCCAAAAAGGCAGATCGCCTGCCGGAATACCTTTCGGTGGAGGATGTCTCGGCACTGCTCGATCAAGACTTTCCCGAGGGCGAGATGGGGCTGCGCGATCATGCCATCTTGGAAGTGCTTTACGGTTGCGGCTTGCGTGTGAGTGAGCTGGTTGGGCTCGATGTGGGCGATATCCATATCGATGACGGGTTTGTCCTGGTGCGCGGTAAGGGCTCCAAGGAGCGTCTGGCCCCGTTGGTGGGAAGCGCGGCGCGTGCCCTGACACACTATCTAGGTGACGGGCGCACTCTCCTGGCCGCCCATGCTCACGGGACGGAGACCTTGGCGGTCTTTTTAAATAAGAACGGACGTCGACTGTCGCGCCAGGCCGTGCATGCGATATGCGAGCGGTATGGGCGCCAGGTGGGGCTGGTGGGGCTCCATCCCCATACCTTGCGCCACTCCTTTGCCACCCACATGCTCGCGGGCGGTGCCGACTTGCGTGTGCTGCAGGAGATTTTGGGCCATGCCGATATTTCGACCACGCAGGTCTACACGCATGTCGACCGTACGCAACTGACCGAGGTCTATCTGGCGGCGCATCCGCTGGCACATCGCTAGCACCTCGCTGACCTGCATATTTATAAATATTAAAGGGGATGGGCCCCAGATTGCCGAGACGCACTTTTGCGCGCATGGGCAATCTGGGGCCCGTCCCATTTTTCGCCAGACACCGACGCGGTGGTGGGCCGTGTGTACCGTGGGTGGGAGGAGTTTGGGGGCGATGTGAACGGCGTGTAAAGGGACGTAAAAATCGCCTCAAGGTCAACTTGAAGGTTGAGGTTCGCGGGCGTGGTTCTACAGGTGGCATCCCACCTTTGCTGCAAACACAACATATTGTGTTTTCGAACATATGCTCGGGGGTGTTTTACAACATATTGGGGGTGGAGTGGTGGCTGTCTCTTATACACATCTCCCATCCCACG
>UQLA01000024.1 GCA_900541745.1 uncultured Collinsella sp. | reverse complement strand
CGGCAGCGTCAGATGTGTATAAGAGACAGCACCATAAAGCCGCAAGACCCGTAGATAGGCCCGATTCATGGCAACCCTGCCCCCACAAGCTAATGGCGGACGCATATCCCCATCAAACGCACCATGGCGAGCGCAAAGCCCACAGCGGCCACAGCCATGAGCACGTAGAACACCGAGCGAAAGCCGAACAGGAACACATCCGGACGACCCGCAACAAAATTGGTCACGGCCTCGCCCATCGCCACGCTCATCTGCCCATATAGGATATTCGACGCCACCGTAATACCGAGTGCCATGCCGGCGTAGCGCGCCAAGCTGCCCAAGCTGCCCGCAAAACCGAGCGCCTCGCGCGGGGCCGAACCCATATACAGCGAGTTGTTGGGGCTCTGGAAAATCGACGTACCGCACGACATAAATGCGACGCAGCACACGATCACGGGGATGGAAGAGTGCTCGTCGAGTGCGCTTACCGCAAAAAGACCGCACACGTACACGCCCAGGCCAACCGCCGTGGGGCCCTCGCAGCCAACACGGTCCGAAACCGTACCCGATAGCGGACCGATAAAGGCATTCACCATCGGTAGTGCCAAAAAGAGCAGTCCAGAGATGCCGGAACCAAACTCATGCGCGTCCTGAAAATAGAACGGCAGGATAAACTCGGATGCGCCAATGCCAACGAACACGATGAGCATGCAGGCAAGGTTGATGGTGAAGGCCGAATTTGCAAAGCAGCGACGCGCGGCCTCCGCCAGCGACATGGGGCGCTCGCCGGCCTCCGGCTTAACATGCGGCAGTGTGTAGAACCCCACGATAAACGAGATGACGCCAATGGGCAGGTTGATGAGGAAGATACTCTCCCAGGGAAAGCTTGCCACCAGCATACCGCCGAGCACGGGGCCACACATCATGCCGAGGGCCACGAAGGTCGCGAGAATACCCATAGCACGACCGCGCTCGCGCGCCGGAAACGACTCGGTGATGATACCCATGTTGTTAGCCATGGCCGCCGCGCAACCGACACCCTGAACAATGCGTGCCAGGATAAGAACCTCGAGCGAGGCCGAAAGGCCGCACAGCAGCGAGCCAACCGTAAAGACGATGACGCCCAGCTGGAACACACCCACCTTGCCGCGCACGTCGCCCAGGCGGCCAAACGGCAACATGGCCACGCATGTCGCAAGCAGGTACACCGAACTCACCAGCTGAATGCGATCGAGGCCCACGCCCAGCTCCTTTTGCATCACGGGCAGCGCCACGGTCACGACGGTCGAATCCAGACACACCATAAACGTCATGATGAGCACGGTAAACAGAATCGCCCATTTATTCTTGCCATGGGTGTCGCCCTCAAGGGCAATGTGCTCGCGGCGCAGCTGCTCTGCGGTTTTCTCCATATCCATCCTTTCGAGTGGCGCAACGCAAAAACGGGGCCCCGATCGCCTGCGAACAGTCGCGATTGGGGTCCCGCCTACGGAATCGGAACTAAAGGTCGCCGAAGCTTTCTGCCAGCATCGGCACCTTGTAGGAAGCTAGCCTAGCACTGCTCGAGTGCCTGCTCAAGGTCGGCAATCAGATCGGCCGTGTCCTCGAGACCGCACGACAGGCGCACCATGTCGGCGGAGATGCCACAGGCGATGAGCTCCTCATCGTTCATCTGGCGATGCGTGGCATTAGCGGGATGCAGGCAGCAGGTGCGGGCGTCGGCCACGTGCGTAGCGATCTGGGCGAGCTTAAGACTCTTCATAAAGGTCTCGGCCGCCGCACGACCACCGTTAAAGCCAAAGCTCACAACGCCGCAGGTACCGTTGGGCATGTACTTCTGAGCGATGTCATAGTACTTATCGCCCTCCAGGCCCGGATAGCTCACGAAGCGCACCTTGGGATGGCTCTGCAGGAACTTGGCAACGGCCAGGCCGTTCTCACAATGACGCGGCATGCGCACGTGCAGGCTCTCGAGCGAGCTGTTCAGGAAGAATGCCGCCTGCGGGTTCTGCATGGGGCCGAGGTCGCGCATAAGCTGCGCAGTGGCCTTGGTAATAAAGGCGCCCTCGCGACCGAACTTCTCGGCATAGGTCACGCCGTGGTAGCTCTCGTCAGGCGTGGTAAGACCCGGGAACTTGTCCGCATGGGCCATCCAGTCAAACTGACCGTGGTCGACGATCACGCCGCCCAGGTAGGCAGCATGTCCATCCATGTACTTGGTGGTGGAGTGCGTCACGATGTCGGCGCCCCACTCAAAGGGACGGCACATCACGGGCGTCGGGAAGGTGTTGTCGACCATCAGCGGCACGCCGTGGTCATGCGCGGCCTTGGCAAAGCGCTCAATATCGAGCACGGCGAGGGCGGGATTGGCGATGGTCTCGCCAAAGACGAGCTTGGTGTTGGGCTGGAAGGCTGCCTCGAGCTCCTCGTCGGAGCAGTCGGGGGCAACGAACGTGCAGGTCAGACCCATGCGCTCCATAGTATGGGCGAGCAGGTTGTAGGTACCGCCGTAGATGGCAGAGCTCGCGACCACGTGATCGCCGGCACCGGCCACGTTAAAGATCGCGAGGAAATTCGCCGCCATGCCCGAGCTCGTGAGCATCGCGGCGGTACCGCCCTCCATCTCGCAGATCTTGGCGGCAACCAAATCGCACGTGGGGTTCTGCAGACGGCTGTAGAAATAGCCCGACTCCTCTAGGTCAAACAGCTTGCCCATGTGCTCCGACGTGTCGTACTTCCACGTGGTGGACTGGTAGATGGGCACCTGGCGCGGCTCCGCATCTCCCGGGTGATAGCCGCCCTGAACACATGTGGTACCGATGGTCTGCTCGCTCATATCTAGCTCCCTTGCCTGGGTTACGTTTTTATTCGGTTCACGATACCGCTACCCTGCACCCCTCTCAACCCATCCCCAAGGTAGGTTATGAGACAAATTGATCCGGGGCATTTATCTCAAGCCTTGGACATTTGCTCGATAGATAAAAATGAGGCATCCATGAAGCTCTCGATGATTACACGCACCGTCACGGGTACCATAGGCGGGTACACCGTGACCAAGGAGACAACGATGAAGCAAATCGATACGGCCCAGCTCGACATCAACGCCTGTCAGGCTCAGGCTGCCGAATACCACGCCCGCGGCTTTAACTGCGCCCAGGCCGTCGCCTGCACCCTCGCGCCTGCCGTCGGACTCGACCCCCAGATCGCCTTTACCCTCACCGAGGGCTTTGGTGCCGGCATGGGTGGCATGACCGAGACCTGCGGCGCTATCTCGGGCGCCGTGGCCATCATGGGCTTCGTGATGAGCGACGGCATGGAAAACCCCAAGACCAAGGGCCAGACCTACAAGCTGTCGCGCGAAATCGCCAAGCGTTTTGGCGAGAAGAACACGACGACCGTCTGCGGCACGCTCAAGGGCATCGGATCGGATAAGGGTCCGCTCCGCAGCTGCCCCGGTTGCATCGACGATGCCATCGAGATCGCCTGCGATGTGCTAAAGCAGCTCGCCGAGTAAACGGCAGCAACAGAAAAACGACGGCAGGCGCGCTTGGAATCCATCCAAAAGCACGCCGGCCGTCGCCGTCAGAACTCGGCAAATTCGGGAGCGCCGACCTCGATCTCCTCGCGTCCCGCCATAAGCTCGCGCATCTTGGCGCAAAATGGCTCCTGCTCCCCCGCCTTAAATACCAAGTGAAGTGTAACGGTATCCGCGTAATCGGTATCCGAAACCTTGGCACCCGAATCCTGCGCCAAGCGAAGCACCTGCTCATACTGTGGATAGGCCACATACACGTCAACCGGCACGACGCTTGTCATCTCGACGATCCGCCCGGCCTCCTGAGCCGCGGCCACCGCCGCCTGCGTCGCCGCGGTATAGGCGCGCACCAAGCCACCAGGCCCCAACAGCGTGCCACCAAAATAGCGCGTCACTACGCAGCAAACATTTTTGAGCCCCGCGCCACGCAGCACCTCGAGCGTCGGCATACCGCTCGTGCGGCTCGGCTCACCATCATCGCTCTGGCGCTCGCGTCCATCGACCAAAATCCACGCGGGAACATTATGCCGAGCGTCATAATGACGCTTGCGAACCATCTCGATAAAGGCATTCGCCTCATCCTCGGACTCAATATGGACCAGCTGAGCAATAAACCGACTCTTGCGGTCCACAAACTCGCCCGAAGCCTCAATATTCGATTGCAGAGTAAAATAGCTGTCCAACAAAGCCCCTCAACAACAAGCAAAGCAACAAACAGCCTCAATAATACGGCAAACGCCATACCGATAATCCCGGTAAATAGAACGGCAACGCCAATGACCAGGCAAAAACAGCGAGATGCCAAGAACGGAACCGCCGATGATTCCGTCAACGAAAGAGAGAACCCGTCAGCGCGAGCAAGGTGCCTTGAAAGACGAGATTGCAACAGAAATGAGGCTGCCGATGACCAGGCAAAAACAGCGAGACGGCGTCAGCTGAGTCGATTTGGCCCGAAAGAGGAGGGAGCACGCCTTATGGCGGCGACCGACGAATGAGCGCCAAATCGGCCAGCTGACGCCGTCGCAGCGTCGACAAGAAAGCTGAGTGGGCCTATAAGCCGGGTTCTGTCGTGAACGGTCATTTATCTTGTCTGCACGTTACCGTGCAGCTCCACGCACGCTACCCGAACGCGGACCGGGCCGGCCCATAGCGTTCCTATTCGCGCTTGCTCCGGATGGGGCTTGCCAAGCCGCCGTGTTGCCACGACGCTGGTGGTCTCTTACACCACCGTTTCAGCTTTTCCCTTTACGCCTTGCGGCGCAGGTGGGAGTCTTCTTTTCTGCGGCGCTTTCCGTCGGATCACTCCGCCCGGCCGTTAGCCGGCATCCCGCCCTCTGGAGCCCGGACTTTCCTCACGCGTGCCGCAAGCAGCACATCGCGCGACCGTCTGGCCCACTCAGCAGTGCAAGAGTGTAGCACACCGTTGCCAAAGGCAATGGCACAACACAAGCGTTCGACACGATAAACCAAGAACCACGCTATGCAGTACAATAGTGTCGTCGATGGGCAACGTCGTCAGTCGAGACGCGACCGCGCTCCGCACCCCTCCGTCTACTCGGTGCGTTCCCGCCTCCTCCCCGAGGCGGGATGTCGGCATTCTTCATGCACCAACAACCCAATAGCCTGTGAACAGCCTAGGCGGCATTGCACACGGGCAGCATCGCGCACCTCAGCAACAAATGCAAAAAGGGACCCGTCCATTGCGGACGGATCCCTTAAAACATGTGATCGTCAAACCGATTTACTCGGCGTCGGTCTCGTCGTCCTTCTTCTCGGAAGGCAGCGGGGTAACCTCGATCTCGACGCCCAGAGTCTCAGCAGCAGACTTCATGGACAGGGAGATACGACGACGGTCGAGGTCGATCTCCATGACCTTGACCTGAACCTTGTCGCCCACGTGGGTGACCTGAGAAGGCTGATCGACGTGCTTGTTGGCCATCTCGGAGATGTGGACCAGGCCCTCGATGCCCTCGCCCAGGTCGACGAAAGCGCCGAACGGGACAAGCTTGGTCACAGTGCCCTCGACGATAGCGCCGACGGGGTACTTCTTGACCAGTGCGCGCCACGGATCCTCGGTGGTCTGCTTGAGACCCAGGGAGATGCGCTCGCGGTTGAGATCGACGTCGAGAACCTCGACCTCGACCTCCTGGCCGACCTTGACAACCTCGGAAGGATGGTTGACGTGGTTCCACGAGAGCTCGGAGATGTGGATGAGGCCGTCGATACCGCCGAGGTCGACGAAGGCACCGAAGTCGACGATGGAGGAAACGGTGCCCTGGAGACGCATGCCAGACTTGAGCTTGGACAGGATCTCGGAGCGCTCGGCCTTACGGGACTCCTCGAGCACGACGCGACGGGAGAGGACGACGTTGTTGCGGTTGCGGTCCATCTCGATGACGCGGGCCTCGATGCGGGTGCCCATGTAGGAGGTAAGGTCCTTGACACGACGGAGGTCGACGAGAGAAGCGGGCAGGAAGCCACGCAGGCCGATGTCGAGGATCAGGCCGCCCTTGACAACCTCGATAACCTCGCCCTCGACGTTCTCGCCGGAGTTGAACTTCTCCTCGATGCGGTTCCAAGCACGCTCGTACTCGGCACGCTTCTTGGACAGGACCAGACGACCGTCCTTGTCCTCCTTCTGGAGAACCAGAGCCTCGATGGGATCACCGAGTGCAACGATGTCTGCAGGGTTAGCGTCCTTGCGGATGGACAGCTCGCGGACCGGGATAACGCCCTCGGACTTGAATCCGATGTCAACGAGCACCTCGTCATGCTCGATCTTAACGACAGTGCCGTTAACGAGATCGCCCTCATCAAAGTCGGTAATCGTACCGTCGATGAGGTTGTTCATCTCCTCCTCATTGACATCGTCAAGAGAGAAAATGGACGAGTTCTGAATCTCACTCAAAGGTGGACCCCTTTCGAACTACGGGGCCCCGATTGCTAGGACCTACAGAAGGGTGCGACAAGCACACAACGTTTAGGAACACTCGGGAGCCGACAGATACTAATGTGACGCTTATGCAATCACGTTCGTATAGGTTACGGGGAAATGAGTTCGATTTCAAGCGTGAACTGCGATTTTTTACTCGTGTGGAGACTTTTTCGTAATCTTATGGACAGCCGCCTCCACAACTTGACGATAAGCAGTTTGCCCATACGCCTTTGAGGTAAAGTATCCGGAGCCAACGATTCTGGAACGATTTATCGAGAAAGGTGCCCACGTGCTCAAAGCAGTCGTTTTCGATATGGACGAAACGCTTCTTAGCATCAACCTCAACGCGTTCATCCTTCGCTATTTTAAGGATGTCTCGTCGATGCTCGCGGATATCGGTCGCCGCAGCCACGGTGGCACGATGGCACGCCTCGGCACCATCTTGGTCGACCTCAACGCCAATCGCCGAAGCGGCACGGATAATCGCACCAATCTGGAGTTCTACCAAGAAGAGGTTGAGCGCCGGTGCGGCATTTGCCTCTCGGACCCACTTATCTACGAGGCGTTTACCTACTACGACCGCGAAGTTCTTCCGTACAAGAACGACGATGTCATCAACGCCCACGCCATGCCGGGCGCACACGCCGCGCTTCAGGCCGTACAGGACGCAGGACTGCGCTGCGCGCTCTTCACCAACCCCAGCTTTCCGCAGGGGGCCATCGAGTGCCGCATGGGTTGGGGCGATCTGGCCGACGCCCCCTTTGAGCTCGTCACGCACATGGGAAACACCACCCGCTGCAAGCCCGATGCCACCTACTATCTAGAGCAGCTTCAGGTGATGGGGCTCGAGCCGCACGAGGTCCTCATGGTGGGCAACGATCCCAAACGCGACTTCCCCAGCCCCGCCTGCGGCATTCAGACTGCCTATGTAGGCCAGGGCAAGCCCAGCCGAGCCACCTGGCGCGGAACCATGGAAGACTTCGCCCGCGACTTTAACGCCGTAGTAGAAGCCTTCTACGAACACCAAATAGCCGACGAACTGTCCTAACAAACTCGAGTCTTGCCAATCATGATGTTGAGGATCTCGACGTCGGTATCCTTCATGCCCACGCGGCCCACGTAGCCCATGCTGGCGATAGTCTCCTCCACCGTATCCTGGATCAGGCCCTCACCGGCGCGGAAACCGCGGCCCTGCATGGCCATATCGTGACCCAGAATCGCAGCGTCAACGGCTGCCGAAATCTTGGCGGCACAGCTTGCCTTGGCGCCATCGCACACGATGCCGCCAACGTTACCGAGCGTGTTCGAGACCGTCGCACCAATCTGCTCGTGCGTGCCACCGCACAGCCAGGTAATCGCGGCGCCGGCACCGCATGCGGCGCAAATAGCGCCACAAAACGCCGAGAGCGCACCAATATAGCTCTTGATATGCACGGCGATCAGATCGGACAGCATCACGGCACGAACCAGGCGTTCATGGTCGCAGCGCAGGTACTCGGCATACTCCATAACAGGCAGCGCGCAAGTAATGCCCTGATTGCCCGAGCCGCACACAATGGCGACCGGCAGCGCGCAGCCGTTCATGCGGGCATCGGACCCGGCGGCTGCACGGGCACGGGCACGGCAGGCGACGTCATCGGCACGTGCGCCCAGCAGTGTGCGGCCCACCTCGGCACCCCAAGCGTGCGCCAGGCCCTCGGCACTGATCGCACCGTTCAGTTCGATCTGACGCTCAACGGCAGCGCGGGCGTCCTCAATGTCACCGTCCTCGATAAAGTCGATGATGGACTCGATCGACATGGGCGTGTCAGCGCTATCTGCCGCACGCTCGGCCACGACGCGCTCGGCGCAGGCGGCACACTCCCCCGCCGACTTGCCGCATACCGGAATACCGTCGAGCGTATGGCACGTAACATTAGTGTGGTGGTCGGTAATCTCGACGACCGCGGTATGGCCCCCGGCCGTGGCAGTCACCTTGATGTAGAGGTTGGGCACACCCTCGACAAGCGACACATCGCAGTAGCCGGCGTCAGCGAGGAGCTCGGCCACGCGCGCACGGTCTTTATCGTCAACGCTCTCGAGCACCTCGAGCGCGCTCTTGGCGTCGCCGCCCACGGCACCCAGCACGGCCGCCGCCTCAATACCATGCATGCCGCCCGAGTTGGGCACGGTCACGCTCTTGACGTTCTTGATGATATTGCCCGAACAGGCAACGTCCATATGCTCGGGCTCGCAGCCAAGCGTCTGGCTCGCCAGCGCCGCTGCATAGGCAACGGCAATGGGCTCAGTGCAGCCGAGCGCGCAGACAAGCTCGCGGTTCAAGACATCGCAAAAAGCGGCATCGCGAATGGAATCGGTAGGCATAGGTATCTCCTGCTTACATAACGGACTGGGCTCTCAATAATAGTTAACTCTATTTATTTGATAACAATGCATCAAAAACCGCAACCCAAGTTCCGGCGGACGGCGTTCAAGCGCAAACTGACGGCATTAATTCATGAGAAGTAAGTCTTGTTGCATGCTAAAGCGTTTGACCAAAAAACGCCCGAGCGTTTACACAAAAGTCGCGCTATCATGCAGTCGAACGCGGTAAAACCTTTAGCAATTCCGCCGCACGGACCAGAGAGGAACCACTCATGAAGATTGGTATCGGTAACGACCATGCCGCCGTCGAGCTCAAGAACATTATCTCCGAGCACCTGAAGGAGCGCGGCTGTGAGGTCGTGAACTTTGGAACCGACACCTCCGAGAGCTTCGATTACCCCATCGCCGGCTACAAGGTGGGTAAGGCCGTGGCCAACGGTGACGTCGACCTGGGTATCCTGATCTGCGGTACCGGCGTCGGCATCAGCCTGGCCGCCAACAAGGTCGAAGGTGTTCGCGCCGTCGTATGCTCCGAGCCCTTCAGCGCCAAGCTCTCCCGCATGCACAACAACACCAACGTGCTCGCCTTTGGCGCCCGCGTCGTGGGCTCCGAGCTCGCCAAGATGATTGTCGACGAGTGGCTCGACGCCGAGTTTGAGGGCGGTCGTCACGAGCGTCGCGTTAACCTCCTCAACGAGATCGACCACACGCGCGGCCTCAAGGTCGTCGACGAGGCCTAAACTACTCAGTGCCACAAGCTAACAGCAGGGGCCCGCTCGGAGCTCATGTCCGAGCGGGCCCCTTCATAGATTTTGGAATAAAAAGGGCGCCGCGGATGGAATTCCGCAGCGCCCAAGCCACACGCTAACAGCTTTAAGGAGTCAAAGCTGGTTTAGCCAAAAAAGCGCTTGATCTCGATCTCGGCGTTCTCCAGGCAGTCGGAGCCGTGGATCACGTTGGCATTGACATCGACAGCAAAGTCGCCGCGAATGGTGCCGGGGGCAGCATCAAGCGGGTTAGTAGCGCCCATAAGGGTGCGCATCTTGGAGACAGCGGAGAGACCGGAAACGACCATCTTGACGACCGGACCGCTCGTCATAAAGTCGCAGAGACTGCCAAAGAAGGGCTTGTCGGCCAGATGGGCGTAGTGCTCCTCGACGGTAGCGCGCTCGAGCGTGGTCATCTCCATGCGCTCGATGACAAGGCCGCTGCGCTCAATGCGAGCAACGATCTCGCCGATCTTGCGGTCGCGCACGGCGTCGGGCTTAATCATGATGAAAGTCTTCTCGATAGCCATAAGGTAGCCTTTCAAGTAGGTTCGCGCGTGCCCAAGTCCCATTCCGGCACCCGCCTGGACTGCATCGTAACAGAGTTTTAGCTGCAGTTAAACAAAAAGCTGTTTATTGAAACGCTGCAATTTATTAAAACGCTCCATATGTGTCGCTTCTGTTTCGAAGCCCGATTAGAGTACCATCCGACCGCCCATCAACCGCATCGAACCGAGCGGACGGTCGGTTGTCGCCCGTGAACGCACCCCCTTCACAACCTGCCCAAAGGTCCTACAGAAGTTCTCGACAGACCCCTCCCTTCTCTATAATCAGAACCACCCTTAAAAAGGGTGGTTTGCTCTTAGGGTATAACCCACGGGCC
>UQLA01000023.1 GCA_900541745.1 uncultured Collinsella sp. | reverse complement strand
GCGGAATAGACATAGCCCCCGTCCCGGCGAGCCGGGCGGCCTTCGGGGATACCCCCTATTTCGCTGTGCGCGCGGAGCCCTCCGCATGCGCCTCGACAGACTTGGGGAACCCCGCCGAAGGAATGGAGTGCGAGCCGACAGAACGGTATCCGCGGATATGAGACTGAGCCGAAGGCGTCGATGACATGCCGGGGGCGGACCGGGACGGGTTAACGGCAGGCCCCGCCGACCGATTGCAAGCGGTCGGCGGGGCCATTGTGGCTCTTGACAGCGGATTGGGTCATATGAGCGAGCGGGCTCCGGGTGCCCCAGGTTGCCGCGAAAGAGGAGGGAAGCGTACTTTATGTACGCGACCGACGATTGAGGGGCAAGATGGGGTGCCCGGGGCTCGCGCAGCGTCAACAAAAAACGCGGTTCGTTAGAACCGCGTAAGGTAGTTGGAGCGGACAACGGGGCTCGAACCCGCGACCCCAACCTTGGCAAGGTTGTGCTCTACCAACTGAGCCATGTCCGCATATGTAAAACAAAACGGGCGCCGGAGCGCCCGGATGTTGCCTGGAGGCGAAGCCCGGATTCGAACCGGGGGTAAAGGCTTTGCAGGCCTCTGCCTTACCACTTGGCCACTTCGCCGAAAAAGGACCGCTTGAGACGGTCCGGAAATGCAATGGAGCGGACAACGGGGCTCGAACCCGCGACCCCAACCTTGGCAAGGTTGTGCTCTACCAACTGAGCCATGTCCGCTTGCGGGTTATTAATTTACGCGAGTTGTCCTAAAGACGCAAGTACTTTTTTCAAAAAAGTTGCCCAAAGCAAGTTCATGCAGGTAAATAACGCCAAGTCAAGGCGCTATGCGCACGATTCCAATGCCGAGCTAAACAGCTTCACCATCCGAACGCGTGTGCCAGCGCCATCCGTGCGACGGGCAACCTCCACGTTATCGACGAGCATGCGCATAAGCTTGATACCGCGTCCGCGTTCCTCGGATGCCACCGGCTCGCTCGCCCCATCGATAGAATAGCCAGCGCCCCGATCAAGCACCTCGAGCACAACACGGTCCCCATAGGCCTGAACCGTCAGGATGCAGCCAACACCGCCCGCATGGTCATATGCGTTACCCAATGCCTCCCCCAACGCCAATGCGACGTCATAGCGCTCATCACGCCTCAGGGGAAGCGATTCGAGGAGCTCGGCCACACGGTGCCGATAATACGGGAGATTCTCGATGCCTCGCTGCACTTCGACGCTCTTGCTCCATCGCGGCAACTCCCCCACCGGAATGGCGGGAATCGACTCCCGCGCCGGGCCCGCGACATGCAGGATGTCGACAAGTCGGGCAATTTCCAAAAAGCGAACGACCCCATCGGAGGCGTTAACGAGCGAAAGCAGTCCCTCATGCCTCATAAGCTCTCTAGCACGTGTAAGCAAAAACGCCAAACCCGTCGAGTCGATAAAGCCCACGGCCTGGCAATTGATGACAACACGACGCACGCCCCGGTCGATCAAATTATCCAACCGTCGGCGCAGTGCGGGCACCGAGGCGATGTCGATATCGCCCGGTGGCGTCAAAACCGCTATGTCATTCCACTCATTCATACGACCATGGTTCCCCAAAAGAGCTCGCTCGATGCACACGTATCTGCAACCGCGCAGATTTCGCCCGTCAGGCGTCGTGACCTACGATCGACCCCGTAAAAACTCAAGGGAGACCAGCGCGATGTCATCGTCCAGCGCCGACTCGGTAAAGCGATCAAGCTCGCCCAAGACCTTACCGCAGATTCCCGATACGCCCTCACCCGAGACAGAGAGCAGAAGGTCACGAAGGCGCTGCTCGCCAAAGAAAGCACCCGAGCGATCACGTGCTTCGATTGTTCCGTCGGTATACATAAATAGCATGTCACCAGGAGCGAATGTAAACACGCCCGTCTCGTAGACCATGCTCTCAAAGGCACCGATCACGCCCGATTGGCACCCAAGGAGCTCCACTTCTCCCCCGCAGGTCTCGCCGCCGCCACGCGGCGTCGACGACGGCCTAATGACCATAGTGGGAGGATGTCCCGCAGAGCAATAAGTAGCGCGGCCCGCTTTAAGATCGATCTTGGCGATAAACGCCGTCACAAACGTCTCGACCCTCGAAAAGCCCATGAGCATGCTATTGAGCGAGCGTGCCATACGGGCAGGCCCTGCACCCTCCCAGGCATAGGCCGTCAGCGCCGTCTTGACGAGCGCCGACATCGACGCCGCCTCAATCCCCTTGCCGGACACATCGCCCAAAGTCATTACGGCACAATCGTCGGGAAGACGGACAAGCGTATAGAAGTCGCCGCCGACCAACGCAGAATTCGTTGCCGATAGGTATACCGAATCGGTTGCAATGCCCGGAACGTCACCAAGCGAATTTCTCATGCCAATCTGAAGCGTCTGAGCGATATGACGCTCTTCGCGCTTTTGAGACTCGCCTTCATAGATCAGCTCAAAGTCATGCGCCAGATGCACCAGGTAGTCGTATTCAAGGTCGTCAATTGGTTCTTGGCTGCCATCGCGGAGCAGCAAAGCGCGCCTCGTCGGCCCCTTGGCGATATCAACGGGAACGATCGCATCGTTGCTTCGTTTGCCATCCGCTTCCGAGTGGTAGTGCCCCGCTTCGATGCCGGAGTCGACATAAAGTCCCTGACACGGTAGGCCGTGGGCCCTCAACCATGCACCCATAGACGTGGATTCGTCCACACGTGTAAGGCGCACGTGCTTGAGGTCGTCAGCGCTCGTCCCGCCCAACACCGATGTCTCAAACCCGTCGGGGGCTGCCCCCAGGCGCGCTGCTGGCGCCGTGACAGAAAAGAAGAGTGACTCCGGATCGTCCGGCAGCGCCACACGACTGCCGCCCTCAAAATCGATGACATAGGTTTCGAGGCCCGCATCATATTCCACGGGGCAGAAATGACAATTGAGCACCGTGCAGATTTCCGTCGACACCGCTCGCGAAGCGGCAACGGGATCCTCGAGATAGGTAAACAGTTCGTCGCGCAGCAAATTGAGCGAGCGGCCAAGCTCCGCCGTGCGGCGCGAACGTAAGCTCGACGCCATGCCGACCAGCTGAATAGACAGGTAATCGCAGATGACCTCGAGTACGTTCACGTCATAGGCAAGTGGCGCCTGGGGGCGTTTCCAGCCAACTTCCAACACGCCAAGGACCTGTGTGCCGTAAAACACGGGAAGACAGATCTCGCTGCGATATGGGGGCATATCCTGCACGCGCAGCAAGTGCTTGGAACGATTGTCCAAATCCATGAACATACCCGAAGCAACCCGGTCGCCCTCAAGGTCCTGCTGAATCGACAGGCGACAGGCACGCGACTCGCGAAGCACGTAGGTCGGAATGCCAGCGCCGTACGGCATAAACTCGGGCAGATAGCTATCCTCAAGCTCCCTAGAAACACCGCGGAGCTTAAAGCCGCCGCTCTCGGAAAAATAGATAGCCGCACCGGAGGCATCGAGCGTTCCAACGAGCTGATTCAAAACGGTATCGAGCAAGCTGGGGAGCTCATCGGAGCCCACGGTACTCATAATGACCGAAAGGGTACCCGAAAGGCGTTTATTCGCCACCCTAAGCTCCGATAGCGCACGTTTGAGCTGACGATCGTGGGAATACTGCTCTTCGATGCTGTGAAGCGCCACCAGGACACGCGGTGCACGGCGTCCAAAGATACGCGGAGGCACAACGGAACCCGCGCGAACCAAGACGGGAATAAAAGACCCGTCGCTCAGCTTGAGCATCAGCTCGCTCTCGGAGCCATCGGTCTCAAATGGCAGACGATGTTCGGTCGCGCGCTCAAAGGCAGACGAGTACAGAACGTCTTTGACATCACCGCTGATGACGTCAGCACGTTCCTCGCACATCAGGTCGAGCAAACGATTATTCACATGCAGAATGGTTCCGTCGAGCTCACAAATGATGACAGCATCGCTCGTGATCTCGACCAGTTGGGCAACGTCTGCCCACTCGTTGCGCTCAAGCGTTTCCATCGTGGACCTCACCGTCTATCGGTAACAAAAAAGCCTCCGAAGAGGCTTCTCAAATGCGATGGTGTCGGAGGCGGGACTTGAACCCGCATGACCAAAAAGCGGTCACTAGCACCTCAAGCTAGCGCGTCTGCCAATTCCGCCACTCCGACATGCTATGTTGTTGATTCGCGGTTCGTTTTGTTGGACCCGCGCTTTCAACGAGGAAGATAATAACCTATGATTCGAGAACTGTGCAAGCACTTTTTTGAAAAAAGTTTACGAATTTGTAAATGCGCAGGTAGATCTATATGTCCGGCCCCGAATCGGTGTTGCCTCCCGGCGCGTCCTCGGGCATGAGCGATATTTAGCTACGCACTTCGTGCTGCAAAATATCGCTCCCCCTGCGGAATGCGCCGGGAGGCAACGCCGATTCGGGACCTACGTCCACGTACTCCAGGCACCGTTCTCAAACATGTTCAGGGGCTGATATAAATTTAGTGGCTCGGCTTTGCCGAGCCCTTATATGGGGAGGCCGGAGCTAAAGCTCCGGCCTCGCTATCTTTCCCATTAGATTAAGTGAGCGATCAAGGAATCGCACTCCCCCTGCCGAGTTAACGTAGGGCCCGCCCTGAAGTTACTTTTCAGAACACTCCGCAGGACGCAAGAAACCCCCGCCGCACGAAGTGCGTAGCGGGGGTTTCTTGCATGTCCGAGGACGTTCTGAAAAGTAACTTCAGGGCGGGGCCGGACGAGTACAACCGACTACAGGTCGATGTGCGATTCCTTGATCGGGAACGGCTCCGCGAAGTGGCAGGCACAGCAGTGGCCCGGGGCGACTTCCTTAAACTCGGGAAGTTTCTCGGAGCAGATGCCCTGCGCGATCGGGCAGCGCGTGTGGAAACGGCAGCCGGTCGGCGGATCCAGCGGCGACGGCGGATCACCGGCGAGGATGATACGCTTGCGGGTCTTCTGGATATCCGGATCGGGCACCGGCACGGCAGACAGCAGCGACTGCGTGTACGGATGGTGAGGCTCGCTATAAAGCGTCTTCCAGTCCGAAACCTCGACCATCTTACCCAGATACATAACGGCGACGCGATCGGAGATGTGCTGCACGACAGACAGGTCGTGGGCAATAAACAGATACGCGGTACCGAACTTGTCCTGCAGTTCCTTGAGCAGGTTCAAAACCTGAGCCTGAATGGACACATCCAGAGCGGAAACCGGCTCGTCGCAGATGATCAGCTTAGGCTTCAGCGCAAATGCGCGGGCAATGCCGACACGCTGACGCTGACCGCCCGAGAACTCATGAGGATAGCGGTTAATGTGCTCGGGGTTCAGTCCGACAACGTCGAGAAGCTCGCGGACACGCTCAATGCGCTCTTCCTTGGTGCCCACGCCGTGAATGGTCATGGGCTCGGAGACGATCTCGCCGATGGTCATACGGGGATTCAGCGAAGCATAAGGATCCTGGAAGATAAACTGCATCTCGCGACGCATGTCCTTGATCTCATGCTTGCTCATCTCGGCAACATCTTTACCCTGGAAGAACACCTTACCGGCGGTCGGCTTGGTCAGGCGCATGATGGTGCGGCCCGTCGTGGACTTACCGCAACCAGACTCACCGACCAGACCAAAGGTCTCGCCAGGATAAATCTCAAAAGAGATGTCGTTTACGGCAGAGACGACGCGCTTGGAAAAACGCTTGGCGAACATGCCGGACTCAGCGGGGAACTCCTTAGAGAGGTGCTCGACCTTCAGCAGCGGAGTACGCTCGTTGGTATCTGCCATTACGCCTCGCCTCCCTTCTTGGAATCCTTGCGCGTACGGGACGTCTCAGGAGCGTTCTTGAGGAACTCAGGGTCGCCGGAGTAGTGGCACACAGAGTAATGACCAGACTCGGTGACAACGCGCTCGGGGCGCTGCTTGCGGCACTTGTCCGTCGCATAGGGGCAACGAGGAGAGAAGACGCAGCCCTCAGGCAGGTTCATGAGCGAAGGCGGGTTGCCGTGAATCGGCGTAAGCGGCTTCTTCTCTTCGATGGCCTGCTCCGGGATGGAGCGGATAAGGCCCCAGGTGTAGGGGTGGCGGCTCTCGTAGAAGATTTCCTCAGCAGTACCGAACTCGACGGGACGGCCGGCGTACATAACCATGATCTTATCGGCCATATCAGCGACGACACCCAGGTCATGGGTGATCATGATGATGGCGTTGCCGTTCTTCTCCTGCATTTCCTGCATGAGCTCGATAATCTGAGCCTGAATGGTAACGTCCAGGGCAGTCGTGGGCTCGTCGGCAATCAGAATATCGGGATCGCAGGCAAGGGCCATAGCGATCATGACGCGCTGACGCATACCACCAGAGAACTGGTGCGGATACTCATTGACGCGCTTCTCGGGCTCGGGAATACCAACGAGGTCCAAAAGCTCGGTGGCACGCTTGAGCGCCTCCTGCTTGGAGTAGCCACGGTGCAGACGAAGGCCCTCGCCCACCTGTTTGCCGATCTTATAGACCGGGTTCAAGGAGGTCATAGGATCCTGGAAGATCATCGCGATATCGTTACCGCGAATGTGCTGCATCTCTTCCTCGGTCATTTCGAGGATCGAACGACCGCGATAGCGAACGTCGCCGCCCTCGATCTTTCCCGGAGGCATCGAAATAAGACCCATGATGGTCATGGCGGTCACGGACTTACCGGAGCCGGACTCACCGACGACGCCCAGGGTCTCGCCGCGATCGAGCGTGTAGGAGACACCGTCGACAGCACGAACAACGCCATCCTCAGTGTGGAAATACATCTTAAGGTCATCGACCTCGAGCAAATGCTGGCCCTCGGGAACAGGCTGGTCCTTCAGGTCCACATAGTTCTTGTTCTTCTTCATCCTTATGCGTCCTTCATCTTGACGTCGAGGGCGTCGCGCAGACCGTCACCCAGCAGGGTGAAGGCGAGCACCGTCGAGAGAATTGCCAGACCGGGCATGATCATCATCCAGGGAGCAGTCAGAAGATACTGCTGACCGTCCTGGATCATGGAGCCCCACGAAGGCGTAGGCGGAATAACGCCCATGCCGAGGAAGGACAGAGCGGACTCGGTCAGAATGGCGCCACCAATGTTCATGGTCGCGTAGACCACGATGGAGGCGACGGAGTTCGGGAAGATGTGACGCACGACGATACGAGCATCAGATGCACCCATCGCGCGCGCAGCATCAACATAGTCGTTTTCCTTGACGGTCAAGATCGCAGAGCGGAAGACGCGCGCAATCGAAGGCCAGCCGAGAATACCGATGGCGATAAAGACGTTCTGAAGACCACGGCCGATAACGGCGATCATGGCGACAACGAACAGCACGTACGGGAACGCCAGGAAGATGTCCGCACAGCGCATGATGATCGTATCCCAGATGCCACCGTAGAAACCGGCCAGAGCACCCATGACCAGACCAATCAGCGTGGAGATCGCAGTGGCCATAATTCCGACGGACAGCGAAACGCGCGCACCGTAGATAACGCGGACAAGAATGTCACGACCAAGGGCGTCGGTGCCAAACGGGTGCTCTGCACACGGAGCCAGCAACGACGTCTCGGCCATGGTGGTCGAGTCGGAAGCCGTCGGGGAACCGAGCCAGGGCTTAGCCCATAGATCTGCGGTCAGGGCAACCACAACGACGATGATGATCCAGCAGACACCGATAACGGCGAGCTTGTTCTTGCGAAGACGCTTAAAAGCGTCGCCCCACAGCGTGCGGGACTTGGCGGGAGCAGATGCGGCCTTGGTGGCGGTAGCCTGCTCCTGAGACTGAGAATCAGTTTCCTGCATGAGACGTACCTCCCTTAGGCCTTATCCGACGGACCGCCAAGGCGGATGCGCGGGTCGAGGAATGCATAGCTAATGTCGACGAGCAGGTTGATCACCATGACGACGACAACGATGAGCGTAACGCCGCCCATAACGATGGGCCAGTCACGCATGCTAATGGCGCGATAGACCTCATAGCCGATACCGGGCCAGTTAAAGACCGTCTCGGTCAGGATGGCGCCCGAAAGCATGCCACCGAAGTCGACACCAATATAGGTAACGACGGGGATGAGTGCATTCTTAAGCGCATGCTTGATGATGATCGCGCGATTGGAGAGACCCTTGGCCTTTGCCGTACGGATGTAATCCTGGTTCATGACGTCAAGCAGCTGCGAGCGCATAATGCGGGCAGCGTAAGCGGTCGAAACCGAAGCCAGCGTAATGGTCGGAAGCACATAGTGCATCCAATCTTGATACTGAGAGCTGGAACCGCCGGCACCCGAGATCGGCATGGAGAATGCACCGCCCGTGGCGTCCTTGAGGATGACGCCAAAGAACAGCTGCAGCAACATACCGAGCCAGAAGGCCGGGACCGCAACGAGGATCGACGTGGTGAGCGTTACCAAAATATCCCAGAAGGAATAACGCTTTACCGCCGAAATGATACCCGCACCGATACCCATGATTGCCTCTAGCACGATGGCGCACGCGGCAAGTTTGACCGTATACGGATACTTCTGGGCAAAGATTTCCGTAACCGGCAGCTTGCGCTGATACGAATTGCCCAGATCGCCATGAAGCAGGCCGTTCATGTAATACAAGTAACGGTCCACGAGCGACGTTTGAACGGGGTCGCCGTTCTCGTCAAGGATCGCGTTGCCGTCCTCGTCCGTCTGGACCAGGTGATAGCGAACGCGAAGCTGAAGCTCCACCTCGGGGGACAGAGCCTTGTCTCCACCGATCAGCTTGATCGGATCTCCCGGCACGATATTCTGGAGGGCGAACAGAATCAGCGTAACGCCCAAAAACACCGGGATGAACTGAAGCACACGTTTAACGATGTACTTACCCATACCACTCCCCTATCTAGGGATTAACCTAAATGGGATGCCGATCGCCAGACCGGCATCCCAAAATTACCATCAGCCAGTTTACCCCAGGTTAGGGAGAACTGTATGTTTCCCATGAGGTCTACGTAAATACTTGACCCTCACGGAAGCTGCAAACTCTTAAGCGAGCTCAGCGGTACCCAGATCGGCGTGCTTCTGCGGATCGACATAGAGGTGCTTGATGCGATCGGAGCCGGCGATGGTGTGCGTGTAGAACATCACCGGGATGACCGGGCAGTCGGCAGCGACCATTGCGTCGGCCTCCTGCATCTTAGCGACGCGCTCCTTGTCGTCAACCGTAGTGCGAGCCTCGTCGACCTTGGCGTCGAACTCGGGGTTGTTGTAACCAGAGCGGTTGTCGGCACCGAGGGAGTCGGAGTGGAACAGCGGATACAGGAAGTTGTCCATGATCGGGTAGTCGGCAATCCAGCCCAGACGACCGAACTGATAGTTAAAGTTCTGATACTGCTCGAGCAGGGCAGACCACTCGGGGGTATCGGAGACAGCGGTAACGCCAACCTTGGCGAGGTCGCCGATGATGGACTCCATGATCTCCTTGTGGCCACCGTCCTGGTTGTAGGAAAGGGTCACACTAATGCCACGGTCACCGTTGGCACCGGCAGGAGCAACCTTGTCGAGGTACTCGTTAGCCTTGTCGACGTCGTAGGCGCAGAACTCCCATGCGCCCTCCTTGTAGCCATCGATGCCCGGAGGAACAATGCCGTCGGCGGGGGTACGGGTACCCTTGAAGATGGTCTTGCAGATGGCCTCACGGTTAATGGCCAGGGAGATACCCCTACGCAGGTCAGCGTTGTTGAACGGCTCGGCCGTGTTGTTGCAGGTCAGGTAGTAGGTGGAAGGCTCGGCGCCGAGCAGCATGCGCTCGCCGTCACCCATGGTGTAGCCGTCCTTGGACACGCCGCGATCCTTCTTGGCGGCATCGATCTGAGCGACGGGAACGTCGCAGACATCGAGGTTACCGGCCTGGAACTCCTTGTAAGCGGTCTCCATGTCCTTGATGACCTGGAAGTGGATGCCATCGATCTTGGCCTTGTCGCCATAGTAATCGTCGAACTTCTTGACGTTGATCTCCTGGCCATCCTCCCACTTGCCGTCCATCATGAACGGGCCGTTACCGACCGGGGCAAGGTAGAAGCTCTTGACATCGGACTCGGCGCACTCGGGAACCGGGGCCAGAGCCGGGTGAGAGGCGACGAAGGGGAAGTCGGCGTAAGCGGAAGACAGCTTGACGACGAGGGTCTCATCGTCAGGGCACGTAACACCGCTGAGCTCGGTGGCGTTACCGGCAAGCAGATCGTCATAGCCCTCGACCATGGAAAGGTGATAGGAGACCTCGGAAGGGCCATACTCGGTAGCGATGGCCGACTTGGTGTTGACCAGACGCTCCCAACCGAGCTTGAAGGACTTAGAGGTAACGTCGTCACCGTTGTGGAACTTGGCCTTCTTGATCTTGAAGGTAAACTCGGTGGCGTCGTCGTTGGACTCAAAGGACTCGCAAGCCAGCGGAACGATCTCGCCCTTCTCGGCGTCGTAAGAGGTCAGAGCGTCAAAGAGCTGATACTCGACCTGAGTACCCTGGTCCTCCTGGACGTTGTAGGGGTCGATGCAGACCGGGTTGTTGATGTAGAAGTTCAGCGTCGAACCGGACTCAGAACCGGAAGCGTCGCCGCCCTTCTTGCCACATGCGGCAAGAAAAGCCATGGAGCTCGCAGCAAGGGTGCCGCCAACAAAGGCGCGACGACCCATAACGGGCTGGTGGAACATAGAATCAGCCATGCCATCCTCCTTATGAGATAGGACAAAGAAATGTTCAGTCGGACACATGTCGAGACAATCCGATCCGAACCATCAAAACGCTGCCCGCTGCTATGGCTGGTTATGCACAACAGGCCAACGTTTTGCAATACAGTAGCGCATTTTATGCACGATTGGGGGCTAATTCCGGTTAACGGTCAAGAATTTCTTTAGTCCTTGATTATCGACTTTATCCGAACACCTCCCACATTCATCCGCACATGTGCGGATGAATGTGGGAACCCGATACCCTGAGGGCCGGATCGGCCGGCCCCGGGAGATCGGAGGACGGCATGTCCGGAAAGAAGAAGAGTGGCTCCGCAAGGGCGGTCCCGAGGGCCTACGGAAGGCTCACGAGGCACGAGCGGGACACGGTCCAGAGGATGCTGGAGCGCAGGGCGTCGTGCAGGGAGATCGCGAGGGAGCTGGGCAGGTCGCCCTCGACGGTGAGCGCCGAGGTGGCGTCGCACAGGTTCGTGACGGCGCCGAAGGCCAGGCGCGGCGAGCGCGTGGACGCCTCCGCCGACCTGTCGGCGGCCTGCCCGCGCCTGGCGGCGTGGCCGCGCTGCTGCAACGGGTGCGGGCGGTACCGCGCGATCGGCTGCAAGCGCCGCCCCCACGTCTTCTACGAGGCCCGGGCCGCGCAGCTGTGCGCCGACTCGGTCCTCGTCTCGTCCAGGCGCGGGATAGACGCCGACGAGCCCGCCGCGGCGGCCAGGCTGGAGGCGATAAGGGACTGCCTGCGCCGGGGGCTGTCGCCCGAGCAGATGGCGGCGCGCAACGGCGGCCCGGTGGACCTGTCGCCGTCGACCATCTACCGCTGGGTCTCGGCGGGCTACGACGGCATGACCAACATGGAGCTCAGGCGCAAGGTCGGCTACAGGCCGAGGAAGCGCGCCGCGGGCCGGGCGGCGACCCGCCACTCCGCCCGCAGGTCGCATGCCGCGTTCCTCGCCCTCGGGGAGGACGCGTGCGCCGCGGCCTGGGAGATGGACACCGTCGAGGGGGCCCGGGAGGACTCCGCCTGCCTGCTCACGCTGCTGCACC
>UQLA01000022.1 GCA_900541745.1 uncultured Collinsella sp. | reverse complement strand
AGCGAGTGTCTCGTGGGCTCGGAGATGTGTATAAGAGACAGCCCCCATACCCTCGTTCGGTCAGACGCGCCGCCGCGTTTTGTTTTTGTGCCGTATAATGACCACTACCTATGACGCGATACAAAAGAAAGGTGTTTGCCCATGCAGGCACAGAAGGCGGAGGGAACCCGCGACCTTATCGGCGCCGAGATGCGCGCTTGGCAAAAGATGCAGCAGATTGCGGCCGGCGTATTCGAGCCGTTTGGCTTTAAGCCTATCGAGACGCCCGCGATCGAGCAGGTGGACGTCTTTGTCCACGGCATCGGCCAGTCGACCGACGTCGTGCGCAAGGAGATGTTCCGCGTCTTTAGCGGCGCCAACCTGGAGCGCGTCTTTACTGAGGGCACCGACACCAAGCTCAAGCCCAAGCAGCGCCTGGCGCTTCGTCCCGAGGGCACGGCCGGTGTGGTGCGCGCCGTCGTGGAGAACAACCTGGTGCCCCAGGGCTCCACGCCGTTTAAGGCTTACTACGCCGAGGCCATGTTCCGCGGCGAGCGTCCCCAGAAGGGCCGCCTGCGCCAGTTCCATCAGGTGGGCATCGAGTGGCTCGGCGCTCCCGATCCGGCGGCAGACGCCGAGTGCATCATCATGCTCATGGAGTTCTACAAGCGCTTGGGCTTCGATCTTTCCAAGCTCCGTCTGCTCATTAACTCGATGGGCGATGCCCAATGCCGTCCGGCCTATCGCGAGCAGGTCAAGCAGTTTATCCTCGATCACGCCGACGAGATGTGCGATGAGTGCCGCGAGCGCGCCGAGCTCAACCCGTTGCGCGCCTTCGACTGCAAGAACGATCATTGCCGCGAGATCATGGCCGACGCCCCGCTGATGGGCGACAACCTGTGCGATGAGTGCCGCGAGCACTACGAGCAGGTCAAGCGCTATTTGGATGCGGCGGGTATCGAGTATGTCGAGGATCCCACCTTGGTGCGCGGCCTGGACTACTACACCCGTACTGTCTTTGAGGTCGAGGCTCCCGGCGCCGGTGTCGGCTCCATCGGTGGCGGCGGTCGCTACGATGGCCTCGTTGAGCTCGAAGGTGGCAAGCCCACGGCAGGCGTCGGCTTCGCTGTCGGTTTTGAGCGCGCTCTGCTGGCCTTGCAGGCCTTTGGCAGCGACCTGGGTGCCGAGGAGGTCCCGTGCGTCTACGTCGCCAACGCCGGCAAGGAGCTGCGCCAGAACGTCTTTGTCATTTCGCAGCAGCTTCGCGCCGCAGGTATCGTGACCGAGGCAGACTATCAGGGTCGTTCGCTCAAGGCCCAGTTTAAGCAGGCCGACAAGGTGGGCGCCAAGCTCATTTTGGTCTTGGGTGGCGACGAGCTTGCCGCCGGCAAGGTCAAGGTGCGCGACATGGAGAGCCATGACGAGCTCCTCGTCGATTTGGCCAACGTGGTCGAGGCGGTTCGCGAGCGTCTGTAGCGCATCTTTTTGAGCTGCGGGCCTGCAAACGTGCCCTGCTCATTGAGAACGATTGTTACGGGGGTGTTTCGCATTTATGCGGAATACCCCCGTTTGCATATGCCGTCCACCGAGAAATACGACCATTTGGGGCAAAAAGCCTTGCAATGCAGAAAATACTTTTGTGTGGTAAAGCGCAATCAGCGTCGAAAGTTTTTGCCGAGTGCCTATAATAAATACCGCATGTTACGTGCATAGAAGGAGGAATGGGAGGAAACGTGGCTGAGAACCTAAGCAACCAGTCTGTACCCGAAGCCGCGGCGCGCGTCGCTGCCGTGGTCAACCGCCTCGTTAACCGAATCGGCTCGAATGCCGAGTCCAGGGAGCGTCTCGCCGAGATCGAGATCCCCGAGGAGCTGCGCGATGATCTGGCGCTGTTCCTGCGCCTGGAGCGTCGTGTGCTTAGCGAGTATGATCCCGAGATCGCGGACCTGTTCGACAAGATTCTGTCGGCCGAGATTGTGGCCAACGCCGGTAATCCCGGTACGCGCGCTGCCGACGAGGCCGTCGACGAGCAGGGCGTGCCCACCGCCGACGAGTCCACCGCCGTGGCATTTCGTGAAGTCGTCGATCTGATCGACAGTCTGCCGCTCGATAAGCAGCAGGTCATCGTTCGCGCCTTTACGAGCTTCTTCCACCTGGCAAACCTGTCGGAGGAGAATTACCGCGTGGCGCAGCTGCGCGAGCGCGAGGCCGGTGCGTCGACCGATACCGAGGTCGATCCCGCCAACGAACTCACCGTTGCCTATCACCAGCTGGTAGACGAGATGGGTGTCGAGGGCGCCAACGAGCTGCTTGGCAAGCTCGAGTTCCACCCTGTCTTTACCGCACATCCCACCGAGGCCCGTCGTAAGGCCGTCGAGGGCAAGATTCGCCGTATCTCCAACCTGTTGGAGGAGCGTCCGCGTCTGGGCGGCTCCGACCTGGTGGAGAACGAGCGCCATATGCTGCAGGAGATCGACGCCCTGGTGCGTACGAGCCCCATCGCGCTCAAGAAGCCCACGCCGGTCGAGGAAGCCGATACCATCATCGACATCTTCGACAACACGCTGTTCGACGTTATCCCCGTTATCTATCGTCGTTTTGACGACTGGGTGCTGGGCGACAAGGCCGGTACCGTGCCGCCGCTGTGCCCGGCGTTCTTCCATCCCGGTAGCTGGATCGGTTCCGACCGCGACGGTAACCCCAACGTCACCGCCAAGGTGAGCCGCGAGGTCGCCGCCAAGTACTTTACGCACATGGTGCTCAAGCTTGAGGACAAGTGCCGCCGCATCGGCCGCAACCTCACGCTCGAGGCCACCTACAGCAAGCCTTCTGCCGAGCTCATTAACCTGTGGAACCATCAGGTCGAGATGAGCCCTCGGTACACGGCCCGCGCCGAGCTGATCTCCGAGCACGAGCCGCATCGCGCCGTCATGCTCGTCATGGCCGATCGTCTGAACGCCACCGTGCGTCGCATCACCGACACGATGTACCACAGCGCCGATGAGTTCTTGGATGACCTGCGCGTCGTCCAGCGTTCGCTGGCCGCCTGCGGTGCCGTCCGTGCTGCCTACGGCCCGGTCCAGACCATCATCTGGCAGGTCGAGTCCTTCGGCTTCCACATGGTCGAGATGGAGTTCCGTCAGCACTCCGTGGTGCATGCCCGCGCCCTCAAGGATATCCACGAGAACGGTATCCACGGCGACCTGCAGCCCATGACGCGCGAGGTCATCGATACCTTCCGCGCTATCGGCTCCATCCAAAAGCGCTACGGCAAGAAGATGGCGCACCGCTACATCATCTCGTTCACCAAGAGCGCCCAGCATGTGGCCGACGTCTTTGAGCTTGCCCACCTGTCCTTTGCACACGAGGAGGATGTCCCCGAGCTCGACGTGATCCCGCTGTTCGAGCAGCTCGAGGACCTCGAGGGCTGCGTCGACGTGCTCGACCAGATGCTCACGTTGCCCGTGGTGCAAAAGCGCCTTGCCCAGACCAACCGCCGCATGGAGGTTATGCTGGGCTACTCCGACTCCTCCAAGGATGCCGGTCCTACCACGGCCATGCTCGCGCTGCACTCCGCGCAGGAGCGCATTGCCAAGTGGGCCGAGAAGAACGATATCGACCTAGTGCTCATGCACGGTCGCGGCGGTGCCGTGGGCCGTGGCGGCGGCCCGGCCAACAAGGCCGTGCTGGCTCAGCCCAAGGGTTCGGTCAACTGCTTCTTTAAGCTCACCGAGCAGGGCGAGGTCATCTTTGCCCGTTACGGCAACCGCACGCTGGCTCAGCGCCATGTTGAGTCCGTTGCCGCCGCAACGCTTTTGCAGTCGGCCCCGAGTGTCGAGAAGACCAACACCGAGACCACGCAGAAGTTCTGGGATATGGCCGAGAAGCTCAACGCCGCAAGTCACGAGCGCTATCTGGACCTGCTGAACACCGAGGACTTTACGCCGTGGTTCTCGACCGTGACGCCGCTGACCGAGGTCGGCTTGCTGCCGATCGGCTCGCGTCCCGCCAAGCGCGGCTTGGGTGCCAAGTCGCTCGACGACCTGCGTACCATTCCGTGGATCTTCAGCTGGAGCCAGGCGCGCATCAATCTGGCTGCTTGGTACGGCCTGGGTACCGCCTGCGAGCAGTTTGGCGATCTGGACCAGCTTAAGGCTGCCTACCAGGAGTGGCCGTTCTTCCGCACCTTTATCGACAACATCGAGATGTCGATCGCCAAGACCGACCAGCGCATCGCCAAGATGTATCTGCACCTGGGTGATCGCCAGGATCTGTCCGAGAAGGTCTTCACCGAGATGCAGCTCACGCGTAAGTGGGTCCTTGCTATCGTCGGTGACGAATGGCCGCTGCAGCGCCGCCGCGTGCTCGGCTGCGCCGTTCGCGTGCGTAACCCCTATGTCGACGCCCTGTCCATCGCCCAGGTTCGCGCCCTTCGCGAGGTGCGTATGAACCAGGACGAGATGGCCGAGGAGAAGAAGGCCGAGTACATGAGCCTGATTCTTTCAACTGTGACCGGCGTCTCGGCAGGTTTGCAGAACACGGGGTAATCGATAGCCCTGTAGTCGTCCGGGCCCGCCATTAGTTTACTTTTAGGCACGTCCTCGGACATGCAAGAAGCCCTCGCTGCGCACTTCGTGCGGCGAGGGCTTCTTGCGTCCTGCGGAGTGTGCCTAAAAGTAAACTAATGGCGGACCCTGCGATGTCCGGTCTTCGGTGGATTACTGCTGGGGGAATAATGGCGCGCTTCGCGCGTTTGGAAAGGGCTTCGTGCTGCGGAATGCATTCAGAGGGAAACCCGTCGGGTCCCTTCGTCCTCGGTCTGCAGGGATTAAAGCTGAAGGGATTAAAGTGCGCTTCGCGCCTAATGCGGAGTGCGGCGAGGGCTTCTTGCGTCCTGCGGAGTGTGCCTAAAAGTAAACCTATGGCGGGGCCTGCGATGTCCGGTCTTCGGCGGAAGGCCGCTGAGTGAGGGTGGTGCTTGGGGCGACGTGCAAAAAACGGAGTTTTCAGCAGCCAAAGATTGGTGCATAAGGCTATAGGTGACGTTCGCGGCTCCTGTTGATGCTTTTGCATGACGATTGGGCTTTGTCGATGTTCATATATGGCTGGTTTCTCGCCGCATGCCATCCAGATGGGACGAGCCATGAGGACTATCTGCCTTTTGAAAGACTTTCGACACCAAAATCTTATCTCGCGATGCTGAATACTCGCAAAAATGCACGCTCCGGAGGGTACTACACTGTTACGGCTAGAAATCCATGCGCCATTATATGCAATTAATTGACGCATTTATGCAAGATGACTTACGTACGCATGCCATTGTGGTGGGCGTTCGCCTCGGCCCCGCGAAGCCATCCTGCCCATAGTGTCTTTGACAGGCGGCCGCGGTCCCGTTTGGGATCGCGGCCGTTTTGTTATGGGGCAAATATGAACGTTGTGTTAATGAGTCGGTGGACGGTGGAGTTTTTCGGTGAGCGGCGTATCCTTCCAACGGTTTATCTAGTGTGTCAGTTGAAAGGAAGAGGGCGCTCGTCATTGTTTGAATGTGAACTGCCGTTTGACCACAAGACGTTGCATCTGGAGCTCGAGGATAAGAACTTCGCGGGTGTGATGGAGGGTCATCAAAACGAGTTTAAGACCACGAAATCGCAGGAAGAGCTGGTAGAAGAGTCGCTTGCCAACCCTTATGGCTCGCCTTCGCTCGAGGAGCTTTGTGCTGGCAAGAAGGATATTGTCATTATTAGCTCCGACCATACGCGTCCCGTTCCCTCGCGTGTAACGATGCCTATTCTGCTGCATCACATCCACTCCGCTGCGCCTGAGGCGCGCGTTCGCATTCTGGTTGCTACGGGTATGCATCGTCCGTCGACGCACGAGGAGCTCGTCAACAAGTACGGCGAGGAGATCGTTGCCAACGAGGAAATCGTCATGCACGTCGCGACTGATGACAGCATGATGGAAAAGATCGGCACCCTGCCTTCTGGTGGCGAGTGCATCATCAACAAGATTGCTGCCGATTGCGATCTGCTGCTTGCCGAGGGCTTTATTGAGCCGCACTTCTTTGCCGGTTTCTCTGGTAGCCGCAAGTCCGTCCTGCCTGGCATCGCCAGCTACAAGACCATCATGTACAACCACAACGGTCAGTTTGTGAACGATTCCCATTCGCGTGCCGGCAACCTGTGCCACAACCACGTGAGCGAGGACATGTTTGCCGCTGCCGAGATGGCTCACCTTGCTTTTGTGCTTAACGTGGTGCTCAACGGCAAGCACGAGGTCATCGGCTCCTTTGCCGGCGACATTCACAAGGCGCATGAGGCCGGCTGCGAGTTCGTGAAGAGCCTTGCCGGCGTTGAGCCCGTCGAGTGCGAGATTGCCATCACCACCAACGGCGGCTACCCGCTCGACCAGAACATCTATCAGGCCGTGAAGGGCATGTGCGCCGCCGAGGCCACACTTCCCGAGGGCGGCGTGATCATCGATGTCGCCGGTTGTGCCGACGGTCACGGTGGCGAGGGCTTCTATCACAACATCGCCGACAACGATCCGGCAGAGTTTGAGCGCGCCTGCATCGACCGTCCTAAGGACGAGACCCTGCCCGACCAGTGGACGAGCCAGATTTTCGCCCGCATCCTGGCGCATCACCCTGTGGTCATGGTCACCGACCTGTGCGATCACCAGATGCTCAAGGATATGCACATGACGCCGGTCAACACTATCGAGGAGGCGCTCAAGCTCGCCTTTGAGATGAAGGGTGCCGATGCCAAGGTGGCCGTCATTCCCGATGGCCTGGGCGTTGTCGTCGCTCAGCACTAGTACGCGGCCTAAACGAATCGTTTATAACCGACAAGAAAGATAAGGTTTTATGCTTACCAAACTCCTCTGCGAATTCGGCGCAACGGCCCTCATGATCATCTTTGGCGTGGGCGTGCACTGCGATACCGTGCTTAAGGGCACCAAGTATCAGGGCTCCGGCCACATGTTTGCCATCACCACCTGGTCTTTTGGCATCTCGGTTGCTCTGTTTATCTTTGGCGGCGCCGTGTGCATGAACCCCGCCATGGTGCTTGCCCAGTGCATCGTAGGCCTGGTGCCGTGGAGCAGCTGCATCCCCTTCATGATTGCCGATATGCTCGGCGGCTTTGCGGGTGCCGTGATCGCGTGGTTGATGTATGCCGATGAGTTCAAGGCTTCCGATGGTGTCGTCGATCCCATTGCCCAGCGCAACATCTTCTCGACCAACCCCACCACCGAGGGTACGAACTATGCCCGTAACTTCTTCTGCGAGGCTATCTGCACCTTCGTGTTCATCAGCGCCATCCTTGCTGCTGCTAACCGTGCTGGCGAGAACGTTCTGATGCTCGCCATCTGCGTCGGTCTGATCGTTTGGGCCGTTGGCATGGGCATGGGCGGCATCACCGGCTTCGCCATGAACCAGGCTCGTGACCTTGGTCCTCGCATGGCCTATCAGGTGCTGCCGATCAAGAACAAGGCTGACAACAACTGGAAGTATGGCCTGCTTGTTCCTGGCATCGCGCCGTTTGTCGGTGCCGCTCTGGCCGCACTGTTTGTGCACGGTTTCTTGGGCATGTTCTAGTCAAAGGACGGCTCTATAAGGTCCGGGCTCGGTAAGGGTTAACTTTCTAACGCGTCCTCGGACATTCTTGGCTGTGTTCGAACAAGCAACCCAACATATATATCTGAATTTGGATGGGAGGGGGTTGTTGCTGATAGGGGCGTTGGACTGTTGTTGGCACTTTGGGATGTGTGGCGTCTTGAGTCGGAGCGGAATTTTGGAATGGGATCCGCGCTTTGGGAAGGGGTTCCCACTTTGGGAAGGGATTGTTGCTTAGCTGAAGAGGGGCTTGATGGCTGATAGGTAGTCTTTGGCTACGTCCTCTTTTGGGGCTTCGAAGTTGTGCCAGGCCCACCATTGGACCATTCCTACGAAGCTTGAGGCTATGTGGTGTAGTAGGAAGCTTCGGTCCATGGTTCCGGCGGGGCCTGCGGGGTCGGCGGGGACGGTTTCAGCTGCGCGCGACATGATGGTCTTGCGGAGACAGTCGGCGAAGACGCGCGAGCCGGCTCCGGCTACGAGGGCTCGAACGCCCTGACGGCGTTCCCAGAGGTTGTTGAGGATATGCTCGACTTGCACGAGTGGGTCGTCGAGCGGTGTGCCATCGTCGTCGAGGGCGTGGGTGCAGATGTCGCTCACGAGCTCGGACAGTAGGTCGTCCTTGCTCTTAAAGAGACCGTAGAATGTCGCGCGGCCTACGTGGGCGCGAGCGATGATGTCGCCGACAGTGATCTTGCCGTAGTCCTCCTCGCGAAGGAGCTCGGAAAACGCCGTGACAATAGCGGCGCGGCTTTTTTCTTTGCGGGCATCCATGGCTATGCATCCACGTGAACGAGCAGACAGCGGAGCGTGCCGGAGCAACCCTCGTAGGGGCGCTTACCGGCGCCGTAGCCGACGGCTTCGATGTGGTAGCGTGAGGGCAGTTGGTCGGACGTACGCAGCGCGGTGACGATGGCGGCGCCCGTGGGCGTCACGAGTTCGCCGGCGACCGGTGCGGGCGTGAGGGCGATATTGCCCGCCTGGCACAGGTTGACGACAGCGGGGACGGGAATGGGCATAAGGCCGTGGGCGCAGCGAATGGTTCCGTGGCCTTCGGAGAGCGACTCGACCACGATGTCCTCAATACCTAGGTCATCGAGGCTGATGGCGACAGAGCAGACGTCGACGATGGAGTCGACGGCGCCCACCTCGTGGAACATGACGGTCTCGGGCGTTTTGCCGTGAGCCTTGGCCTCGGCGGCGGCGAGTACGGAAAAAATGGCGAGGGCGCGACGCTTGGCGCCATCGCTTAGCTGCGAGCCGTCGATGATGGCGGTGACGTCCGCCAAAGAACGGTGGTGATGGTGGTGGGCATGATGGTGACCCTCGTGACCATGGCCGTGGGCCTCATGGTCATGGTCGTGTGTGTGCTCGTGTTCGTGCTCACCATGGTCATGATGGTGGTGCTCGTGCTCGTGCTCGGCAGCTGCTTCGTTGCCGTAGAGCCAGGCCATATCGTGATCGTGGTTCTCGAGCTCCTCTGCCAGCTGAACGTCAAAGTCGCAGGCGTCGATGCCATGCTTGTTTACGCGTGTAACGGCAACCTCAAACCCGTCAACCGGCAGTGTGGCGAGCTGTTCGCGCAGGTGCTCCTCGCTGGCGCCCAGATCGAGCAGGGCCGCGACGGTCATGTCGCCGCTGATGCCCGAGGTGCCGTCGATGATAAGCGTGTGCTGATGATTGGACATGGAATGCTCCTTAGCGGGCGCGGGGTGTGCCGGCGCTCAGATGATTGATAAGACTTGCCTGGTAGGCGGCGCCAAAGCCGTTGTCGATATTGACGACCGAAACGCCGCTGGCACAGGAGTTGAGCATGGCGAGCAGCGCGGCTACGCCACCAAAACTTGCGCCGTAGCCAACGCTGGTGGGAACGGCGATGACCGGACAGCTCACCAGACCGCCGATAACGCTCGCCAGCGCGCCCTCCATGCCGGCGATGGCGATGACCACCTGCGCCTGGGCAAGTTCCTCGGCATGCGCGAGCAGGCGGTGCAGGCCGGCGACACCTACGTCGTAGAGGCGGTCGACCTCGTTGCCATAGAACTCGGCCGTCAACGCGGCTTCTTCGGCGACGGGTAAGTCGCTCGTGCCGGCGCAGGCGACGACGATGCGTCCGTTACCGGTGGGGGAGGGCTTGCCACCCACCAGGGCGAGCTGAGCGTTCGGGGCATATCCCAGGTCGATGTCGTTGCCGAGAAGCTCCGAGGTACGGGCTGCTTTTTTGCTGTCCAGGCGCGTGACCAGGATGCACTCCTGACCGGCATCGCGCAGCGCTTCGATAATGGCGGCAATTTGCTCGGCGGTTTTACCGGCGCCGTAGACAACCTCGCCGGCTCCCTGGCGCACCCCGCGCGAAAGATCGAGCTGCGCAAAACCCAGATCGGCGGTTGGCGCCGTCTGGAGGCGCGTGAGGGCGACTGCCGGGGTGACTACTCCGTCGGCAACATCGCTCAGCAATTGCTCAAGATCTCGCTTATCCATATATGTTCCCTTCGACGGCGCAAAGTCTAGCACTCAAAGGGTATGTTTCCGAACACTAAGACAAAATTGTTCGGAAACTATAGGACAGACTGATTCTCTTGTTAGAAGGATCGACTAGTCGCGCAGGATGATGTCCATGGCGAGCATCAGGTTGCGCTCATCGATGGCAAACGGGGCGGCTTCGCGCGTCTTGGGCTTGGCGCAAAACGCGATGCCCGTGCCCGCGGCCTGAATCATGGGGATGTCGTTGGCGCCGTCACCGATCGCGACGGTGTGGGCCATGTCGACACCGCACTCAACCGCCCAATCCAGCAGCTGGATGAGCTTGGACTCCTTGGTCACAATATCTGCCGCCAGCTTGCCGGTGAGCTTGCCGTCCACGACTTCCAGACGGTTGGCCAGGCAAAAATCGATGCCCGCGGCGGCCACGATCTTGTCGGCGACCTCGTGGAAGCCGCCGCTTACCACGCCGACCTTCCAGCCTTTGCTGTGCGCCGAGCGCACAAGCTCCGGCGCGCCGGGGGTAAACGTCACGCGCTCAAAGGTGCGCTCGAACACACTCTCGTCCAAGCCGGCAAGCAGCCCCACGCGCTCCTCGAGCGCCTGCTTAAAGTCCAGCTCGCCGCGCATAGCGCGCTCGGTGATTTGCGCAACTTGCTCGCCCACGCCGGCCTCCTCGCCCAACAGGTCGATGACCTCCTGGTTGATGAGCGTGGAGTCGATATCCATAACAATGAGGCGTGCAGTCATGACGGGCCTTTCCAAGTGCTGTTTTATTGGGGCATATTGTCGCACGTGACGAGCGCGGGCGTGTGCCGCGGTGCGTCAATTGTTTCGTCTCCGTCAAGTCTTTGGGCAGGAGCCACTTTTCCGTGGCACATCGACACAGGTGCGATAAGATAGAACGCCATGTCTGGCTGCGCGGTTTACGCAGGCTGGGCAAATCTGTACGACGCCGCCCGGAACGACACGGGGCGGCACAGATCCATAAAGGAGGATCACTGGTATGAGCCAGACCCGTCCCATCGACGAGCATTCCATGCACACCCGTACCTGCGGCGAGCTTCGCCACGAGAACGTGGGCGAAGAGGTCACCCTCACCGGTTGGGTGAGCCGTCGCCGCGACCACGGCGGCCTTATCTTCTGCGATCTTCGCGACCGCGAGGGCATCACGCAGCTCACCTTCGACCCCGAGCACTCCGACGGCGACGCCTTTAAGATCGCCGAGACCATGCGTCCCGAGTGGCCCATCAAGATCCACGGCGTCGTGCGCTCCCGTGGCGAGGAGACCACCAACACCAAGCTCGCGACCGGCGAGATCGAGGTCCTGACCGACCACGCCGAGGTTCTCAACACGTCCGTCACCCCGCCGTTCCAGATCGAGGACGGCATCGAGACCAGCGAGGACACCCGCCTGCGCTATCGCTATCTGGACCTCCGCCGTCCCGAGATGATGGCCAACCTCAAGCTGCGCTCCGACTTTACCTTTGCCATTCGCGAGGCGCTGCACAACCGTGAGTTCATGGAGGTCGAGACGCCCTCCCTGTTCAAGTCCACGCCCGAGGGCGCCCGCGACTTCATCGTCCCCAGCCGCATCCAGCCGGGCAACTTCTACGCCCTGCCGCAGTCCCCGCAGCTCCTGAAGCAGCTGCTCATGGTCGGTGGCGTCGAGCGCTACTACCAGGTTGCCAAGTGCTTCCGCGACGAGGACCTGCGTGCCGACCGTCAGCCCGAGTTCACCCAGGTCGATATCGAGATGTCCTTCGTGGATCAGAACGATGTCATGAGCGCGCTCGAGGAGGTCCTGGCCGACGCCTTCGGCCGCATGGGCGTCGAGATGCCCACGCCGCTGCGTCGCATGGACTACTGGGAGGCCATGGACACCTATGGCTCCGACAAGCCCGATACCCGCTATGGCATGCACCTGGTCGACCTGACCGACATCTTTGCCAACTCCAAGTTCAAGGTCTTTGCGACTGCCGCAAACGAGGAGGGCTCTGCCGTCAAGGCCATTAACGCCAAGGGCGCCGGTGCCTGGGCACGTGCCAAGATCGATAAGCTCGCCGGCGTGGCTTCCACGTTTGGCGCCAAGGGCCTGGCCTGGATCGCTTTCCGCGAGGACGGCTCCATCAACAGCCCCATCGTCAAGTTCTTCTCGGACGAGGAAATGGCCGCTCTGCGCGAGCGCATGGACGTCGAGCCCGGCGACCTTGTGATGTTCGCCGCCGGCCCGCGCCTGCTCTCCGACGAGATCCTGGGCGGCATGCGTTCGCACATGGCCAATGCGCTCGAGATCAAGCGCGAGGGCCACGACTTCCTGTGGGTCGTTAACTTCCCGCTGTTCCACTGGGATGAGGACCGCAAGGCCTATGCTGCCGAGCACCAGCCCTTCACCCTGCCGACCGAGACCGACATCGCCAAGATCGAGGCCGATCCTTTGGCGGCCGGTTCTTGCACCTACGACTTTGTCATGGACGGCTTTGAGGCCGGCGGCGGCGGTATGCGTATCCACAACGCCGAGATGCAGATGTCCATGCTCAAGCTCCTGGGCTTTACCGAGGAGCGCGCCGAGTCGCAGTTTGGCTTCCTCATGGAGGCGCTCAAGTTTGGTGCGCCCCCGATGGGCGGTTTCGCTCTGGGCCTGGACCGCGTGTGCATGCTGCTCACCGGTTCCGACTCCATCCGCGACGTCATGGCGTTCCCCAAGACGGCCAGCGGCTCCGACCTCATGTCGGGCGCCCCGAGTGCCGTTAGCGGCGCCCAGCTCAAGGACGTCAGCCTGCGCCTGATGTAGGCGAGCGGCTATATATTGCTCGTAACGAGGGAAGGACGTGTGCCTTCCCTCGTTTTTTATACGCCGAGATTGTGAGGGCATGGGATGACCGGGCGTCGCGGAAAGTGCGTCCCGGAATCTGCGTCCAGAACGGGTCGCGCTTTCCCAAAGGGGGTCCTCTGGGAAAGTGCGACCCAGAATTCGGCAAAATAATGGGGCATAGTTTCCGGTTGAGCTGTCTAACGGAAACTGTGCCCCAGAATGAGCGCTCAAAACGGGATAGACTTTCCGCAACAACTGTCTGGCGGAAAGCCTGCCCCAGTTTCTTATAGCGAGTCTCTCTGGATCAGCTGCATGTGCATCACGGAGGTGGTGGGCTCGGCGCCCTTGATCATGTCGAGCGCAATGTTGGCGGCCATGTGGCCTTCTTCGCGCAGGGGCTGGCGGACGGTCGTGAGCGCGGGGACGCAGCGCGTCGCAATCTCGTGATCGTCGAAGCCGACGACAGAAACGTCCGCCGGAACGGATAGGCCTGCCTCGTTGAGTGCGGTGATGACGCCAGCCGCGATACGGTCCGATCCGCAGAGCACGCCATCGAAAGCAATCTCGCGCGCGAGGATCTGGTGCATGGCCTGATAGCCGTCTCCGCTGTTCCAGCCGGTATAGATAACGTTTGCGTCTGGGAGGTCTTCGCCCAAGACGGCGCGGTAGCCGCGCAGGCGGTCGACAACAGCGGGGTTGTCTTGCGGTCCCAACACGGCGACGATATCTTTGCGCCCGCGCTCCTTCATGGCGAGTGCCGCAAAGCGTCCGCCCTCTTCGTCGTCGGAGTAGACCGTCGAGAACACATCGCGATAGGGATGACCCTCGAGCTGGCCGCACAACACGGTGGGCACGCCCAGCTCGCGCAGCACCTCGAGCAGCTCGCTGCCCTTGTAGGGGGAGACGTCGATCACGGCGTCGAACGAGCGGCGCTCAAAGTGCTCGCGTGCGCGGTTGCGCTCATGCGTGGAAGACGCCTGCAAGATAACGGGCAGATAGGATGACTCCGACAGTTCCTCGGTAATGCCGCTCAAAAACTCGCTATAGGTGGGGTCGCTGAAGAGTTCACTCAGGGGCTCGGTCACGAGCACGGCGATGATTTCCGTGCGCCCGACAGCGAGCGCTCGGCCACGAGCGTTGGGGACAAAATTGACTTCCTTGGCCGCCGCGCGGACGCGCTTTTTGGTTTCCTCGCTAATGCGGGGCGAATCGTTGAGGGCACGCGATGCCGTGGAGCGCGATACGCCGGCAGCTGCGGCAACCTCGGCAAGCGTAGGTGCGGTGCGAACTGGTTGGATCATGGCGTCTCCTGGAAAATGCGGTCGATGTTGTCACTGGTACGGGCTAGTGCGGATACAGCTTACTATAGTGCGTCTGAACAGCGTTCATGATATCCGGTGACCGGTGTCGTTTTGCAACCAAGCCGAAATCGAATACGTCTCGTGTGGGTGAGATATTAGCGGGCGTGGCGGTTGCCTACGAGCTTGAGAACGATGTTTTGCGCCGAGTTTCGATACTCAGGGTGACATAAGTGCCGCGGTTGTACAACCGGTTGCACCGTTAATCCGGCCAAATCGACCGTTCGGCGGACAACCGGTTGCACAGTATTTTGCATCGCCCGTAAGATAAGGACAACCGGTTGCACAAGAATCACTACGATGACGAAGGAGCATCACCATGGACGCCATTAACGATTGGGAAAACCAAGCGCTCACCCACAGGAACCGCCTGGCACCCCATGCGTACTTTATGGGTTACGAGACCGCCGATCTCGCTGCAACGTACAGCCGCGAGCTGTCGCGCGGGTTTGTCCAGCTGTCCGGCTCGTGGCAGTTCCGCCTCTTTGAGGGCCCCGCTGCCGTTTCCAACGAGGAGCTCTCCACGTACGAGCCCGAGTGGGATCACGTGGAGGTTCCGCACCTGTGGCAGGTAGACGGCTATGGCAACCTTGCCTACACCGACGAGGGCTTCCCGTTCCCGGTGGATCAGCCGTTCGTTCCCTCCGACGACCCCACGGGCGTCTACCAGCGCATCGTCAACCTTCCCGCCGTTCCTGCCGGCGCTCGCGAGATCATTCGCTTCGACGGCATCGAGAGCTATGGCGAGCTGTACGTCAACGGTCAGTATATCGGCATGACCAAGGGTTCGCGCCTGTCTGCCGAGTTCGACGTGACCGACGCGCTCGTCGAGGGCGACAACCTGTTTGCGGTCAAGGTCCTGCAGTACAGCGATGGCAGCTATATCGAGGACCAGGATATGTGGTGGGCCTCGGGCATCTTCCGCGATGTGTACCTTATGCAGCGTCCCGCCGCGCACCTGGTCGACTTTAGGTTCCGCACGCACCGCGAGGGCGATACCGCTCTGATCACGCTCGATACGGTGGCCGAGGGCGCAAGCCGCGTCGTGTATACGCTCAGCGATGGCGAGAACGTGGTGGCTACGGGCGAGTGCGTCGACGGCCATGCCGAGTGCAGCGTGACCGATGCCCACTTCTGGAATCCCGAGGACCCCTTCCTCTATGACCTTACGTTTGAGGTCTACGACGGTGACGAGGTCAGCGAGTACGTTCCGCATCGCCAGGGTCTTGCCGAGGTGACGGTCGAGGGCAATCATATCTACCTCAACGGCACTTACTTTAAGATGCATGGCGTCAACCGCCACGATCACGACGATCACAAGGGCCGCGCCGTGGGCCTCGATCGCATGCGCCGCGACCTGGAGCTCATGAAGCAGCACAACATCAACGCGGTGCGCACGTCCCACTACGCCAACGACCCGCGCTTTTACGAGCTGTGCGACGAGTATGGCATCATGCTGGTCGCCGAGACCGATATGGAGAGCCACGGCTTCGAGAATATCGGCAATATCGCCCTGGTCACCGACGACCCGGCATGGGAGCCGGCCTACGTCGACCGCATTGAGCGCCTGGTGATGCAGGAGCGCAATCACGCCTGCATCATTATGTGGTCGATGGGCAACGAGAGCGGCTATGGCTGCAACATCCGCGCGATGTACGCCAAGGCTCACGAGCTCGATGGTCGTCCGGTCCATTACGAGGAGGATCGCAACGCCGATACCGTCGACGTCATTTCCACGATGTACTCCCGCGTGTCGCAGATGAACGACTTTGGCGAGCATCCGTTCCCCAAGCCGCGCATCAACTGCGAGTATGGCCACTCCATGGGTAATGGCCCCGGAGGCCTGTCCGAGTACCAGGAGGTCTTCGATCGTTGGGATTGCATCCAAGGCCAGTTTATCTGGGAATGGTGCGACCACGGTCTGGCTGCTGTGACCGAGGACGGCGTTGCCTACGATATGTATGGTGGCGACAACGGCGATTACCCCAACAACAGCAACTTCTGCATCGATGGCATGGTGTTCCCTTGGCAGCAGCCGAGCCCGGGCCTCACTGAGTATGGTCAGGTCATCTGCCCGGTTCGCATGGCTTACGATGCCGAGGCGGGCGAGCTGACCGTCACCAACAAGCGTTGGTTTACCACCCTTGAGGATGTCTGCCTGTCGGCGGAGACCCTGGTGGACGGCGACGTGGTTTGCCGCAAGACGCTCATGCCCGGCGCGGTTGCCCCCGGCGAGTCCGTCCAGCTTCCGCTGGTGATTCGCGAGGCCGCAGTGGGCGAGACCCTGCTGACCGTGCACGCCTACACTATGGCTGCTCACGTCTGGTGCGAGCCGATGTTCCAACTGGGCGCAAGCCAGTTTGCCATCGCAAACCATCCGGCGCCGGCCATTGCGGCTCCCACTCGTCCTGAGCTTACGGTCGAGGAGACCGAGCAGGAGATTCGCATTCACTCCCTCAACGGCGAGCTGACCTTCAGCAAGGTAAACGGCACCGTGAGCGAGTGGAAGGCATCCGGCCGCGACGTCATGGCCTCTGGCCCCCAGGTTGGTTTTTGGCATCCGCTCGTCGACAACCACGCCCAGGAGTACGACTCCCTGTGGAAGGACAACTTCATCGATGTAATGCAGACGTCCACCCGCAAGGTTTCTTGGAAGCAGGACGGCAATGCGGTCGTCGTTACCGTGAGCCAACGCATCGCTCCTCCCGTCCGTGCGTTCGGCATGCGCGTCGAGCTTGTCTACACCGTGCTTCCGAGCGGTCGCGTCGACCTCAAGGTTTCCGGCGAGCCCTACGGCGATTACTCGGATATCATCCCGCGCATCGGCATCTCCTTTGAGGTCCCCGGTTGCGATCGTGCCGTCGAGTGGTATGGCCACGGCCCGGGCGAGAACTATCCGGACTCGCTGCGCGCCAACCCGGTCGGTCATTACCGCACTACGGTCGACGACATGTTCACGCCGTATGTCATGCCCCAGGATTGTGCCAACCGCGAGGGTACCCGCTGGGTTGCCCTGCGCTCTAGCCACGGTGACGGCGTGCTGGTGACGCGTCCGGCCGACGCCGCTTCCAACCCGTTCTCGTTCTCGGCATGGCCCTATAGCTGCGAGGCCATCGATAACGCCAAGCACGTCTACGACCTTGTCAAGGGCGACACGGTTACGGTCAACATCAACGACCAGCTGCTCGGCCTTGGTTCGAACTCTTGGGGTTCCGAGGTGCTCGATTCCTATCGCACCCGTTTTGAGAGCTTCAGCTTTGAGGTGTCCCTGCGACCGCTGACGTCTGCCGATCTGGCTCAGGCACTGGCGCCCATTAAGGAGGCATAAGTCATGCATGTCTTTAACTCGCGCGCCGATTTCGACGCTCAGATGAAGTCCGTCAAGAAGTGGATGCGCACCGGTCAGGCGCTCGATGGCGTTGCCGACCTGCAGCACGACGTGGCTTACTCCATCGGCGACTCGTTGGTGTACTGGTGGGTGAACGCCCACGAGGCGGCTACCGCCGACCTGGTCGGTCACCGTCGCTACCATGCCGTGCTCGCCCCGCTCGACGGCAACCTGACCGTCGAGGTTGCCTCCAAGGCAGGCCTCACCTGCACCCGCGCTTACAGCGATATCGATGATCGCGAGCGCTTTGAGGGTACGGGGGAGACCGTGACGATTCCCGCCGGCGGCGTTGCCGTCGTCGAAATTGACGAGGCATACCGTGTCGTGTCCGATGCCACGGATCCCCGCGTCGTGGTGCTGCACGTGACGGTTGAAGGATATTCCTTCCCCAACAAGTAGTATTCGTCCGCCTGGACGTTTGCTTCGCGCCGTTAAGGGGGATGGCTTTGTTGACTCCCTTTTCCCCATTCCCCTTAGCAGGTGCACCGTCCGTGTTTGCACTTGCAGCTCGGACGGGTTTAGATGACATTTAATAGATGATTGGGAGGGCTTATGAGCTCTGAAAAACGAGGAACGATTGGTTCGTTCGCTCTGCTGGGCATGACGGTCGCCGCCGTGTTCGGTATCAAGAACATCATCAACAACAACGCGGCTATCGGCTTGGCAGCCGCGCCGTCGTTCTTCTTCGCCACGCTTTTGTACTTTGTCCCCTATACCCTGGTTACCGCCGAGTTCGTCGGCCTCAACAAGGACTCCGAGTCTGGCGTGTACGCATGGGTTAAGACCTCGATGGGTGGTCGCTGGGCGTTCCTGACGGCATTTAGCTACTGGTTCGTTAACCTGTTCTTCTTTGCGTCCGTCCTGCCCAACGTCATCATCTACGCGAGCTACGTGTTCTTTGGTGCCAACGCCGAGCTTTCGCAGCTGTGGATCACCATTATCGAGATCGTCGTCTTTGCTATCGCCACGTGGGTTTCGACCAAGGGCGCTAAGTGGATCGGCTCCATTTCCTCCTTCGGTTCGACCGCGGCTCTCGGCCTGACCGCCGTGTTCATCCTGCTGTCCCTGGCTGCTGCCTTTGGCGGCGTTGAGTTCGCTACGGCTCCTACTCCCGCTAACATGGCTCCCGACATGAGCAACTTCGCAACTGCGTGGGGCTTCTTCGGTACGCTTGCCTGGATCATCCAGGGCGTTGGCGGCGCTGAGTCTGTCGGCGTGTTCCTCAACGACCTCAAGGGCGGCGTCAAGGCCTTCGTGCGCACTGTCGTTATCGCCGGCCTGACCATCGGCCTTCTGTATGCAGGCGCTTCGCTGCTGGTTAACCTGTTCATCCCCGAGGGCAGCGTTGCCATCTCCACCGGCATCTTCGACGTATTCGGCGCTGTCTTTGCCCACTTTGGCATTCCCATGGAAGTGTCCACGCGCGTCATCGGCCTGATCCTTCTCGCTGCCACGCTGGGCTCCCTCATGATGTGGACCTCCGCTCCCATCAAGGTGTTCTTCACCGAGATCCCCAAGGGCGTCTTTGGTAGCAAGATCGTCGAGCTTAACGAGCATGGCATTCCCGCTCGCGCCGCTTGGCTGCAGTTCGCTATCGTCGTCCCCATCCTGATCATCCCGGCCCTGGGCTCCGGTAATCTCGACGACCTGCTCATGATCGTCACCAACATGACGGCTGCCACCGCTCTGCTCCCGCCGCTGCTGATCCTGCTTGCCTACTTTATGTTACGCAAGAACTTCGACGCTGCTCCCCGTGGCTTTCGCATGGGTTCGCGCACCTTTGGCCTGGTCATTGCTGCATTCCTGCTTGTGGTCTTCTGCTTCGTGCTTATCTGCGGCACCATTCCGCTCGATCAGCCGCTGTGGCTGACGCTGGTCTACAACGTTGGCGGTGTGGTTGTCTTCCTGGGCCTTGCCGTGATGTGGTACAACCGCTACATCAACCGCCTGCGCGAGACCGATCCCGAGGCTGCCGAGAGCGAGCTGCGTCCGTCTGTCCTTGACATGATGGAGTAGAAGCTGGGATTAATCTACGGCTGTGGAATAAATCGATTCCCCTTCCTAAGGAGGGGCCTTACGAGGCCCCTCCTTTTGTGTTTTGGAGCATGGATTTTGGGCCCTGTGGACAAAAATGCCAAATATGAGTACTGTTGCAAAATAAGTGCCATATCTATCGGCCGGTTTTGAGCAAAAATGGACTCAAAATCAATTTATCTAACCCCCTTTAAAGGGCGTTTGACGGCTTTCAACCTCTTCGAATCGCTCAAAGTAGGCAATTTGCTCTCGATTTTGCTGCTACTAAATTGGTGACAGTACTCATATTTGCCACTTTTTGACCACGGGGTATCCAGAGGGGCTCTCGACAAGCATCTAACGCTACAATAACTACCACGTGGCTGGGTTTGCCGGCCGAATGTGCGATGCCGCGGGAGGGGACATGGTCGAGTTTACAAAGACGATTAAAGATCCGTTGGGATTACATGCCCGCCCGGTTGCGCTGCTCTATGACATCATTGCCAAGCACCGTAGTGACGTGTCAGTCAGTATCGGCGACCGCCACACGGATGGCCGCGATGTCATGGGGCTCATGGCCCTCTATGGTGAGTGCGGCGAAAACGTCGTCTTTCGTGTTTCGGGCGTGGATGAGGCCTCCTGCGTCACATCGATCAGAAATCTCTCGCTCTAGGCATGATAGGGCGTGGTAAAGGATGGTCCTTTGCCGCGCCCTTTTGTTTCGTATAGGAAACTTTTTCGAAAAACTGAACAGGACCCTTTCCAAAAAGTTAACCACGTGCTAGTTTACTATAGCGAACACAGACGTGGCTAACTTTTAACGCGTCGATGTTGAGGACGAACTGACGTTAGGAGCCACTCATGTCTTGCGGACCGCAGATGCCGGCCATGCCGCTTTCGATGGTAAAAGCGGGCGAAACCGTGCGCGTGTCGCGTGTAAAGGGCAATGAGGACATGAAACACCACCTCAAAGACCTCGGCTTTGTCGAGGGCAACGAAATCCACGTGGTGAGCTCGAGTGGCGCCAATATCATCGTCACGGTGCTGGGCGCACGCTTTGGCATCGATTCCAAGGTTGCCATGCACATCATGACCGTCGGTTAGTCCGCAGCATTTCATAAAAACCGAAAGGGGGACAAGAGGATGAAGACGTTGGGTGACGTTAAGGTGGGCGAGAGCTCTACCATCGTCAAGCTTCACGGTGAGGGTGCGCTTCGCCGCCACCTTATGGACCTGGGGCTCATCAAGGGCACTTCGTTCAAGGTCGTGAAGGTTGCACCGCTCGGTGATCCGGTCGAGATCAACGTGCGCGGCTACGAGCTTTCCATCCGCAAGGAGGAGGCGGCTGTCGTCGAGGTCCAGTAAGGGCTCGCGGCGTATATTTCTGCAGATAAAGTTAGGTATTTCTAACTTAATGCAGCATTTTTGAAGCACATTATCCAGCCCGCGCGGAGAAAGCAGCGCAGGCACACAAGGAAGAAGGATTGAATGGCGGATTCTCAGATCCATGTCGCGCTGGCGGGTAACCCTAACTGCGGCAAGACCACGCTTTTCAACCTGATCACCGGCGCCAACGGCTACGTTGGCAACTGGCCCGGCGTCACGGTTGAGAAAAAGGAGGCCAAGCTCCTAAGCGACAAGAACGTTACCATCACGGACCTCCCCGGCATCTACTCGCTTTCCCCCTACAGCCCCGAGGAGCAGTGCTCGCGCGATTACCTCATGAGCGGCGAGTCCGATGTCGTCGTCCAGGTGGTCGACGCCACCAACCTCGAGCGCAACCTGTACCTGGCGCTTCAGGTCATCGAGACCGGCCTGCCCGTGGTCGTCGCCCTCAACATGGCCGACTTGGTCGAGAAGAACGGCGACAAGATTGACACGGACAAGCTCTCCAAGAAGCTCGGCTGCCCGGTCATGATGATCTCGGCCCTTAAGAACAAGGGTATCAAGGAGCTTTTCGAGCAGGTCAAGAAGTCTGCCGCTTCTAAGGGCCAGGTGCCGGAGCACAAGTTCGATTCCTCCATCGAGGACGTTCTGGACCACATCGAGAACAACCTGCCGGCGAGCGTTCCCGCCAACAAGCGCCGCTACTACGCGGTCAAGCTGTTTGAGCGCGACGCGGACGCCTGCAAGCTCATCAACCTCACTAAGGAGAAGGCCGCTCGCGTGGAGCAGCTGGTCGCCCAGTGCGAGCAGGATTGCGACGACGATGCCGAGTCCATCATCACCGGCGAGCGCTATGGCGTCATCGCGCATATCATCGATGAGTGCCTCACCAAGGCTCCGGCCAAGATGAGCACCTCCGAGAAGATCGACCGCGTGGTTACCAATCGTATCCTGGGCCTGCCGATCTTTGTGGTCATCATGTTCTGCGTGTACTACATCGCCGTTTCTACCTTGGGTGGCACGGTGACCGACTTCACCAACGACCAGCTCTTCGGTACCGACGGCTGGTATGTGCTCGGCCAGGGCCGCGACGCCTACGATGCGGCCGTCGAGGCTGCGGGTGACGACGCCGACTCGGTCGATCCGGCGCAGTACGGCCCCTATGTCCCGGGTATCACCACCGTGGTGCACGACGCCCTTGTGGCGGGCGGTACCGAGGACGGTGGCCTGGTCGATTCGCTGGTCTGCGACGGCATCGTCGGCGGTTTGGGTGCCATCTTCGGCTTTGTGCCGCAGATGTTCTTGCTCTTTGTGATGCTGTCTTTCCTGGAGGACTGCGGCTATATGGCCCGCGTCGCCTTCATCATGGACCGCGTGTTCCGCCGCTTTGGCCTGTCCGGTAAGTCCTTCATCCCCATGCTCGTGTCTTCGGGCTGCGGCGTCCCCGGCGTCATGGCTACCAAGACCATCGAGAACGAGAAGGACCGCCGCATGACGGTCATGACCACCACGTTCATTCCCTGTGGCGCCAAGCTGCCGATCATCGCCCTGCTCATGGGTTCCATCATCGGCGATTCTTCCACCACCGCCGCGTGGATCAGCCCGCTCTTCTACTTCCTGGGCGTCTTTGCCGTCATCGCCTCGGGCCTCATGCTCAAGAAGACCAAGCTCTTCGCCGGCCGCCCGACGCCGTTCGTTATGGAGCTTCCCGCCTACCACTTCCCGGCGATCCGCTCTTGGGCACTGCACGTGTGGGAGCGCTGCTGGGCCTTTATTAAGAAGGCCGGCACGGTCATCTTCGCGTCCACCGTCGTGGTTTGGTTCCTGTCCAACTTTGGTAGCTACAACGGTTCCTTTGGCTTCCTGCCTGCGATGGACGGCATCCCCGAGGAGTTCATGGACTACTCCGTGCTCGCCATGCTGGGCAACCTGGTCGCCTGGATTTTCGCCCCGCTCGGCTTTAGCACCTGGCAGGCAACCGCGCTGACCGTCTCCGGCCTCGTCGCCAAGGAGAACGTCGTCGCCACCGCCGGATCGCTGCTGTCCGTGGCCGACGCCGCCGAGACCGACCCGAGCCTGTGGACCGCGTTTGCCGGCATGTTCCCGACCATGGGCGCTTGCGTTGCCTTTGGTGCCTTCAACCTGCTGTGCGCTCCGTGCTTTGCCGCCATGGGCACCATCCGCAACCAGATGGACTCTGGCAAGTGGACCGCGATTGCCATCGGCTACGAGTGCGCCTTCGCTTGGGTCATTGGCCTATTCATCAACCAGTTCTACAACCTGCTTGTTCTGGGACAGTTTGGTATCTGGACGATTGTGGCCATCGTGCTGCTGGTTGCGATGCTCTTCCAGATCTTCCGCCCCATGCCCAAACATGCATGGACCGACGAGGACGAGACCAACACTGCTTCCGCCGCAGTTTCCGCTTAAGTCCGAATAAGGACTAGCCCCTTTTCACGAGCCCGGGTGTCCCAGCGACACTCGGGCTTTTTGGTGGGGGAGATGTGACGTTTCCGCAGATAAAACCGACCAATATAAATCTGTCCCTTATTGGTGGGTGGAGGATGGGGTAAAGTAAGTGGTGGTTAACTAGAGGAGGTTTGCTATGGCACCTATCGATATTGTTGTACTGGCTGTTATCGGTATTGCGTTTGTCGCCGTGTGCGTGCGCATCTACCGCAAGGGCACCTGCGCCGACTGCGCTCAGGGTGGCGTTTGCACGGGGCATTGCTCCAACAAAAAGATCTGTGCCGCGCTGAAAGGCGTCGACAAAATCGCCGAAGACTTGGGCCGCGGTATTCATTAGCCGACCGGCGTTTGGGTATGTTTGACTGCGGATGCGGCAGTTGCTGATACGATAAGTACGTTAGCAACTGCCGCCCAGCGGCTCAAACGAAAGGAACCCTGTATGGAGTCCTCCGCCTATCCGATGCTCTTTAGCCCGATCAAGGTCGGTACGACCGAGGTTAAGAACCGCGTCTTTATGCCGCCGGTGTCCACGAATCTGGCCGATCATGGCTACGTGACCGACGACTTGGTCGATCATTACCGTGCCCGTGCCAAGGGCGGCGTTGGCCTGATCATCACCGAGGTCGTGACGGTCGAGCCTACCTATACCTATCTGCCGGGTGACATGTGCTGCTACGACGACACGTTTATCCCTGGCTGGGAAAAGCTCGCCGCGGCCGTCCACGAGTATGGCTGCAAGATCATGCCGCAGCTCTTCCACCCCGCCTACATGGCCTTTAACATTCCGGGCACGCCGCGCCTGATCGCTCCGTCCTTTGTGGGCCCGTCCTATGCCCGCGAGGCGCCGCGCCCCATCACGGTCGATGAGATTCACGAGCTCACGCATCAGTTTGGCGACGCTGCCGTGCGTATGCAGAAGGCCGGTGTCGATGGCGTCGAGGTCCACGCGGCGCACGCCCACGGCATGCTCGGTGGCTTTTTGACCCCGCTCTACAACAAACGTACCGATGAGTATGGCGGCTCGCTCGACGCCCGCATGCGCTTTTTGCTCGAGGTCATCGCCGAGATCCGCGAGCGCTGCGGCAAGGACTTCATCATCGACGTCCGTATTTCGGGTGACGAGTACACCGATGGCGGCCTGACCCTCAACGATATGATTTATGTCTCGCGTCGTCTGGAGAAGGCCGGCGTCGACATGATTCATGTGTCGGGCGGCACCACCATCAAGCGTGGCTCCGCGATTCCTGCCGCCGGTACCCAGCAGGCCTCGCACGCTGCCTGCTCGCGTGAGATTAAAAAACACGTCAACATTCCTGTCGCCACGGTCGGCCGCATCAATGAAGCCTGGATCGCCGAGGAACTGATCGAGGACGGTGCCGCCGACATCTGCATGATGGGCCGCGCCAATCTGTGCGATGCCGAGTTCTGCAATAAGGCCGCTGCCGGCAACGCCGACGACATCCGCCCCTGCATCGGCTGCCTGCGCTGTCTGAACGGCATCATGTTCGGCAAGCGCATCTCCTGCACCGTCAACCCGGACGTGGAGCGCGACGAGGCTGGCTACGAGCCTGCCGCCGAGGCCAAGAACGTGCTGGTTGTGGGCGCTGGTCCTGCGGGCATGGAAGCTGCCTACATTGCCGCCAAGCGCGGTCATAACGTGGTGCTGGTGGATAAGCAGGACGAACCGGGTGGCGAGATGCGTATCGCGGCCGTGCCGCCGGCAAAGCAGGAACTCACCCGCGTGATCAAGTATCAGTACCGCCGCCTGGCCGAGGTCGGCGTGAAGTGCGTGTTTGGCACCGAGCTTTCGGCTGAGGACATTCAGCGTGACTACGCCGGCTACGAGGTCGTCCTTGCTTATGGCGCCGAACCCATCGCCCCGGCCTTCATGCAGGGCTTTAAGCAGGTTATGACGGCTGACGACCTGCTGGGTGGCAAGGCTTTCCCGGGCAAGAAGATCGTCATCGTGGGCGGCGGCACCGTTGGCTGCGAGACGGCCGATTACCTGGCCCCGCTGGTCAACGACCTGTCGCCGGCCAATCGCGATGTCACCGTCATCGAGATGACCAAGACGCTCGCCGCCAACGAGGGCGGCGCCGGCCGCGCGGTGCTCATCACGCGCATGCTCTCCAAGGGCGTTCACGTGCTAACCGAGGCCAAGGTAACCGAGATTACCGAGGACACCATCAGCTACGAAAAAGATGGCGAGATCCACACTATCGCCGATGCCGATACGCTGGTGCTTGCCATGGGCTATCGTCCCAATACCAAGCTGGCCGACGACCTTGCCGCTGCCGGCGTTGCCACCCACGTGCTGGGCGATGCCAACAAGTGCGGCAACATCCGCGATGCCATCGGCGATGGCTACAAGGTTGCCTGCGAGCTCTAGTCACCCCCTTTGCACCAATCGATTGCAAAATGCGGCGGCTGCCCTGTGTGTTGGGCAGCCGCCGCCTGCGTTTTGCCAAAGAAAGATTATTGTCGGGCCCTAAATGCCTTTTGCTTCTGCTCCCTCCACAATCATGTTGCGGTTGTACACCAGATGCAAATACATCGCATCGTGCGCTGCGGTGGGATTGCGCGCGGCGATGGCGTCGGCCACATCGCGGTGCGTGCGGATAGTTTCCTCGACGAGCTTTTTGCCGGTCACGTCGATAAAGAGGGGGACGGATGCCTTGAACACGCCCATTAGGCGGGGAACGACGAGGTTTCCGGAGCTCTCGGCAATGGCATTGTGGAACGCGGTGTCGGCGGCGGAGTAATCCTCACCGGCCTCGGCCAGGCGCTCGGATTCGTCGCAGAGCTCTTTGATACAGACGACCTGGTCGTTGGTTGCGTGCTCGGCTGCCATGCGTGCTATCTGCGGCGGTGCCACGGCCCTCTCGTACGTCAACGATGCCGGTTTTTGGATGTGCTCCTCGTTCCTGGAGATTGACGAGAAGACCACCCTCAAGTCCTGGACCGTTATGGAGACGCTCATCGGCCTTTCGGGTCTTGCCTGCGCCCTGGTGATTTCGTTCTTCGCCTAGTTCGCGTAGCTAAGCATCTTTCGCCGAGTGCATCGCTCGGTATCCATTTACACCTGATTCATTAACCAACGATTGGTACAACCGTTCAAACCAAAAGAGGAGAGCATTATGGACGAGAAGACCAAGGCACAGATTCAGCAGGAGGCAGCCGATCTGGTTGCCAAGCTGCAGCCGCGTTCCGGCAAGTTTCGCACCATCAGCCCCGAGATGGACCCGCTGCGTCTGGGCTCTGGCTGGACTATCGAGGATCTGGACAAGCCGCAGGTCATTATCGAGTCGACGTTTGGCGACTCGCACCCGGGTTCTGCCGGCCTGTTTGAGCTGGTCGAGGAGGTCCGTGCCGGCGTTGCCGAGGCTGGCGGTCACGGTGCCCGTTACTTCTGCACCGATATCTGCGACGGCGAGGCCCAGGGCCACGACGGCATTAACTACTCGCTGCCCAGCCGCGACATGATCGCCAACATGATCGAGATCCATGCCAAGGCCACCCCGTTCGACGCCGGCGTCTTTGTCGCCAGCTGCGATAAGGGCCTGCCTGCGAACCTCATGGCCATGGGCCGCATCAACATCCCCTCCATCGTCGTTACCGGCGGTGTCATGGATGCAGGCCCCGACCTGCTGACCCTGGAGCAGCTCGGCGCGATTTCTGCCCGCTACGAGCGCGGTGAGATTTCCCGTGAGGAGCTCGAGTTCGCTAAGCACAACGCCTGCCCCAGCTGCGGCGCCTGCTCCTTTATGGGTACCGCCTCGACCATGCAGGTCACGGCCGAGGCCCTGGGCCTCATGCTTCCCGGCACGGCCCTGCTGCCCGCCACCAGCTCCGACCTGCGTGAGTTTGCGCGCGAGGCCGGCCGTCAGTCCGTGTGGCTCTCCGAGCACAACCTGTGCCCTCGCGACATCGTAACCAAGGAATCCTTCGAGAACCTCATCATGGTCCACGGCGCAATTTCGGGCTCCACCAACTCGCTGCTGCATATCCCTGCGATCGCCCGCGAGTTCGGAATCGAGATGTCCGCCGACGACTTCGATCGCCTGCATCGTGGCGCCCACTACCTGCTCAACGTCCGTCCCGCAGGTGAGTGGCCGGCGCAGTTCTTCTACTATGCGGGCGGCGTGCCGCGCATCATGGAGGAGATCAAGTCGATGCTCTACCTCGATGTCATGACCGTCACCGGCAAGACCCTCGGCGAAAACCTCGAGGACCTTAAGAACAACGGCTACTACGAGAAGTGCGGCCGCTACTTGGAGAAGTGGAACCTCAAGCGCGAGGACATCATTCGTCCGTTTGACCAGGCCTTTGGTACCGACGGCTCCATCGCCATCCTCCACGGCAACCTTGCCCCCGAGGGCGCCGTCGTCAAGCACACAGTTGTTCCGCGCGAGATGTTCCAGGCCACGCTTAAGGCCCGTCCGTTCGATTGCGAGGAGGACGCCATCCACGCCGTCCTGACGCACGAGGTCAAGCCCGGCGACGCCGTCATCATTCGCTACGAGGGCCCCAAGGGTTCCGGCATGCCCGAGATGTTCTACACCACCGAGGCTATCGCCAGCGACCCCGAGCTGGGCGCGAGCATTGCTCTGATCACTGACGGCCGCTTCTCCGGCGCCTCCAAGGGTCCGGCTATCGGTCACGTTTCGCCCGAGGCTGCCGTGGGCGGCCCGATTGCCTTAATCGAGGAGGGCGACCTTATCCGGATCAACATCCCCGAGCGCTCGCTGTCTATTGTGGGCATCGCCGGCAAGGAGATGGAGCCGGCCGAGATCGATGCCGTCCTGGCCGAGCGCCGAGCCGCTTGGAAGCCCAAGGCTAATCGCTATACCTCCGGCACGCTCAAGTTCTTTACCGAGCATGCAGTTTCCGCCATTCAGGGTGGCTACATGGAGTAGCGCCCATGCGCATCAAATATCTCCTCTCATAGATGTGCGGCACAAAGAGCCCCGAGCCACGTCACCGGGGCGCGTTGTTCAGCGCCGCCGGGGCGCTCCACTCAAACGACAAGAGACGTCTTACGCAAGCGCCCGCGTCCGTGGATAAAACCACGGGCGTGGGCGCTTCACTTTATTCCCAGCCCTTCCACACGTCAGGCTCGTAGCCAACGGTTGCCTGGCGGCCGTTGCGAACGATGGGCTCACGAAGAATCTGCTGGTTATCGAGCACCTTTTCGAACTTCTGGTCGGCAGCAAGATACTGTACGAGCGCAACCGTGTCGGCATCTTTCGCCTTTGGATCGATCACAGCGTCGATCCCGCCGACGGCGCGCGCCACGCTTTCGAGCTCGCCTTTGCTCATCCCCTTTTCCTTCAAGTCGATGAACTGGAACTTCACACGACGTTCCTTGAAATAGCGCTGCGCCTTCTTAGTATCGAAGCTTTTCTTCGTGCCGAATATCTGGATGTTCATACGTACCGCCTTCGCTCAATTCTCGTCCGTCCATGATACGACAAGGGAGCCGAGCAAAAACAGAGCAGGCGGAGATGGAGGAGGACGGCGACCGGCCGTCGGCAAGAGTCGGCCGGATCGGACTGGCGCCCAGCGCGCGCCGGCGACACGCTCGCAGCTGCACACATAGCCGATGTACAAGCTCGCCGCGGCGTTCCCTCGCCCCGCGGTGTGGCGATAGAGAAGCACGCCACCCGTCAACGATGGCGCCTCGGTGAAGAAAATCAACGTCTGGGTTACATCCCTTGAAAGGGGCGAAGACGGCTGCTAGAATACCTCCCCGCTATGAAGGATTTGACCAAAGCATACATCGCAATTCGGCGGCCCCTGGTATACGGGGCCTCTCCTGTTGTTCCCCAAGTGCGCTCTGAGCAGCCGCTTTCTTCCTGTCGTATCTGATGCACGCATAGCACGTGCATGTTATTTCGCCCGTGGGCCGGCGCGCCTTCGGCGAAGAATCGAATAGATACGAAGGAAGCTTATGTCTGATAATTGTACGGTCGCGCCCGCCAATGGGCGCATTACCGGTACCCAGATCCGCATCGTCGCGGTCGTCGTCCTGGGTGCCTTCTTGGCGCTACTGAACCAAACGGTGATGTCGCCTGCGCTGCCGGTCATCATGTCCGATTTCGCCATCGATGCCTCGACTGCCCAGTGGATCATGTCCATATACCCGCTGGTGAGCGGCATCATGGTCCCCGTTTCGGCGTTCCTTATCGACAAGTTCAGCACCCGCGCGCTATTCTTCGGGGCGACGCTGGTGTTCGCGCTGGGCACGCTGCTGTGCGCCGCAGCCCCTGATTTCCTGTTCCTCATCATCGGTCGCGTGTTGCAAGCGGCGGGCTCAGGCGTGCTCATGCCGCTTGTCTCGGTGGTTCCCATGCTGGTGTTCCCCGTCGAGAAACGAGGAACGGCTATGGGCATGGCGGGCATCGTCATGTCGGCGGGTCCCGCGGTCGGCCCCGTCGTAGGCGGCGCGGTGATCGACACGTACGGCTGGCGCACCATGATCGGCGCCATCGTCCCCCTCGCAATTCTCGTGCTGGTGCTGGGCGTGTTCATGCTGAAAAACGTGGGCGAGCTGAAGAACCCCAAGCTCGACCTGCCCTCGGTCGTCCTCTCCACCATCGCCTTCGGCGGACTTCTCTACGGGTTCTCGAGCGCCTCGTCGATGGGTTGGGGCAACCCCGTGGTGCTCGGCTCGATCGTCGCGGGTGTCGTGTGCTTGGTGCTGTTCGTCGTACGCCAGGGCAAAATCGAGGACCCGCTGCTTCAACTGGGCACGCTCAAGACGCGCGAGTTCCGCGTGGCCGCCATCATCGTCACGCTCATCAACGCCGCATGCCTGGTCACCAACACGCTGTTGCCGTTGCTGCTGCAAACCTCGCTTGGCGCTTCGGCCTTCGAAACCGGCATGGCCATGCTTCCCGCCGCGGCGGTGGGCATCATCATCAGCCCTATCTCCGGCGTGGTGTTCGACAAGTTCGGTCCGCGTGCCATCTCGATCGTCGGCCTGGCCCTCATGACCGGCGCCCTGTTCCTGCTCTCGCTTTCGACGGTAAACACGCCCATCTTGGTGGTTGCGCTGTTCTGCATGCTGCAGTCCGCCGGCCAGTCGCTCGCGAACATGCCGGTGAACACATGGGGTGTCAATGCCTTGAAAAATGACATGATCGCCCACGGCAACGCCATCGCGAACACCGGCCGCCAGGTCGCCGGCGGTTTGTGCACGGCGCTCATCATCACGGTCATGACAAGCGTCACCGCGTCGGCCGGCGTCGATGCGAGCATCCAAGTAGCCACCGCCGTGGGCGCGGGCGTCGCTTACAAGGTGTGCGCGGCAATCGGCCTCGTTTCCCTTATCTGCGCCATATTCAGCGTGCGCACCAAGAAAACCGCACCGAAAACGAAGGAGGCATAAGCGATGTCCGAGATTCTGTCCGAGCGCATCCCGCTCGAGCTCGAGGGGACGCCCGTTTCGAGCATCATGATTGAAGAGCCGTTCACCTGCACGCAGGATTGCACGATTTCCGACGTGGTGCGCATGCTCGCCGAAAACGAGGTGAGCAGCATGCCCGTAATCGATGAGCGCAACCAGGTGGTCGGGTTCATCTCCGACGGCGATGTCATGGGAGCCATCGCGCAGCATCGCGCTCACACCATCTTCACGGGCGGCGACGCGTCCATGCTGTACTTCGACGATCAGAGCCTTGAGCAGCGCATCGAAGACCTGAAGGATCGCTGCGTCATGGATTTCGCGACGCGCCAGGTAGTGTGTGCCCGTCCCGAGCAGAGCATCGCCCGCGTCGCCGCGCTGCTGGCGAAGAAGAAGTTCAAGAAGCTTCCTGTGGTTGATGACGAGGGCAAACTCGTGGGGGTCATCCGCCGCTCCGCCATCACCAAATACATCTTCGGCATCCTTTTCCAATAGGGGCAGGTCGCACTTGAGGCGAACATCTCGAGGCATCGAGCCAGCAACTGGACCAGACAACCTTGACACGCACGCGCTTTCCCTCGATGCTTCGGTAAGGGGAGCTGCGAAAATCGCAGCACGGGTGATCGGCGCCGCGCCCCCGAAGGCAAAAGCGAACACGGGAGCGATACGATGGGAAAAGTCCTGGACGAAGATTTGGTTTATGAGATTCTCTCCGTCGTGGCAGAGATTCCGGCGGGATGCGTCGCCTCGTACGGTCAGATAGCGCGCCTCATCGGCAGGGAGAAAAACTCTCGCCTGGTCGGAGCGGTGCTGAGCGAGGCGGATCGCTACGGCGATTATCCCTGCCACCGCGTCGTCAACCACGCGGGACGCCTCGCGCCAAACTTCCCCGACCAGCGAGCACTACTGACGGAGGAAGGAGTCGCCTTCCGAGACAACGGCTGCGTCGACATGAAAAAGCACCAGTGGAACGAGTAGCCAGGCAGCGTAGCGTCGAAAGGAGCGACGCCACGGGGAACGACCTGCGCCCCGCCGCCGGACAACCTATGGCAAAGTGACACGTCCCACAAAGAGCGGCGCACCAGTACGAGACACGACCGCGACGTAAAAAGACCCTATGATACTCGTAAGCATCTATCTGATTGCCCGCCTCGAGGTACCCAAAGAACGAGAGATGCCGAAACCCCTAGACAAAGAAAAAGGTCGGGAGCTTTTATGCTTCCGACCTGAAGTTTCATGGTCGCGGGGGGCGGATTTGAACCACCGACCTCCGGGTTATGAGGTCGCTACGACGTTGTTTCATTCAGACATTTCGACCCAAATTGAAGTCAATATAACTCCAGGTCATTTGATGTTTTCATAGATTTACGAAAGAAAAGTACGCGGAATAATTCGACCCAAATTCGACCCACAACGAGCTTGAAAGCGGTCAGGCGGAGCATTACCCTTGGGGTGTGACCCCACGCAGGGCCCACCACCAAGGGTAATGCCCACCCGCCCCAGCCCTTTGTGCCATTCC
>UQLA01000021.1 GCA_900541745.1 uncultured Collinsella sp. | reverse complement strand
GGTCAGCCCGTGGGAGGCCAGGGCGCCGCTGACCGGTGGACGGCACCGAGCCGTCATCGAGATTGAAGAAGGGGGAGGCCTCGCGGCCTCCCCCTTTTTTTGCGTTTGATGGAGAGTTGTAATAGAAGAACTCGCCTTCGTTTAGCTTGTCTTACTGTTTGGCTGTATTTTGAGTCCTTCTTTTGTATTTGCGCGATAATAACTCCCATTGGCGTTAGGGAGGACTTGATGTTTACCGTTTTTGTCTTGGGCAATATTGCTTCGGGTAAGTCGACTGCCTGCCGCTATCTCAAATCTCATGGCGCCATGCTTATCGATCTGGATGAGCTTGCCAAATCGCTGTATGTGCCAGGCTCCGATATCGTCAATGCCCTCGCGGAAGAATTCGGTTGGGACATTCTGGATGGGGAGGGCGGCATTCGCCGCAATGTCCTCGCTGCTCGAGCTTTCGCCTCACCTGATACAGTTGCGCGGCTCAATGACATCGTTCATCCGGTTCTCATTGAGCAGCTTTCGCTGAGGATCCTTGATCCGGTCTGCTGTGCGGTTTCGTCCCCCCGTTACCCCTTTGCGGTTGTCGAGGTTTCTGCCCCGACTGGTTTTGAGGATGCTTTTGGCCTGGCTGATGAAATTCTGGTTATCAGCGCTCCTTTAGCAGTTCGTCGCGAGCGTGCCATTCATCGTGGTATGGAGTCCTCTGATTTTGATGCGCGCTCTGCATGCCAACCTGATGAGGCTTCGCTTTGCAATCTCGCTACGACGGTAATCGATAATGCGGCAGGCGATAACTCGCTCTTTGAACAACTGGACGCATGGCTTGCGCGCCATGGCTTTGGGGACGTAGTGGATAAGGAGGAGCCCGATGCCTAAGACACGTTTCTTTACGTGGTATCGCGTGGCGCCACTTGCCGTTATGTTCGTCTTCGGCATTATTTCGCTCGTCTACTCGTATGCACCTGCTGCCTTCTTTAAGCCTTTGTATCCGATTGACTACGAGGCGTACGTAAAGCAATCGAGCATTTCGCACAATCTCGATCCGTATCTGGTGTGTGCTGTCATAAAGTCGGAATCGAATTGGGATCCCGAGGCTGAGTCGAATCAAGGCGCTCGGGGATTGATGCAGCTGATGCCCGAGACTGCCCAGGATATGATTGCCAAGGGTCTTGTCGATGGTAGCGAGTATTCAGCCGACAACCTTAACGATCCCGCTACGAACATCGAGTTTGGCTGTGCGTACCTTTCGTATCTTCTAATGTATTTTAACGGGTCGACTGACAGCGCCATTGCCGCCTATAACGCCGGCATGGGCAATGTCGACGGATGGGCGCAGCAGAGCACGTCGCTTCATAATGCAATCACCTTTCCCGAGACGCAGGCGTATCTGATTCGTGTCAATAATGCCTGGGTTCGCTATAAGACCCTCTATCCCGATCGGTTCGTATAGGACTATGCCTGCCGCCTGCGTATACTGCAGATATATGAGTTAGGAGTATCCATGGCGGAATTTGAAGTTGAGCGTGTTGGAGGAGAGCTCAAACGTTTTGGCGTTGAGGGCTCTGAGGTGCCGTTTAAGGTCGTGTCTCCATACGAGCCCGCTGGTTCCCAGCCTAAGGCCATTGAGTCGCTTGTGCAGGGCGTGAGGGACGGAGATCGCTATCAGGTTTTGCTGGGCGTGACTGGTTCGGGCAAGACCTTCACGATGGCTAAGACTATTGAGGCCCTGGGGAAGCCGACGCTGGTCATGGCTCCCAACAAAACGCTTGCCGCTCAGCTCGCGAGCGAGCTCAAGGAATTCTTCCCTGACAACGCCGTGGTCTATTTTGTGTCGTACTACGATTACTATCAACCCGAAGCGTATGTGCCGCAAAGCGATACGTATATCGAGAAGGATTCCTCGATTAACGAAGAGGTCGAGATGCTGCGACATCAGGCGACCGCATCGCTGCTATCTCGACGCGATGTGATCGTCGTCGCATCGGTCTCGTGTATCTATGGCATTGGCTCCCCCGAGGACTATGCGGGCCTAGCTCCGAACGTCGACAAGAAGGTGCCGCTCGAGCGCGATGACTTTATCCATGCGCTTATCGATATCCAGTACGATCGCAATGACTATGATTTGGCACGTGGCACCTTCCGCGTGCGCGGCGATGTCGTCGACGTGTATCCGCCCTATGCCGAGCATCCGTTGCGGTTTGAGTTCTTTGGCGACGAGGTCGAGCTGATTGCCGAGATCGACGAGGTCACCGGCGAGATGCTGCGTGAGTACGAGGCCATTCCCGTGTGGCCGGCCTCGCACTACGTGACTGAGAAGCCTAAGGTCAAAGCGGCTCTGAAATCAATCAGCGAAGAGTGCGAGAAACGTGTGGCCGAGCTCAAGGCGACTGATAAGCTGCTCGAGGCACAGCGTCTGCAGCAGCGCACCGACTATGATCTCGAGATGCTCGAGACCATGGGTTTTTGTAACGGTATCGAGAACTACTCGCGTCATCTGGACGGTCGAAAACCGGGCGAGCCGCCGTTTACCCTGATCGATTACTTTCCTAAGGATATGCTCTGCATCATCGACGAGAGCCATGTAACGGTGCCGCAGATCCGCGGCATGCACGAAGGCGACCGCTCGCGTAAGGTGACGCTGGTGGAGCATGGTTTTCGTCTGCCTTCGGCACTCGATAACCGCCCGCTTCGTTTCGATGAGTTTGAGGCGAGGATCCCCCAGTTCATCTACGTTTCGGCCACGCCGGGCGACTATGAGCTGCGGGTTAGCCAGAACGACGTTGAGCAGATTATTCGTCCGACCGGCCTGCTCGATCCAAAGATTGACGTGCGGCCGGTCCGAGGCCAGATTGACGATCTTGAGGACGAGATTCGCGAGCGCGTGGCCCGCAAGGAGCGCGTGCTGGTGACCACGCTCACCAAGCGCATGGCCGAGGATCTGACCGATCACCTGCTCGACGCTGGCATTAAGGTCAACTACATGCATTCCGATACAGCGACGATGGACCGTGTCGAGATCCTGCGAACGCTGCGCGAGGGAAAGATCGATGTTCTCGTTGGCATCAACCTGCTCCGCGAGGGTCTAGACCTTCCCGAGGTCTCGCTGGTGGCAATTCTCGACGCTGACAAGGAAGGCTTCTTGCGCAACCGCCGTTCGTTGATTCAGACGATTGGCCGTGCGGCCCGTAATGCCGACGGCGAGGTCATCATGTATGCAGACGTTGTGACCGATTCGATGAAAGAAGCCATCGAGGAGACGCAGCGCCGTCGCGAGATTCAGATGGCATATAACGAAGAGCATGGCATTGTGCCCAAGACGGTCCGCAAGGCCATTAACGACATTTCGAGCTTTATTGCCGAGGCCGAAAAGACTGTGGGCTCGAAGGGGCGCTCGAGAGGCGATTCGCTGGGTCACGGTGCGTTCTATACACCCGACGAAAACGGCGGGGGCGCCGCGCCGGAGACGGTGGCACCCGAGCAGACGCTTGCCGAACAGCTGGAAGGGCTACCGCATGACGAGCTCGTGCGGATCGTCGAGACCATGGAGGAAGACATGCGCAACGCTTCCGCCGCCATGGACTTTGAGGAGGCGGCGCGTCTGCGCGATGCCGTCGTTCAGATTCGGGCGATGCTTGAGGGCGCATCTGAGGACGAAACGATCGAGCGTTTGCGTTCGCAGGCTCGCAAAGGCTCTACCTTTGCTTCGGGTAGAAAACGCCAGGGTGCACGATTCAGGAAGTAGCGAACAGGCCCCGAGTTCCCTGTGGAACTCGGGGCCTGTGTCGTTCGGACGCGGGAGTTCGTGCACTAGAGGTCTGCTATCAGCGCCTCAGCGCAACGGATGCCGTCGGTGGCGGCACTCATGATGCCGCCGGCATATCCGGCACCCTCGCCGCAAGGGTAAAGGCCCGGGGTCGACACGGCATGGCACGCTCGGTCTCGGGTGACAGTGACCGGTGAGCTCGAACGCGTCTCCACGCCGGTAAGAACGGCATCGGGGCGGTCGTAGCCTCGTAGCTTTTTTCCGAGTAGGGGAAGTCCCAGGCGGAGCGACTCGACGATATGCTGCGGCAGGGCTTCGTCAATTGCCGTCCAGGTCACACCGAGCGGATAGGTCGGTTTTACCTTTCCGGGTGCCGTGCTGGCGCGACCTGCGAGGAAATCCCCGACGAGCTGTGCCGGCGCGTTCCAGTTGGAGCCACCTAGGCGATAGGCGGCTCGCTCGCAGGCGCGCTGGAGCTCAATGCCTGCGAGCGGATCATCGCCGGGAAGGTCGTCAGGTGTGACGTTAACGAGTAGGGCGGCATTCGCGTTGCGCCCGTTGCGGGCATTGAGGCTGGCGCCGTTGACGCACAGATGGCCTTGCTCGGAAGAGGCCGCGACAACCTGTCCTCCGGGGCACATGCAAAACGAGAACACACTGCGGCCGTTGGGGAGATGGGCGACAAGCTTGTAGGGGGCTGCTCCGAGTGCCGGGTGCCCTGCCGAAGGGCCATATTGGGCACGGTCGATGTCGCGCTGTGGATGCTCGATGCGCACACCCATGGCAAAGGTCTTTTGCGCGAGGGCAACGTTATGTTCTTTGAGAAGCTCGAATACGTCGCGGGCGGAATGGCCGCAGGCGAGAATGAGGTGCTTTGTGGCGATTGTTTCGCTTGTGGTTTCTTGCGGCGGTTTGACATCAACGCCGGTGATGGCGCCAGATCCATCGGTTCGAATATTGACGAGCTTTGTTCGATAACGGACGGTTCCACCGAGCTGCTCGATGCGCTGAGAAATGTTGGTGACGACGGTGGGGAGGATGTCGGAGCCAATGTGCGGCTTGGCGTCCCACAGGATGTCGCGAGGTGAGCCCGCTTCGACGAAGGTCTCAAGAATCAGTCGATGGGCAGGATTCTTGGTTCCCGTGTTGAGCTTACCGTCCGAGAAGGTCCCTGCGCCGCCCAGGCCAAATTGGATATTGCTTTCGGGGTCGAGGATACGCTCCTTAAGAAAGAGATCAATCGCTTCCGAGCGGCGAAGTGCGGGGTCGCCGCGCTCGATGAGCAGGGGTTTAAGGCCCGCTTCGGCAAGGGTGAGGGCGGCGAAGAGACCGGCACAGCCGGCGCCGACAACGACGGGACGCCCCTTGGGTGCATTCGGGACAGGGTTGGGGAATGAAGGAGCCTCGCCGTCTACCATGCGGATGCGCGAGCGGTCGCGCTCGGCGACGCGGTCGACCACCTCCTGCTCGAGTCGAGAGCTTGTCAGCTCAACTCGAAAGCTCAAAATAAAATGGACATCTCGCTTTTTACGGGCGTCGATTGACTTGCGATGGAGCTCAATGGCTTTAATCTGGGAATCCTCGCATCGCAGGGCTCGTTTGACGGCACGTCTACCAATAGCAAGGCAGGCAGTTTCGTCGCCGGCCTCATCGAGTGACGCGTGGACTTGGGTGATTTCGATCATCGAGGTCTCCTTAGATGCAAGAAAGAGGCCGCCCGGTGTCCCAGACGGCCCGAATGCGTTTTGATTATAGACTGCGCGGCTATAGGCTGCTTGCAGCGCGAATACCCGAGATCCAAGCCCACGCAAGGTTGAAACCGCCGCAATCGGCATCGATGTCGAGCGCCTCGCCACAGATGTAAAGTGGGGCGCCTGCCGCGTTGCTCACGCAGAGGTTGGGAGCTGAGACGCTCTCGATGGGCACGCCGCCGCGCGTGACCTGGGCCGAACGCTCCTCTGTCGTTCCCTCGACGAGCAGCTTAAAGTGCTTGAGGATTGAGACCAGATGGATGATGTCGTGCGACCCGGGGTGGCACTGTTCGAATGCGGTGCAGACAACGTGAGAGAACTGCGGGGCAAGCATGCCGTCGAGCCAGCGGGGGTCGCGGGGTGAAAAGCCGCCGAGCAACGCAACTCGCTGATTGAGCATATCGAGCAACTCGTCTTTGGAGAGGTCGGGGAAAACGTCGAGCAGAATCGTGTCGCCGCGCTGGACGCGACGGGAGAGGTTAAAGGCGGCAACGCCCGAGATGCCAAAGGTTCGGAAGAGCACTTCGCCGTCTTCGCGCCAGAGTTCCTCGTGATTGCGGGTGAGCGTCAAACGGGCGCGGACGCGCAGGCCATCCAGTGTCTTGAGCGCAGTCTGGTCGCCGAAGACCGATGCCGACACAGGGCAGAGGACGGGATGCTGCGGTGTGAGGGAAAGATTGAACGTCTTCGCGATTTCGACAGGGTTGCCGCCCGTAGCGATAATTACGGCCTTTGCCTGCAGCGTCTCGCTCTTGCGAGGGATGTCGGCGAGCGCCTTCCGAAGCGAGCGAACCTCCGTTTTTCGGTCGTCGTGCTTTTTTGCCTTGAGTGATCGCGCGGGACGGTCTATTTGGAGTGCCCAGCCCTCGGGGGCTTTGAATGCCGAGGCGACGTTTGCTCCACAAATCAAGGTGATACCCAGGTGATTGCAAGCGTTGAGAAGCGCATCGCGCACCGATTCGGCACGAAGGGAGCGCGGATACAGCCGGCCCTCCTCGGAGGTCGTCATGATGCCCAGCGAGGAGAAGAAACTGCCGAGCTCTTGCTCGGGCTGGGGACCCATGACGGATTCGACGAATGCGGGGCGGTTGTACCGCTGGAAATCAATTGATTCGTTGGAAAGGTTGCAGCGGCCGTTGCCGGTCGCAAGGAGTTTAAGGCCGCAGGCAACATCGCGCTCAACGATGCAGGCGTTTTTGCCTGCGCGTGCGGCCGTAATGGCGGCGGCGAGACCCGAGGCCCCGCCGCCGATTACCAAGACGTCATAGGAGGCGTTTGCGTTCACTTAGGCCTCGGCGGTCTCGTGCGGGGCAATGGCCTCGACGGCAGAGACGGCTTGGGGCAGCATACCGTCGGGCAGTGCGGTCTCAACCTCGCCCTTGTCGCAAGCCTCGGCGAGTGCCGGATTGATGGGAAGCTGCCCTAGGATCTCGAGGTTGTAACGCTCGGCGACCTCGGGGAGCTTGCTCTTGCCAAAGACTTCGATCTTCTTGCCGCAATCGGGGCACTCGATATAGCTCATGTTTTCGACGATTCCCAAAATGGGCACGTTCATCTTCTCGGCCATGTTGACCGCCTTGGCGACAATCATCGAGACCAGATCCTGCGGGCTCGTGACGATGACGATGCCATCGACGGGCAGCGACTGGAAGACCGTGAGGGCGACGTCGCCCGTTCCCGGAGGCATGTCGACCAGCAGGTAGTCGATGGGGCCCCATGAGGTTTCGCTCCAGAACTGCCTGATGGCACCCGCGATAACCGGACCGCGCCAGAGGACGGGGTCGGTTTCGTTTTGGAGCAGCAGGTTAGAGCTCATAACCTTGACACCGTGCTCGGAGATTTCGGGCAGCATAAGGTTGCCGAGGGCATGGACGTGACGTCCGCTCATACCGAACATCTTAGGGATAGAGGGGCCGGTAATATCGGCATCGAGGACGCCGACCTTGTGACCGTGGCGGGAAAGCTCCGTGGCGATGGCGCCGGTGACGAATGACTTGCCGACGCCGCCCTTGCCGGAAAGCACGGCGATAACGCGCTTGACCTCGGACAGTGTATTTTCCTCAAATTGCGACGGCGACGTTTGCCCGCCGGCTGCCTGTGCGTGCTCGCAACCCATGTTTGACTCCTTTGTATATGTTGGGGCCGGAGCCCCGCGGTGTGACACGAGCGTCATTGTACCCTCGTTTGCGAGCGGGAGTCATTTATGATGCGTGGTAGGCGATCGACAGTATTCGAAAGTACGGACCGAGCGTGCGGCCTGCGGCGTCAGACAACGCAAAAGGTCTGCGAATCTTGTATTACGAACATCTGTGCGCGTCGAGTGCGTTAAACTCATCGTCAGTGTGATTTGAAGTTGTAGGAGGCAAGGAGCTTCCATGTCTGATTCTTCTATCGTTATTCGTGGCGCGCGCGAGCATAACCTGCGCGATATCGATGTTTCCATTCCGCGTGACCAGCTCGTGGTCATAACCGGTCTTTCCGGATCGGGCAAGAGCTCGCTGGCGTTCGATACCATCTATGCCGAGGGCCAGCGCCGTTACGTCGAGAGCCTTTCGAGCTATGCGCGTCAGTTTTTGGGCCAGATGGACAAGCCCGATCTGGACTCGATTGACGGCCTGTCGCCGGCTGTGTCGATCGATCAGAAGACGACGTCCAAAAACCCGCGCTCGACGGTGGGCACCGTAACCGAGATTTACGACTATCTGCGTCTGCTGTTTGCTCGCGTGGGAACGCCGCACTGTCCTGAGTGCGGTCGTGTCATTGAGCGTCAGACGACCGATCAGGTCGCCGATAAGGTGCTGGCGGCGGGGGAGGGCCGTCGCGCGTTTGTGTTGGCGCCGGTGGTTCGTGGACGCAAGGGCGAATATGCCAAGCTGTTTGAGGACCTGCGTGCGGAGGGCTTTAGCCGTGTGCGCGTCGACGGCGAAGTGCGCTCGCTTGACGACCCTATCGACCTGGACAAGAAGTTCAAACACGACATTGAGGTCGTGGTCGACCGTATCGTGATTCGAGAGAACTCCCTGGGTCGCATTGCCGAGTCCGTTGAGCAGGCGACGGCACTGGCGCACGGTAACGTGAACGTGTACATGCTGCCCGACCGTGACGCTCCCGAGGGAACCGAGGGCGAGCTGCTGGAGTATTCGCTGGCACTGGCGTGCCCGGAGCACGGGCATTCCATCGACGACCTGCAGCCGCGCGATTTCTCCTTCAACGCGCCCTATGGTGCATGTCCCGAGTGCGATGGCCTGGGCTTTAAAAAGACAGTCGATGCCGAGGCGCTGATCGAAGACCCCTCAAAGTCGATTGCCGACGGAGTCTTTGGCAGCCTGTTCGGCAACTCCAACTATTATCCGCAGATTTTTGCTGCGGTCTGCAAACACTTTAAGGTGAGTGCCGATACGCCATGGGAGGACCTGCCCCCGCGGGTGCGTCGTGCGTTTTTGGATGGCATGGGCGACACGAAGATTTCGGTCGACTATCAAAAGCTCGATGGGCGTCGCAGCCAGTGGGACACTAAGTTCTCGGGTGTGCGCAACATCCTGTACGAGCGCTACAGCGAGACGACGAACGAGAACACCAGGGCTCGCTTGGAGAAATACATTCGCGAAGAGCCATGCTCGAGCTGTCACGGTGCTCGCCTGCGTCCCGAGATGCTTGCCGTCACCGTGGGCGGCAAGTCCATTTACGATGTCTGCTGCCTGTCGTGTCGCGAGTCGCTCGAGTTTTTTGAGGGCCTGGAGCTTACCGAGCGTCAGCAGTTTATCGGCGGGCGCATCGTCAAGGAAATCCTGGAGCGCCTGCGTTTTCTGGTCGATGTCGGACTCGACTATCTGACGCTCGATCGCGCCTCGGCGACGCTTTCCGGCGGTGAGGCCCAGCGCATTCGCCTGGCAACGCAGATCGGCGCCGGCCTCATGGGCGTTCTGTACATTCTGGACGAGCCGTCGATCGGCCTTCACCAACGCGATAACGAGCGCCTAATCAAGACGCTCGAGCGCTTGCGCGATATCGGTAATACCGTTATCGTCGTCGAGCACGACGAAGATACAATTCGCGCTGCCGACTACGTGATCGATATGGGTCCCGGTGCGGGCGTTAACGGCGGACACGTGGTCGCCGCGGGAACGCCTGCCGATATCATGGCGTGTCCCGATTCCATGACGGGTGCTTATTTGACCGGCAAGCGGATGATCCGCGTGCCCGATGAGCGCCGCAAGCCCGGCCGCGGCTGTCTTAAGATCACGGGTGCCCGCGCTAACAACCTCAAAAACGTTACCGCCAAGATTGAGTTCGGTACGCTCACAGTCGTTACCGGTGTTTCGGGATCGGGCAAGAGCTCCCTGGTCACCGATACGATTGCGCCCGCGCTTACGAATGCCATCCATCGTTCGACGCGTCCCGTGGGGCCGTACAAGAAGATTGAGGGCATCGAGTGCATCGATAAGGTAATCGATATCGACCAGTCACCGATCGGTCGCACGCCGCGCTCGAACCCTGCGACCTATATTGGCCTGTGGGATGATCTGCGTGCGCTATTTGCAAGCACGCCGGAGTCGAAGGCGCGCGGCTACTCGCCGGGACGTTTCTCCTTTAACGTAAGCGGCGGTCGCTGCGAGGCGTGCAAGGGCGATGGACAGATTAAGATCGAGATGCACTTCCTTCCCGATATCTATGTCCCCTGTGAGGTATGTGGCGGCAAGCGTTATAACCGCGAGACGCTCGAGGTTACCTACCGCGGCAAGACAATCTCGGATGTGCTCGACATGAGTGTCACCGAGGCACTGGCTTTCTTTGGGAATATCCCGCAGATTAAGCGCAAACTGCAGACCCTATATGACGTGGGTCTGGGTTATGTGAGCTTGGGCCAGCCCGCTACGACGCTTTCGGGCGGCGAGGCGCAGCGCGTGAAGCTCGCCAAGGAGCTTCATCGTCGTCAGACAGGCAAGACGTTCTACATTTTGGACGAGCCTACAACCGGCCTTCATTTTGAGGACGTTCGCCAGCTGCTCGACGTGTTGCAACGCCTGGTCGATGCGGGCAACACGGTTCTGGTGATCGAGCACAACCTCGATGTCATCAAGGTTGCCGACCGCCTGATCGATATGGGCCCCGAGGGCGGCAATGGCGGCGGAACCGTCGTGGTCTCGGGCACGCCGGAGCAAGTCGCGGCATGTTCGCAGAGCTACACGGGCAAGTTCTTGGCGCCGCTGCTCAAGCGTGACCGTGAGCGTCAGGCGCAGCTCGACGCACAGTAAAGAGACGTTGTAGTACCGACGCGCCACCGATTCCTTCTGATTCGGTGGCGCTTCTGTGTGTCGAGATGGCATATGCGGCGGAATTGGCCCTATACTTAATCCTTGCGTCGCTCTGCGAGGGAAAGGATGTGCCATGGCAAAGGCTGTTAAGACGCCAAAAACCAATGCGATGCGCGAGCTGGAAAGCGCCGGCATCTCCTATGTTCTCCATACGTACGAAGACGATGGCGATGAATCGTCAGGTCTGGGCGTCGCGATTTCCGAGCAGCTTGGCGAGGAGCCCGGTCAGGGATTTAAGACCCTGGTCTGCACGACACCGTCCAACGACCATGTCGTGTGCTGCATTCCTGTTGCCGACGAGCTCGACCTCAAGGCCGCCGCGCGCGCCGCAGGCGAAAAGTCGCTGACCATGATGCATGTCAAAGATTTGCTTGCCGCGACGGGGTATGTCCGCGGCGGTTGCAGCCCGGTCGGTATGAAAAAGCGCTTCCGGACGCTGATCGATGAGACATGCGTCCTTTGGGATACCATTTTTATCTCGGGTGGCAAGCGCGGCTATCAGCTTGAGCTTGCTCCCGATGACTTAGTTGCATTTTGCGGGGCGACAGTTGCCCCGATCACGAGAGAGGACTGAGCGATGCCGCAGGAAGAATCAAAGCGCGGAGCTCACTTTGCAAAAGGGTCGGCTCCTCAGACGCCCGCGCCCGAGGCCGCTTCGTTCGATAACGAGATTCGAAACGCCTGGTCCGCTGCCGCTGACCCGGGCGAGACGGCCGTGTACTTGCGTGCCGCCGGTGCCGGCACGGCGCTTCCCCGTACGGTTCTTTCTTCGACTCGTCCCGATGAGACGGCGGTCTTTTTGGCCGCCGCTCAATCGAGCGCCAGCGTGACGCCGGTCGTCTCCGAGGCTCCTCGTGTGCTGCGTCCCGATGAGACGGCGGTGTTTTTGATGGCAGCCCAGGGAAAGAGCGCGCCGCAGAGCACTCCTGCCGCTCGCTCCTCCAAGCCCGCGGCTCATGATGATGACGAGCCGCTTCTTTCGGATGACGAATGGTCGCCGCTTGGTTCGACCGATCCCGTCGAGGGCGTGGCCATCGACGGTGATGATGACTGGGACCCTCTGTCGTTTTCTGCCCGAACCGTCGCCGCCAAAGAAGTTGACACGGTGTTTGGCGACCATGCCATATTCGATGATGATGCCGTATCCGGTAACAACATGCCGAACAGCGATGACGCCGCACCTGCTGATGACGCCGTTTTGGTTGACGATCCCTTTGCGATGACCGGCTCCTTTACCGTCGTGGACGATTTGCCGCCACAAGATGAGGTTCATGAGGACTCTCAGGACGACGTAGACGATATGGGTTCGTCGGACTACTCCACGGTTGGTCGTTCTGCTGGCCTCATGACCGCGCTGACCATCGTGTCGCGCGTCACCGGGTTTATCCGCACGTGGGCCATGGCGGCCGCTATCGGCATGTCGCTGCTCTCGTCCTCCTATCAGGTTGCCAACAACCTGCCCAACATGCTTTACGAGCTCGTGATGGGCGGCATGCTCGTTACGGCGTTTTTGCCGGTGTATATGGGCGTGAGGCGCGAGCAGGGCCGCGAGGCATCGAACGAGTATGTCGGCAATCTGCTCGGTATTCTGCTTCTGCTGCTGGGCGGTATCTCGCTGCTGGGCACCGTGTTTGCTCCCGGCTTTATTTGGACGCAGTCGTTCCTTTCGGGCGATGGCGGCAGCATGGATACCGCTGCGTTCATGTTCCGCTTCTTTGCTATCCAAATTCTGTTTTATGGCTTGGGCTCGGTGTTCTCGGGCGTTCTCAACGCACATCGCGACTACTTCTGGTCGACGTTTGCCCCGGTTCTCAACAATGTCATCGTTATCGCCAGCTTTATGGGCTTTGCTCCCGTGTCTGCACAATTTGGCGAGCAGGTCGGTATTATCTTGATCGCAGCTGGTACGACCCTCGGCGTCTTTGTCCAGATGGCCTGCCAGATTCCCGCGCTTGGCAAGCATGGCGTGCATCCTCATATCCATATCGACTTTAAGGACCCCGCGCTGCGACAGACGATTGCGCTTGGTATCCCGACGCTGCTCGCCACGGTGTGCATGTTTGTCTCGACTTCCATTACCAATGCCGCCGCGCTGGTGGTGCAGCCCGAGACCGGCCCTTCCGTCATCGCATATGCGCGCCTGTGGTATACGCTGCCCTATGCGCTGATCGCTGCCTCGCTTTCGACGGCACTCTATACCGAACTCTCCCACGATGCACAGGAGAAGGATTACGACAGCGTCCGCACGGGCATTTCGCGCGGTGTCGCCCAGATGCTCTTCTTCCTGATTCCGTTTGCGATGTATCTGATCGTCTTCGCCCGTCCGCTCAACATGATCTACTGCGCCGGCAAGTTCGATGAATCCGGTGTGGCGCTGGTGTCGGAGTTCCTTATCTACCTGGCACTTTCCCTGCCGCTCTACGGCGTGGTCGTGCTGATGCAGAAGAGCTTCTCGGCCCTGCTCGATATGAAACCTTATAGCCGCTATTGCCTGTACTCTGCTATCGGTCAGGCCGGTTCGGTGCTGCTGTTTGGCGTGGTGCTGGGCTACGGTATGCCGGCAATTGCGCTTTCGTACGTCGTTGACTACGTGGTCTTGGTCGGATGCTCACTGTGGTGGCTGCGCCGTCGTCTGCATGGCCTTCAGGTCAAGTCTATCCTGCATGGCGGTTTCTTCGGCCTACTGTTCGGTGGCCTGGGCGCCGCCGCGGGCGCCGGCGTCATGTGGGCATTTGAGCACTTTGTCGGAGCGCTTGGCAGCTCGATCCTCATTACCCTGGGCTACGTTTGTGTCGCAGGCGTCGTCTCGCTCGCTGTAACTTTTGGCCTTGCCTTCGTCTTTAAGATGCCCGAGGTCTCGGCGCTGCTTCGTCGCAAGTAGGTGCGCGTGGCAGGTCACGACAACATTCCAACACTTGCCGAGCAGGTTTCGCGCGTTCCCACGCAACCCGGCTGCTACCTTTGGAAAGATGCCAAGGGCGATGTCATCTATGTGGGCAAGGCAAAAAACCTGCGTGCCCGTATGCGTCAATACGTGACGCTGCAGGACGAGCGTCAAAAGATTCCGCTCATGATGCAGCTGGTGGCGAGCTTCGACTATATCGTGGTGGAGACCGAGCACGAGGCATTGGTGCTCGAGCGCAATCTGATTGGCCAGTACCATCCGTACTTTAACGTCGATCTCAAAGACGATAAAAGCTATCCCTTTATCGCCATTACCAAGAGCGACTTGTTTCCGGCTATTAAATACACGCGAGAGCGTCATAAACCGGGAACGCGCTATTTTGGCCCCTATACCGATAGCCGTGCGGCGCGTGAGACCATCGATACGCTACGCAAGGTTATTCCTATTTGCTCGGCATCCTGTGCGGAATGGCGCCGCTGCCGCCGCATCGTCGAATCTCATAAGGGCGAAGAAGACATCGTCAATATGATTTGCGCGCAAAATGGGCGTCCCTGCTTTGACTACCATGTCGGGCGCGGGCCGGGCGCATGCGTCGGCGCGATTTCCCCTGCCGACTATGCCAAGAACGTCAAGCGTGTCGAACGTTTCTTGTCGGGCCATCGCAAGGATGTCGTCGACGAGCTCACGTCCGAGATGACGGAGGCAGCCGAGGCGCTCGATTTTGAGCGTGCGGCGCGCGTCAAGCGTCGCCTGGAAGTCATTAGGGGCCTGGACGATCGCCAACAGGTCGTTTTTCCATCAAGCGTCGATATCGACGTCATCGGCTTCTATCGCGAAGAGACTATCTCTGCCGCCTGTGTCTTTGTCGTTCGCGAGGGCCGAACGGTTCGAACTTGTGAGTTCATCCTCGATAAAGGCCTGGATGTCGACGAGGAAGAGCTTCAATCGGGCTTTCTTAAGCGCTATTACGACGAGACGGCTGATATTCCAGCCGAGATTAATCTCTCTGTCGAGCTTGAGGATGCCGAAGCGTTGGGGGAGTGGCTTGCGGGCAAGCGCGAACGCTCTTGCCATCTCCATAGGCCGCAGCGCGGCGAAAAGCACCGCCTGCTCGATATGGCTTCCAAAAATGCGCGCCATGCCCTCATGCGCTACATGATGCGCACGGGGTATGCTGACGATCGCACCAATCGGGCGCTCCTGGAGCTCGAAAGTGCGCTGGCGCTGTCTGCGCCGCCGTTGCGCATCGAGTGCTTCGATATCTCGACGTTGCATGGTACCTTTACCGTCGCTTCGATGGTGGTATTTACCAACGGCCGTGCCGACAAGGGCCAGTATCGTCGCTTTAAAATTCAGGCCGAATTGGACGAGGCAAACGACTTCGTGTCGATGTCCGAGGTTTTGGGACGACGCTATGCTCCCGAGCGCATGGCCGACGAGCGCTTTGGCTCGCGCCCCGATTTGCTCGTTGTCGATGGCGGTAAGCCGCAATTGACCGCTGCGATCAAACAACTTGAGGCTCTTGGGCTCGATATACCAGTTTGTGGCTTGGCAAAGGCCGATGAGGAGGTTTTCGTGCCGTGGGACGAGACTCCCGTCGTGCTGCCGACCGGCTCCGCTTCGCTTTATCTGATCAAGCAGGTTCGCGATGAATCCCACCGATTTGCGATTACGTTCCATCGCGAGTTGCGCGATAAGGCTATGACGGTTTCGGTGCTTGACGACGTTCCGGGCGTGGGACCCACTAGAAAACGTGCCATCATGCGCCATTTTGGCTCGATGAAGCGCTTGCGCGCGGCCAGCGAGCAGGAGATTGCGGAAGTTCGAGGCGTTCCGGCCGATGTCGCCAAAGCGGTCCACGAGGCACTTGTTGCATGGAATGCCGAGCGCGCCCAGGCATCGGCCAGCCGTTCCGAAAACTAAACGCGCTTCTAAACAACTGGTATACATGATTGGCCGATTTTCAATCATTTATTTCGCGGCGATTACCTACTGATTTCGGGTTTTAGTAACGCTAAAACGTTTGACTAGCCATGGTGAATAACCCTGCTATCCTGCGGGTTGACGAAGACTGATATCTCACCTCGTCGATACATACTGTCTGGCGAATCGTTTGTCAATGAATTCGGTGAACGGTAGTAAATACCGTTCAAGCGTATGTATGTATCGGTCACCGAGCGCGGCACCTCAGTTGGGTTCGTCGGTAGGTAAGGTATATATTGTCCGCAAGTTGCGCGGGGGCAAGTCTAGGTGTCCCCGGGTAAGATTCTCTATTGATAGGAGAAGACATGGCCATCATCAACAAGGGTATGTCCAGGCGTTCGTTCCTCGGCCTCACCGGCAGCGTCGCTGCTGTCGCAGGGCTTGGTCTCACTGGCTGCGGTGGCAGCTCTAGCGACGAAGGTTCTGCTTCCGGTTCCACCGATTCCGCCAACCGTGGCGGCGGCGTGATCACCGCTGGTTCCGCTTACGCTCCGTCCAGCTTCGACCCCGCCAGCACCGGCTCCGCTGTGGGCCTGGGCGCTAACTGGCACGTCGTCGAGGGTCTTTACGGCATCGATTACCACGACTACAGCACCTTCAACGAGCTCGCCACCGACGATCCCAAGTCCGTGGACGACACCACCTTCGAGGTCACCATCCGCAAGGGCGCCAAGTTCTCCGATGGCACCGAGGTTACCGCTGACGACGTCGTCGCTTCCTACACCGCTTGCGCTGCTTCCGCTACCTATGCTCCGTTCTTCCAGCCCTTCGAGTCCATCGAGGCCAAGGACGCCAGCACTGTAACGGTCAAGACCAAGGTCCCCAACTTCTCCCTGCTCAAGGATCGTCTGGCCATCATCCGCGTTACCCCGGCTACCCAGTCCGAGGAGGATCGCGCCAAGCAGCCGATCGGTTCCGGCCCCTGGATGTACGACTCTATCTCCGATACCGAGATCACCCTGGTTCCCAACCCCGAGTACAACGGTGAGTATGCTGCCGAGGATAAGAAAATCCAGTACAGCATCCTGACCGACCCCACCGCTCGCGTTACCGCTCAGCAGGAGGGCTCCACGCTCGTTATGGAGCTCGTCACCGCTGACGCCGTCGACCAGCTCGAGAGCGCCGGCTGCAAGATCGATAACGTCCAGGGTTTCGGCACCCGCTTCATCATGTTCAACGTCGCCAAGGAGCCTTGGAACAACGTCAAGGTCCGTCAGGCCGTCATGTACGCGCTCGACACCGAGAAGATGATCACCAACACCTTCGCCGGCCTTGCCACCGCTGCCAGCTGCTACCTGCCCAAGAGCTTCACCAACTATCATGAGGCTTCCACGGTGTACAAGACTGACGCCAAGAAGGCCAAGAAGCTCATCGAAGAGTCTGGCATCACCCCGGGCGCCATCACCCTGCGCACCACCGACAACGAGCAGATCAAGGGCATGGCCGCCCAGGTCAAGAACGACCTCGACGCTCTCGGCTTCGATGTGACCATCCAGACCGATACCTCGCCGGCCACCTACGCTGCCATCGACGGCGGCGAGGCCTACGATATCCTTCTCGCTCCTGGCGATCCGTCCTGCTTCGGCGCTGACCCCGACCTGCTGCTCAACTGGTGGTACGGTGACAACGTCTGGATGCAGACCCGTTGCCCGTGGAAGGATTCCGCTGAGTGGGGGAAGCTCCACGGTCTCATGGACGAGGCTCTTGCCGCCGAGGGCGACGAGCAGCAGAAGAAGTGGAACGAGTGCTTCGACATCATCGCCGACAACGCTGTTCTGTACCCCGTTGTCCACGTCAAGACCGTCTCCGCTTCCTGGGACGATCCGTCCACCGCGCCCAACGGCGAGGCCCTCGATGGCTTCAAGGGCATCGGCACGACGAGCATGTCCTTCAGGGGCGTCGCGACCGTCAAGGCCTAAGACTCGCTTGAGTCATATGTGGGGCGTCGGTCGTAAGGCAACGTCCTCATAGTTGAAACAAAGACCCGGGCGGCCTCGATGTCGCTCGGGTCTTGTAATGAGTATCCATACTCATATACCAGTTGGTCCTACCGACAAAAGAAAGGGGAGAGAACGTGAACAACTTTCTACGTTTGATTGGAAGGCGTCTCGTGGCGCTGCCGATCATGGCATTGGGCGTCACCGTCCTGGTGTTCTTCCTTATGTCGTTCTCCAAGACCGACCCCGCCTATACGGCGTTGGGTGACGGTGCCTCGCCCGAGGCGGTTGCCGAGTACCATGAGAAGTATGGTCTGGACGACCCCTGGCCCGTGCGCTACGTGCGCTATATGGGCGATCTGATCCATGGTGACATGGGCACCTATGGTGCTGCTCGCAACTCCGTTGCCAAGCGCATCTCCACGGCCCTGCCCGTCACGATGCAGCTGACCTTCATCGGCCTTGCCATCGGCGCGGTCGTCTCATTTTTGCTCGGCGTCATCGCGGCACTGTATCGCGATAAATGGCCGGACCAAGTGATCCGCGTCTTCTCCATCGCCGGCTTGGCAACCCCGTCGTTCTGGCTTGCCGTTCTGTTGATTCTGCTGTTCTCTTCCTACCTTAAGGTGCTCCCGGCGTCCGGTGCTCTGCCTCACTTCACTACCAACCCGGCTGGCTATCTGGGACGTATGATTATGCCCGCTATCGCTCTGGCATTCCCGCTGACGGGCCAGATGACTCGTATCGTGCGTACGGCCATGGTTGAGGAGCTCGATAAGGACTATGTCCGTATGGCTCGCGGCGCCGGCGTTCCCGAGAAGGTCGTCGTCGGCATCAACGTCTTGCGCAACGCGCTGATCACCCCGGTCACCACCCTCGGTCTTAAGATCGGCTACCTCATGGGCGGTGCTGTCGTCATCGAGGTCATCTTCAACCTCCCCGGCATGGGTACTGCGATTCTGCAGGGCGTTCAGGGCAACGAGGCGAACCTGGTTCAGGGCGTCGTCATCGTCGTTGCTCTTGCCTTCATCATCATCAACATCGTGGTTGACATGCTCTACCTGCTCATCAACCCGCGCATCAGGACGGTGTAGATTATGGTAAAGATTCGAGAGAAGCAAACCGAGCAGCTCGAGAAAGCTGCCTCCAAGGGGCTCAAGCTCGGTGGCTGGAAGAAGATGACGCTGTCTTCTAAGATTGCCGCCGTCGTGCTGGTGCTGGTCGCCCTGACCGCGATTCTGGCGCCTCTTCTTGCCCCCTATAGCCCGGTCGAGATTTTCACTGCTCGCCAGGCTCCCGGCAATGGATTTATCTTCGGTACCGACGATAAGGGCCGCGACATTCTGTCGCGCATGCTCTACGGTGGTCGTTACTCGCTGATCATCGGCTTTGGCGCCACTGCCATGGCTCTGGTCTGCGGCTCGGTCGTGGGCGCCCTCGCGGCGGTTTCGCGCAAGTCCGTTTCCGAGGCGATCATGCGCATCCTGGACATCATCATGTCCATCCCGGGCATCGCCCTCGCGGCCGTCTTCGTCTCCATCCTGGGCAACTCCGTGCCGTCGATCATCTTCGCCATCGGCTTTATGTACACTCCGCAGATTGCCCGTATCGTGCGCGCCAACATCGTGTCCGAGTACGGCGAGGACTATGTCCGCGCGGTCATCGTTTCCGGCGCCAAGGCTCCGTGGATTTTGATTAAGCATGTTCTGCGCAACTGCATCGCCCCGATCATGGTCTTCACCGTTACCCTGGTCGCCGACGCCATCATCTTCGAGGCCTCGCTGACCTTTATCGGCGCTGGTATTCAGGAGCCTACCGCTACTTGGGGCAACATCCTCGCCGATGCTCGCGGTGGCGTGCTCGCCGGCCGTTGGTGGCAGGCGCTGTTCCCGGGCCTGGCCATCATGATCACCTGCCTGGCACTCAACATCCTCTCCGAGGGCATTACCGACGCCATGGCCGCTGCTCCCTCCGCCGCCCTGGATCCGACCGACTCCTCCAAGCGCCGCGAGGCCGACCTGCTGGTCTCCGACCCCGTTCGCGCTTACAAGGAGCAGGCTCAGTCCCTGTCCGCCCGTCTTGGCGCTCTGCGTGATGTCGAACTCAAGCGTAACGACCGCCATGTGCCCGATGAGTCCGTTGAGCCGATCCTTTCGGTCCGTGATTTCTGCATCCAGTTTGAGCACCACGGTGATATCAACGTCGTCGACCACGTTAACTTTGACGTCCGTCCCGGCCAGACCATGGGCCTGGTCGGTGAGTCCGGCTGCGGTAAGTCCATCACCACGCTGGCCATCATGGGCCTGACCGACGATGACGAGCATCTTTCTGGCGAGGTTCTCTGGGAGGGCCGCGACCTGCTCAAGATGAGCAAGAAGGAGTGGTTCGGCCTTCGCGGTACCGATATCGCCATGGTCTATCAGGACGCCCTGTCCTCGCTCAACCCCTCCATGCTCATTTCCGCCCAGATGAAGCAGCTCACCAAGCGTGGCGGCACCCGTAGCGCCGAGGAGCTCCTGGAGCTCGTGGGCCTCGACCCCAAGCGTACGCTCGAGAGCTATCCGCATGAGCTTTCCGGTGGTCAGCGTCAGCGCGTTCTGATCGCTATGGCCCTTACCCGCGACCCCAAGCTGGTCATCTGCGACGAGCCCACGACCGCTCTGGACGTTACCGTCCAGAAGCAGGTCATCAAGCTGCTTAACGATCTTCAGGCCAAGCTCGGCTTTGCCATGATCTTCGTTTCGCACGACCTGGCACTGGTCGCCGAGGTCGCTCATAACATCACGGTTATGTACGCCGGTCAGGTTATCGAGCAGGCGCCCACCAAGGAGCTGCTCACCAACCCGATTCACGAGTACACCCGCGGCCTTCTGGGTTCCGTCCTGTCCATCGAGAGCGGTTCGGGCCGCCTGCACCAGGTGCCCGGCGCCGTTCCGAGCCCGCGCGATTTCCCCAAGGGCGATCGCTTCGCACCCCGCTCGAGCCATCCGCGCATTGGCCTGGACACCCGTCCGGTCTTCAAGCGCGTGCCCGGCACCGAGCACTTCTATTCCGAGCTCCCCGACGAGGTGCTCAAGGCAAATGGTTTGACTCCTCACGCGGAGGTGATGTAGATGAGCGAGACCGCAGTCAACGGCGTCGAGCCGATCATCTTCCTTGATGACGTCCACGTCACCTTTAGGACCCGTACCGGCTCGATTCTGCACCCCAACCTGGTTCACGCCGTCCAGGGTGTAACGATTAAGCTCATGCCCGGACAGACCATCGGCATCGTCGGCGAGTCCGGTTGCGGAAAGTCCACCACCGCTAACGTCATGTGCGGCCTGCAGGCCCCCACGAGCGGCAAGGTCTACTTTAAGGGCAAGGACGTTACCAAGCGTACCGCCGAGGACCGTCGCCACATGGGCCGCGTCATCTCGGTCGTGTTCCAGAACCCGGCCACGGCGCTCAACCCCCGCATGGTCGTTCGCGAGCAACTGCTCGACCCCATGCGCGTCCACAACTTGGGTACCGAGGCCGAGCAGGAGAAGCGCGTCAAGGAGCTCTTGGAGCTCACCGGTCTGCCCAGCTCCGCCGCCGAGGTTCTTCCCGGCCAGCTTTCGGGCGGCCAGCGCCAGCGCGTCGCAATTGCCCGTGCCCTTTCGCTGAACCCCGATGCCATCATCGCCGACGAGCCCACCTCGGCTCTGGACGTTTCGGTCCGCGCGCAGATTCTGAACCTGCTGACCGACCTTAAGAAGGAGCTCGGCCTGGCCATGGTGTTCATCAGCCATGACATCCAGACGGTCCGCTATATCTCTGACGACATCATCGTTATGAATGGTGGCAAGATCGTCGAGCAGGGCGAGGCCAAGCAGGTCTTCCAGCACCCTCAGGACCCCTACACCAAGATGCTGCTCGGCGCTGCGCCGTCGCTGCTGCATCCCAAGCTCGGCGAGTAGCCTCGCTTTCCCTCCCGTGCGCCCGGTTCCCTTGCCGGGCGCACCTCCGTTGCGATTTCGAAAGGCTGGGTTCACGAGCCATGCCAAGTGCTCAGGAGCTACAACAGCAATTTGGTGAATATAGAGGCGCTATGCCCCGTCCATCGGATTTCGATCTCTTTTGGAAGGACCGCATGGCCGAGGCCGACGCTGTCGAGCTCGACTACGAGATTGAGGCGGCTTCGGTTGCGGATTCCGCGACCTGCCAGTTTTTCGACCTCTGGTATACCGGCATGTGCGGCGCCCGGCTGCATGCCAAGCATCTCAAGCCGGTTTCGGACGAGTCCGTGCCGCTGGTGCTACAGTTCCACGGCTATCCGGGTGCGAGCCGCAGCTGGTTTGAGCAGGCGTCGTTTGCGGGCATGGGCATGGCGCTCATTGCTCTCGATTGTCCTGGCCAAGGAGGCCCCTCCGAGGACATTGGTGGATTTGAGGGCACGACGGTCGCGGGCCATATCGTCGCCGGTATCGACGGCGACCCGGCCAACCTCTACTATGTCCGCCTACATCAGGATATCCGCATTCTGTGCCGTATCGTTCGCGAGCTCGAGGGCATCGATCTTACCCGCGTGTATGTGAACGGTGCATCGCAGGGCGGCGGTTTGGGCATTGCGACCTGCGCGCTTAACAGCGAGCTTATCAATCGCGCCGCCATCCTCTATCCCTTCCTGTCGGATTTCCGCCTGGTTTGGGATCTGGACGCCGACGATATTGCCTACGAGGGCCTGCGCTATTGGTCGCGCTGGTTTGACGAGGACTCGACTTGTATTGACGAAGCCTATGCCAAGCTGGCGTACTTCGATTCCAAGAATTTTGCCCCTATGGTCAAGTGCCCCGTGTTGTTTGGCACGGGCACAGCCGATATCGTCTGTCCGCTGGCGACGCAGTTTGCGGTGTACAACAACCTGTCCTGCGACAAGCGTCATGAGTTCTTTGAGGGCTTTGGCCACGAGGAGATTCAGGACTTTGATGATTTGATCATTCCGTTTTTCTGTGAGGGAGGGGAGGCTCATGTCTAAGTGCGAGAGCAATATCGATGAGCTGATAGCCCCCGGGCTCGTGGGAATTCCTGGAACGGTTTCGTCAAGGCTCGCAGAATATCGGGACTGGCACGGTGATGTCCAAGCAGATGTTTCTGATTTAGAGACATGCGCTTCGAATCTTGAGATTCAAGGCCTGGCCATTACGGCGATTGACTTTGTTAACCCCTGCGCCCGTTACTCGGAGGTTTCCTTTGAGCTCGGTGACCATGCGGTCCACGCTCGTTTGATTGAGCCTGTTGGTCGTGCCCGAGTATCTGAGCGCGTGCCGCTGTGCCTGATGTTCCACGACATCGATCGGCCTGTGCGCGGCTGGCATCACATGACGAGATTTGCCGCCATGGGATATGCCGTGCTTGCACTGGACGACGGTGTTGCTGGTACGGACGACCTGCAGCGGGGGATTGCTTCGCCCGCTTTTGTCGAGCGCGTCCGTTGGGGCTGCGCGTTGGCGAAGGTCGCGCGCAATCTTGACGGCGTAGACTCCGATCGCATTTTTGCGTGGGGCGAGGGCCTTGGCGGCGGCGTCGCGCTGGCGGTTTCCGCTCTGGACGAGCGGGGCCTTGCCTGCACGGCGGTTGCCAATCCAATCCCCGGTGGCCTTGAGGCTCTGTCGTCTCGGGTGCGCGGATCGGTGCTCATGGGCACATCGCTCATGGATGCCGTGAGCGATCCCAAGGGCCAGTTCGCCGTATTCAACGGTCTTGAGTGTGACCGGAGGCATATCATCTATGCCAAATACGCTCACGAGCGCATCAATGCGTTCGAAAACGAAGTCGTCGACTTCTTTAACCAAACGTTCTACCCGTGTTTTTTGGCCTAGACGGCCTGGACACTGCCAACAAGAGTGGGTGGCATAGGGCCGCCCGCCAGACAACTAAGGAGATTCTTGTGGCAACTCAGAAATTCACCGGCGTTATCCCTCCCGTCGTTGTTCCCGATACCGAAGACCACCAGCTTGATGTTGCCTCCTTTGAGCGCAGCATCAACCGCATGATCGATGCCGGCGTCGATGGCCTGTTCTTCCTGGGCTCCTCGGGCGAGGTCGTCTTCTCCACCGACGAGCGCCGTCGCCAGATTGTCGCCGAGGCCGTGCGCATCGTCGACCACCGCGTTCCCGTTCTGGTCGGCATCATCGATACCGAGACCGAGCGCATGATCGAGCATGGTAAGGTCGCTCAGGAGCTGGGCGCCGATGCGCTTGTCGCCACCTGCCCGTTCTATGCCCTGCAGGGCATGACCGAGGTCGAGGAGCACTTCCGCATCCTGCACGAGGAGCTCGACCTGCCCATCTTCGCCTACGACATCCCCGTGTGCGTCCACACCAAGCTCCCCTGGAAGCTCCTTGCCAAGCTCGGCGCCGAGGGCGTCCTGGCCGGCGTCAAGGATTCCTCGGGTGATGACATCTCGTTCCGCTACCTCGTTCAGGAGAACGAGAAGAACGGCCATCCGATGAGCATCCTCACCGGTCACGAGGTTGTTGTCGATGGCGCCTACCTCGGTGGCGCCGACGGTTCCGTCCCGGGTCTCGCCAACGTTGAGCCCGAGGGCTACGTGCGCCAGTGGAAGGCCGCTCAGGCCGGTGACTGGGCTACCGTCAAGGCCGAGCAGGATCGCCTCAATGAGATTTCGCACATCTGGGATGTCACCTCGGGCGTCCAGGGCTATGCCGGTGGCGTCGGCGCCTTCAAGACCGCTATGAACCTCATGGGCATCTTCGACAGCCCGACCATGCCGCGCCCGGTGAAGGCCATGACCGGCGAGAACGTCGAGGCGATTAAGAAGGTCCTCCAGGACAACGGTCTCCTGTAAAGCTTCCCCAGTCACCCGATCTTGGGGCTCAAGTGGTCGGGCGTGACCCATTAGGTCAACGCCCGACCACTTTCACCCCAACCTCGGGCACCTCGGAAACCTTTACCGTGCGGCGGGGTTAAATCCGACCGCATTTCCTGTAGTTGTTTTGTCTCCGAAGGAGAACGACATGGAGAACAAGTACGTCTGCTCTGTCGATATCGGCGGAACTAAGATCGCGACCGCCATCATGGAGTACCCGGCTGACGGCAGTGCGCCCCATCCCGTATTTGAGGCCGAGGTTCCTACCGAGGCCCAGGAGGGCGGCGAGGCCGTCTTCCAACGTATCGAGGCGTCCATCAAGGCCGCTCTTGAGGCGAATCCCGATGTCGAGGTCCTCGGTGTCGGTATCGGTGCCGCAGGCGTCGTCGATCCCAAGACGGGCGCCATCGCGTATGCCAACGAGATCATGCCCGGCTGGTCCGGCGTTCAGTTGGGGCCGCGTCTGCGCGAAGACCTTGGTCTTCCCGTTGCCGTGGTGGGCGACGTGCAGGCTCATGCTCTGGGCGAGGCCCACTGGGGCGTCGGCAAGGGCAAGTTCTCCGTCTTGTGTCTGGGCATCGGTACGGGCATCGGCGGCGCATATGTCGAGAACGGCCGCGTGATGCAGGGCTTCCATGGTGCTGCCGGTCATATGGGCCACATCGAGTGCTCGGCTGCCGCTGGCATTCCCTGCGCCTGCGGACGTTCTGGTCATCTTGAGTCGGTTGCTTCGGGCACTTCCATTGGTCGTATGTACGATGAGCGCTTCGGTCGCGTCGACCCCAGCCGTCCTTCGGTCGGTCGCGACGTGAACGACCTGTGCCGTGCGGGCGACGCAAAGGCGACCGAGGTCATCCATGACGCCGGCTTTGCGCTGGGTGCCAGCTTGGGCTCGCTCGCTAACATTCTGGACCCTGAGGTCATCGTGCTTTCGGGCGGCGTGATTCACCAAGGTCCCGATTGGCGTTCGCAGACGTGGAAGGATTCGGTGCACGAGGGCTATGCCAGCCAGGCGCTCGATCCGCTTCAGGACACGCCGATCCTTATCGGTTCTCTGGAGGGTGATGCTCCGCTCATCGGTGCCGCCGAACACCTTCTTGCATCGTTGAAGTAAACATAACTACCAAGTGCGCCTTCTGAGGTGCCGCAGATTGACGTGAAAGAGGAGCGAAGCGTACTTCGGTACGTGAGCGACGGTTTGAACGTCAAGGTGCGGTGTCTCAGAAGGCTGTTTTTAGAAAGGTTGAGTCGAACATGACCGTCGATCCTTTGATTCAATCCCTGAAGGGCAAGCTCGTCGTGAGCGTTCAGGCGTATATGGGCGAGCCGCTTCGTACGCCCGAGACCATGGCTCAAATGTCTCGCGCTTGCGAGCTCGGCGGTGCCGCCGCCATTCGCTGCCAGGGCCTTGCCGACATTGCCGCCATTAAGGGTCGCTGTGAGGTTCCTGTTATCGGCCTGTGGAAGGATGGGCACGAGGGCGTTTACATCACGCCGACGCTGCGCCACGCTCGCGCCTGCGTTGCTGCGGGTGCCGATATCGTGGCGATTGACGCCACCGATCGCCCACGTCCCGATGGCAAGTCGGTCGAGGATACCTTCCGCCCGCTGCACGAGGAGGGCGTGCTCCTGATGGCCGACTGTGCCACCATCGAGGATATTCGTCGTGCTGTCGACATGGGCTTCGACCTGGTGTCCACCACGCTTTCTCATGGTGTTGCCGCTATCGACTGCACCATGGCCGATGGCCCCGATCTGCCGCTTCTGCGTCAGGCGACCGAGGAATTCCCCGGTCTTCCCATCATCTGCGAGGGCCGCGTGCACACGCCCGAGGAGGCCCGCGCCGCGATTGATGCGGGCGCCTGGGCCGTTGTCGTCGGCACCGCCATCACGCACCCCACGAGTATTACAAGTTGGTTCAAGGCTGCGCTTGAGGCGTAAGACAGGCCTCGTATCCGCTTGGGGCGGTATACTCAATAAAGGCAATTGATCGCGCGGGATCCGCTGGCCGGGTCCCGCGCTTGTTTTAGGAGGCACACATGCAAAAGGGAGATGCCATGGATGCGGCGGAGCGCTCGGAGCGCATCCCCGATATCGTCATCATCACCGGAATGTCCGGATCGGGCCGAACGCAGGCCATGCATGTGTTCGAGGACATGGGCTATTTTTGCATCGACAACTTGCCTCCGCGTCTGATCGCCCAGCTTGCCGAACTCGTCGGCATCAATACGGGCGTGGGCAGGCATCTTGCCGTCACCTGCGACCTGCGCAGCCAGGGCTTGTTCGATGAGCTGCTCGATGCCGTTGCCGCGCTCGAGGAGCGCGAGATGAGCTGTGACATCGTGTTTCTCGAGGCCTCTGACGAGGTGCTGATCCGTCGTTATAGCGAAAACCGCCGCCGCCATCCCATTGCCAAGCCGGGGGAGACTACGGCCGATGCGATTCAGCGCGAGCGCCTGCAGCTGCAGGGCGTTCGCGACCGAGCTGACATGATTATCGATACGAGCCGCTTGCGCACTTCTGCTCTGCGCAATAAATTGCGCATGGCGTTCTCCGAGCTGTCCGACCAGCAGCTCATGGACGTTCACGTGTTCTCGTTTGGCTTTAAGCACGGCATGCCCGTCGAGGCGGACATTATGATCGACGTCCGCTTCCTGCCCAATCCGTTCTACGATCCCGAGATGCGCACCATGACCGGTCTCGATAAAAAGGTCTCCGATTTTGTTTTGGACCATCCCAAGACCCAGGAGTTCTGGAAGGCCTGGACGCAGCTGCTCGATACGGTCATGCCCGGCTATATCGCGGAGGGCAAGCCGCAGCTTTCTATCGCCATCGGCTGTACGGGCGGTCAACACCGCAGCGTTGCCATCGCCGAGGCCACGGCACGTTATTTGGAAGGCGCCCAATATCACGTGAGCATTTCCCATCGCGACCTGTCGCGCGCCAACACGAAAGCATAGGCCTGCATGTCGTTTACCGCCGAGGTGCGTGACGAGCTCGCGCGCTGCGAACCCGAATGTGAATACTGCGATTTGTCGACGCTTGCCGCCCTGACGCGTGTGAGCGGTACACTTTCGCTGGCCGGCTCCGGGCGGTATCGTTTGACGGTCGCGACCGAGACGGGTGCCGTCGCGCGCACGATGATCACACTGACGCATCGCATCCTTAAGCTCAAAACGGAATTCACCGTTCGTAAATCGGTCTTGCATAAGGTCCGTAACTATCTCATTACCCTGCCCGATCAGCCCGACCTGGACAAGGCTCTGGTGCTGCTGGGCATTCTCGACCGCAGGGGAGGGCTCGTCGCTGGTGTTCCCCGGCACATCGTTGCCCGTCCCTGCTGCAGGCTTGCCTACATCCGCGGCGCGCTCATCGCCGGCGGTTTCGTGGCCGATCCCCGCGGCGACTTTCATTTGGAGATCGCGGTGCAGGGCGAGCAGTATGCTCGGGGACTTTGCGATCTATTGGAGCAGATTGGGGTCCATGCGCGCGTTAACGCGCGGCGCGGATCCTTTGCTGTCTACATTAAGAGCGCCGAGGAGATCGAGCAGCTCCTAAAGCTGATTGGTGCCAAGCGCAGCGTTGCCGAGATTGAGGAGGCGCGCGCGGTCAAATTGGTTAAGAACGACGTAAACCGTCGCGTGAATGCCGAACTGGCCAATCAGACCAGAAGTGCGGGTGCCGCCCAGCATCAGCTTGCGTTGATCGATGAGCTCGAACAGCGGGGTTTGCGCGACACGCTTCCGGACGCCTTGGCAGTCTTTTGCGACCTGCGCGAGCGCTATCCCGATCTGTCGCTGCGCGATCTGGGCGAGATGGCTGACCCTCCCTTGTCGAAGTCTGCCCTGTACCATCGCGTTTTGAGGCTTGAAAAGCTCATTGAAGCAAACAAGTAGTTTGAAGTATCGACTTATATACGGATTTAGCTGCTATTTTATTCTTTAAAACGTTTTAACGTAAATTTGATTTTCAATTTCGAGCATTCTCGTGAAATTCAAGTCAAAAAAAAGGTATATTAGGCGAGTGGTTAGTTTGTGGGCCTCAACGGCGGGCGCTGTAGCTCGCGGGGGCCTTACGAAAGGAGACACAATGGCAGTAAAGGTTGCTATTAACGGCTTCGGTCGCATCGGTCGTCTGGCTTTCCGTCAGATGTTCGGTCATGAGGGCTCCGAGATCGTCGCTATCAACGACCTCACCTCTCCCGATATGCTCGCTTACCTGCTGAAGTACGACTCCACGCAGGGCAACTACGCTCGCGATCACGAGGTCGTTGCTGGCGAGGATTCCATCACCGTTGACGGCAAGGAGATCAAGATCTACAAGGAGGCCGACGCCAACAACCTGCCTTGGGGCGACCTCGACGTCGACGTCGTTCTCGAGTGCACCGGCTTCTACACCAGCAAGGCTAAGGCTCAGGCCCACATCAACGCTGGCGCCAAGAAGGTCGTCATCTCCGCTCCGGCCGGCAGCGATCTGCCCACCATCGTGTACAACGTCAACCATGAGACGCTGACCGCTGAGGACAACATCATCTCCGCTGCTTCCTGCACCACCAACTGCCTCGCCCCGATGGCCAAGGGTCTGAACGACTTCGCTCCCATCGTGTCCGGCATCATGACCACCATCCACGCCTTCACCGGCGACCAGATGCCGCTCGACGGCCCGCAGCGCAAGGGCAACTTCCGTCGCTCCCGCGCCTGCTCCGAGAACATCGTCCCGAACACCACGGGCGCTGCCAAGGCCATCGGCCTGGTTCTCCCCGAGCTCAACGGCAAGCTCATCGGTGCCGCCCAGCGCGTCCCGACGCCGACCGGCTCGCTGACCAACCTCTACGCCGTCGTTGACAAGAAGGTCACCGTCGACGAGGTCAACGCTGCCATGAAGGCCTACGCCGAGACCATCCCCGAGACCTTCGCCTACAACGAGGACCAGATCGTCTCCCGCGACATCGTCGGCGAGACCCACGGCTCCATCTTCGACGCCACTCAGACCATGTGCTCTGACCTCGGCAACGGCCAGACCCTCGTTCAGGTCACCTCTTGGTACGACAACGAGAACTCCTACACCTCTCAGATGGTCCGCACCATCAAGTACTTCGAGAAGTTCGTTGCTTAATTTAGCTTTTAGCGAATAGCTCGTTGAGCGTCTAAAGAAGGGCGCGGCCTTATAGGGCTTACACCCTAGGGTCGCGTCCTTTTTATAAGAAATCGTCTGCCGTAATGGAAGGCAGACACGTACGAAAGGTAGAAGCAAACATGGCCTTTACCAAGAAGACCGTCCGCGACATCGATGTCGACGGCAAGCGCGTTCTCGTCCGCGTTGACTTCAACGTGCCTATCAAGGATGGCGTCGTTGGCGACACCACCCGTATCAAGGCTGCCCTGCCCACCATCAACTATCTCGTTGAGCACAACGCTCGCGTCATCCTCATGAGCCACCTCGGCCGTCCCGATGGCACCGGCTTCCAGCCCGAGCTGTCCCTCGAGCCCGTCGCCAAGAAGCTCGCCGAGCTCTCTGGTCTCGACGTTGCCTTTGTCGCCGACACTTACGGCGAGAAGGCTGCCGAGGCTGTCGCTGCCGTCGAGCCGGGCAAGGTTCTCGTTCTCGAGAACGTCCGCTTCGATAAGCGTGAGAAGAAGAACGATCCCGAGATCGCCAAGAAGCTCGCTTCCTATGGTGACGTCTTCGTTCTCGATGCCTTCGGCACCGCTCACCGCGCCCAGGGTTCCGTCGTGGGCCCCGCCGCTTACCTGCCTGCCGTCGCTGGCTTCCTGCTTGAGAAGGAGGTCGACACGCTGACCGGCATCTTCGCCGAGCCCGAGCGCCCCTTCGTCGCTATCGTCGGCGGTTCCAAGGTTTCCTCCAAGATCGGCGTTCTCGATCACCTCATCGACTCCGCTGACACCCTGATTATCGGTGGCGGCATGGCCTACACCTTCTTCCTGGCTCAGGGCCTGTCCGTTGGTCAGTCCCTCAAGGAAGAGGACTGGGTCGAGCGCGCCGGCGAGATGCTTAAGAAGGCCGAGGAGAAGGGCGTCAAGATCCTGCTCCCCATCGACAACCGCGTTGCCGATCACTTTGGCGAGGATGCTGTCCCCGAGGTTGTCGCTTCCGACGCTATCCCCGACGATCGTGAGGGCATGGACATCGGCCCCAAGACCGAGGAGCTCTACGCCGAGGCCGTCAAGGGCGCCAAGACCGTGTTCTGGAATGGCCCCATGGGCGTCTTCGAGTTCGACAACTTCGCTCATGGCACCCAGGCTATCGCCGAGGCTGTCGCCGAGGCCGACTGCACCTCGATCATCGGTGGTGGCGACTCTGTCGCAGCTGTCAACAAGTTCAACCTGGCCGACAAGATGAGCTGGATCTCCACCGGCGGTGGCGCTTCCATGGAGCTCGTCGAGGGTAAGGCCCTGCCCGGAGTGGAGGCGCTTCTCGATGCCTAACCGCACCCTTCTTATCGCTGGTAACTGGAAGATGAACAACGACGTCGCCGAGGCTGCCAAGCTCGCCGACGAGCTGGCCCAGGCTCTGCCCGAGGTTCCGGCTGGCGTCGAGGTGCTCGTCTGCCCTCCGACCATCGACATCACTACGGTCCATGACCGCATTCAGGCTGCCCCCATCGCCCTCGGTGCACAGAACGTGTACTGGGAGGCCAAGGGTGCCTTCACCGGTGAGTCCTCTTGCGACATGCTCAAGTCCGCTGGCTGCACCTACTGCATCATCGGTCACTCCGAGCGTCGCGACTACTTCCACGAGACCGACGAGGACCAGAACAAGAAGGCCAAGGCCCTCGTTGCCGCCGGTCTTGTTCCCGTCTTCTGCTGCGGCGAGTCCCTTGAGGTCCGCGAGGCCGGCACCTATGTCGAGCACGTCGTGAACCAGGTCAAGGCTGGCCTTGCTGGTCTTGAGATCACCTGCCCCAAGCAGGTCGTCGTCGCCTACGAGCCCATCTGGGCCATCGGCACCGGCAAGACCGCTACCGCCGAGGACGCTCAGGAGGTCTGCGGCGCTATCCGTGAGACCCTCAAGGAGATGTTCGGCGAGGAGCTCGCCAACGGCATCCGTGTCCTGTACGGTGGTTCCGCTAAGCCCGGCAACATTGCCGAGCTCGTCGCCAAGCCCGACGTTGACGGCGCCCTCGTGGGCGGCGCTTCGCTCAAGGCTGCCGACTTCGCCTCTATGGTCGTCAAGGCAGGCGAGTAGGACATATGGCACAGCGTCATCTTCCTGCACTCCTGATCATCATGGACGGCTGCGGCCTTGCTCCGGCCGATGGCGAGAACGCCGTCGCCGCTGCCAAGACGCCCTTCCTCGATGGCCTGTACGAGAAGTACCCCCACACCACGCTCGGTGCTTCGGGCGAGGACGTTGGCCTTCCCGACGGCCAGATGGGCAACTCCGAGGTAGGCCACCTCAACATCGGTGCCGGCCGCATCGTGTTCCAGGAGCTTTCGCGCATCAACAATGCCATCAAGGACGGCTCCATCGCCAAGAACGAGGTTTTCGTCAAGGCTATGGACGATGTCAAGGCTGAGGGAAAGACCCTTCACCTCATGGGCCTTATGAGCCCTGGCGGCGTTCACTCCCACATGAACCACGTCGAGGCCCTGGTCAAGATGGCTGCCCAGCATGGCGTCAAGACCGTTCGCGTCCACGCCTTCATGGATGGCCGCGATGTTGACCCGCAGTCCGGTGCCGGCTACATGAGCGAGTTCTGCGCCTTCCTGGCTAAGATTTCCGAGGAGACCGGTTGCGACGCTCGCGTCGCCACCGTTTCTGGCCGCTATTGGGCCATGGACCGCGACAACCGTTGGGAGCGCATCCAGCGTGCCTACGACGTCATGGTCAATGCGTCCGATGCCGATGTCGACCCCGTTGCCGGCATCAAGGCCTACTACGAGAAGGACCCGCGCGGCGACGAGTTCGTCGAGCCCTTCGCTGCCCACAACGAGGGCATCCACGAGGGCGACGCGGCCATCTTCTTCAACTTCCGTCCCGACCGCGCCCGTCAGATGACCCGCGTGTTCACGGACAAGGAGTTCGACGGCTTTGAGCGCAAGCAGATCAAGCTTTCGCACTTTGTGACGATGACCGAGTACGATCCGACGTTTGATGTCGAGGTCGCCTTCCCCAAGACGTTCCCCGAGAACGTCCTGGCCGACGTTATCGCCGCCAATGGCCTGAAGCAGCTGCACACCGCCGAGACCGAGAAGTACGCCCACGTGACGTTCTTCCTCAACGGCGGCATCGAGGAGCCCAAGGAGGGCGAGGAGCGCGTGCTCGTCGCTTCCCCCAAGGTCGCTACCTACGATCTGCAGCCTGAGATGAGCGCTCCCGAGGTTACCGAGAAGCTCGTCGCTGCCATCAACGAGGATCGCGCTGATTTCTACATCGTGAACTTCGCAAACTGCGACATGGTTGGTCACACCGGTGTCTTCGACGCCGCCGTTAAGGCCGTCGAGGCTGTTGACGATGCCCTGTCCAAGGTTGTCCCGGCGATTCTCGCCAAGGGCGGCTTTGCGCTGATTACCGCCGACCACGGCAACGCCGATCACATGTTTGACGTTGCTTCTGACGGTTCCAAGCATCCGTTTACGGCTCACACCACCAACCGTGTACCGTTCATCATCGTTGATGAGAAGGCACAGCTCACCGGTATCGAGGACGGTCGTCTTTCCGATATCGCTCCGACCATGCTCACCATGGCTGGTATTGAGCCTTCCGCCGAGATGACGGGTCGCGTGCTCGCCACCGAGGCCTAAGAGAAAACTCCAAGCGTTTTCTTGCAGGGGGTTGCCCATATTCGGGCAACCCCCTTTTTGGTATTTCTGCCATTTCCGCACCGTCCCCGAGTGGCAGGTAGGGGAGAGCGGGGGATTGTGGTACAGTACTGGAGTTTGAATTGTTCTATTAAGGAGCTTATCTATGGGTCCGTTCCAGATTCTTCTGTTTGTCGTTTGGGCTGTTTCTGCCGTGGCGCTGACGATTCTCGTCCTGATGCATTCCGGTAAGGGTACCGGCGTTTCGGATATGATCGCTAGCTCGCTGTATAACTCCAGCTCTGCCACAGGTGTTATGGAGCAGAACCTCGACCGCCTGACCGTCATCATGGCTGTCGTGTTTGCCGTGTGCGTCGTGCTGTGCATGTTCTTCTTCCCGCAGGGCATCGTGGGCTACTAATCACGAGCCGCATAAGTACTTGTAAAGGGTTCCGCAAGTGCGAGACCCTTTTTTGTTTACATATTCGTAACAGAGTCAAAAATATCACCACATACTGCGCCCAACTAAAGAAATTCGGTTGATTTCCGATCTCAGCCGAACACATTGAGCTGATGGCTCGCTCCCGCAGT
>UQLA01000020.1 GCA_900541745.1 uncultured Collinsella sp. | reverse complement strand
ACCTACAACAGCGCGGTTAACAGCCGCGTGCTCTACCATTGAGCTACCGAGGAATAGGTGCGTGCTCTCAAGCAACGAAGTTTATTATACGGACGAATCAGCTTAGGGCAAGAACTTTTTTGAGAATTTTTCCGACCTAGTCATTGGGGACATCCCCAATGACTACCCAATGACTACATAAAAGCGCCCCAAGCGGATGTGCTTGAGGGCGCTTCTTGCTTGACTAGCTTTCGATGTAGTCCTTCAGCTTGCTACTGCGGCTGGGATGACGGAGCTTGGCCAGGGTCTTGGACTCGATCTGGCGGATGCGCTCACGCGTGACGCCAAACTCGCGGCCGACTTCCTCGAGCGTACGGGGATGTCCGTCGACAAGGCCAAATCGCAGCTCGATAACCTTGCGCTCACGATCGGCAAGCGAGTCGAGCACCTGGGTGAGCTGCTCCTGCAGCATGGAGAAGCTGGCGGCATCGGGCGGAACGATAGCCTGGGAGTCCTCGATAAAGTCGCCCAGCTGGGAATCCTCTTCCTCGCCGATGGGGGTCTCGAGCGACACGGGCTCCTGCGAAATCTTCTGAATCTCGCGGACGCGGTCGGCGCTCATGTCCATCTCGGCACCGATCTCCTCGGGGGTCGGGTCGCGACCCAGGTCCTGGAGAAGCTGGCGCTGCACGCGGACGAGCTTGTTGATGGTCTCGACCATGTGCACGGGAATACGGATGGTACGGGCCTGGTCGGCGATAGCACGCGTGATGGCCTGACGGATCCACCATGTGGCGTACGTGGAGAACTTAAAGCCCTTCTGGTAGTCGAACTTCTCGACGGCGCGAATCAGACCGAGGTTGCCCTCCTGGATCAGGTCCAGGAACAGCATGCCGCGACCGACATAGCGCTTGGCGATGGAGACGACCAGGCGCAGGTTGGCGCTGATGAGCGCCTGCTTGGCCTCGAGACCGACGTTCTCGATACGGGTCAGGCGACGCATCTCGGCGCGGGTGAGCTCGATCTCGCCCGCATCGGCGGCCTCGAGCTTCTCGGTGGCCTCGAGACCGGCCTCGATCTTCATGGCCAGATCGACCTCTTCGGAGGCGGTCAGCAGGTCGACCTTGCCGATCTCCTTAAGGTACATACGAACCGGGTCGCCGGTCAGCATTACCGTGGAGGCATCGATGCCACGCACGCGCGAACGCGAACGGGACGTGCGCACGGTGCGCTTCTTCTTGTTCTTGGAAGAACCCATCTCGGCGTCGGCCTGACGGGCCATCTTAAGCTCGTGATCGTCGAGCGAGCCGGAATCGTGCTCGTCGTCATCGAAATCGTCGGTATCGCTATCGTTATCGTCATCGTCGACGTCCATGGGGGCGTCGTCGTTACCGCTCGCGGAGATAATCTGGATGCCGCTGTTGCGCAGCGCGGAATACACCGCGTTGAGCTGCTCGTCAGACACATCGATATCCTTCAGGGCGACCTGAATCTCGTCCTCGGTTACCGAAGTCCTGTTTGAGCCGTTGCCCATGAGCTTTGCAACGTAGGATTCCAGCCCAGTACCCGTGCTCTCACTCTTTTTTGGCACAGATTCTCCCTTCATAGTCCACAGGACTCATTACTTTAGCACACACATTGACATCTATACCCAAAATTCAGACTGGATATAGGCGCAAATACGCTGGTTGACCACAACATCTAGGCCTGCTCGGCGCCCGCCGCCTCCAAACCGATCAAACGGAACGGATCGGCCACGCCACCAATCGACTTTTGGAGCTCGCGCTGGCGCTGAGAATCTTGCATCGCTTGCATCGTCAGCACACGGCGCGCCTCATCGTCGAGCGACCGATCCTGACGCAGCTTGGCCTGTGCGGCGCGCATGCGGCGCTTGATGGTGTAGAGCTCGAGGGTATCGAGCATAAACACGATGTTCGTCTCGGTGGGGTGCTTGCTCGTCGACGAAATGCGCCCGGCGCTGACAAGCGACGCTGCCTCGGGACACACCGCGCGCGCCGCATCCATGCACGCCGTGGGGTCGGTGCCCGGCGGCGTCGCGAGCACGGCCCACGCGATGGACTCGTGGCGCGGATCCACCCACTCGATCGAGCAGATGCGGTCGGCATACGTGCGGAACAGGTCGGGGTAGCTCGTGAGCATCGTCAACAGCTCGCGCTCCCCCGCCAAAGACTTTCGCTCCAGGTCGGTCAGCACGATCGGCATCGTCGGTGCCGCAGACACGTCCGTTGCATCGGCAACCGGCGCCGCGCCATCCACACCAACCGGCACATCGATCGGCGGCATATCGTCGACGACCTCGACCGGCGCGGCCCCATAGGCCTCGAGCGGCACATAGTCGTACGGCTCCTCCTCGACCGGTGTGGACACCGGCGGCGTCGCCCCCGACGCCCAGGCACCGCGAGACGTCCCTTGCGAACCAGACGCCCGACCGCCCGCGTTGCCTGCACGCTCGGCCTGTGCCCGCTGGCGCTCGTAGTTCTGCTCGCGACGACGCTCGGCGTCCTCGCGTTTGGCAACATCGCGAAACACACGGCCCGAGCTCGAACGCACCGTCTCCAAATCCAAACCCAGCAGGTCGGCAATCTGGATAAAGTACGTATCGATCATATAGCTATCGCGCAGCGGATAGATGAGCGTCAGCGCATCCTCGAGCGCCTTGGCACGACCGCCCGGCGTGGTGATGTCGCTCGACTCCTGCAGTGAGCGGTACACAAAGTCCATAAGGGCCTCGGCGGCATCGATGCGCGCCTGCAGTGCCTCGCCACCATGCGCGGTGATGAACTCCATGGGGTCGTTGCCGTCGGGAAGCACCACGCAGCGCAGGTCCATCGAATCCTGCTCGATAAACTGAATCGCGCGGCGAGCGGCCTTTTGACCGGCGGCGTCACCATCGAACATATATACAATGCGCTTGGCAAAGCGGGTGAGCGTCTTAACATGATGTTCCGTCAGCGCCGTGCCCAGCGTGGCGACGACGTTTTTAATCCCCGCCTCCCAGCAGGCGATGCAATCGGTATATCCCTCCACCACGATGGCGGTATCCTGCGCGACGATAAACTCCTTGGCCCAGTTAAAGCCGTAGAGGTTTCGCTTTTTATGGAACACGCTCGTCTCGGCGGTGTTGAGGTACTTAGGCTGGCCGTCGCCCATAATGCGCCCGCCAAAGGCGATGTTATGACCCTGCTCATCAAAGATGGGAAACATCACGCGGTCGTAAAAACGGTCGGCAAGCTGCCCGCGCCCACGGCTCACGGCCACGTTGGCGTCAATCATCTCCTGCGGGGTAAAACCCGCCTGCGACAGATGCGACACCAGCGTGTTGCGGCCCGGCGCAAATCCCAAACAGTAGCGGCGGCAGACATCGCCGCCCATACCGCGGCTGGCAAAGTACTCGCGCGGACGGCTGTCCTTACCGCGCATGAGCATGGTGTGGTAGAACTGGGCGGTCTCGGCGCACAGGTCATAGATGCGGGCGCGCTTGGTGCCGCGCTCGCGATAAGCACCGGTATCGTGCAGCTCAATACCGGCACGGTCGGCCAGGTAGCGAATCGACTCGGGAAAGCTCAGGTTTTCGCGCTTCATAATATAGGTGAAGACGTCGCCGCCCTCACCGCAGCCAAAGCAATGCCACACCTGCGTGGCAGGGATAATGTGAAAGGACGGCGTCTTTTCGCCATGGAAAGGGCAGCATCCCCAAAACTCATGGCCTCGGGGCTTGAGCTCAACCGTTTCCTGCACGATGGCAACCAGGTCGGACGCAGCGCGAACCTGGTCTTTCTCCTCATCGCTAATCACGGATGCTCACCCCCTGCTCACCCAAGTTGTGGCGAATATCGTCAATATTACCCTCGACGGTCGCGATCAACTCGTCCAGCGAATCAAACACGCGCGACGGGCGCAGCCAGCGCGTAAACGCCAGCGAGACGGACGCACCGTACAAGTCGCCCGCATACCCAATCAGATTAGCCTCCAGATGCGCCGAGGCGGCATCGTCGGCATACGTCGGCGGCAGGCCCACGTTTACCGCAGCGGGCCACACGGTGTCACCGACCAGCACAAGGCCCTCGTAAACGCCATCGACAGGCACCTGAATGCCCTCGGGCACCTGAATGTTTGCCGTGGGAAAACCCATGTCGGAGCCCTGGTGACGGCCACCGGCAACCACGCCGCGTAGCATATAGGGACGACCGAGCAGCTCGGCGGCAAGCTCAACATGACCCAGGCGCAGCTCCTGGCGAATACGGGTGGCGCAGATCGTCTGCCCATCAACGCACAGCAGCTCGTGGCCATAGACGTCAACACCGCGCTCGGCACCCCATATCTGCATCTCGGCAACGCCCGAGGCACCACCGCGACCCAGCCTAAAGTCGCTGCCCACGCGAATCGAGCGGATGTCGACGACGCGCGACAGCAATGAGAGAAAACCGACATGATCGAGTGCCGCCACCGCGGGCGTAAAAGGAACGGCGACAACCGCATCGACCCCGGTGAGAGCCAAGGCATGCAGGCGGTCGGCCGTCGTCATCAGCTTTTGAGCGGGCGAAGGACTCACCACGACGTCCGGATCGGGATCAAAGGTGACCACGACTGCGCGGCAGTTATGGGCACGGGCGTCACGCACCACGGCGTCAATAAGTTCGCGGTGTCCCCGATGCACACCATCGAACACGCCGATGGCAATCGAGGCAGCACCTAAACGCCCACACCCATCAAACGCGGCGGCGGGAACGATGCGCGCCTCGCCCGACTCGCCCGCGAAAAAAATACGCGCGAGCTCGTGGGGTGCCAACATTATCGAACACCGCCGATTGCCTGCGGAAACACGTGCTCCATCACGAAGCGACCGTCTTCAATGCGGGCAAGCGCCTTGAGCCCACCATCGAGCACCAGCGCAAACGGCGCCTTCGAAGCATCGAAATCGACAAGCGCGCGATCAACGGAAATGCGCCTGCCGCAGAGCAGGTCATCGGCAAGGTTGCCCGGCAAGTCGACACGCGTGGCGCCCAGAGCCGCGATGGGGTCCAAAGCAAAGCCGGCCGCAGACTCGGGAGAAAGCTCCTCCACCGCATGGCAGACGCCAATGGAAACCACGCCGGATGCCGTCCGGCGTAGCGCGGAAATGTGCGCAGCGCTATCGCACGCACGACCCAAATCACGAGCGAGCGCGCGTATATAGGTGCCCTTGCTCACCGAAAATGCCACGGTCCAAACACACGCATCGCCCTCGCCGCTCATGGCGATCAAGTCGGCGGCATACACCTCGACGGGACGCGGGGGAAGGTCAACGGCATTGCCCTCGCGAGCAGACTTGTACGCGCGAACGCCGTTGACCGAGATGGCCGAGAACGCCGGCGGGACCTGCATCTGCGGCCCCAGCATAGCAGCCAGCTGTTCACGGGCGTAGACCATGTCATGCAGCTCGGGGGCAACGGAAACGATGCGAACGGCCTCGCCCTCCGCATCGTCGGTATTGGTCTCGACGCCAAACGAAATGTCGGCGACGTAGCTTTTCGTGTCGAGGGTGAGCATTCCCAGCAGACGCGTTGCCTGACCCACACCCACCACCATGACGCCGGATGCCATGGGGTCGAGCGTGCCGGCATGACCGACGCGCCGCTCATGAAGGGCGCGACGGCATTGCGAGACCACGTCGTGGGACGTGCAGCCCACCGGTTTATCGACGGCGAGCAGCATATTCAATTGAGAAGGCGTACGACGAGCCATGTACCATCCAAAAAGTTAGAGCTCGACGGTCACCGAAGCGGGATCCTCCCCCACCAGCTCGGCCAGCATGGGAAGTGCCACGGCGAGCGTCTCGCGAATCGTTCCGTTGTTGGTAAAGCCGGCGGCGGCATGATGCCCGCCACCGCCAAAGTTGGCAGCGATGTCGGACACATCGAGGTCACCCTTGGAGCGCAGGTTGCCGCGCACCTTGGTATCGCCGTCAATGCCCTTTAAGAACAGACAGACCTCGACGCCCATCACCGAACGCACCACATCGACCAGACCGTCACATTCATCCGAGGTGACGCCGCAGGCCTCAAGGTCGCTCTGGAAGGCATAGCTATACGCCACGCGCCCGTGCGCGACCGTCTTAATACGGCCCATGACAATGGACTTGAGGTGCAAAAACTCGACGCGCATGCTCTGATAGACCTCAAGCGCGACACGAGCCGGATCGGCACCATGTGCTACCAGGCGCGAAGCGGCGTGGAACGCGGCAGCATCAGCGTTCTGGTACTGGAAACGACCGGTGTCGGTCACCAAGCCGCACAGCAAGCAGGTCGCGACGCCGTCACGGGCGACAATACCGCAATTATCCAAGAAACGGTCGATGATCATGGCGCAGGCCGCGGCATCGACACGCCTCAGGCTCAGCTCGGCAAACTCCTCGCGCGCCGGATGGTGATCGAAGCACACCACATGCTTGGAGCGGCGAAGCACCTCGGACGAGTTGTTGAGGCGCTCGACGACCGGTACATCCACCGAGATAAACAGATCAGGATTGCCGGTGTACGCAGATGCGGGTACCAAGCGATCGGCACCCTCCATAAAGCGGTAGATGCGCGGCACCGGGTCATCGTCTGCCAGCAGCAGCGCAATGTCCTTGTTGGGGAAAAACTTCATAAGCGATAAGCCCAGACCCAGCACGGAGCCTAGAGCGTCACCATCGGGAGACGTATGTCCCGAAATCGCAATGGAGGACGCATCCTCAATGAGCTCGAGGATGCGTCGCGTAATATCTGCAGACTCGCCAGCGGCGAGATCAGCGGAATTAGTCATCTAAAGCTGCCTCCTGGGCGGTATCCGCTATGGGGTAGCCGTCCTCGTCCTTTTCGATCGCCAGCGTGGCCGGAACGTTTTCCAGCGCACGCGTGATGCGCTCGGCCTCATCGGTCGAGCGATCGATGCGAAAATCGAGCTCGGGCGTGACACGCCAATCGAGCGAGCGGGCCAACAGGCTGCGAATGCGGCCCTTGGCGCTGGCGAGCGCCTCCATGACCTCGTCGTAGCGGCTCGCATCGCACGACACGTACACGCGCGCGAACGAACGGTCCACCGCGACCTCGACCGCAGTCAGGGTGACCAGGTCGAGGCGCGGATCGGAAACCTCAAAGAGCAGGATATAACCAAGCTTCTCGCGAAGCTGCTCGCCCAGTCGGCGGGTTGCCTGCGTTTGCTTCATAGCGCTACCCCCTACTCGGTACGGGCAACCTGGTCGATGCGGTAACCCTCGATCTGGTCGCCGGGCTTGATGTCCTGGAAGTTCTCCAGGCCAATGCCGCCCTCGGAACCGCTCTTGAGGCTCTTGGCCTCATCCTTGTAGTGACGCATCGAGGCGATCTTGCCGTTGAAGACCACGATACCGTCACGCACCAGGCGCACGGAGTCGGTCGCGGCGATCTCGCCCTCTTCGACGCGGACACCGGCGGCAATGCCGACTTTGGGCACCTTGAAGGTGTCCAGTACGGTCGCGGTACCCGTGGAGACCTCGACCTCGGTGGGCTTGAGCATGCCGATACGAGCGGCGTCGAGCTCCTCGAGGCACTTGTAGATGACGTCGTAGCAACGAATCTCGACGCCCTCGCGCTCGGCAGCGGAGCGGGCCTTGCCGTCGGGACGCACGCCAAAGCCGATGATGATGGCATTGGAGGCGTCTGCCAGGACGACGTCGGTCTCGTTGATAGCACCGACCGCGGAGTGAATCGTGTTGATGCGTACCTCGGACTGGTCCATCTTGTCGAGCGAGTCCTGAAGGGCCTCGATGGAACCCTGGACGTCGGCCTTGATGATCAGGTTGAGCTCCTTGACCTCGGCGTCGGCGATGGTCTCGAAGAGGTTCTCGAGCGTGACATGCTTCACGCGGCTCTGCTCCTCGATACGGGCCTTGAGCGAACGCTCATCGGCCAGGGCGCGAGCCTCGCGCTCGTCCTCGAAAACGCGGAACTCGTCACCGGCGTTGGGCACGGACTGCAGGCCCAGGATCTCGACGGCGTCGGAAGGACCGGCCTCGGTGACGGCGTTGCCCTTGGGGTCGAGCATGGCGCGGACGCGGCCGTAGGTAAGGCCGGCGACCAGCGTATCGCCCACGTGCAGGGTACCGCGGGTCACGAGCACCGTGGCAACCGAACCGCGGCCCTTGTCGAGCTTGGCCTCGAGGACGTTACCGGAGGCAAAGGTGTCGGGGTTGGCCTTGAGCTCAAGCACGTCAGCCTGGAGCAGCACGGTCTCGAGCAGGTCGTCGATACCGATCTTCTGCTTGGCCGAAATGTTGACAAACATGTTCTGTCCGCCCCACTCCTCGGGGATGATGCCGTACTCGGTGAGCTCCTGGCGCACGCGGTCGGGGTTGGCGCCCGGCTTATCGATCTTGTTAACGGCGACGACGATGGGTACGCCGGCGGCCTTTGCGTGGTTGATCGACTCGATGGTCTGAGGCATGACGCCGTCGTCGGCAGCCACGATCAGAATGACGATGTCGGTCACCTTGGCGCCGCGGGCACGCATGGCCGTAAAGGTCGCGTGACCGGGGGTATCGATGAAGGTGATCTTGCGGTCGTTGATCATGACCTGCGAAGCGCCGATGGCCTGCGTAATGCCGCCCGCCTCGCCGGCAGCGACGCCGGTGTGACGGATGGCGTCGAGCAGCGACGTCTTGCCGTGGTCGACGTGACCCATGACGGTGACGACCGGGGCGCGCGGCTTAAGGTCGGCGGGATCGTCATAGAACGAGAAGGTGTTCTCCTCCTCGGGGGTGATGATCTTGATCTGACGGCCCAGGTCGTCGGCAACGAGCTCGACGAGGTCGTCGGACATGGACTGCGTCATGGTGAGCGGCGTGCCCAGCAGGAACAGGCGCTTGATGATGTCGTTGGCCGGAACGTCGAGCGCCTCGGCGAGCTCCTGGACCGTAACGCCCTGGGAGACCTTGATGGCATCGAGCTCCTCGGGGTTCACGCCCTGGGCCAATGCCTCCTCTATCTTGCGCTCCTCCTGAGCCTTTGCAGCCTCGCGCTCGCGCTTCTCCTTGCGCTTCTTACGACGGCCGGTGGACTCGCGAGAAGCCTCCTCGACGGCGGCACGAGCCTCCTCGAGCACCTTCTCGCGGCTGTACTCCTCGGCCTCGCGAGCCATGCGGCTGTAGTGGTCATCTTCGTTGCTGTGGCCGCCCTTGCGCTTTTTGCCCTTGCCCTGCTTGTCGGGGTTGGGGAAGTCCATGCCGGCAGCGACATTGTTGCTGGCGTTGGTGCGATGGCTATGCGGACGGCTTTCGGAGGCGTTGCGATCGGAATTGTTATCGGAGGCGTTGCGGTCATTACGACGACCACCGCGACGGTCGTTATTGCCGCGACGGCTACCGCGCTCGGCGGCGCGCTCGGCCTTGGCCTTGTTCTCGGCGTCCCTCTTCTCCTTGAGCACGGTCTCCTGCGCGGCGATCTGGTCGAGCAGCGAACGGAAACGCGACCCGGAGTCAGAGGCGGGAACGGCGCGACGCTGGGCCTCGCGGGCAGCCTCTTCCTTTTCGCGGGCAAGGCGCTCCTGCTCTGCCTTCTTCTTGGCCTCGGCCTCGGCGCGGGCGGCCTCCTCGGCAGCCTGGGCCGCGGCGAACTGGCGGCGCTCCTCCTCGCGTGCCTTCTCGGCAGCGATGCGCTCGCGCTCGGCCTCGGCGGCACGCGCGGCCTCCTCGGCGGCAGCGGCCTGCTCCTCGGCCTGCTTGGCGGCCTCGACTTCCTGGGCGCGGGCCTCGATCACCGGGGCGAGCTGCTTGCGGACCATGGCGACGTAAGCGTCCTCCAGGGCGGAGGAAGCGGACTTAGCGGGAATCTTCATATCGGCGAGATGACCCATCAGTTCCTTGGAGGTCATGCCGAACTCTTTGGCCAGGGTGGACACACGGACTTTTGCCATATGACTTCACCTACCCTTTCTGGCACCTTGGTGCCTAGAGACTGAACGAGCGTGGGAGATGCGCCGGAACCCGTCCGGCGCGACCGCGCGCTAGATCAGGTCCTCCGCATCATCGAAGGCGTCGGTGTCGTGGACACCGCAGAAACGGGAGCCGGGACGGGCCTGGTTGCGGCACTGGATGCCGTCCTCGGACACGAACTCGCAGCGACGGACGTCGTCGTCCTCCTCGTCACCGATCAGGTCGGCGGCGGGCTCCTCGTGAACGGGGACGTTCTTGAGGATGTCGGCGGCAAGGGTCTCGGACTTGATGTCAATGTGCCAGCCGGTCAGGCGAGCGGCGAGGCGGGCATTCTGGCCCTCCTTGCCGATGGCGAGGGACAGCTGGTCGTCGGGCACGATGACGCCGGCGTAGGCCTTCTCCTCGTCGATGAGGACGCGGGTGACCTTGGCGGGCGACAGGGCGTTGGCGACATAGACGGCCGGATCGGCATCCCACAGGATGACGTCGACACGCTCACCACGGAGCTCACCAACGACAGCGCGGACACGGCTGCCCTTGGGGCCGACGCAGGCGCCCACGGGGTCCAGACGATCGTCGAGCGAATGGACGGCGACCTTGGAGCGCTGGCCCGGCTCGCGGGCGATCGACTTGATCTGGACGGTGCCCTCATAGATCTCGGGCACCTCCTGCTCAAACAGACGACGCATGAGCTCGGGATGGGTGCGGGAGATGACGATCGGCGGACGGCTGTGCTCGCCGCGAACCGGCTGCAGGTTGGAGTTGGGGTCGCGGACGTCGATGATCACGGCCTTGATGTGCTGGTTGTGGAGGTAGCGCTCGCCCATCGGACGCTCGTTGCGCTCGTTCTCGTAACGGCGCTGGTCAAAGTGCGGCAGCTCGGCCTCGACGCCGTCACGGATCTTGACGATGGTGAAGTCGGGCGTGGACTGCAGCACGGTACCGCTGATAAGGTCACCGATGCGGCCGGAGAACTCCTCGTAGATCTGCTCGCGGGCGGAGTTGCGAACGATGGCGTTGATCTCGGCCTTGGCGTGCTGGGCAGCGATGCGGCTCGTGTTCTTGGGGGTGACGTCAATCTCCTCGAACTCGGTGAAGTTGCCCTCCTCGTCCATAGAATCGTCGATCGGCTCCAGGCGGTAGACGTAGATCTTACCGGTGGTGCGGTCGATGGTCACCTTAGCACCCCAGTCAAGATGCAAAATCTCGGCATAGCTCTTGGCGAGCGACTGCTCCAGGCGGTCGATCAGGTAGAGCTGGTCGATGTGCTTATCCTGGCAAAGCTCCATCAGGGCGGACATCATGTCGGATGCTGCCATCTTACTTTCCTTCCTTCGCGGGCTTGAAGTCATAGGTGGGCTTCAACTTGCACTTTTTAACATCACAGAAATCGAGAGTGACGGACTCGCCGTCCTCGAGCTCGAGGGTCACGTTCGTCTCGGTCGCGGCGGCAATCTTGCCGGTGTACTTGCGACGGCCCTCGGTGGCGGTAGAGGTGAGCTCGCAGTCCTCACCCACAAAGCGGGCAAAGTCGCGCGGGCGGCGCAACGGGCGCGCCATGCCCGGGCTCGACACCTCGAGCGTATAACTCGAAGAGATGGGATCGAGCTCCTCGATCACGTCGCCGACCCACTTGGTGTTGGCCGTGACGTCATTGAGCGACAGGCTCTGACCCTCGGCACCCTCGATACGCACACGCACGCAGGGGGCCTTGGTGGCACCCACGAGTTCAACGTCGACGATGTCGACATCGTGCTGGGGAGCAACGGTCTCGAGCGCGTCGATGATCGCCTGCTCGGTCTTGGTCTTGACCATTGCGGCACCTCCATCCATACAAAAAAGAAGCGGGGCCGAAACCCCACTTCTTTCAATTACAACTTCATTTGCAAGCAAACTATACCAATACCTGCACAAACGTGCAACCACAACACAAACCCGCAGGTCAGCGTGAGCACAGGTTCTCCACAAGAAATGGATAATTGGGTGTTGTCGCAAGCATCCATAACCAAAAGGAGGGACGACCCAGCCGGATCGCCCCTCGCTTTTTCAAGTCAGCTATGCGCACAGCGCTTACTTGACCACCAGGTTGACCAGCTTGCCGGGCACACAGATGGCCTTGACGACCGTCTTGCCCTCGAGCCACTTGGCGACGGCGGCCTCGGCGGCAGCCTGCATATCCTCATTGGAGGCATCGCGGGCAACGTCGACGCGGCCGCGGACCTTGCCGAGCACCTGCACGACGATCTGCACCGTGTCCTCGATGGACTCGGCCAGGTCAAACTCGGGCCAGGCGGCGGTGTAGGCGTTGCCCTCGCAGCCGAGCGCCTCGTGCCACAACTCGTCGGCCCAGAACGGGCAGATGGGCGCCAGGACGCTCACGATGTCCTTGGCCACGCCGTAGCACAGGGCCTTGTCGCGGGCAGCGCCCTCGGTGGCGTTGAGGTAGGCGCTCGCCGCGTTGACGAGCTCCATGACGGCCGAGATCGCGGTGTTGAACTGGCCGCGATCGAAGTCCTCGGTGCACTTGGCGATAGTGCGGTGACGCTCGCGGTAGAGCTTCATCGCGGTCTCGTCGAGCGCGGACTTGTCGAAGGCCACGTTGGCGTCACCCGACTGGACGAGCTGCCACACGATACGCCAGGCGCGTTTAATGAAGCGGTTGGCGCCCTCGACGGCCTTGGGATCCCAGTCGAAGTCCTTCTCGGGCGGGGCGATAAACAGGATCGCCAGACGCATGGTGTCGGCGCCGTAGGGCTCGATGACCGAGCTCGGCGGCACGACGTTGCCCTTGGACTTGGACATGGTGTCGCCGTTCTCGTCCTTGACCATGCCCTGGCACAGCAGGTTGGTGAAGGGCTCGTCAACGCTCAGCAGGCCCAGGTCGCGCAGTGCCTTGGTAAAGAAGCGACTGTAGAGCAGGTGCAAAATGGCGTGCTCGATGCCGCCGATGTAGTTATCGACGGGCATCCAACGGTCGGCCGCCTCGCGGGAGAAGGGCAGCTCGGTGTTGTGCGGATCGGTATAGCGCAGGTAATACCAGCTGGAGCAGGTAAAGGTGTCCATGGTATCGGTCTCACGCTTGGCCGGGCGACCGCAGACCGGGCAGGTGGTCTCGTAGAACTCCTTGCACTCGGCGAGGGTCTCGCCGGCGCCCAGGTCCAGATTCTCGGGCAGCGTCACCGGCAGCTGGTCCTCGGGCACGGGCACGATGCCGCAGTGCTCGCAGTGGATGGCCGGGATGGGGTTGCCCCAGTAGCGCTGACGGCTGATGAGCCAGTCGCGCAGACGGAACTCGACCTTGCGACGACCGCAGCCCATGGCCTCGAGGTCGGCCACGATGGCAGCCTCGCCCTCGGAGTGCTTGCCGCCGCGCATGCCGGTGTACTTGCCGGACTGGACAAGCGTGCCCTCGGCAGCGTGGGCGCAATCCCAGTCGACGGTCTCGGCATGGAAGGTATCGATGGTCTCACCGCTGGCCTCGACGGCAGCGCGGTCGTCATCGTCCAGGATGATCGGCACGATCGGCAGGTCGTACTTGCGGGCAAACTCAAAGTCGCGCTGGTCACCGCAGGGAACAGCCATGACGGCGCCGGTGCCGTAGTCGGCAACGACATAATCGGCAACCCACACGGGGACCTTCTCGCCGTTGACGGGGTTTACCACGTAGCGGCCGGTAAAGGCACCGTGCTTCTCGAGGGTGCCCTGGGCACGCTCGACGGCAGAGATATGCTTGGAGTCCTCGACGATCTTGGTCACGGCCTCCTCGTACTCCGTGCCCTCGACGAGCTCGTGCAGACGGGCGTACTCGGGAGCCAGGACAAAGAAGGAGACACCGAAGAGCGTGTCGGCTCGCGTGGTGAAAACAGTGATCTTACCCTCGTCGCCCTCGATGGGCTCGCCATCCTGGTCACACAGGGTAAAGTCGACCTCGGCGCCCTCGGAGCGGCCGATCCAGTTGGCCTGCATCTGCTTGACGCGCTCGGGCCAGCCGGGGAGCTTCTCCAGGTCGTCGAGCAGCTCCTGGGAGTACTCGGTAATCTTGAAGTACCACTGCTCCAGGTCGCGCTTCTCGGGCTCGGTGCCGCAGCGCCAGCACTTACCCTCGGTGACCTGCTCGTTAGCCAGAACGGTCTTGCAGGTGGGGCACCAGTTGACCGGGTTCTTCTTGCGGTAGACCAGGCCCTTTTCCCACATCTTCTCAAAGATCCACTGGCCCCAGCGGTAATAATCGGGGCTGCAGGTCTTGACCATGCGATCCAGATCGTAGGAGAAGCCCATGCGCTTCATCGTGGAAAGCGCCTGGTCCATGTTCTTATACGTCCAGGCGGCAGCCTGCGTGTTGTGCTTGATGGCGGCGTTCTCGGCGGGCAGGCCAAAGGCATCGAAGCCGATGGGGTGCAGCACGTCGTAGCCGCGCATGCGGGCCTGACGGGCCATGGCATCGCCGATGGTATAGTTGCGCGCGTGGCCCATGTGCAGGTCGCCCGACGGATACGGGAACATCTCGAGCACGTACTTCTTGGGCTTGCTGTCGTCGGTGTCGACGGCAAAGAGGTTGGAGTCCTCCCAGGCCTTCATCCACTTGGACTCAATGGCCTGCGCGTCGTAGGCAGGGATCTCGTCCTTATGATCTGTGCAATCGCACATATCAGCTCCTTTGTTAGCTGGGTTGGGGCGGGGCGTTCTTACCTTTACTCGCTGCTGCGGACAGTCCTGCGCAAGACGAAGAGCACATTTAGTGCTCTTCTTTGCGTGCGGAACTTGCAGCGAGCAAAGGTAAGAACGCCCCGCCACATCGTTAACTCGCATGATGATAGCAAATACGACAAGCGAGATGCCTGCGACTTGCAGGCATCTCGCTTTATCTAAATACCGTGGTTGTGAATCAACCGCTATTTGTCATCCGCCCAAGCATGGTCGAGTTTTCCAAGTGCCGCAGATTGCCGTGAAAGAGGAGCGACGCGTACTTTGGTACGCGAGCGACGGTTTGAACGGCAAGGTGCGGTGCTTGGGAAAGCCGCCTAGCGGTAGCTGACGCTCTGCTGGGAATCCTTGACGACTACGTCGTGGGCGCCGCCTTCGACGATGGAGGTGGAGCTGACCAGGGTCAGGCGTGCCTTTTCCTGGAGCTCGGGGATCGAGAGGGCGCCGCAGTTGCACATCGTGGACTTAACCTTGTAAAGCGTGCCGCCCACGCCGTCCTTAAGGGAGCCGGCGTAGGGAACGTAAGAGTCGACGCCCTCGACGAAGCTGAGCTTCGCGGCGCCGCCCAGGTCGTAGCGCTGCCAGTTGCGGGCACGCGCAGAACCCTCGCCCCAGTACTCCTTCATGTACTGGCCGTTGACGTTGACGCGCTCGGTCGGGCTCTCGTCAAAGCGGGCGAAGTAGCGGCCCAGCATCATAAAGTCGGCACCCATGGCAAGGGCGAGCGTCATGTGGTAGTCGTAGACGATACCGCCGTCGGAGCACACGGGCACGTAGACGCCGGTCTCCTCGTAGTACTCGTCGCGAGCACGGCAGACGTCGATCAGCGCGGTGGCCTGGCCACGGCCGATGCCCTTGGTCTCGCGGGTAATGCAGATGGAACCGCCGCCGATACCGACCTTGATGAAGTCGGCACCGCAGTCGGCCAGGAAGCGGAAGCCCTCGGCGTCGACGACGTTACCGGCACCGACCTTGACGTCCTCGCCGTAGTTGGCGCGAATCCACTCAATGGTGCGCTTCTGCCACTCGCTGAAGCCCTCGGAAGAGTCGATGCACAGGACGTCGGCGCCGGCCTCGATGAGCAGCGGCACGCGCTCGGCATAGTCGCGGGTGTTGATGCCGGCGCCAACCATATAGCGCTTATCACCGTCGAGCAGCTCGTTGGGGTTGGTCTTGTGGCTGTCGTAGTCCTTGCGGAAGACGATGCCCATGAGGTGATCGTTGTCGTCGACGATGGGCAGAGCGTTGAGCTTGTTGTCCCAGATGACGTCGTTGGCAACCTTGAGGCTAATGTTCTTGTCGCCCACGATGAGCTGCTCACGCGGGGTCATGAACTCGGAGACCTTCGTCTGGTGGTCATCGCGGCTGGGGCGATAGTCACGGCTGGTGACGATGCCCAGGAGCTTACCCTTGGGAGTGCCGTCGTCGGTAACCGGCATGGTGGAGTGACCGGTCTTCTCCTTGAGCTCGATGACCTGTTCCATGGTCATATCGGGGGTCAGCGTGGAATCGGACTGAACGAAGCCAGCCTTGTGATCCTTGACGGCCTTGACCATAGCGGCCTCGGACTCGGCGCTCTGGGAACCGTAAATGAAGGACAGGCCACCCTCGGTAGCGAGCGCGACACCCATGTCGACGCCCGAGACGGACTGCATGATAGCGGAAACCATGGGGATGTTCAGGGTGATTGCCGGCTTCTCACCGCGCTTAAAGCGGGTCAGCGGCGTCTTAAGAGAGACGTTGTTGGGGATGCACTGCGAGGACGAGTAACCAGGGACCAGCAGATACTCCGAAAACGTGTGGGACTCACCGGGAAAGAACGTAGCCATGTTTCTCCTTTTTCCATGCGACCGGTCGGCTGCAGGCCTCGTAGGACCCAGCCCAACCTTGGGCGCCCAATACTGGGGAAGTATCTTAACGCACTTTGACTGCTACAATGCATGATTTAAGAAGAGCACACGAGGGTTTGACGCAGGCTTTGCGTTTGCCCAGCAAATACTTTAGCGGGGAGACGTGGAGCACATGGAGTACAAGACGACGGCAAAGTTGGTCATTCAAGCGTGCGACAAGGATCTGCCGGGCGTGTTTGGACACGGCTGCGTCTTGCTGCTGCAGGGTATTGCCCGCGAGCACTCGCTCAACCGCGCCGCCAAGAGCATGGGCATGGCGTATTCCAAGGCCTGGCGTATTGTGAACGAGGCCGAAGGGCAGCTGGGCTGCAAACTCATCGAGCGCGACGGCGCCCGCGGATCCACGCTCACGCCGGCCGGCGAGCGCGCCATAGCGGTCTACGAGGAGCTGCAGGCCGACATCAACAACGTCATCGCCACCAAAGCCGACGCCCTCATCGCCACCATCAACCAGAGTAGCTAATTTGGGACGGGGCTTTATGGCTACACAACCCCCTCTCATAAGTTGCGGTGAAATAGGGACTGTTTATGCGGTTAAAGCCGTAAATCAATCCATATTTCACCGCAACTTATGGAGTCGAGGATGATTTAGCTACTTGCGGAGGGCGTTGTCTAGGGAGGACGCTACGACCAGGGGGTTGTCGGTGCCGGCGAAGAGGCGGATGGTGCTCCCCTGCTTGCCGCGTGGGGCCGAAAGGCGCGTCGTTGCGCCGCCGGCGGATGATGTGCGGAACTCCCCCGGCAAAGCATCGAACAGCTCGCGCGCGCTGCGCTCGATAAGGTCAAATTCAACTGCAGGGCCAAAACCGTGCTCCAGGATGCCGGTCGCGATGGCATGGTCGGGATGCGAGGCCAGCCCGGGATAGCGCACGTTGCTCACCATCTCGTTCGCGGCCAAATATTCAGCCAGTGCACGCGCGCGGTCAAAGTGTGCCTGCATGCGAGTGTCGAGCGTGTCGAGCCCGCGTTCTAGAACCTCGGCCTCATCGGAGGACAAGTCGAGCGCGGCCAACCCGCACCCCTCGATCAGCGCATGCGCGCACTCGGCCGCGGCGTCCACACGATGGCGCTTGAGCTGCGAGCGTGCGACCGACGCCGCCACAAGCTTGCGCGGCGCCTCACCGGCGCACGCGCGGTCGAGTGCCTCAAGGGACAGCACGGCACCCAGCCGCAGCGGATCGCAGCCAAAGACGTCAGCCACGGTGTTGTCCACAACCAGCAGCGCATGGGCCTCACGCGCCGCCCGACCCAGCGCGCGCAGATCGGGCACACGCAGGCCAAGGCCACCGATTGAGTTCACAAACCACCACAGGTGCGGTCCCTCAGCATCAAGCGAAGCATCAAAGCCCTCGGACGCGGCGGCAAACACTGCGGCCGACGGCTCATCCACCATAGCCACGTCGCAGCCATCAATGCCGCTCGCAAACACTTCGGTAAAGTCATCCGCAAAGGCCACCAGGCGGTCACCGGGACGCACGATTCCCAGCAGCGACAGCGCCGCCGGCACATGCGGGGCCGCAACAAGACGCGCCCCACGCGCGCCGGCCCTCAAAGTCCAAGCCTCTTCAATCTGCTGTACGCCCATACGGCACCGCCCCTTCAAAACAAAAACCCACGATGCGGGTGTTCCCCGCATCGTGGGCAACGGCTGCAGTATAGCGCCGTTATGCGACAAATCGCCTAGATATTGAGCGTGTGAAAGGTCACGCTCGCGCCGGCGGCGTCAACGGATACGCCATAGGTCTCGGGATAGATGCGCGTGGAGAACACGAGCGCGCCATCGTTCACAAACACCTCGACCGACGAGACATCGCCAACAATGCGCACGTTACGAACCTCGTCGACGGGCTCCCAGCGCACGGTACGACCGCAACCGGCAGAAGCGCGACCCTCATCGGTAAATCGCATCTCAAAGCGCGCGGGCAGCTCGCCCTCGGCGGGCATAAACGCCAGTTTCAGATCGCCATCAACGGTCGCGGCAAACGCGCCGTCAACACCGTCGACAACAACGTCAAAGCAGGTATCGCCGGCAACCTCCAGCGAGCCCTCCCCCACACGCACCGAGACATAATGACGCTCGATCTCGCGCGCCGGCTGCTGCAGCACCACGCCGCCGTCACCGGCTGTAAGCTCACGCGGCACCGTCATGCAGTGCTGCCAGCCGCACGCCACGGTGGGTGCGTTGCCATAGGTCGGCTCATCGGGCATGCCCATCCAGCCGATCAGAATGTGGCGACCGTCCTCGGCCGTGAACTCCTGCGGAGCATAGAAGTCAAAACCGGCGTCCCACAGGCGGAACTCGCCCAGCTCATAGGCACCGTCACCACCGGTAATGTCGCCCGTTACAGGCATGTAGCCAGCAGCGTATACGTTGCCGCGGTCCCAACGACCGCCCTCGAGCCCCTGAGGAGAGAAGGACAGGAACTTCACCGGCACACCGCCATCGGCCTCAAGCTTAAGGTATCCCGGGCACTCCCACATAAAGCCAAAACGCTCGGGCGTAGACACACAGCTCTCAAGCTCCCAGCTCAGCATATCGGCCGAGCCATACACCAAGATCTCGCCCACATCACGCCCGGCGCCCTCGCCGTGCATCGCACAAAAACGGCTCTCGACATGCGGCCCGTCTACGCGACGACGCGCGCCCAGCACCATGTGATAACGCCCGTCCGCGTCACGCCACACCTTGGGATCACGCACATGGCAGGTCAAATCCTCGGGATAGTCCTCGGAAGCCAGCACCACGCGCTTTTGGCTAAACGTCTGTCCATCGACACTCTCGACATACACGGTGTCGGCGCGACGACCGGAGTTGACATAGTCAAAGACGCCGTCTGCATCGGGGAGCTTAACGTTGCCGGTATAGAGCACGCGAATGCGACCGTCCTCGACCAATGCCGAGCCCGAGTACACACCATGGCAGTCGAACGGCTCATCGGGAAGCAGCGGCGCGCCAACATACTCCCAGTTCATAAGGTCGCGGCTCGTGGCATGACCCCACATCTTGACGCCGCCGTTCACATCAAACGGAGCATACTGGAAGTATGCGTGAAACACGCCATCGGCCTGGCAAAGCCCGTTGGGGTCGTTGAGCCAGCCCGTGGGCGGCATAATATGAAAATGCTGAGCATAGGGCCCGTGGCCACGCTCGGCGGCCGCTGCATCCATATTGGCAACGAGCTTGGCAAGATCGCGCTGAAGTGCGTTAGACATGTCGGTATCCAATCGAATTAAATCAACGAACGCTCAAATCAAGGGTTCCAGATAAACAAAACGCCCACAGGATGGAGCCTGCGGGCTTTTTGTTTACGCAAATCCTACGCCTGCTCGGAAGCCTTGGGCTCGTCCTTGTACAGGACAAACGAGACGGCAAAGGAAACCAGCGCGGCGACCGCAAACATGATCGCGTACTGCACGGGCTGGGCCAGGCACAGCAGGATACCGAAGATACCGGTAACGCCCGTGCCGGAGGCGGCCAGCGAAGTGAGCGCGCAGACCAGGGCACCGCAACCGCCGCCGATGCAGCCGGCGATGAAGGGCTTAAAGAAGCGCAGGTTCACACCAAAAATGGCAGGCTCGGTAATGCCCATGAAGGCGGACAGGGCCGAAGGAAGCGCCAGACCCTTGATCTTGGCATCGCGGGTCTTAAAGGCAACGGCGAGTGCGGCGCCACCCTGGGCGATGTTGGCGGCGCTGGCGATGGGCAGCCAATAGGTCACGCCGTACTGAGCAAGCTGGCCCAGGTCGATGGCGGTGTACATCTGGTGGATACCCGTGACGACCGTGGGGGCATAGAACAGGCCGACGATAAAGGAACCAATGCCGAAGGGCAGGGTGAGCAGGGCCTGGATCAGGCCGAGGATGGCATTCTCAGCCCAGACAAAGATGGGGCCGACGGCAACGAGGGTCACGAGCACGGTCACGAACACCGAGACGAGCGGGGTCACGAAGAGGTCAAACATCTCGGGAACGATCTTGTGCAGGCGCTTCTCGAGGAAGGCCAGAATGGCGCAGGCGATGACAATCGGAATCACATGGCCCTGATAGCCGACCCACTCAAAGCTGTACACACCGGGAATGACGGTGACCATGGTCTGCACGCCCTCGGAGGCAACCGTATAGGCGCTCTGCAGCGAGGAGTTGATGAACGCACCGCCGACGACGGCACCCAGATACGGGTTGGCGCCAAAGGCCTTAGCGGCGGAGTAACCGATCAGGATCTGCAGAATGCCAAAGGACGTGCCCGAGACCAGGTCAGCAATCTTGTAGATAAAGTTATTGGTGTCGAGCGCGATAAAGCCGTTGGAGGCCATAAAGTTGAGGGCGCTCATAATGCCCAGCAGCAGGCCCGAAGCCACGATGGCGGGGATGATGGGGACAAAGACGTCGCCGAGCACCTTAATGGCACGCATAAAGATGTTCTGCTGCTGCGCCGCGGCCTCCTTGACCTCGGCCTTGGTGGCAGCCTCGACGCCGCTGAGCGCAATGAACTCGTCGTAAACCTTATTGACGGTGCCAGTGCCAAAAATAATCTGGAGCTGGCCCTGGGCCTCAAAGACGCCCTTGGCGCCGTCGATATTCTCGAGGGCCTCCTTGTCAACCTTGGCGTTATCGGCAATCACCAGGCGCAGACGCGTGGCGCAGTGTGCGGCCGAAACAACGTTGCCGGCGCCACCGATGTTGTCGAGCACCTCTTGGGCTGATTTGCGGTAGTCCATGACTTCCCTTTCCTCCAGCGGGCGCAGGTGCACCCGGCCATCTTTGACACTTACTCTGTAATCGTTTTCAGTTTCATATAACTGTAATCGTTTTCATAGTAGGGTGAACGGTAGGAAAAAGCCGGCGAATGGTAGTTTTACGGCAAATACAGGGGCCTCAGAGACAAGCAGACGTGCCCAGAGCCTAGACATTCATAAGCTGATGGCCGAGCTTGAGCGTCTTGAGACCGCGCTCCCCCTCCACGCCATCGAGCGTGTCGAGCAGCATGCTAGTGGCCTCGACGCCACTGGTCAGATACCCATAATGTACGGTGGGAATGCCGCCCGTCAGCGCGCGCAAAAACGCGTTGTCACCAAATCCGCTCACGCGGTGTATGCCCTCGCCCATGCCGCGAACCTCATCGATGGCACGCAGCGCGCCCGCCGCCATGGTATCGGTCGCGCAGGCGATAAACGAAACATCGGGAGCGACGGAAAGCAGCTCACGCGCCGCGCTATAGCCCGAGTCGAGCGTAAACGAGCCCAGGCGAATCAAGACGGCATCGAGCGGGTTGCCCGCGGCGCGCAGGCCGGCCTCAAAACCGCGACGGCGGTCGTAACCGGCGGCACGGTCTTCCTCGGTAACTCCAATATAGGCAATCTTGCCGTCCACGCGACCCGCAAGCGCCTGGCCCAGCTCAAAGGCAGCCTCGTAATCGTCGTGATAGACGCACGCCGCGCCCTCGACGTTTTGGCCGATCAGCACAATGGGCACACGACAAGACGCGATGGCCGCACGATGCTCGTCGGTAATCATGGTCGCCACCAGCACAATGCCATCGACCGGATGGTTCTGGAACAGGTCAAGATACTCGAGCTCACGCTCGGCCGCGTTGTCGGTATTGGCAAGCAGCATCTGGTAGCCACGGTGACCGAGCACCTGGCCAATGCCGGCGGTAATGCGGCTTACGGATTCCGAGTTGATCTTGGGCACGATGACGCCGATGAGTTTGGTGGATCCGGTGCGCAGCGCGCGAGCCTGGCTGGACCGCACGTATCCGGTCAGCTCAATCGCCTGCTTAATACGCTCGGCCTTGTCCGCCGAGATATATCCACCGTTGAGGTAGCGCGAGACCGCGGCGCTCGAAACGCCGGCCAGCTCGGCCACATCTTTCATCTTTACCACGAGCACCCCTGTCATTGAAATCGCTTTCACCATGATACCTGTGAACGCGCCCGGTGAATCAACTTCACCCGCGCATGTCAGGCAAACGTCAGCGAGCGGGCAGCTGCCGTGGCGAGGTGCCGCGAAAGAGGAGCGAAGCGTACTTTATGTACGCGAGCGACGGTTTGAGCGGCAGATCGACCGGCAGATGCCCGCGCAGCGTCGACCGGTCCGGCGTTCGTTAGAACGCCGGAACCCTAGCTACCCGTGGTATTCGCCGTTGTATTGAATGAGCGTGAGGTCCTCCACGCCGTCGAGCGCGCGGATGGCGTCGGCATAGGGCATGTCAACGCCGTCCGAGAACACCTCGACGGCCATCTCGACCTTGTCGCCGCGCATGGTCTTGGACTTGACGGTGAACTTGGTACGCCCAAACGCGCGCACGATATCATCGCCGGTGGTCTGGCCCGTGTAGTGAATCACCATCATGTACACGCGTGCCTTGTCCTGATGGCTCGCAAAGCCGGCGATCATCACCACGATGACCACTGCCGTGAGCCCCACGAGCGCATACATGCCGGCGCCGGCCGTAATGCCCGTAGTAATGGCCCAGAACAGATACAGCAGGTCGAGCGGGTCCTTGACCGCCGTACGATAACGAACGATGGACAGAGCACCGACCATACCGAGCGAGATGACCACGTTCGTCGAGATCGCAAGCATCACCATACACGTAAGCACGCACATGCCCACGAGCGTCACGGCAAAGCTGCGCGAGTACACCACGCCGGTAAAGAAGCGCTTGTACACGCAATAGATCAGGATGCCCATGGCGAGCGCCACGAGCAGCGACAGACCGATCTTGGCAGGGTCGACCTGGCCAAACGCCTCCAAGACGGAGTTCTTAAAAAAGTCCCTGGTGCTCATGGTCTAAATATCCCCTCGGTTCTCAAAATCCGATTCCCAGTAGTTAAAGCCGCGCAAGTAGGCGGTATTTTCGTAGCACAGGCAGTACTTGGAGACTGCCGTGAGCTCGGCCGCGCCCGGCGGCACCATATCGCGCACCAACTGCGGGCAAAACTCCGTAAACTTGACCTCCATCACCAGCTTGCCGGGCTCCAGCACGGGCAGCGCGGGCAAGGTTGCGTCAAAGATGTCAAAGCTACCCACCGCGGCGCGCACGTTCATGTCAAACGTAATGCGCACGGTGCCCTCGTCCATCACCCACGGCTCGCGCTCGTAATCCACGATGGTCCGCGGGCGCATCATATTGCAGATGCACTCGATGTAGAACTCACGGCAGAGTTGGTGGGGGCTCCGCAGCAAAAAGTCGTAGTCGCCGGCCAGGATCTGCTCAAACTCACAGCGCGTGAGCGGCGCGTCCTCCTTATAGATCCAGCTGCCGTACTTCTTTTTGCGCTCGAGCTTAATCACCTTGTCGCTGCCGTTATAGATGCGCACGCGATACTTTTTGCGCATGAGAATGCCAGCGTCTTTTTCCTCGTAGGCCGAGTTGCAGTAGTCGTCAAAGTACAGGCTGCGAATGGTGTAACCGCCCGCCTGCGCATGTTTATCCAGCTTAAACACCGGCGCCATGCGACAGGCAAGCGCGGCATGCTCGCCCTCGTTGATGAGGTATTTGAGCTCGTGGCGGTAACGCTCCTGCGTGGTACGCATGGGAGGTGCCGCCAGGCGCTCAAGCAGCGCGCTAGCCCTCCTCATACGTGTCCTCCACGACCTTGCCGCCGTCCTGCACGTAAAAACACTTCATCCCGTACTGTTTGCCATCGTCGGTAACATAGTAGTCAAACGCATCTTGCGTATAGCCGTCGGAGTTGGTGGCACGCACGCGAACAAAATACTGGCCGGTATCGGGGGCATCGCACGTTACCTCCGGCAGCAGCACGTCCTCGGCCTTAAAGACCACGTCAGTAATGGCGTAATCGCGCGCAAGCTCCACGGTATAGCGAATGTCGCGCGCCTTAAAGTCGTACGACGCGTCCCAATTCACGCGCAGCTTACCGTTATCGATCTGCGGCACGCCAATGTAGAACGGCATGGGCTTCTTATAGCTCTCGCGATAGCTCTTATAGTTCTCCTCGATCTCGGAAGGAATCGCCGCGGCAATCTGCTTGTATTCGTCCTTGGTCACGGGCAGATTCTCCAGGTCGGGCGCAGCAAAGACGAGTGGCTCCGTGACCTCGCGATAATGCTCGACCATCTTGCTCAGACGCTCTTCGGTCAAATACGAGCGCAGGTCCTTCACGGCGCTATCGAGTTCGCTGCGGAACGACTTGCTGCGCAACGCGCGGTTAAACAGCACGTTGCCCCAGTAGTTGCTCACGCCGCGCTCCCAGCTCGCATAGTCCGAGAACCCCTTCAGGCTCAACTCAAGCTTACGCAGCATGCCGTCGTTATCCCAATCTAAAAAGTACCAGGTATTTGAGTTAAGCGGGCTGTACAGATAGCAATTACGGTTCTGCGTATCGCAGTTGCCCGTCAGGATCTGAAACGCCAGCCAATAGACCAGATTCTCGGTATCAAAGTAGGTGTCGAGCACGTTATCGATCTTTTGCGATTCGTCGTTGAGCGCATCGAGCATCTCGATGAGCTTGGTGTGGTCCGAGTCGCCCTTAATCTCAAGCATGCCCTCAAAGTTGGCCTGGTTGTAGTCGGGATCGTCGGCGAGCTTAATGGTGTCCTCGTAGCGATAGAACTCAAAGCTGTTCACCTTGTAAAGGTGTCCATTCTTATCTAGGCCATGTGCCTTAAGCGCCGTCTTATTAAGCTGCTCGACCTGTGTAAACAGGCCGTAGTCCTCAAAGGTGTCGTTGGACTTTTCGGTCTGGTCGCACACCCACAGGTGCACAAACTGTGTGCGCAGGCCCATCATCTGGGGAATGCCGCGGATAAGGTCGTAGGCCATCTTGTTGCGAAAACGCATACCCTCGGCCATATGCTTGTTGAGCGCAATCGCGCGCTGCTGGCGCCAGGTACCCTTTCCTTTTTTGAGCTCCACCTTGTAATTCTTCTGCGTATAACCGCTCGACGTCTGGCCGCGCACCTGCACGGTGGCATTGGGCGTTTCCTCGCCATAGCCGACCTCGCCAGCAACGGGGCCCTTATCATCGCCAGGCTGCAGCAGGCCCATAACCTGATAGCGCGTCACGCCCATGTCGGCATAGTCGTAGACCGAGTACGTATTGATCTCGGCCCAGCTATGGTCGGTATTCTCGGAACTGTTGCCGCGAGAGACTGTCAGGTACATACATACGATGCCCGAGTCATCGTAGACCTCGTACAGCTCATCCTTGTCGCGAAGGTGCTTGGTCTCGTTAGACGCATCGGCCTTATTAATCTTGCCCTGCTTCTTGGTCTTTTTTGTCGAGGATTCGTCCTGCGAAGAACAGCCCGAAAGCAGCAATGTGCCGGCAGCCGCCTCAATCAAGCGGCGACGCGATATCATCCTATCGGTCATCAGGGCCTCCCCAACGATTGCGATACACACGGACCACCGTGCGCTCAAACGCACCATGCGGCTCGCCCTCTAGACGCAGCTCCTCATAGCGCTGTTCGGCACGGTCGAGCAAGCGGCCCAGCTGTGTAAAGCGACCCGTTTTGTCGGTCGCCACGATGGGCTGCTGGCTCAGAATACGATACGGCAAGTTGGCGGTATAGGTATCGAGCCGCATGAGCGCCACAACAAAAAACACCGCCGCGCCGAGCAAAAAGCCAAAGCCATAAAACTGCTGCGGAAAGAACAGCGAGACGATGGTCGCCAGCCCCGCCACGCCCGCGAACAGCCCGGAGGCAAGCACGGCGCCTTTGTAGTCGGTAAAGTACAGCAAGATCAGCAGAATCGTGTTGCCCACGGCATACAGGCCATAGCCCACGCACAACGTGCGAAAATACCCGTGCATCAGGTTATTGAAGCCCAGCGGCAGGGCCGAGAGCACCGTGGTCTCGAGCGAGATGACCGCTGCCGTCACAAACAGCTGCTTGAGCGCGCAAAACCGCAGCTCCCGGTTGAGCGTGGCGAGCATTTCCTCCTCGGCCACCACGATGTCGCCCACCACGCCGCCGTCGTTAAACAGGCTGTAGTAGTCGCGGTAGCGCGGATAGAAGTTAACCTCGACCGACACCACAAAGTTGACGGTCGTGACCAGAATGGTCAAAAACGCAATGAGCGCCGGCACATCGTGGTAGGGTGCGCCGTAAAACAGGCCTTTGACTTGCACGCCAATGGGCCCTGCCCAAATAATCACCAGGTGCACAAAGAGTCCCAAATTGGTCAACAGGCCCGTGAGTGCCAGTGGCATAAACTGGTCGAGCCAGCGCAAAAAGAGCCAGGGGTTGCGATCGCTCTGAGGAAAATACCGGTACAGCAGCACCACGTCCCAGGCGAGCATCACACCGTAGCCCAGGGCGATCGAGGCCAGCAGGCCCTCGACGGGCGGCAACCCCAGCGCCAGCGCGGCCAGGGCGCACAGGCATGCCACGCCAATGGCCGCGGCAAAGCTGCACAGAATACCCCGGTAGTCCTTAATGGCCGTGAGGTAGCTCATGCCGTTCCAGTTGACGATCATAATGTTGAACAGCCACAGGCACAGCAGCCCCTGAAGCTGCGTAGCACCCGAGAACAGCAAAAAGATGCCGTAGAGCACCGTGCCCGCTACGAGCATGATAGCGTTGGAGCCCCAAAACGAGGGCAAGACCTCTTCTTCGCGCTCGGCAAAGAGCATATCGGCCAAAAAGCGCGTGACCGGCATGGAGAAAAAGCTCGTGAGCGTAAGCGACGCCAGCAGCGTATAGGTCACCATGCACACCAGCAAGTCCTGGTTGGCGCGGCTCACGCCCCACAGGCCGCACAGCACCAAGATACCCACCTGCAGCAGCACACCCAGCAGCATGGGGCCCGTACACACAATGCCGGCGTAGCCATAGGCGCGCATCGTGGCAAACAGACCCTTGCGCCTAAACAGGCGTTTGAGCTCAAAACCGATTCCGGCCACCGGCTACTCCCCCTCTCTGGGCAGGTCAAATGCACGCGCCGTCTCGTCATACAGCGCGCGATAGTTGGCGAGCATCTGCTCGTGTAGGTAGTAGGTCGCCACGCGACGCTGGCCGCGCTCCCCCATTTCCAGACGGCGGGCACGGCTCGCGCACATGCGCTCCATGGCATCGGCCAGACCCTTGCGATACATGGGCGGGCTCACATATCCGGCAACGCCAAAGTCGTCGCCGGGGGCGCCCTCGAGCAGCTCGCGGCAGCAGCCGACCTCGGTCGTCACGCAGGGGCGACGCGCGCCCAGCGATTCCAACACGCTCAACGGCTGGCCCTCCGAGATGCTCGTCAAAATGGTAAAGTCGAGCTTTTCCATGTACTCGACCACGTTGACGCGGCCGGTAAAGATCAAGTCACGCACGCCCAATGTCTCCACCAGCGCATGGCACTCGGCGCCATATTCCTCGTCGTCCACGCCACCCATAATATGCAGGCGCACGTGCGGCAAGCGCTCATGCAACTCAAAGAAGGCGTAGATCATGGTCTTGACGTCCTTGATGGGCGCCAGGCGCACCACCGCGCCAATGTCCACCCAGCCGTCATCGGGCTTTAAGGGAATGTCCTTAAAGCGGTCGAACTGAATGCCGTTGGGGATAACCAGGCATTTGTCCGCATCGCAGCCCATATCGATCTGCGTCTTGCGGGCGTTGTGGAACAGGCTCGTCACGCGGAAGGCGCGACGGTAGATCTCCTCCGAAAGCAGGTAGAAAAAGCGGATCCAGCGGTCCTTAAACAAGGGCACCACCCAGTCGGCGCGAATGATCTCCTCCTCGCGTTCGCGCGTGTAGATGCCGTGCTCGGTCAGCAATGCCGGCGCGTTATTCATGCTGGAGCCCAAACTTGCGAGCAGACCGCCGTAGCCGGTCGAGATGGCGTGGTACACATCGGCCACCGGAACCTCGCTGCCCAGCAGATAGAGCACGGGCAGCAACATCGAACGCATGGTGTGGAAGGCGTCGGCGAAAGGCGTATACGGGTACTCGGCCAGGCACACGTCGCGGAAGATGTCCATAAACGTGCGGCTCTGCAAAAATGAGAGCGGATGCACGTGGCGGCGCTGAAAAATGTCGAACAGCACGTCCCAGTCCGGATTGGAGAGCGAAACCAGACGGCGCAACGCCTCGCGCTCGCGGTCGTCAAAGTCGACTTCCTCCTGCTCGCCCGAAAGACGCAGAGCATCGTCCAGGAACACCTCGTGCACCTCGACGACGTTGCCGGGCAGCTCGTAGACAAACTTGCCGCGGTCTTCGGCGTGAGCGCCAATCACCCATAGCACAAACTCATGCTCGGGCATGGCCGTGATGTAGCCGTGCATCCAGGTGGACACACCGCCGTGCACGTAGGGGTAGCAGCCCTCGAGCACTAAGCAGATTCTCATCGGTCACCGCCCTCCTTGCGCCCAATCGTCACGGTCTTGTCCGTCGCTTTGACTAGGTACAGGTCGCCCGTCAGGTGTTTAATCTCGCCACCGGACACCGCACCCGGCTCGCCGTTATTGGCGCGGAACATAAGCCAAGCCTCATCGTGGAAGTTGCCCAGGTTGAGCGTCCAGGCATCGTCGCTCGTATCCACGCTCACCGTCACGGACGAAAAACGCTGGATGGCACCCGAGCACTCCGAACCCGTCTGGTGCCGCAGGTCGGGAGCGGACGTAGCAAGCCAGTCCACATAGTTGACCAGGCCGCCCTTATAGACTTCCCAGCCCTCCTTGGCGCCGCGATCGGGATCCAGCAGGTCATCGGGATGCATAAAGTGAGTACTCACGTAGTGCATGTTGAGCTCGGACACCGCGGCCAGACGCATATAGGTGTCATCGACCATGCCACCCGAAACGATGCGCGGCTGCTCCACGATGCCATCGCTCGCCACGCCAAATTCCTGCACGTAGGGCAGGTCGGTTCCGTCCTCAAAGTACGTACTGGCAATGGTCTTAATGCGCGGCATGTCCTCGCCAATAATCTTGCGGGCGCGGGCCGAAAGGATATTCGACGGCGGCACGTAGACCGAACCGTGAGCGTTGGGCAGCACCTCGTCTTGGAAGGCGATAAGCTCGTTGAGCGATGCAACAAGCGTCTCCTTATTCTTCCACGTCTTATAGTCGTACAGCGTGCCATAGTCGGTGTCCCAGAGTGCCAGCGGCTGATGATTGTAGCCGTGAAAGCCCAGCTCTCCGCCCATCTGCAACAGCATACCGCCAAAGTAGCGGAACTGCGTGGTATCGGCCTGGCGCGCGGGCTCGGTCTGATTGACCACGTCCTCGTAGTTTTCGATCATCACGCCGGTATAGCGAATGCCGTATTGCTGCGCGAGTTTTTGCAGGTCGGGCCACCACACCTTGGCATAAAAATCGGCGATAGAAAGGCCGTAGTCGCGTTTGATGTACGTGCCGTCGCCCGAGGGAACGGGGCTCGGGAAATCGTCCAGGTAAAACACCGCGCTATTGATGACCGGATAGGCCGTGGCATCGCCCAACAGGCTCACGGCCGCGGCATAGAAACCACGCATAACCTTGTCGTAGATACCGATATTGCACACCACGGTACGCCCGGTGCCGCAATCGCTCGACCAAATAAGCGGAGTACCCGTGTCGCCGGTTTTAGCCCACACATGGGCCGTCTCACGCAGCGAAACCGAAAGCGACGAATCGAAGGGATCCGATAACTCATAACGCTGGCCGCCGCCGATCATAAAGTCCTCGCTCGGCACGATGCTCTCTGCCGCCGTATATTCATAGCCGGCAGAATCGATGCCCAGCTTGGGACCGATTGCCTGCAGATAGCTCGAATTGTCCGGCGTCATGGCGAGCATCAGCGAACCGCCGGCGCTCACCCAGCTCATAATGTCGCTCAAGTGCGTACCGAGCCCATCGATCGAAGGCATCAGTAAAATCACGCGGTCGAAGGATGTGAGGGAAGGAATCGCATCAGCACCATCGGTGGCAATATCCACATCGCGGTGGGCAATTTTCATGTCGAGCAGAATCTGGTCAAACTGCTCTTTGACGTCCTCGACACCGTCCTGGTCCGAGTCGGTAATAACCAAGCACGTGGGCTTTTGGCCAAACATCGCCGAGCTTGCCGGTACCGCGTCATTGGCGGCGAGCATGCCCAGCTTGTGCTGTCCGGCGCTGTACTGCACGCCGGCTCGCTCCACAAGTAGCACGGCGGCCATGGCGATAAAGACAGCCCATACCACGAGCAGCCCCATCCAGCGAAAATGGCCCGCACGCTCGCGGATACGTTGCACCACGCTCATCGGGCCTGCTCTCCTTCACGCCAAAATGCCAGCCTCTCACGATTTTCGGCATTCAAATACACGTGCTGCTTGTCGATCACATCGATTACACGCCGTACCGCCTGCCCATCGCGACGAATCACAGCCAAGCGCAGGCAGAGCATCCACACGTCCTGCTCGTCTGACGCATCGATCACCAACTGGCTAGCGACGTCCTCTGCCTTATCAATCTCGCCGGCATCGGCCAGCGCCGTGGCATAGCGAATGCGCAGCGCAGGCCCGTCCTCGCGTTCGCAACGACGCGCGAGCAAGCGTGCATACTGCTGACGCTGAATCTGTGCCACGCGGCCCTCTGCCAAACCCGAGTCCAGATAGGCGCCCAAAAAGTCGCAATACGCATCCAAGTTATGCGAGCTGGGATCGGTCTTAAACGCGCGCTCCAACTGCTGCAGCTTAAGGTCGGACTCCTTGGAAATCTGCGCCACCGCCGTCGCGGCATAGTGCGCGACCTCAACATCGTCGTTGAGTTTTGCAGCCTGCAACTGTGCCAGGTACGCATCCGGATCCTCGGTAAGCATGGAGAGCATCAGACGGCGGCGGTCGCCCGGGTCGTTGACGATCAGTGCTTCCTCGAGCGGCACCACGCCATCATCGCCCTCGCGCCCCTGCACCAGCATGCTGCGATGCATGTCATCGTTAATGCGCAGCGTCTCCAGCGTGGCGTCCTTAAGGTCGTTACCGAACACCGCGCTACGCACCGAGAGCAGCGCCACGAGCAACGGACCCCACAGCGGTACGAGCACCATCACGGCAAGCATGTGTCCACGAACCGGCAGCAGACCCAGTTTCATAAGCGTCCACAGCACCAGACACACCAGCGCATGAATTAATAGCAGTACGGCAGCAACGACAAGCGAGATCAAGCGGCCTCCCCCTCACCGTTGCCAGCGGGCGCGATGCGCTGCAGCAGGGCCACTACATCCTCGCTGTCGACGAGTTCCACCGTAATGTGCTTGGCGGCCATACGCGCACAAATAACGGGCAGGTCAGCTTCGGTTGCCTGTCGCATGAGCAGGTAAAGCGTGTCGCCATCGACCAGGCCCGCAGCGTCACTCTCGCGAATCGCCGACCCAATGGCGCCGACCAGCTCGCCAACAGGCTCCATGCCCGGCACCACGCGCAAGAGCAAGAAGCTCCCCATCTTGTTGTCCGCAAGCGCTTGCTCGGCGGCAAGCTCCCGGCCAAAGGCATCGTGGTTGAGCACGCACGTGCCGGCAACGCAGCGCTTATCCTGCGCCACGGCCTCGTAATCGAAGGCGCGTCCCAGCGCGCTTTCCACCAGGCCGCACAGGATGCGGAACAGGTTTTGGTAGTACAGGGTCATTTGGCTTTCGGCCACGTGACGCACAAAGATCAACACGGCGGGGGCTCCATCGCGCTCGATCGCATAGCCAAACATCGGAAGCCCCGGCGTCAGTGCGCGGTTCACCCACAAACCAGAGATCGAGCCTTGGAGCACGGGCGCAAGGTCGTCGAGCGAGAGCGAGCGCGGCACATTGTTGGAAATCGCCGGGCTCGCCGCTACCAGGCGCGCAAATGCCCCGCCCGAAACATGGTAGATCGTCACCGAATCGTTCTCGAGAATCTCGCCCAGCAGCTCGCAGCACTTGCGGTATATATCGCGCGGGTTGAGTACGTCGAGCTCCTGCGTCACGGCAAAGATCTTGCCAAAGCTGTCGTGGCGCCCCACAATCTGGCGCTTGTAGGCGCGCTTGTCCTCAATCGCGTCGTGATAGAGCCGCGTTAGGAACGTGTTGCGGTTTCGCACAAGCTCGTTCTCGTCATGCTCCGCCTTAACGGCCTCGCTGTTGCGCAGCTGTACATAGCCGCACACGGCGCCCACCACAAAGTACGCAATAAACGGCAGCCAGTTGGAAGGCTCATAGAATAGGCCCTGGAAGGTGTATCCATACAGGGCAAAATAGCTCACGGCCAAACCCACCGACGCCAGCAGCGCCGCAACCAGACCAAAGTCGAGCCCGTAGAGCGTGCCAATCAGGACCACATAGAGCAAACGATAGTCGAGAACGTTGAGCTGGGCAGATTGGGAGAACAGATGCTCCAGTACCTCGAACAACACCCATGCGAAGCCCGTCTCCAGGCATTTAATGGGCAGCGTGCGCAGCTGGATGCGATCGATGGCCGCACGTAAGGGATTGGCCTTTTTGGTGCGGGCGTTAGCCCAGCGGGCGTGGATGGTCGAAAGGTCGCGCAGCAGGTCGTAACGCTGAAACCAGCCATAGCGTTTGCGAGCGGCATCGCCTGCGGGCAACGCATAGCCGGTAGACTCTCCATAGGCAACGGACAGCCCGGGGAACAGGCCCTGAAGCGCGCCGCCCAAGTTGCCCGTTGTGCGATGGAAAGCATCTGCAACATCGAGCGTCTCAAAGGTCGCATCCCAACTATCAAAAACGCGATGCACCAGCACCGCCAGCTCCTCCGCGCACAGCAGGGGAAACGGCGCGTCCGCGGCACCTTGGAGCGCGACCGACCCGGTCGAACAGGCTTCAAACAGCGGCACCAAGAAGGGGTCGTTGAGCGCCGCGGAGGCGGTATACAGATAGGGCGTGCACAGGATCTTGACCTGGATGTCGTCTTGCGAGGCATAGTAGCGACAGAGGTCGTTGGCCGCGCGGGCGATAATGCCTTTGCCCGTTTGAGCGGCAGCATCTGTGGCATCAAGCGAATCGGCATTGCTTGACGCGCCGCCAGCACCCTCCGCACCTGCAGGACCCGCCACAAACAGCAGATGCACACGGCGGCCCATGCAGGCACGAAACACCGAGCGCAGCAGCTCGATATCGCCAAAGGTCTCGGTATGCGGAGTGAGATACGTGGAGAGGTAGACCACACTGTCGAACTCGTAGGCCTGGTCCAGGTGGCGCAGCAGCTCTTTCCACGAGCTGTGGGACGATGACTCGCGCTGCGAATCGTCGGCAGCTACAACCTGAACATGGTCACCGGGAAACGCCTTGGCACAAAAGTCGTCGTCAACATACGCGGTATTGCCAACAACCAGCACCTCCACGACGCGCCCCTTCCCTTAAATTCCACTTTTGCCATAGTCAAACATGCGTATTGTACGCTGTCAACGCAAGCCGAGGCGCCTTTAAGGCTGTGTTAAGAACTTTTTTAGAGGATGAGGGGGTGAATCTCGAGGATTAAATCTGGAGCTTTAATACCTCGATAGAATCTCATCTCTATTATCTTTGAGATACTCATCCAAATCTGGAACAGCAAATTGAACATAGCCCCTCTGAGGCGCCTGGATTACTTCTCGTGAAAGCAGCTTGGCCCTAACAGAACTCAGCTCACTCGTCTTTTTACCAAGGCGTTTGGCTAAATCCGATGTCTTGGATTGCCTACTATCCTCGCACATGGCATACAGGTAGTTGATTTCATTACGGGAAAGACCCGAAATTGCAGGCTCGTGAACCACGTCGTGGAAACGCGCTTCGGCGAGCAGGATACCCTCATCAACATCGCGCCCAGTAACGAGAGTTGATTTCTCCCGATGAAGGTCGGCGCGCTGCCAGATTGAATACCCAACAAGTTGAACTAAATACGCATAACCTTTTGTTGCTCTCGCCGCTTTTGATAGCGAATCCCCGTCGAGAGAAAGACCGGTCGCGTTAAAGCTATCACTCAAAGAAAGTGCAATCTCGATTTGATTGATAGGAGCAAGGTCTTCAGGAACCGCGCGGCGAAGAAAAGTAAGTGCCTTGCCGTTAATGAGATCCATAACGCCCGATGGCAATCCGGCAAAGGCAAGAGCGATGTTGACTTTCTCCCCAATGAGTAATTGAACTGTTGAGGCAATAATACGCATTTCCTCAACTGGGGCATCTTGGACTTCATCAACAGCGATGAACAGGCCCTTTGAGCCCTGTGCAATCTGCTTTAGTTTTGCGCGAAGGCTCATTTCGCTTGAAGAAATGTCCAACTTGGCAGAAGCAATACCAACGTTAACGCCAAGCGAAGCGGAGGAAAAAGTCAGTTGGTCTTGAATCTGCTCCATAAGATCGTGCGACAAACGCGGACCAGCCGAAACAACAACGGCCTTCCAACCAAGTTCAATCGCTCGGTCGCGCAGATCGCAAAGAAGAACCGTTTTCCCCGACCCGCGCGGGCCTGTGATTCGCATAAGACGTGCGGGAGCGCCAACGCCGGACATGAGACCCTCCACGAACTCGAGAGAGATATCATCACGACCGATGATTCGAGGAGGCTCCGCACCGGCGGTCGGACGAAATGGATTGTAGAACTTGGCTTTGTCCATAACCAGAATCCTCAGGCAAACGTCGCTTATATAGATTTATAAACAAGTATATATGTATATATAGCTTTATAAGCGGCTATACAATCAATAATGTAAAGAGAATTCATCGAATTAAGGGATACGTTCAGGCAAAACTAACCCAACGAAACAAAAATGTGGAAATAAATGCTCAATCGTAGCCAGACGATCATCAACGCCGATCCTGCACGTGCAATAAGCGCAGAGATGGCCCTGCTCTGCAAGCAAGGCCTCCAGAACTTCTCGCTTGCTCTCTCCTCGCAACGCTGTGTAATTAAACGTCGTATCGGGGGTGTTGCGCATGACCCTCTTGGAACAAATCGAACAATCGACCCGCCTCTTCAGGTCGAGAGGATGCGCCCAGGACGGTGTTGAGAATATCCCCGGCATCGCGTCCACGCGTTTCCATAGCAGGCACCGTTGCAGCGTCCTCTCCAAGAATGCGGATGTTACCGCGAGGTACCGACGCCACCACAACAGGTGAATGCGTTGCAACTATAAACTGTACGTTTGGAAATATGAGAACCAGGTCCTCGAGAATCCGCACCTGCCAGCGGGGATGCAAATGAAGGTCGATCTCATCGATCATAACAACGCCGTATGGCCAACCACTTCAGACTTCAATTGCGCAGAGAAAAATGGGCAGGAGATAAGGCCTTTCGAGTCAACGTTAGTGTAAGGATGTCGATGGCTAGCCGCCAAACGCAAGCGACCCCTGTCTTAGAATCTGGAATTGCTACATAACTCATAAATCGTGGAGCCCGCAGAAACAGAGTAGCTCAACTTCGCATTTGTGAATCAGAACCACCCTTAAAAAGGGTGGTTTGCTCTTAGGGTATAACCCACGGGCC
>UQLA01000019.1 GCA_900541745.1 uncultured Collinsella sp. | reverse complement strand
AGACAGGGGGAAAGGTGTTGAAAAATGGGGCGGTTCCCCATATTATTGATGACGTCGACAGGCGGGGTGGTTCCCCGCGTACGTGCCATCTGAGTAACCGAGGGGAGGGCGCACATGGGAATGACGGGTGCATACGAGCGCAATCTCGATGCAAAAGGTCGTCTATCCCTGCCTGCACCCCTTCGTGAGGAGCTTGGAGAGCACGTTCGCGTGTTCAAAGCCCTGGATGTCGATGCTCTGTACGTGTTCTCTGCCGAGGCCTTCGATAAGTGGGTCGAAGGACTCTTCGCGGGTCGTGAGGGCCACGAGGGTTTTAACCCGCGTGACATCAACGACCAGAAGCTTATGAGGGCGATCAACAAGCGCACCACGTCGATGGATGTGGACAGCGCGGGTCGTATCGGTCTTTCTGAGTCTCTCCGCAAGCAGGCGAACCTCGACCGCGAGGTCACGGTTGTGGGCAACTACGACCACCTTGAGGTTTGGGACCGCGCTACGGCCGATGAGGACGATGACGACGAGGCCCTGCTGGACCTCTTCTTCTCGTAAGGGCAAGGCACGAGTAACGGATGGAGCGTGGGATCTTGACACAAGAATATCGGCATGAACCTGTCATGCTCGGCGAAGTGCTTGAGTCGCTGCAGCTAAAGAGCGGCTCCGTCGTCTGCGACTGCACCCTTGGCGGTGCCGGCCATTCGGTAAAGATGGCCGCGCAGGTGGGGGAGACCGGCCTTTTGCTCGGCGTCGATCAGGACGACATGGCCCTCGAGGCCGCTGGCGCCCGTCTGGACCGCGAGGTTCCCGGCGTACCGCACCAGCTGCTGAAGGGCAACTTCGGCGACTTGGACGAGCTGCTTTGCTCGGCCGAGGTGCCCGGGGTCGATGGCTTCCTGTTCGACTTGGGCGTTTCGTCGCCGCAACTCGATATCCCTGGCAGGGGCTTTTCGTACAACGAGGACGCCCCATTGGACATGCGGATGGATCCGGGTAACAACACCTTAAACGCAGCTGAGGTCATCAACACCTATAACGAACACGACCTCGCCCGGATTCTACGCGTCTATGGCGAAGAGAAGTTCGCCTCGCAGATCGCGCGTGAGATCGTGCGCCGCCGCGAGCATGAGCCGATCGAAACCACCGGTCAGTTTGTCGAGATCATCAAGGCTGGTATCCCCGCTGCCGCTCGTCGGCATGGCGGACACCCAGCCAAGAAAAGTTTCCAGGCCATTCGCATCGAGGTCAATCACGAACTCGATGTGCTCGAGCGAGGGCTTGACGCCGCCACAAGGTGGCTCAACCCGGGCGGACGCATCTGCGTCATCTCGTATCACTCGCTCGAGGACCGTATCGTAAAGAACCACTTTAAGGAGATGAGCCAGGGGTGCACGTGTCCGCCGGAGATTCCGGTGTGCGTGTGCGGCAACGTGCCGATACTCAAGGTCATCACCCGCAAACCCCTGGTTGCCCAACCCGATGAGGTTGCGCGCAACCCTCGGGCGAGATCAGCCAAGATCCGCGTGGCGCAGCGTCTGTAGACGCGACCGCGCGATATTGGACCTCCCGCTCGTACCACAAACGAAGCTTAAACACACTACCAACGTACTCGGGATGGGAGGCGGCATATCATGGGCTACAACACCTCAAACGCAGCACTCGCCTATGATATGAACGCCATGCCCGCCTATCGTGAGGCACCGCAGGCCCCCGTTGCTCCCCGCGAGCAGCGCACGCCGCGCTTTGATGTCTACACGGGCGCGGGCCGTCAGGCAAACCAGGCGGTAAGCCCGGTTTTCATGAGCGTTCTTAAAACGTTTTGCATCATTGCGGCCATCTTCATGACGATCGGTGTCGCCCGTGTGGCGCTCGCCGGCGTTACGGCCCAGGTGCTCAACAGCAACGCCGCGCTTACCAACACGCTCGAGAAGGCGACCGACGAGAGCTCCGACCTGGAGGTCATGCATTCGGTCTATGGTGCCGACACGCGCATTCGCGACCTTGCGGGCGCTTATGGCATGGTGGAGCCCAGCGAGAGCGTTACACTTGATTTTTCGCAGGATGCAGCCGCGGGCGCTAGCTCGACCGCGACCGCTCAGTAACAAGACGGTAGCTGAGTATGACAAATGACTATCGCCGCGGCTCCGACGGGGGTCGCGGTTCTGGACGTCCCTCATCGCGGGGACGTTCTGGTTATCAAGGAACGGGTCGGCCATCTTACAACGCGAGGCCGTCCTATGGCAACGACCCTGCGTCGCGTCTCCGTGGCTCGAGTGGTCCTCAAATGCATAACACCAGACCGCGCAAGAGCTCGTCGACCGAATGGCTCACGGGCACGCCGCTGCCCCGTCGCAAAGCCGTCATGGGCTTCATCGGGTTTGGCTTGGGTTTGGGCGTCCTTCGCCTTGCCGACTATCAAATCGTGGAAGCCGATAAGCTACGCGACCGCGCCGATGCACGTCGCTTGCTCGCGCAGACGCTATATGCCAAGCGCGGTACCATCTACGACCGTAACGGCAACGTGCTGACGTCGTCGGTCGAATGTCGCAACATCGCCGTGAATCCTCAGCTTATCGAGGACGTTGACAAGACGGTGTCAGCGCTGGTCAAAGCTACGGGAATCGATAAAAAGACCTGTCGCGAGCTCGTTGAGTCGGATGGCACCTGGGTGTATATCAAACGCCAGGTGGACGAGGACGATGTCGCGGCGCTGGAGAAGAAGAACCTGCCAGGCGTGCTCTTTGAGCAGGCCATGAAGCGCGTGTACCCCTACGGCAACCTGGCATCGCAGGTGCTTGGCGTGGTAAACGTGGACAACGACGGTCTGACGGGCCTCGAAAAACAGTACAACAAGCTTTTGACCGGAACCAACGGTTCGCTGGTGCGCGAGCGGGCGAGGGACGGTAGCTATATCGCGGGCGGCGCCTATAAAAAGGTGGCGGCGGTTGACGGCGTGGACATCGTGACGACGCTCGATGTCAATATCCAGCGTGCCGCCGAGGACGCCCTGGCCGAGGCGGTCGAAAAGACCAAGGCCAAGAATGGCTCGGCCCTGGTCACCGATCCCACGACGGGCGAGATTCTGGCGGCATGCTCGTATCCGACATATGACCAGACCGATCTGGAAAACGCCAAGACCGAGGACATGAACTTGCGCCTGGTTACCGATGCCTACGAGCCCGGCTCGGTCTTTAAGACGCTCGTGGCCGGTGCCGGCTTCGACTTGGGTGCCGTGCGTTCGAGCACGTCGTTTGAGGTGCCGGCGAGCATTAAGGTTGGCGACGACACCGTTACCGACGCCGATAAGCGCGACTACACCATGACCATGGACGTGCGCGAGATGATGCGCCGTTCGTCCAATGTGGGCTTTGTCCTGGTGGGACGCAAGATCGGTGCCGATGATTTTGCCACCTATGTGGACAAGTGGGGTATCGGTCATAGCTCCGGTGTCGATTTTCCGGGTGAGAGCCTGGGCATCGTCAAGGAGCGCGACCAGTACGACGGCGCCACGCTGGGCTCGATGAGCTTTGGCCAGGCGCTGTCCGTCTCGCCGATTGAGGTCGCACGTGCCGTGGGCGGCATCGCGAACGGCGGCGTGATGATGACTCCGCACTTCTATAAGTCCAGCAAGGGCGATGAGAAGGACTGGGGCGAAGGCGAGCGCGCGATTTCGGAGGACGCTGCCGCCCAGGTGACATCGTGCATGCAGACGGTCGTGTCCGAAGGCACGGGCGTTGGCGGTGCGGTCGATGGCTATGACGTGGCGGGCAAGACCGGTACGGCCGAGCGTGCTGACGAGAACGGCGGTTACCTCAAGGAGAACTACATGTCGTCCTTTATGGGCTTTGCGCCGGCACAATCGCCCAAGGTGCTGTGCTACATCACACTCGATGGAACGCCGAGCGGCTCGGATGCCGCCGCGGTGCCATTCCAGTCCATTATGGCCAACGCGCTCGACGTGCTGGGTATCCCGCGCACGAAGTAGGGGGTTACAATCTTGAGCGTGGTCTGCCGTTTGATCTGAAGGGTGTTCACATGCCCTGCACCACGCGCGCATGGCACTGGGATACAATACGCCGATAGCAATATTAGGTTTACAGGGGAGCTGCAATGATAGAGATCGCCGTCAACAACCTCGCGGCCTCAACGGGGGCCCGAACCGTGACGGAAGAAGTCGATCGGGTATGCCGCGGGTGCGTTATCGACTCGCGTCAGGTCGAGGAGGGGACGATCTTTGTCGCCTTCCCCGGCGAAAAGGTCGACGGCAATGATTTTGCCTCCCGTGCCATCGAGTCGGGTGCCGGTGCCGTCGTGATGACGCGCGAACCCGATGCCGAGCTGGTTTCGCTGGCGCAGGACAAGGGATGCGCCATCTTGCTGACCGACGACCCCGAGGAGTTCTTGCTGCGCCTGGCGCATGTATATCGCTTGGAGCTTGGCTGCCTGGTCGTCGGCATTACCGGTTCGATTGGCAAGACGACGACCAAGGACGTGCTCGCCGCCGTGCTCGCCAAGCGTTATCGCGTCTGGGCCACGAAGGGCAATTTCAACAACCTGATCGGCATGCCGCTCACGGTGCTTTCCGCTCCGGCCGATACCGAGGTTCTGGTGCTCGAGATGGGCATGAACCATTTTCATGAGATTGAGCGCCTGTCCCAGTCTGCCAACCCCAATCTTGCCATCGTGAGCAAGATCGGAACCTCCCATATCGGTATTCTGGGCAGCCGCGAGAACATCGCCCGCGCCAAGTCCGAGATTGTCCAGGGCATGTGCGCCGCCGGCGACTTCTCGCCGTTGCTGGTGTTGGGCGGCGAGGACGACTTTACGCCGTTCATTCGCGATGCGTTCGCCCAGCCTGCGGGTATTGACGTGATGCTGGCCGGTGTCTCGGACGACGACGAGGTCCGCGCACGCGACATTCGCGTCGACGACGAGGGCCATCCGGTCTTTACGCTCGACTTTGGTCAGGGCGACACGGTCGATACCATGCTGGCCATTCCCGGCGTGCAGTCCGTGCCCAATGCCGTCAAGGCCGCCGCGGTCGCCTATCGTCTGGGCGTGACGCCCGAGCAGATCGATGCTGCCTTTAGGGGTCTTACGATCACCGGCCACCGCCAGGAGATCAAGCGCGCCAAGAGCGGAGCGCGCATCATCGACGACTCCTATAACGCCAGTGCCGAGTCTATGGCTGCCGGCCTCGATTTGCTGTGCTCGCTTTCATGTGACGGTTCGCGCATGGCGATCCTGGGCGAGATGGGCGAGATGGGCGACGAGGCTCCCCGCATGCATGAGCTCGTGGGCGCCTATGCCGCCGCCAAGAAGCTCGACATGCTCGCGTGCGTCGGCGGCGAGCTGGCTCAGCTCATGGCCGATGCCGCACGTATGATGGGTATGGATGAGGACCGCATCCAGGTGTTCTCCGATTATCAGCAGGTGCTCGACCGCATGGGCGGCGCGCTTGAAAATCATGATGTTGTACTGGTCAAGGGTTCCCGTTTTGTTGAGCTCGACCGCTTTGTGGAAGGTGTGTGCTAGCCCATGTTCGGCAATCCCTCGTATCCTACGTATCAGGCCTTTTTGGGACTTGGCATCGCTGCCGCCATTGCGTTGCTGCTTATGCCGTGGTGGATTAAGCTGCTGAAGGTCGAGGGTATCGGCCAGCAGGTCCGAGCCGACGGCCCCAAGCGTCATTTGATTAAACAGGGTACGCCGACCATGGGCGGTGTCATCATCCTTGTCGCGATCTCGCTGACCTGCCTGCTGATGGGCAAGCTCACTACCGAGCTCGTGCTCGTGCTGCTTGCCACGCTGGCCACCGGCGTTCTGGGTCTCATCGACGACCTGACCTCCGTCACGCATGGTCGCTCGCTCGGCCTGACGCCTCACGCCAAGATGATCGGTCTGACCATTATCTGCGTCACTTTTACCGTGCTCGCCGTCAATTGGTGCGGCGTCGCCCCCGAGATTCGTTTTCCCGGCGGCCTGACGATTGACCTCGGTGTTCTTTCGACCACCATCTGCGGCCTTTCGTTCCCGTGGCTCTACATTGTATTTTGCTGGCTGATGATCGCCGGTCTTTCCAATGCCGTGAACCTGACCGATGGTCTGGACGGCCTTGCCGGTGGCACTTCCATGATTGCCATGCTCGCCATGGCCGCCATGGCGTTTTTGCACGGTGACGTGAACCTGTCCATCTTCTGCACGGCGTGCGCCGGTGCCTGCCTGGGCTTTTTGTGGTTCAATTGCTACCCGGCGAGCATCTTTATGGGCGATACCGGCTCGCTTGCCCTGGGTGCCGCTTTTGCCTGCACCTCCATCATGACCAACACCGAAGTCGTTTCCCTCATCATCGGCGGTCTGTTTATCGTCGAGACGCTGTCGGTCATGATCCAGGTTGTCTATTTCCACTTTACGCACAAGCGCGTCTTCCTTATGGCGCCCATTCATCATCATTTCGAAAAGAAGGGCTGGGCCGAGACCAAGGTCGTTATCCGTTTTTGGATTATCGCCGCGGCCTTTGGCGCCGTTGGCCTCGCCCTGTTCTTCCAGTTGGGATAGTGGTCTTTCATGCCTCTTGCTAATGTCTTTGGCCTGCTTGTTTTGGGGCAGGGTAAATCCGGTCTCGATGTCGCCCGTTGGGCGTTGGCTCACCCCGAGCGCGTGAGCGCCACGACCGTGTATGGCGGCGGTAACTCCGAGCCCAATGAAGCCACGCGTGCGCTCGAGGCGCAGGGCGCGTCGTTTGTCTACGGCACCGAGCAGGTCGAGGGTACCTATGACGTGTGCGTGACATGCCCGGGTATCTCGGAGTTCTCGGCCTTCTTTAAGGCTGGGCGTGAGCATGCCGCTCAGATTATGGGCGAGCCCGAGTTTGCCTATCGCCTGTCTCCCCACAATTGGATCGCCATCACGGGCACCAACGGCAAGACAACTACCACGTCGCTGACCGATTATCTGCTCAAGGCCGCCGGTGAAGCCAGCGTGGCCGTCGGCAATATCGGTGAGCCGCCGGTGAACGAGATCGACGGCCGCGCACACAATGAGTGGTTTGTGGCCGAGCTGTCGAGTTATCAGATTGCTACGACCGCCGAGCTTCATCCTCGCGTGGCGGTACTGCTCAACATCACGCCCGACCACCTGGGCTGGCACAAGAGCCACAAGAACTATGCGCTTGCCAAGATCAAGTTGTTCGAGAATATGGTCGACGACGACCTCGTGGTTATCGACGTCGAGGATGCCGGCATCCATGAGTTCGATGAGTACATCTACACACCGGGTCGCCGCATCTGCAAGGTCGCTTTTGACGAGCCCGAGGGTGCAGACGCCGCCTTTGTGCGCGACGGCAAGATGGTCGTGCGCCTGAAGGGCGTCGAGACCCAGCTTGTCGCCACGTCCGAGCTCAAGATCTCGGGCCATCACAATGTCATCAATGCCCTATGTGCCGCCACGGCTGCTCTGGCCGTCGGTGCCGATCCCGAGGGCATTTGCCGCGGTTTGGCATCGTTCCAGCCACTCGAACACCGCGTGGAACCCTGCGGCGAGATCGATGGCGTGCGCTACGTCAACGATTCCAAGGCAACGAACACCGATGCAGTCGAAAAGGCCCTGACGGCGTTTCCCGACGACGATGTGATTTTGCTGCTCGGCGGCCACGATAAGGGTACGCCGCTTGCGGACTTTGCCCGCGTCGTTATGGACAACGTGCGCTCGGTCGTTTGCTTTGGCGATGCGCGCGAGCGCTTTACCGCCGCTATGGACGAGGCCGATGTCGATGGTGACGTGGATATCGCCCAGGCCGATGATCTGCGCGATGCCGTTGACGTTGCCCGCTCACTCTCGAGCCGCGGCGACGTGATCCTGCTTTCGCCCGCCTGCTCTTCGTTTGACGAGTTCTCGGGCTACGAGGAGCGCGGCCGCGTGTTTAAGGACTACGTTGCCCAGCTTGCCGCAGCAGCGAAATCGCAAACGGAATAGGGGTTGCCGGTGAGAGAGGAGAGCCCCCGAAGTGATATGAGGAGGCCCGACTCGGACCGTGCTTCCTCGCTGCGTAGTACGCCGCGTTCCGGACGCGGCGGGCAGACGTTCAGTGAGCGCTATATTGCCGGCGTCCCCGCCCGCATCATGCGCCCCCGTTTGATATTTATGGCGTGCCTGTTTAGCTTGGTTTGCTTTGGCTTGCTGATGGTGTACTCGGCATCTTCGGTCGAGGCACTGCACGAGAATGGTTCGGCGACGTTTTTCCTGTTTCGACAAGCCGCGTTTGCCGGAGTTGGCGTGCTGGCTATGGTTGCCATCGTGCGCATCTTGCCGGACAGTTGGTTTGGGGAAGACGTGCTCAGGATCTTCCTCATGGGAATGATAGGGCTACTGGTTCTGGTGTTCTTTATGGGTAGCGGCAGTCGTGGCGCCACGCGCTGGCTCAACATCGCCGGTATTCAGTTCCAGCCGTCTGAGTTTTTAAAGCCGTTCGCCATCGCGTATTCGGCCATCATGCTCGACCGCATCTTTTCGCCCGGCGGCAACATCAACGAGTTTCTTCGCAACATGGGCATCTACCTGGGCATTTCGCTCTTTCTGATCTTTGTTCAGCCCGATTTTGGCACCGTTCTGATCATCTTGCTGACCCTCATGTGCATGGCGTTGTTTGCGGGATTGGACCCCAAATATATCGTTTGGACGGTCGTTGCCGGCATCGCCGTCATTGCGATCGCCCTTATCGCCGAGCCGTATCGTATGACGCGTGTCGAGGTTGCTTGGAATCCTTGGGCAGACGAATATGGCGACGGCTATCAGGCCACGCTTGCCATCATGGCGTTTGCCTCGGGCGGCCTGTTCGGTCGCGGTATCGGCAACTCCACCATGAAGTACTCGTATTTGCCCGAGGCGCATAACGACTACATCTTGGCTATTATCGGCGAGGAAGTTGGCTTTATCGGAACCGTGCTGTTCTTCTTGGTGTTTGCGATGCTGATCTACTCGGCGTTTCGCATTGCCGAGCAGGCGACCGACCGTCGCGGAGCACTTATGGCATCGGGTTCCGCGGTCATCCTTGCGGTGCAGTTTTTGATCAACGCGCTGGGCATTCTCAATGTGTTTCCCATGACGGGCAAGCCGCTGCCGTTTATTAGCTACGGCGGCTCCTCGATTATTGTGTCGCTTATGCTCGCCGGTCTGATCCTGCGCGTTTCGTATGAGAGCGCCCGTCGCGATGAGTACGACCGTCGCCGCGAGAGCTTTGCCGTTATGGATGAGAGTACCGCCGGCGTGCCCCACGTGCGCGGCGAGCGATCTTCGCGTAACGGTTTTACCGTCCTGGATGGCTCTGCGACCGAGCCGGCAGCCCGTCCGCGTCAGCGAACGGCACCGCAAGGTCGTCCTCAGCGCCCCAGTCCTCGCAATGCGGGCGGCGGATATAATCGAATCGATTTGAATTCGGACCCGTCGGCGCGTTTGCGCACCGATGACCAGGGGCCGCGTGTACGAAGGGATTACCATGACCGATAAGATGACCGTTGCTATTGCAGCTGGCGGCACGGCAGGACATATCAACCCCGCGCTCGCCTTGGCCGAGGAGCTGCGTGACCGCGGTCATCGCGTTGTGTTCGTGGGCCAATCGCGCAAGCTCGAGGGTCGTCTGGTTCCCGAGGCCGGATTCGATTTTGTGCCCATCACGGTCACGGGTTTCGATCGCTCCCGTCCCTGGACGGCGCTGACCTCGCTGTGGCGCGTCAACAAGGCGAAGCGCGCGCTTGCCAGTCACTTCTCGAAGGTCGGTAAGCCCGATGCCGCTATCGGCTTTGGTGCTTACGTTGAGGTCCCGCTGCTGGGTTGGTGCAAGGGCGCCGGCGTTCCGTATCTGCTGCATGAGCAGAACTCTGTTCCGGGTCTGGCCAACAAGATGATGAACTCACATGCCGCCCGCGTGTGCATTTCGGTACCTGCGGCCCGCGCTGTCTTTGAGCGCGAGGGCGACCCCGACCATGTGCTCATGACGGGCAATCCTGTGCGTCGTTCGGTGATCGAGGGCGATCGCGCTCGCGGTCGCAAGACGCTCGGTGTGCCCGAGGACGCGACGCTTCTGCTCGTCTTTGGTGGTTCGCTCGGTGCCCAGCATCTCAACGAGCGCGTTGCCTCGCTCAAGAGTGAGCTGCTGACCCGCGAGAATCTCTACATTTTGCATTCGACGGGTGCCGACGGCTTTGACGAGACCGAGCGCGCTTTGGCGCTGACGCCCGAGGAGGCGAAGCGCTATCGTGTCCAGCCCTACATCGACAACATGGGCGATATGCTGGCCGCGGCCGATTTGGTGCTCTCGCGTTCCGGTGCCTCGAGCGTGGCCGAGATCGCCGCGCTTGCCGTGCCCTCGGTACTCGTGCCGTATCCGCACGCCACGGCCGACCACCAGACCACGAATGCGCGTTACCTGGTCGATGCCGGTGCCGGCGTGCTATGCGCCGATGCCGATATCGATGCCCCTGCCTTTGCCGACGAGCTGCTGCACCTGATCGATGACGCTGCGGCGCGTGATGCCATGCGTCAGGCGGCGCGCGGCTTGGCCCAGGACCGTGCCGCCGCACTTTTGGCCGATGCGGTAGAGGGATTGCGTTAGTTAGACGGGATATCGCCGGTCGCCCTCGCGCGGATGCGGTAGGTGCGGTACAGTTAACGGATTACAGGCAGTGTTTACGCAAGGAGTACACGAGCACATGGCTGATTCCCAGACTGCAACCTCCGCGCCCGAGTTCAAGAGCGCCCACTTTATCGGTATCGGCGGCGCCGGCATGAGCGGCATCGCCCTCGTCCTGCACGAGCGCGGTTATACCGTTACCGGCTCCGACCTTAAGACGTCGCGCTATATTCGCCAGCTTACCCGCGCCGGCGTGAAGGTCCACGTGGGCCACGAGGCTGCGACGATCGACGAGGTCAAGCCCGACGTGGTTGTTGTCTCCACCGCTATTCCCGAGTCCAACCCCGAGCTCGTGCGTGCCCGCGAGCTCGGTATTCCCGTGTGGCCTCGCGCCAAGATGCTCTCGGCTCTGGGCCATGGCTACACCACCGTCGCCGTCGCCGGCACGCACGGCAAGACCACGACCTCTTCGATGTGCGCCACCATGCTCGACCGCATGGGTCTGGACCCCAGCTTTTTGATCGGTGGCATTGTCGAGGGCTATGACACCAACGGCAAGAACGGCTCGGGCGACTATTTTGTCGCCGAGGCCGACGAGTCCGACAGCTCGTTCCTGTTCCTAAACCCCAACGTGGTCATCGTGACCAACGTCGAGGCCGATCATCTCGATCACTACTCGGGTATCGAGGAGATCGAGGCCACCTTTGCCAAGTTTATGGGGCTGGTGGGCGAGGACGGCACCGTCATCGTTTGCGGCGAGGACCCGCATCTGGTCGAGCTCGCCAAGTCGACGGGCCGTCATGTGCTTTCCTATGGCTTTGCCGAGAACAACGACATCGTCTGCGTACATCCGGATGTTAAGGGCATCCAGAGCGACTTTATCGTTCGCTTTGAGGACGGCACCGAGCACGCTGTCGAGATTAAGAGCAACCCCGGTCGTCACAACATGCTCAACGCCACGGCCGTCTTGACCGTCGCCCATGTCCTGGGTCTCGATATCGACGCCGCCGCTAAGGCACTTTCGAGTTTTGAGGGTGTCCGCCGTCGCTTTACCCACGTGGGCGATATCGACGGCATCACGGTGGTTGACGATTACGGCCATCATCCCACCGAGATCAAGGCGACGCTCGCTGCTGCCTCTTCGCTGGGCTACAAGCATGTCGACGTCGTGTTCCAGCCGCACCGCTATTCGCGCCTGCAGGCTCTGTGCGATGACTTTGCCGATGCCTTTGCCAACGCCGATAAGCTGCTGCTGATCGATGTGTTCTCCGCCGGCGAGATGCCGATTCCGGGCGTTACCTCCAAGATGCTCGCAGATACCGTTCGCGCCAAGCACCCCGGCAAGGAGGTCGTGTACTGCTCCAGCCGTCTTGAGCTCAACCAGGAGCTTGAGAAGCTCGTGGGCGAGGGCGACCTGCTGCTCACCATGGGTGCCGGTGACGTTACGACCGTCGGCCCCGAGTTCATCGAGTATCTGACTGCCAAGAAAGACGCTTAACCTCTATGGGTCTGTTTAACGCCGTCATGGCGCTTTCGGGCATGATCGACACGGACGTGGTCGAGGACGAACGTCTTGCACGCCATACAAGCTATCGTATCGGCGGCAAGGCCGACCTCTTTGTGACGTGCCATAGCTACCATGCCCTGCGTCGCGCCGTGGCGGTGCTTGACCGCGAGCAGGTGCCGTGGGTGATTATCGGCAAAGGGTCCAACCTGTTGGTTGCCGATGCCGGTTATCGCGGCGCCGTTATTTCGCTGGGACGTGAGTTTCAGCGCACGGTTGTTGCCGAGGATGGCTGCACGCTGACCGTTGGTGCGGGCGTGATGTTCGCGCGTTTGGTCAATGACGCTTTGTCGCGCGGGCTTTCGGGCCTTGAGTTCGCGGTCGGTATTCCCGGTTCGGTCGGCGGCGCAGTGTCCATGAACGCAGGTACGCGGACCGAGTGGATCGGCTCCCTTATCGAGGACGTGGTCACGTTTGATCCGGCGTCCGGTATTAAGCACTATGCAGGGTCCGAGATCGCTTGGGGGTATCGCGAGTGCAGCTTGCCGCGTAACGAGATTATTCTCGAGTGCGTGCTTAAACTCAAGCCCGCGCCCAAGGCAGACATTCGCGAGCGTATGGAGCGGTACCTGACGCGCCGCAAGCGCACGCAGCCCATGGGCCGTGCATCCTGCGGATCGGTCTTTCGCAACCCGCCCGACGCAAGCGTGGGCAAGTTGATTGAGGATTGTGGATTAAAGGGTTTTTCGGTTGGCGGTGCGGAAGTTTCGCCCGTACACGCTAATTTTATCGTTAATAACGGAACCGCCTCGGCCGATGACGTGGCCGCGGTTATCAGGCATGTGCACGGAAAGGTGAGGGAGGCGTATGGCATCGAGCTCAGACCGGAAGTTAAATTCCTCGGCTTCTAGAGCATCGAAACCAACCTTCCGCCGCGCCGGAGGGCGTTCCGGCGCACCTGCCCAGCCTCAACATAAGCCCGCCATGCCCTCCAAGTCTGTTGGGCCCGTTCGTCCTGCCAAGCGCCCGGTCGTCGGCTCGCAGCTGGGAGGACGCCCCACTTCTAAAAAGACGAGCCGTCCGGCTCCGCGTCCTTCGGTGACGCCCAAACCGGCGATGGGCACCAAGACCTCCCGACCCATGGCGACGCCCAAGCCTTCGCTGGGAACTCGTGCGCCGCATGCCGGCCGTACGTTGGCTGGCGCTAAGCCGCGTTCACTGACATCGGTACCCGCCGCCAAGGCGTCTTCGGCAAAAAGGGGCATCAATCCTCTGTCATCGCTGGGTGCCATGGCAAGCAAGACGACCGACGCCGCTTCTGCCCTTAAGGGTAAAGGCAAGATCGCGGGCGGCATCCTGGCAGCCGTGGCCGTACTTGCCATTGTTGCCATCGTCGTCATCAACTCCGGCCTGTTCGCCGCCACCGATATTCAGATTCATGGCAGCGAGCATGTGACCAAGCACGACGCCATGCAGCTCATCAGTCTTCCCGAGAACACGTCGCTCTTTAACGTGGATCCCGATCAGATTACCGAGGGCCTCAAGCAAAACCCGTGGGTCTCGGGCGTGGATGTCCAGCGTCAGTTTCCCCATACGCTTATCATCACGCCGACGGAGCGTAAAGTTACCGCCATTGCGTATATCAGCTCCGACGACCTTGCCTGGGCTATCGGAGACGATGACACCTGGATCGCTCCGCTGTCGACGTCTGTCGAGGTGGATGACCAGGGGAACGTCATTACATCGGGGGAGGGTGCCAACACCCTGACCGGCATCGATGCGGCCCTGGCGCTTGCCAAGCACTACGGCGCCGTGCTGTTGACTGACGTCTCGGCCGATGTCGCACCGGTTTCGGGTCGGGCGGTGAGCTCCAAGGCCGTCAAGGCCGGTCTGGATTACGCACGCGGTTTTTCGAGCGAGTTCTTGGGCCAGGTGAAGGATATTTCCACGCCTTCCGTTGAGGCTATCTCGGCAAATCTCGACAACGGCGTCGAGGTGTCGCTGGGCGATTCGGATGATATCGCCAAGAAAGAACGCATCGTGACCAAGCTGCTTTCGCAGGTAGAGGGCGTAACCTATATCAATGTGCGCTCTCCGGGCAACTACACGTTTAGGAACGCACCGACCGCCTAGCATCCTAAACGGCTTTGTTGAGGGGCCATACCACGCCGTTTATCTGGTTTGTTTGGTTTTCACGGTCAATTATTTGACTGATACGTTCATAATGTGCAAACATAATACGGTTTACCTTTGCATTTACTTTCAACCTGAAGGTTAATGTGCGCAGGGGTCAACCCATGCTATGGCTATAACCTTTGTTCGGAGGACCGACATGCACGAGACAGAGATCAACAACTACCTTGCCGTCATTAAGGTGGTCGGCGTCGGCGGCGGCGGTACCAACGCGGTCAATCGAATGATCGAAGAGGGCATCCGCGGCGTCGAGTTTGTTGCCATCAACACCGATGCTCAGGCACTCGCGATCTCTGATGCCGATATCAAGGTGCACATCGGCACCGACCTTACCCGCGGCCTGGGCGCCGGCGCCAACCCCGAGGTTGGTCGCAAGGCTGCCGATGAGTCCCGCGACGATATCGCCGAGGCGCTCGCTGGCGCCGATATGGTGTTCATCACCTGCGGCGAGGGCGGTGGTACCGGTACCGGCGCCGCTCCCATCGTTGCCGATATCGCAATGAACGAGGTCGGCGCGCTGACCGTCGCCGTCGTGACCAAGCCCTTCACCTTCGAGGGTCGCAAGCGCAAGAAGAGCGCCGAGGAGGGCATCAAGACCCTCTCCGATTGCGTCGACACCATGATCGTTATCCCTAACGACAAGCTGCTCGACATCGCCGAGAAGAAGACCACTATGCTCGAGGCGTTCGCGATTGCCGATGGCGTCCTTTCCCAGGGCACCCAGGGCATCACCGACCTTATCACCGTCCCGGGTATCATCAACCTGGACTTCGCCGATGTTAAGACCATCATGAAGCAGGCCGGTACCGCCATGATGGGTATCGGTACCGCTTCTGGGGACACCCGTGCCGTCGACGCTGCCCAGCAGGCTATCTCCAGTCCGCTGCTCGAGAGCTCCATCGATGGCGCCACGCGCGTCCTGCTTTCCATCGCCGGCTCCAAGGACCTGGGCATCCAGGAGATCAGCGACGCCGCCGACGTTGTCGCCAATGCTGTCGACCCCGAGGCCAACATCATCTTCGGTACCGTTGTTGACGAGTCCCTGGGCGACCAGGTGCGCATCACCGTTATCGCTACGGGCTTCTCCGACTCCAACGTCAACCGTCAGGACGAGCTCTTCGCTGCCCAGCAGTCCCAGAGCAAGGCTGCTGCTTCTGCTGAGCCGCAGCGCACTGCTCCGGCTGCCAGCCCCGCTCAGGCTGCCCCGACTCGCAACGTCGGTGGTACCGAGCTGCCCAACTTTGGCAACGATCAGTTTGAGCTTCCCGACTTCCTCAAGCGCGGCAGCTTCTAAGTCGTTCTTCGCATTGTTTTGCACAGGGGCGCGTCCGTATGGATGCGCCCTTTTTGTTTCTCGTTTGTAAACGAAAGCCTCCAATCTCCTTACGTTCCCTTTACGTTTGGTCCCTACCGCTGCGGGTATCCTTTTAAAGAAGTATGACAGCCGTATAAACACGGACTGCGCGGCGACGCCGCGGTACTTGTTGTAATAGGAGGCTTTAGTATGGCAGCACGTGCGGACAACGTTTCGCGTGTCGACCATGATGGAGTTACGTTGGTAGAGGGCGCGACGCTCGATGTTCGCTTTGCCTTTACCGAGCGCACCGGTGGTGTTTCCGAAGATGCGTACTCCTCACTCAATCTGGGCTCGCATGTAGGCGATGACCCCTTTGCCGTTCAAGAAAATCGTCGTCGAGCGCTCGAAGCCATGGGCGCCGCTGAGTGCGAGCATAATCTGCTCGTGCCCAATCAAGTACATGGTGACCACGTCGTGACGGTGACCTCGAACGGTGCCGATGATCTCGAGAACATTCGTGAGCAGATTGCCGAGGGCTGTGATGCCCTCGTCTGTACGGCCCATGAGGTGCCCGTGATGCTCTGCTTTGCCGATTGTGTTCCCGTGGTGCTGGTGGCTCCCGGCGGCTTTGCCGTGGTGCATTCTGGCTGGAAGGGCACGATTGCGCGTATTTCCGCCAAAGCCTGCCAGGCGCTTTGTGAGGCGGCTGACTGCACGCCGGAGGACATCTCTGCCTATATTGGGCCCCATATCCTGGGCGACGAGTATGAGGTGTCCCAAGAACTTATGGATCGCTTTGCCGCCGAGTTCTCGTGCATCGATGCTGCTGCTTCTCGCATGCTCGATCTTTCCGCCGCCATTCGCGAGGCGCTGGTGGATGCCGGTGTCGATGTGAACGGCATTGTGGACACCAAACTTTCCACCGTGCGTCAAAACGACCGCTTTTATTCCTATCGCAACGAGGGTGGCGCCTGCGGGCGCCATGCTGCGATCGGCGTGATGCTATGAGAAAGATCGCATCGGTCCTGAGTGCGGCAGTGCTCACGCTCACGTTGTGCGCCTGCTCCTCGGGATCTTCTACCTCTTCCATCACCGTTGCCGGCTCTACGACGTGCCTTCCCATTGCCGAGATTGCCGCCGAGGGCTTTAAAGAGGAGACCGGCACCGACGTGCTCGTCTCCGGCCTTGGCTCATCTGCTGGCATCGAAGCTGTTAGCGCCGGCACCGCCGATATCGCCAGCTCCTCTCGTGGCCTCAATGCCGATGAGCAAGACCTGGGTCTGACGCCTATCGTTATCGCGCACGACGGCATTGCAGTCATCGTGAACGACGACAACCCGGCCGACAATCTCTCGACCGAGCAGCTCCGCGATATTTACGCCGGCAAGATCACCAACTGGAAAGAAGTCGGCGGAGAGGACCTGAAGATTCAGGTTATCAACCGCGATGAGGCGTCCGGTACGCGCGAGGCCTTCCGCACTATCGTGATGGACGGCACGCCGTTTGATCGCCGCTCGGCTGTTCTTTCGGGCACGGGCCAGGTACGCGATGTCGTGTCCCGCTCGCGTGGCGCCATTGGCTACATCTCGCTGGGTTTTGTCGAGAGCCTCAATGCCAAGACCTCGGTTAAGGCCGTTTCGGTCAACCATGTCGAGGCATCCGAGAAGACGGTCGCAAGCGGCGGCTATCCCATCTCGCGTGACCTTTACTTCTTTGTGAAGGGTACGCCTTCGCAGCAGGCGCAGGACTACATTGACTATGTGACGTCCGAAAAGATGGACAAGCAGATTCGCGAGGCGGGCTTTATTCCCGTCACCAACGACGGAAAGGGGAGTGAGTAGCGTGGAAGCACAGGAAATCCCCCAGATTGAGCATGAGGCGCGGACGCCCAAAAAGCGTGAGTTGGCGTTGGTGTCACGCAGCACCTATCTCAAGGAGAAGGCGCTGCAGTGGATCTTCTTTGCCTGTGCGTTCTTGGCGGTCGTCACCGTCATCCTGATTTTTGTCTTTACCACGTACTCGGCGCTGCCGGTTTTTACCGACATTGGCCTGGCGGACTTCTTTAGCTTTACATGGGCGCCCTCTGAGGGTCACTACGGCATTATGTCGCTGCTGGCTGGCTCTGGCCTGGTGACGGTCGGTGCGCTCGCCATGGGCGTGCCCCTGGGTGTGGGTACGGCCGTGTATCTGGTCGAGATTGCCAGCAAGCGCGTGCGCAAGCTCATCAGCCCCGCCGTCGACCTGCTGGCGGGCATCCCCTCCATCATCTACGGCTTCTTTGGCATGGTCATCATCCGTCCGTTTATCGCGCAGCTGACCGGCGGTCTTGGCTTTGGCGCGCTGACGGCGTGGTTCGTGCTCGCCATCATGATCGTTCCCACCATCACCACGCTCACCATCGATGCCCTCAATTCCATTCCCATGGGCATTCGCGAGGCATCCTATGCCATGGGTGCCACCAAGTGGCAGACCATCTACAAGGTCGTGCTTCCTGCAGCCAAGCTGGGCATTGTCGATGCAATTGTCTTGGGTATGGGGCGTGCCATCGGTGAGACCATGGCCGTGCTTATGGTCGTGGGCAACGCCCCGGTCATTCCGGATAGCATCTCGAGCCCCATCTCGACGCTCACGAGTCAGATCGCGCTCGACATGAGTTATTCCTCGGGCCTGCACCGCTCGGCTCTGTTTGGCATGGGCGTTGTCTTGTTTATCATCTCCGCTGCACTGGTGGGTATCGTCCGCCTGATTTCCAAGAAGAGGGGGTAGGCTATGTCCGATTCCGTTGACACGAGGGTCGATACGACCTCGTCGCGCGAGCGCATCAAGCGTGCCCTTTCCCATGGCAAGAAGGGCCGCATCAACAAGGACCTCTCCAACAAGATCATGCTCGGCGTGTTTCGCGCCGCGGCCTATATCACCACGCTGGTGCTGATCGCCATCATCGCCTACGTGGTCATCAACGGCCTGCCGCATATCTCGCTCGACTTTATCTTTGGCTGGCCGCAGGGCGTCAACGCCGAGGGCGGCATTTGGCCCACGATCGTCTCGACCATCTACGTGACGGCGCTCGCCATGCTTATCTGCACGCCGGTTGCCGTCCTGGCTGCGGTCTATCTGGCCGAGTACGCCAAGCAGGGCAAGGTCGTCGACATTATTCGCTATGCTGCCGATGCCCTGGCCTCGGTGCCCTCCATTGTTATGGGCCTCTTTGGCTACGCCTTGTTTGTCGAGGCCATGGGTCTGGGCCTTTCGATGGTCTCGGCCGCCCTGGCGCTGGCACTTCTGATGCTGCCCATCGTCATGCGTACCACCGAGGAGGCAATCCGCGCCGTTCCGCGCTATATCCGTTGGGGCGCATATGGCCTGGGCGCCACCAAGTGGCAGGTCGTCTCCAAGATCGTGCTTCCTTCGGCTTTTGGCCGCATCGCCACCGGCATCGTGCTTGCCATCGGCCGCGCCATCGGCGAGACCGCGGTGGTGCTCTACACCATGGGTCAGGCCATCAACCTGCCTATTTCGCCGCTCGATTCCGGTCGTCCCATGACCGTTCACCTTTATCTGCTTGCCAATGACGGCATCAACATGAACGCAGCCTACGGCACTGCGCTTTTGCTGATGGCGATTATTCTGGCCTTCAACCTGTTTGCGCGTTATCTGTCGCGCAAACGCCGCTAGTTAAGGAGTCCCATGTCCGTCTATCAGTCCGCTCCCACGCCGGAGCAAGCGGCCATCACGGCCAAGGATTTCAACTTTTGGTACGGTGACTTTCATGCGCTGACGGGGCTCGACCTCAACATCGCCAAAAACGCCATCACCTCGTTTATCGGTCCTTCGGGCTGCGGCAAATCGACGTTTTTGCGCTGCATCAACCGTATGAACGACCTGATCGAGGGCACCCGCGTCGAGGGCACCATGACGCTCGACGGCAACGATATCTATGCCGAAGGCGTCGACCCGGTCGACCTTCGCCGCCGCGTGGGCATGATCTTTCAACAGCCCAACCCGTTCCCCAAATCCATCTACGAGAATGTCGCTTTTGGCCCTCGTCTGCAGGGCGTGACTAGCAAAAGCGACCTCGATGACATCGTGGAAGAATCGCTCAAGCGTGCCAACCTCTGGAAAGAGGTATCCAATCAGCTCAACAAGGATGGTTTGGCGCTCTCGGGCGGTCAGCAGCAGCGTCTGTGCATCGCGCGTGTGCTTGCGGTGCAGCCCGATGTCCTGCTGATGGACGAGCCCTGCTCCGCCATCGACCCCACGTCCGTCTCTAAGGTCGAGGATCTGATGGCCGAGCTGGCGCCCGAGATGACGATCATCATCGTCACGCATTCTATGCAGCAGGCCGCTCGTATTAGCGACTACACCGCATTTTTCTTGCAGGAAGTTGCCGGCGAGCCCGCCACGCTCATCGAGTATGGTCAAACCGACGCGATCTTCACCAGCCCGGTGGATTCGCGGACGGAAGACTATATCACCGGCCGCTTTGGCTGATCGGTGCGACTAGTCCCAATCCGATCGGACCTGGTCCGGTGCGTATTCACTGTGCGGGCGGCATGACCGCACCCAACTGATTGGAGTGAACCATGCGTAAACTGTTTTCCCGTCAGCTCATCGAGGCCCGTCACGAGATGCTGAGCATCTACGAGGCCGTCGATCTGGCGCTTCACGACGCCGTGAAGGCCTATGTGACCGATGATCGCAAGCTCGCCACCAAGACCAAGAAGCGCACGCTTTCGATTGACGCTCGCTGCGCCAACTTGGAGGCCGTGTGCTACAACCTGATCGCTACGCAGTCGCCGGTCGCCTCCGACTTCCGCTTGCTGCAGACGATCATCTACGTCGACTTTAACCTGCAGCGCATGACCGATAAGGTTCGCCAGATCTGCCGCGCCACGCGCCACATGGTCAAGGCCGACATCTCGCTGCCCCAGGAACTCGTCGGTACGGTTGAGGCCGAGGCCGAAGCTGTTTACCAGGTGCTGGGTTCGTCGCTTTCCGCGCTCGTCACCAACGACATGTCCATCATCTGCAACCTGGCCGTCGAGGACGAGCCGGTGCACGCGGCCTATGAGAAGTCCTTCCGTACTTTCAACCGCATGGACACGGGCGATTTTATGGACGACGACAGCAACTATGACGACCTGCGTCGCGCCATCATGGTCTCGCGCTACCTCGATCGTATCGCCTCGATTTCGATCGATGCCGCCTGCCGTCTGACCTTCCTTTTGACCGGACAGCGTATTACTGCCGGCGATATCGCCCGTACGGATGAGGATGAGCTTGAGAGCATGCGCGTGCCTTCGGGCGAGGGTGTCATCATGAGGCCCGCCGTGGATGCGGGCTATGTTGCCAAGGTGCCTGCTAACGAGGTGAGCGAGGGTCTTCGCTACCTGCTCGAGCACCTCGAGGACGAGGACGACACCGAGGACGACGAGGAGTAAGTAACCTCGTTCGTCTAAAAATTGTAAATACCTAAGTGAGCGCGGCCTTGCACATGCGGGGCCGCGCTCTTGCGTTAGCATGGGACTACTTGTTTGGCTGTCAGCGGAGGCGATTGGCAATGGATAACTATTTGGACTTGATGCGCGCTCGCCGCGAGCAGATTCTGGAGCGTTTTTATGCGGCACTCGATCGCGCGGGCCGTCCCCACGATGCTGCGCGACTGATTGCCGTCTCCAAGACTGTTGGCGTCGATGAGACCGTTGCCGCTATTCAGGCGGGGTATCGCCATTTTGCCGAGAACCGCCCGCAGGAGCTCGTCCGCAAGCTTGCGGGCCTCGCGGAGCATCCGGAGCTACCCGAGGTGCGCTTCGATATGATCGGCAACCTGCAGACCAACAAGATCAATGCGGTTCTGGGCTCGGCCCAGCTGATTCATTCGGTAAGCTCGCTGCATTTGGCTCAGGCTATCTCGAGCCGTGCGGTCCGTAAGATTGAGGCGGGCGAGCTCTCCGGCCCCCAGCGCGTGCTGATCGAGGTCAATGTGAGCGGCGAGGAGTCCAAGGGCGGCTTTTCGCCCGACGAGGTTCGAGACGCCGCAGGTGAGCTTGCGGAGCTTGAGGGAATTTGTGTGCAGGGCCTTATGACTATGGCACCCCGGGGGAATAAGGATGTGGCGCGCCGCACCTTTGCCGGACTTCGCGAGCTAAGGGATGAGCTTGAGGCGACGCATCCCGATCTTGAACTGCCCGAACTTTCCTGCGGCATGAGCGAGGACTTTGAGCCTGCCCTTGAGGAAGGCTCTACGCTCGTTCGCCTGGGCAGGGTAGTATTTAGCCCGGAGTTTGCAGTAAAATAAGGCTCTGAAGTGCGCACTGATTATCAGAGCGCCTGCACTAAACCGCGAGAGGACACAACCATGGGCTTCCTTGACGAGATTAAAAATAAGATGCACCTGGGCGGCCAGCAGGGTTACGACCAGGGTTATGGTCAGGACGACGACTACGGCTACGATGACGGCTATGACGACGGCTACCACAACGGTTACAGCGGTGCCTCGGGCGAGGGCTTCTACACCCAGGATGAGCCGAGCAACGGCCTGTTGGGTCAGACGCGCCGCGGCGAGGCCGAGTCGGTGGCCGTGTACACGCGCTCCGGACAGCTGGTCGGCGACGATTCTCGCCACGCTACGACCTACAACCCGCCATCGCGCTCGCAGGAGACGGTTGCGGGCGGTTATCGTCCCGGTGCCTACGACACGCCGTCGAGCTACGCCGAGAGCACGCGTGCCCGCGCTGCTGCCCCCGCACCTGCTCCCTCACCGAGCGATGCCTCGGCGTATGCGAGCAACATCATCAACGCTACGCCGCAGCTGCCGGCTTATGTCCTACGCCCCGAGAGCTATGACGACGTGGAGACCGTCGTGCGCCGCGTGCGCACCAAGCAGCCTGTCGCGCTGATTTTTGTGGGCGTTCGTACCGAGGTCGCCAAGCGCGTCCTGGACTTCTCTTACGGCTTTGCCTGCGGCCTGGGTGCCACCGTCAAAGAGGTGGGCGATCGCGTGTTTATGGTGCTGCCCGCCGGTTGCGAGGTCAAGGATTCGGACCTCAAAAAGCTCCGTGCCGACGGCTACCTTAAGTAAAGACAAGACGAGGAGATTCTCATCAACATCTACACCATTGTCCAGTTGGTCAATACGCTGTTCAACTTCTACTCCACGCTCATTGTGGTCTACTGCCTTATGACGTGGATCCCTATGAAACAGGGCGGGTTGCTACAGGATATCGCCGCCGTCCTCGATAGCGTGTGCGGCCCGTGGCTCAATTTGTTTCGCCGGTTTATCCCGCCCATGGGCGGTGTCGATTTTTCACCGGTCGTTGCGATTATTGCGTTGCAGTTGGTACAGAAGCTGGTTCTGCAACTTCTTATAGGTATACTCATATAAAACTGGCTTAGTAACTCACGTCGGGCGCACGGCGCCAAGGCGAAGATAAAGGAGAACTTGTTATGGCTATTACCCCTGCTGACATTCAGGCTCAGACCTTCTCTGAGGCCAAGCGCGGCTACGATCCCGCCGAGGTCGACGTCTTCCTGGAGACCCTGTCCTCCGAGGTCGACGCCATGCTCGCCAAGATCGTCGATCTTAAGGGTCGTCTGACTGCCACCGAGCAGCAGCTTGCCGATACGCAGGCCCAGCTCGTTCAGGCTCAGGATGCTGCCGCTCAGGCCGTCCCTGCCGCGCCCGCGGCCGCTCCCGCACCCGACTTCTCCGCTCAGGAGCGCCAGATCTCCGCTGCTCTGATTGCTGCCCAGCAGACCGCCGAGGGCATTGTCAACGACGCCAACGAGAACGCTGACCGCATCCGCAACGAGGCCGACGCCAAGGCCCGCGAGGTCATCCGCCAGGCCCTGACCGAGAAGCAGGCCGAGCTTGAGGAGATCGACCGTCTTAAGGCTTCCCGTGAGGAGTTTAAGGCCGAGTACCTCAAGCTCATCCAGCACTTCATGGACGATGCTCAGAACTCCTTCCCGTCCGATCTCATGGCTTCCACGCCGGTCGGTTCCGCCGCTTCTCCGGCTGTGACCGTTCCTGCTGCCGAGCCGCTGCCCGTCGCCGAGCCGGTTATCCCCGTTGCCGATCCCTTCGCACCGATCGACAACTTCGCCGCCGACGACCTGGACTAACATCCAGCTATCATGTAGCGTCTAGAAAGGGCCCGCAGCTTGCGGGTCCTTTTTTGTGGCTGTATGCAGCCTGCAAAATAAAACGCCGAGTCCTGCGTTTGAGGGCACAGAACTCGGCGAACGGCACGTGGTCAAAGGTGGATTTAAAGGCCTGTCCCAAAAATCTACTTGAGGAGGAAGTCGGGGAGGGGAATGGTGCGGGCCTCGCGCTGCTCGGGGTCGGCGATATGGTCGGCAGGATAGCCGCAGACGAGCATGTGATAGGGATAGATGCCCTCGGGCAGGCTGAACTGCTCACAGGCCACCTCGGGCTTAAAATGGCACACCCAGCACGTACCCAGGCCCTGCTCCTCAGCCTCCATCATCATCTGATCGCAAACGATCGAAGTATCGATGGCACTCGAGTTCATCTGGTCATAAGGGCGCACCCAAGCGTCGTTAGTAACGCTGCAAATAAGGAAGATGAGCGGAGCGCCAAAGATGGACCCATCACGAGCAAACCGAGGCTGACAAGCAGCAGCCTTCTCCAGAAGCTCAGGCGTATCCAGCACCATCACACGGGTTGGATGGTTATTACAAGCAGAAGGAGCAATACGCCCAGCCTCAACAATGGCATCCACCACAACCTGCTCCACAGCCCGATCCTCAAACAAACGACAAGAATACCGAGACCGAGCCAGATCCATATACGACATACAAGCCCTCCAACAATTAAAAATCAAACAAACCCAAAGTAACCCAAAGAGTACCCAAAGCAGCAATCAGCCAAACGCTCATCAAGGGCCAAAGTGTCCGAACGGGTACCAAAGGTCCCTTCAGCCAAACCCCCATTGCGCTAAATCTATCAGCCAAAGTTCCAATGGTGATACGTAAGGCGAAGGGCCGGCCACGGTTTACTTTCGAACGACTCTGCAAAGCAGCCGGAGTGAGAAAGCAAACCGTGGCCGGCCCTTCGCCGCCAGGACACGTATCCCCAATTAACTGTTCTTCATGACAATCGAATCCACGACATCGGCTACATTCTCACAGCAGTCAGCGCAGTACTCCAGGAAGGCGTAAACGTCACGCCAAGCGATGACCTCGAGCGGGTCCTTACCGTTGACGTGCAGGTTGCGCATAGCGTTGATGTAGAGATCGTCGGCCTCGGACTCGATCGTGTTGATCTGGATGACGAGCTCGCGCAGGGTCTTGGACTTGCGGTAGTTGGGGAGCTCGACCATCAGGTCCTTCATGGCGCGGCAGGCGTCGGTCACCTTGTGGGCGATCACGATGGCATCAGGATGGATGCTCTGGATGTTGGTGAAGTAGACGCGCTGCACGACGCCCTCAATACGGTCGAGCACGGTGTCGAGCGAGCAGCTCATCAGATCCAAATCCTCGCGCTCAAGCGGAGTGATAAAGGCCGTGAGAAGGGCGTCTTCAAGCTCATGGTGCTTCTTGTCGGCCGCATGCTCAATCGCGTGCATCTTGTCGAGCATATCGTGAATCTTCGCGGGATCGAAGTTCTCAAAAATCTTGGTGAGCAGCTCGGCGGCCTGGACGGCGAGGTCGGCGCAGGCGACGTAGTTGTCAAAGTAGAACGAATCGGGTTTCTTTGCCATGAGTGGGTCCTTTCGAGGCGAAGACGGGTGGGCGAGGTATTACGGTCCGGATGGACGCTCGGTTTGACTAAATGAACATCATGAACAACTTGGCCATGACAAAGCTGATGAGTCCGCAAGCGGGGAAGGTGAAGAACCAGGTGAACATCATGTCCTTGACCACGCCGAAGTTGATGGCCGAAAGGCGCTTGACGGCGCCGACGCCCATGATGGCGCAGGTCTTGATGTGGGTGGAGGACACGGGGATACCGGTAAGGGTGGCAAGCAGCAGATTCGCGGCGCCTGCGAGGTCGGCGGAGAAGCCCTGATACTTCTCGAGCTTGACCATGCTCTGGCCGACGGACTTGATGATGCGCTCGCCGCCCACGCTGGTGCCGATACCCATGGTGGCCGAGCACAGCAGCATAATCCAGATGGGAATGCCGGCATCGCCGACGCTCGTCTGGCCGTTGGCGAAGGCGACACCTAAAAAGAGCACGCCGATGAACTTCTGTCCATCCTGCGCGCCGTGCATAAAGCTCATGGCCGCGGCACTCGCGATCTGAGCGTATTTAAAGAAGACATTGGCACGTCGCCTATTGGCGGCGGCAAACAGAATCGAGACGAGTTTGCACAGGATCCAGCCCATGACAAAGCCCAGGCCGATGGAGAGCGCCAGGCCGTAGATGACCTTCATCCACTCGTGGACGTTGACGCTGTTCGCGCCGCCGAGGGCGATAGCGGCACCGGTCAGGCCGGCGATAAGGCTGTGGCTTTGCGAGGTGGGGATACCAAAACGCGATGCCGTGGCACCGTAGACGACGATGGAGAACAGAGCAGCGCAGAGGCACGCAAGCGCCATGGTGCTGTTTCCGCCAAAGTCGACGATATGCGAGATGGTGTTGGCGACGCTCGCGTTAAAGTGCGTCATGATGAGCACGCCCAAGAAGTTGAATGCGGCGCTCATGAGAATGGCGGCGCGGGCGGGCATGCAACGCGTAGTGACGCAGGTCGCGATGGCGTTGGGCGCGTCGGTCCATCCGTTGACGAAGATGGCGCCGAGCGCGAGAATCACGGTGACGGCAAGGACTGGGTTCGACACAATTTGGCCGAGGAAGGTTGAGAACGTTACGTCCATATATGGGCTTTCTCGAAGTTTGCAGACACGTTACAAAAACATGATAAATCGTATCACCTCCTGTGGGTTTCTTTACCGAGTTCTGATGGGAGAAGTGAATTTTTTGGCACTAAAATTGAATATTAGCCCTGTTGACCGCGGGTATTCTTCTTGCTAACACGCCATGAGGACACGCGTGCGCGCCCCAACACCCCAAAACCACAGTCTGTTCGCTTTACAACATGCAAACATGCGTTCGATAATAGAGGGCATGGAATATCGACAGACAGACGGCAAAACTCGGCGCGTGCACAAGCAGTATGTGGACGTCGTGGCTCGCATCCTCGCGGGCGGACAGGTCGTGCCGGTCACCGTCTGCTGGGTCGACGGCCGTTGTTTTACGATCGACGAAATTATCTCGACCACTGGGTTTGGCCTGATGGTCCACGGCATCCGTACGGCAACATATAAGGTGCGTTTTGGCGGGCACGCGACCGAGTTGTATCTGGAGGACCAGACGCGCGAGCGGGCGGACGGCTCGCAGGCGCACGTGATGCGTTGGTGGGTCTGGGCCTTTGATCGTACGCTTGAGGGCGAGCGCCGTAGGTAAGGACGTGCGGCATTCGGGTACAATGGCAGGAATCTTGTCACCTACGGCGCTGTCTTGCGTTTTTTGAAAGGACGAAGTATGAACGATATCCAGGGCTATCAGAACGGCCCCATCGAGACCGGCGCAAGTCGCGCCAAGGAGATGTCGCCGCGCGCGTACAATCTCGCCATGTCTGCTCTCATTTTCTTGGGCTTTTGCGCCATGGGCGCCGGTGCTTACTTTACGAGCACCATGGCGTTTGCCCGCATGATGATGAGCGGCGCCGCCCTGCCACTGGTCTTTGGCTCGTTTATCCTGACTATTGTCGGTATCGTCATGATGTCGGCTGCTGCGGGCAAGCAGTCCGTGGGCCTGTCGCTCGTGGGTTACGTGATCTTTGCGAGCACCTTTGGCCTGACCGCGTCGTTTGGCCTTGCCAACTATGACCTGCCCACTATCAACACTGCCTTTATCGCCACGGCCGCCATCACCTTTGTCTTTGGTGCGCTGGGCGTGACCTTCCCCAAGTTTTTCCAGCGTGTGTATGGCATTGGTTTTGGCATCCTGCTCGCCACGATTCTGGTCGAGATCGTGCTGATGTTTATGGGTGTCTCGCAGACCATCACCGACCTGATCGTGATCGTGGTGTTCGCCGGCTTTATTGGCTACGACACCTATGTTGCCACGACGGTGCCGCCCACGCTGCCCAACGCCGTGCTCATGGCGTCCAACCTGTTCGTGGACATTATCAACGTGTTCCTGCGCATCCTGAACATTCTCGGTCGTCGCGACTAGCGCGGCATTGCGACGCTTCCTGCCGGACACGGTAAAACGATACGAAAGGCGGTCCTTCGGGGCCGTCTTTTTTGTGCGTGGCGGGGTATCATGGATGGGAAAAAGCCGATAGCGGCAGCGACAGGAAAGGTGGCCACGTATGGCAGATGTCGACAACAGGAACCGTAACCGCAGGTCTAACCGAGCGGGTCAGCCCAATCCCAAGCGCGAGGCGCGTGCCAAGGCCGCCGAGCGCCATGTGGTGGCTGTGTCCGAGGCCTGCGCCAAGGACATCGAGCGTTCGCTTGCCGGCGTGCGCGAGTTCGATGGTATGCCTGCCGGTTTTGTCGCGGCGATGAAGGCCAAGGCCCAGGCGGCTGCGGCTGCCGAGGAGCAGGCTGCCGAGGCTGTGGAGGCTGACGCTGCCGAGGTAGAGGCTGCTGAGGTGGAGACCGCGGTCGAGCCCGAGGTGGCGCTCGAGCCCACCGAGTTGGCCGACGAGGCTGAGTCCGCGCCCGCGGAGGAGGCTGCTCCGGCCCTGCCCGAGGTCACTGTGCTTGATGCCTCCGCCACGCAGGCAATCCTCGATAACGGCCGCGGCTATGCGCAGTTCTGCGACATGGCCGTGCTTGCCTTTGCCTCGTTTACCAATCCGGGCGGCGGCTATATCCAGGGCTACCTGGGCCAGGAGGCGACGCTCTGCGCCGATTCGTACCTGTACAACGTGCTCGACAAGCAGCGCAAGTGGTACGGCGAGAACCGTCGCCGCAACATCAACTGCGAGCTGTACCGCAATCGTGCGCTGATGGTGCCCGCCGTGCGCTTCGACCGCAACCACGTGCACGCATACGCCGATGTAATCGTTGCCGCCGCACCCAACGTCAAGCGTGCCCGCCAGGAGTACCGCGTGAGCGACGACGCCCTGTTGGATGCCCTGCGCGATCGCATCCGCTTTGTGCTTGCCATCTGCGACGAGCTGGGTCGCGAGAAGCTCGTACTGGGTGCTTGGGGTTGCGACAACAACGGCTTCGACGCCGAGGCCGTGGCCGAGCTCTTCCGCAAGGAGCTCGCATCGGGCGACTTTAAGGTCAAGCGGGTGTTCTTTGCCGTGCCTTCTACGCGATGGGATGAGGATTTTGCCAAGTTCGAGCACGTGCTGGCAAACTTCCCCGAGCGCAACGAGGAGTCCTATGCCCAGGTTGCCGCACGCGCTGCGGCCGCCCGTGCCGCCGAGCAGGCTCAGGCCGCTGCCGAGGACGACGAGGACGATGACGATTGGCGCAAGTACCTGTAATCGGTACGTGCCGACAGATAGGTCGAGCCGGCGGGAGGGCTGCTCCCGTCGGCTTTTTACTAAAGGAAGGGCTTACGATGAAAAACGTTCTGTGCTTTGGTGACAGCAATACCTATGGCTATGATCCGGCTGGTATGCGCGATGGCACCGCGGTGCGCTATGCGCAGGATGTGCGCTGGTGCGGCGTGGCGCAGCGTGACCTGGGCGAGGGCTGGCATGTGATTGAGGAGGGGCTTAACGGCCGCACGACGGTGCGCGACGATATGTGCCATCTGGACACTAACCTCAACGGCATTCGCGCGCTTCCGATGCTGCTCGAGGCCCATAAGCCGCTGGACGCCATTGTGATCATGCTGGGCACCAACGACTGTAAGACGGTCTTTAACGTGACAGCTTCCGATATCGCCCGTGGCGCCATGGCACTGATTCGCGCCGTCCGCGCGTTTCCGTGGACCGACGCCGCGCCTTGTCCGCGAATTCTGCTGATGGCTCCTATCAAGATCAAGCCGCAGATCGCCGATGTATATATGACCGATTTTGACAAGCATTCCGTCGAGGCCTCGGAGCATTTTGCCGAGTACTACGCGCACGTGGCCGAGCAGTTTGACTGCGACTTTTTGAATGCCGCCGAGTTTGCCGAGCCGGGCGATATCGATTATCTGCACATGATGCCCGAAAGCCACGAGAGCCTGGGCCACGCCGTGGCAGCCAAGCTCCAGGACATGCTCGGTGAGTAGCGCGATCCCAAACCACCACGAAAGTTTCCTTTGCGGTGGCTTGTTTCGTTTATTTGTCTCGATCTGTAACAGTTGTAAGGCCGAAAACGGGCTAGATGTTACAGATTGAGATTATTTAGGTCGATATCGGTCGTTTGTCTCGATCTGTAACATCTAGGGTCGATTTTGCCGAGTTACTGTTACAGATCGAGATTATCTTCTCAGCTAAATTTGAATGTCTCGATCTGTAACAGGTGGGCCGAAAAATGGGCTCTAACTGTTACAGATTGAGATGTTTGTGGGGACCACTGCAAAGGTGCCTTTCCCCTTTGCAGTGGTTTTGGGCTGCAAATCTTAATACTGCCACATGTGGTTGACGGGGCCGGAGCCTTTGCCCATGTCAAAGCCGGCGGCGAGAGCGCCGGTTAGGTAGGCCTTGCCGGCGTTGATGGCGTCGGCAAGTTCCATGCCCTGGGCCAGCGCGCAGGCGATGGCGGACGAAAGCGTGCAGCCAGTGCCATGCGTGTTGCCGGTCTCGATGCGCTTGTGGCGGAACCACGTGGTGAGTGGATCGCCCAGGTGGTTGCCCTCGTCATCGAGCGGCGCGGGCTCTGCTAGCACATCGTTTGCCTCGTTGACAAAATGCCCGCCCTTAACGAGAGACGCGCAGCCATAGCGGCGGGTGAGAAGCATGGCGGCATTTTGCTGCGTGCGCTCGGAATCGACCTCGTAATCGAGCAGCGCCATAGCCTCGGGAATGTTGGGCGTGATGACGGTTGCCAACGGGAACAGGCGGCGGGTGAGTGCCTCAGATGCATCCTCGGCAATGAGGTGAGCGCCCGAGGTGGCGACCATGACGGGGTCGACGACCACGTTCGTTGCGTTCCAGGCGCTCAAGCGGTCGGCGATGACTTCGATAATCTCGACAGAAGAAACCATGCCGATCTTCACGGCGCTCGGGCGGATGTCGTCAAAGACAGCGTCGATTTGCGCGGCTACGATATCTGGCGAGATATCCTGCACGGCGGTGACGCCCAGGGTGTTCTGTGCGGTGATGGCGGTGATGGCCGTCTCGGCATACAGACGGTGCGCCGTGATGGTCTTAATGTCGGCCTGAATGCCGGCGCCGCCGCTGGAATCGGATCCTGCGATAGACAGGACAGCAGGTGCCTTACTACGATCCATGTTCGCTCCCTTGTTCGGTTGGATTCAAATGGGTCTTCTACCTGCATTATAAAGTTGCCCGGGCCGGCTGCATGCCGATCCCGGGCGGGTGGTGCAATCTTTACGCAAATGTAAGCAAATGTTCACAAGTCAACAATTGATGGGCATTGCAGCAGGCTTGCGGGCGATTGCCTCGTAAAGGCTAATCCTCCATGCCCAGGTCGATCGTCGTGCCCTCGAAGATCTTGTTGACGGTGCGGACGGCACACATCTTGCCGCACATGGTGCAGGTGCCCTCGGTGGCGGCAGGGGACTCCTCGTAGCGCTTCTTACCGGTGACCGGGTCGAGAGCGCACTTCCACATGGCATCCCAGTCGAGCTTGCGGCGTGCCTGGCCCATCTTGTCGTCCATGTCGCGGGCGTGCGGTACCTTCTTGGCGATATCGGCGGCGTGCGCGGCAATCTTAGTGGCCATGAGGCCGTCGAGCACATCCTGGGCGTTGGGCAGGCACAGGTGCTCTGCCGGTGTCACGTAGCACAGGAAGTCGGCGCCGGAGCTCGCGGAGATGGCGCCACCGATGGCGGCGGTGATGTGGTCGTAGCCCACACCGATATCGGTCACGAGCGGCCCCAGCACATAGAACGGGGCGTTGTGGCACAGGCGCTTCTGCAGCTTCATGTTGGCGGCGATCTCGTCGAGCGCCATATGGCCCGGCCCCTCGACCATAACCTGGACGCCGGCGGCCCAGGCGCGCTTGCACAGCTTGCCCAGCTCGATCATCTCGGCGGTCTCGGTGGCATCGTTGGAATCGTAGAGGCAGCCCGGGCGGCAGGAATCGCCGAGCGAGATGGTCACGTCGTACTCGTGGCAGATTTCGAGCACCTCGTCGTAGAACTCGTAGAACGGATTCTCGTTGCCGGTGACCTCCATCCATCCAAACAGCAGCGAGCCGCCGCGGCTGACGATGTTCATAAGGCGGCCGGTCTCCTTAAAGGTCTTGGTGACCGACTTGTTGATGCCGCAGTGGATGGTCATAAAGTCTACGCCGTCCTCGGCGTGCGCGCGCACGACCTCGAGCAGGTCATCCTTGGTAAGCTTGACCAGCGGCTTTTCCATGTAGCCGATGGCGTCGTACATGGGGACGGTGCCCACCATGAGCGGCGTCTCGTCGATGAGCTGCTGGCGGAACTGGCGTGTTTTGCCCGAGTTGGAGAGGTCCATGATGGCGTCGGCGCCAAAGTCCTCGGCGATCTTGACTTTCTTCCATTCCTCTGCGGCGTCGGCCTTGTCGCCCGAGATGCCCAGGTTGACGTTGACCTTGGTGGACAGGCCCTCGCCGACACCAAAGGCGCGCATGCCCTTTTTGATGTGCACGATGTTGGCGGGAATGGCGATGCGGCCGTCGGCCACGCGCTCGCGGATGTACTCGGGGTCGCGATGCTCGCGCTCGGCGACTTCCTTCATCTGCGGCGTAATCTGCCCGGCGCGGGCGAAGTCGATTTGCGTGACGAGCTTGGGCTCGGTCTGTGTGCTCATTGGCACGGCTCCCTTCGTTGGCATTACCCATATCAGGTTTGCGGGTCAGGGCGGGCGCGCCCAATCTCAGCCTGCCGTCCTGTCCTGCAAGCTCCCCGTTTATGTAATGGGCTCAAGTATAGCCTGAATGGGTACGATTGGGCCAACGAGCGTGCCTGTGGGGAGGCGAACATGGAAGACAAGCATCTATATCGAGAGACGCAATGGGATGTATCGGCCGAGGAAAGCCGCGCGCACCATGGCCTTGTCGCGATTGGTTTTGCGGTGCTTGCCGTGCTGGTGATTGCCTTTTGTATCTGGACGTTTGGCGGTCGCGGCGGCGCTGCCTGGGAGTTTGAGGCCGACGATGCCCTGCCGATCATGACGGTAAAGGTCGCTGGCGGTAACACGGTGGCAGCTCCCGGCGACTATTGGTATCCGTGCGATAGATTTGTCCAGTTGCAGTTGAGCGGTGGCTCCATTCCTGGTGAAGAGATCGAGCGCGTGACGTTTGATGCGGCGCTTAAAACACTCACGGTGAAGCTCAAAGATCAAGGGGATGTGCCCACGACGATGGATATCGCGCTGACGGAATGGCGCCTGGAGCCCCCGTCGGGCGTCAAGGTGTCTGAGGTGGAGCATGTCAAGATTACCTATCAGGACGGCTCGACAAATGAAATTGTCAAAGCCGACGGCTTGGCGGAATAGACGCCGTGCCTAGGCAGCACATTCAAAAGTAGCGGTGGTCCTACAAGGTCTGTTCGTTCAGGAAGACCAAAGTGTTTTTATTTGAAAGCTCGGGAAAGTGACGATAACCAACGTCGAACGCGGTGAGCCCGTTTACATCCTCGAGCTTGTTTTCTGCCATCCAGCGCACCATGGAGCCGCGTGCCTTTTTGCTGGCGGTCGAGCGCTGGATGGGCTTGCCGTTACGGATGCCTTCGCCAAAGAGGCACGTGACGACCGTGACATCGGTGGTGAGGCGGGGCAGAACGGCTTTGGCGTATTCCGCGCTGGCGAGGTTGACGATCGTAGCGTTGGAGCCCGCCGGAGCGATGGCCCGTGCGAGCTTGTCGCCCCAAAACGCGTAGAGGTCTCGGGTATCGTCGACGGCAAGCTTCGCGCCCATCTCCAGCCGATACGGTTCAACGGCATGAAAGGGGCGTACGCACCCGTAAAGGCCCGAGAGGATCCATAGATGGTCTTGCAGCCATGCGAGCTGCGCGGAATCCATCACCTCGGGTGCCATGCTCTGGTATTGAATGCCGTGATAGGACATGACGGCAGGGGAGAGGTGACGGGCGAGTGCGGGATTGTCGAGATCACCGTTTTTCAGGATGGGCCCGAACTCATGCAGGGTGTTGAGGCAAGGTCCCAGCAGTTTGTCACTCACGTTCCACAGCGCCTGCAGACCGCCGCTGCCTTCATTCTGCTCGATATCTAGCAGTGCGCGGTGGAGGCGAGCCGTCTCTTGCGCAAAAGGTGGAATGCCCAGGACTTCAAAAGCATCTTGGGCCGCGCGCATCTGCTTGGCGGGCGAAATGATGACCTGCAGCATGGACTCTCCTTTGCCTAAAAAGGAAGTTGCGGTGGAATACGGTCTGTTTTGGCCGTTTATGGGCCAGTTTAGTCCGTATTTCACCGCAACTGATGAAGGGTTGGTTAGGCGCGCTCGAGGAAGGCCTTGTAGCCGCGATAGGCCTCGTAGATATCGGCCTTGTTGGCGACCTCCCACAGGGCGTGCATGGACAGGACGGCAACACCGGAGTCGATGACGTTCATGCCGTACTTGGCCATGATGTAGGCGATGGTGCCGCCGCCGCCCGCGTTGACGCGACCGAGCTCGCAGGTCTGGAAGTCCACGCCGGCCTCGTCCATGATGTCGCGGACGAGGGCCACGTACTCGGCGTCGGCGTCGTTTGAACCGCCCTTGCCGCGGCTGCCCGTGTACTTGTTAAAGCACAGGCCGCGACCCATGAAGGCTGCGTTCTTGGTCTCGAACTTGCCGGCGTAGCCCGGGTCGAAGCCGGCGGACACGTCGGAGGAAAGCATGCGGCTGCGGGCGAGCGCGCGGCGCAGGGCCAGCGGGCTATCCTCGCCGGCGAGCGTCATGATCTCGGCGACGGTGTTCTCGAAGAAGCGGCTTGTCATGCCAGTGGCACCCACGGAACCGATCTCCTCTTTGTCGACGATGAGTGTGATGCTCGTGCGCTCCACGTTGGCGACGTTGATCTGGGCGAGCATGGACGGATAGGCGCAGACACGGTCGTCGTGGCCATAGCCCAGAATCATGGAGCGGTCGAGGCCCATGTCGCGGGCGGGACCGGCGGGCACGACCTCGATCTCGGCGGAGAGGAAGTCCTCCTCCTCGACGTCATACTGCTCCTTGAGGATGTCCAGGAACATCTGCTTGACGGGCTCCTTGGGAGCGTCCTTGTCGTCCTCGTCAAACTTGACAGGGCGGCCGCCCACGATCACGTCGAGGATCTCGGCGTCGACGGCGTCCTTGGCGGGCTTGGCCATCTGCTCGCTCGAGAGGTGAATCAGCAGGTCGGAGATGGTAAAGACCGGGTCGTCGGCCTTGTCGCCGATGTTGATGTCGACGGTGGTGCCGTCCTTTTTGCAGATGACGCCCACGAGTGCGAGCGGGGAAGCGACCCAGTGGTAGCTCTTGACGCCACCGTAGTAGTGCGTGTCGAGGTAGGCCATGTCGCCGGCTTCGAAGGCGGGGTTCTGCTTAAGGTCTAGGCGCGGCGAGTCCACGTGGGCGCCCAGGATGTTAAAGCCCTGCTCGAGCGGGGCGGTGCCCAGGTTGACGAGCATGAGGTCCTTGCCGTGATTGGCGGCGTACACCTTGTCGCCGGCCTTGAGCGCGCGGCCCTCGGCGATCACGGTCTCCAGATTGACGTAGCCCGCCTCCTCGGCCATCTTGATACCGGTCTTGACGCACAGGCGCTCGGTCTTGTTCTCGCTCAAAAACTGCTTATAGCCGCGGCAAAGCTCCTCGAGCTCCTCGACTTGCTGTGGCGTGTACTTTTTCCATGCGCAGGGACGCTCCATGACGCAGGCTCCTTTCGGATCGATCGTGCTGGTTGATGTACCGTGAGCCATCGTATCACGCGCGGGCCCGCGGCGGCAGGGAAGCCTGATGTGCGGTGGCCGTGGGGCGGGGAGCGTGTAAACTGGTGTGAGCAAACCGTGCCCAGCCTAAAGCGAGGTATTCAATATGTCTGACAAGCGCCGTACCTTTGCCGTCATCGACGGCAACTCGCTCATGCACCGCGCCTTCCACGCCGTGCCGCCCACCATGAACGCGCCGGACGGTCGTCCCACCAACGCGATCTTTGGCTTTTTGAATATGTTCCTCAAGATGATTGACGCCTTTAATCCCGACGGCGTTGTTGTGGCGTTTGACAAGGGCAAGCCGCGCGTGCGCATGGAGATGCTGCCGCAGTACAAGGCTCAGCGCCCGCCCATGGACCCCGATCTGCACGCACAGTTTCCCATGATTAAGGAGCTGCTCGCCGCGCTCAACGTGCCGATCTTGCAGTCCGAGGGCTGGGAAGGCGATGACATCCTGGGCACTATGGCGCGCCTGGGCGAGCAGGCCGGCTGTGACATGCTGCTGGTGACCGGTGATCGCGATATGTATCAGCTCGTGACCGAGCACGTCAACGTGGTCTCGACCCGCAAGGGCCTGTCCGACGTGGCGATCATGACGCCCGAGAGCGTGGACGATCTGTATCACGGCATCACGCCGGCGCTCGTGCCCGACTTTTATGGTCTGAAGGGCGACACGTCCGATAACATCCCCGGCGTGCCGGGCATCGGCCCCAAAAAGGCGAGCGCGCTCATTGCTCAGTACGGTAACCTGGACGAGGTCATCGCACATGCCGACGAGGTCAAGGGCAAGATGGGCGAAAACCTGCGCGCGCACATCGACGATGCCCTGCTGAGCCGCAAGGTCGCGACCATCCGCACCGATGCGCCCGTTGAGCTCGATTTTGAGGCGACGTCCTTCCCGGCGTATTCTGCCGATGAGGTTTCCGCGGCTCTGGGCACGCTTGGTATCACCGCCATGCAGAACCGTTTCTTGGCGCTGATCGGTGGCGAGGACGGGGCTGCTGCTGCCTCCAGTGTGTTTGAGATGCCTGCGATGGTTCGCGCGGCCGCGGGCGATGCTGACGCGCTTGGTGCCGTTGCGGCTGAGATTTCCCGCGCGATTGATGCCGGCGAGTGGATCGCCGCCGTGGTGGACGACGACAAGGAAGAGGGCGCGCTCTTTGGACTGACGCGCACGCTGTGGCTGGCGACGTCCAAGGGCCTGTTCGCGCTCGAGGAGGGCGACGGCGGTGCGGCGGCTGAGGTTGAGGGCTTTAACTTTGCCCACGGCGTGATTGCCGGCGTGCTCGCGCGCCTGTTTATGGAGGGCCGCGTGGCGAGCCCGGATATGAAGGCGCTGCTGCACGAGCTTTCGCCTATCGATTCCTCTGAGTCCGAGCTCATGGACCCGCTGTCTGCCGATTCCACGTGCATCTTCGATACCGTGGTTGCCGCCTACCTGCTGGATTCCGACCGCTCCGAGTTCGATGAGGCGTATCTGGCCGATACCTATCTGCAGATGGCGCTGCCTGCGGCGCGCGATGCAGAGGGTGCCGGCGAGGACGCTCCTGCACCCGCCGCTCGCACGGCGGCCTTGACGCTGGCGCTGGTCGCACCGTTGCGCGACCGCATGGCCCGCGAGAACGCCGTCAACGTGTTCGATGGCATCGAGATGCCGCTTGTGCCGGTGCTTGCCAAGATGGAGCGCGCGGGCATGCTCGTGGATCCCGACCGCCTGCACAGTCTGTCCGAGGGTCTGGCGACCCAGATTGCCGAGGTCGAGCGAAGCATTCGCGACCTTGCCGGTGACGAGACCTTTAACATCGGCAGCCCCATGCAACTCTCGCACGTGCTGTTTGATGTGATGGGGCTTCCGACCAAGGGCCTCAAGAAGACCAAGCGCGGCTACTATTCGACCAACGCCAAGGTGTTGAGCGACCTTGCCCGCGACCACGAGATCGTGCGCCTGATTTTGGACTGGCGTGAGAAGTCCAAGATTAAGTCGACCTATCTGGACACGCTAGGTCCGTTGCGCCGTGGTGACGGTCGAGTGCACACCACGTACAACCAGACCATCACCGCGACGGGGCGTCTGTCCTCGAGCGACCCGAACCTGCAGAACATTCCGACGCGCTCGGAGCTGGGGCGTACCGTCAAGACGGCGTTCTCGGCGGGCGAGGGCAGCGTCTTTTTGGCGGTGGACTACTCGCAGATCGAGCTGCGCCTGCTCGCGCATCTCTCGGGTGATGAACATCTGGTGCGTGCCTTTAACGAGGGCGAGGACTTCCATGCCGAGACGGCGGCGCGTGTATTTGGCGTGCCGGTGTCCGAGGTGACACCCGACCTGCGCAGCCGCGCCAAGGCCGTGAACTTTGGCATCGTGTACGGCCAGCAGGCCTATGGCCTGTCGCAGTCGCTGCACATCTCGATGGCCGAGGCGCGCGATATGATCGATCGCTACTACGAGGCCTACCCGGGCGTGCGCACGTTCCTCGACAACGTGGTGGCGCGTGCCAAGCAGACGGGCTACGCCGAGACCATGTATGGCCGCAGACGCCATATTCCCGAGCTCAAGGCCAAAAATCCGCAGCTTCGCGGCTTTGGCGAACGCACGGCCATGAACCACCCCATGCAGGGCACCGCAGCAGACATCATCAAGATCGCCATGGCCCGCGTAAGCCGCCGCCTAGAAGAAGAGGGCTTTGCCGCCCACATGATTCTGCAGGTACACGACGAACTGGACTTTGAGTGCCCCGTCGACGAAGTCGAGCGCCTCACCGCCATGGTCCGCGACGTCATGGAGCACGTAGTAGACCTCCGCGTACCGTTGATCGCCGAAGCCAGCACCGGCATAACCTGGGCCGATGCCAAATAAAGACGCACCAACAACCCCAAAGTAACCAAAAGCAGAAGGGGGCTCCTTACCAACAAGGAGCCCCCTTCATTCCAAAAAATCAGCCAAGTATCTAGGCACCAAGACGCCATCCAGGCGGCAAGTAAGTCAACGTAGCCATTCCCGGGGCCGGCCGTTTGATTTTTGTAGATTCCGCACGAGCCGAAGGCCACTAAATGTGGCCTTCGAGCGAGCCCAGGACCTGACCGAGCAAAAATCAAACGGCCGGCCCCGGGCATGGCGACGAGATAGATTAACGAGCCGCCAAGATAGCGTCGATGAGCGTCAGTACGCCCCCGTCGTTGTTGCTCGGAATACGCCACTTAGCATGCGCGTTCATATGCTCCTCAGCATTGTCCACGATAAAGCTGTGGCCGACGCGCTCAAGCATGGGGATGTCGTTGTAGGTATCGCCCACAGCGGCGGCATCCGTAATATCGATGCCCAGGTGCTCGCACAGGTGCGCGACGCCGGCGCCCTTGTCGACGCCCAGGTTCATAAAGTCGATCCACTCGCGCCCGGCGTTGGTGACGTAGAGCTTGTCCGAGAACTCGGGGCTATAGGTCTCGCGGAATGCGGGCTCAGCGTCGTAGCCGGGGAAGAAGACCGAGATCTTGTTGGACTCGATATCAATGCCCTCAAAGCTGTCGACGTAGTTGATCGTGTTGTAGTAGACGCTGATCTCGTCGTGGTATTGGTGGTCGCGGGCGAGCACGTAGAACTCGTCGAAGCAGCACAGGACGGGGACAGCGCGAGGATCCTCCGAGGCACGGCTCAAGACCTGCTGATACAGCTCCACGTCAATATTGCTCTTATAGATATAGCTGCCGCGATAGATCACGCATGCTCCGTTGTCGGGACAAAAGGCGAGGCGGTTCTTGATGCCCTCGAACATCTCTTCGAGCTTGGGGGCGGGACGTCCGCTGGCGGGGCAGAATACGATGCCGGCGTCGGCGAGCTTGTCCAGGCGCTCATCAAGACCCTGGGGCAGCACGCGCTCGTCGGTCAGCAGCGTCTTGTCCATATCGACGGCGAGAATCTTAATGTTGCCGATGTTGGCGTCCGATTCGTAAGTTTGCATAAAAATGCGCCTTTCGTTTCGAGATTGTTTCAGACGTTATAACCATCAACTCGTAGTCGGTCGTATTTTCGCAGGATTGGTGCGCGTTTGCATCACCATTCACAAAGTAATGAAAAAACTTTTCAGAAATTTGAATTTGTCGCTTGCGCAGCGTGCACTTTATCGTAATATAGCGAACATCGAAAACGGAGACGGAAAAACAACCGCTTACCGAGGAAAAGGTACCGTTTACGATATTAGAATTGCGCCCGGCGATACGTGAAAGGAGAGGCAGATGCAGTTCGTAAAGATCATCACCACTGCAGACAATGCCATCCGACGCCAGCGCGCAATTTCCCGACGACGATAACAATCGTCTCTGTCCGCATGGGGCGAATTGCCTCAACAGAGTCATTTTGAGGTCGTTGGGTTTTAAGCACGACATAGCCGCATGTTTCTAGGGCATGTATGTGCTGATTTTTGCTATTTAACCTGATATTGCACGGTATATGACCTTGAAATGACTTGCAACTGACCGATGTTCTAACTAGCTACCAAGGGCGAAAGGAAACAGCCATGAGCAAGGAAAAAGTCGTTCTCGCATATTCCGGTGGTCTTGATACATCCGTATGTGTCAAGTGGCTCCAGGACGAGAAGAATCTCGATGTCGTTTGCGTCTGCGGCAACGTGGGCCAGGAGGAGACCGGCCTGGATGCCAAGAAGCAGAAGGCGCTTGACCTGGGCGTTCTCGATTGCCAGGTACTCGACCTGCGCGACGAGTTCTCCGATGAGTTCCTGACTAAGGCCATCGCTGCAAACTCCATGTACGAGAACAAGTACCCGCTGCTCTCCGCCCTGTCTCGCCCGCTGCTCGCCAAGAAGCTTGTCGAGGTCGCTCACGAGTTTGGCGCGACCTACGTCGCCCACGGCTGCACCGGCAAGGGTAACGACCAGGTCCGCTTCGAGGCTGCCGTCAAGGCCCTCGACCCTGAGCTCAAGGTTATCGCCCCGGTTCGCGAGTGGGATCTGAAGTGCCGTCCCGACGAGGTCGCCTATGCCCACGCTCACAACGTACCGGTTCCCGAGGGTGCCAACGACAACCCCTATTCCATCGACGACAACCTGTGGGGTCGTGCCATTGAGTGCGGCCACCTGGAGGATCCCTGGAACGAGCCGCTCGACGACGCTTGGGTTATGACCAAGAATCCCGAGGACACGCCCGACACCCCGACGTATACCGAGATTGAGTTTGAGGCCGGCAAGCCCGTCGCCGTCGACGGCAAGAAGATGAAGCTCTCCGAGATCGTCATCGCCCTCAACAAGATTTCGGGCGACAACGGCTTTGGCCGTCTCGACCTGGTTGAGGACCGTCTGGTGGGCCTCAAGAGCCGCGAGTGCTATGAGGTTCCCGGCGCCCTGACGCTCATCACCGCCCACAAGGCGCTCGAGGACATTTGCGTCGAGGGCGACTTGCTCAAGACCAAGATCAAGCTCGAGCAGGATTGGGCCACCGCCGTGTATAACGGCCAGTGGTACAGCCCGCTCAAGAACGCGCTCGACGCCTTTATGGCCGACACCCAGAAGTTCGTGACCGGCACCGTCCGCCTGAAGTTCTTTAAGGGCAACTGCCATGTCGTCGGCCGCAAGAGCCCCTTCAGCCTCTACGACTACGGTCTGGCTACCTACGACCGCGACACCACGTTTGACGAGAAGGCCAGCGCCGGCTTTATCGAGATCGATACGCTGTCGCTCAAGACGTGGGCAAAGGTCCAGGGTCCCAGCTCTGCCGCCGCCCAGGCCTAAGGCTTTTCCTTCCCTTGGTATCCGCGCGGCCCATCCGCGTGATACAAAACGGGCGCACGGGGTCCCTACCTTTCGTTATGCTTGCTGACACTTCTTAACATCGGTGGCCCCTACGTTCCGCCCGCATATATGATGCCGCGCTTGCGGCTGAGTCCGAGCCCCGCCGGGGTTGTCCGGCGGGGCTCTTTCTATCAATTTGTCGGCTCTGTGCCTATATATATGAGGAGTATCCAATATGTTCAATGTCATCGCGCATGCTTTACTTGCCCTCGCGCCCGAGCTCGATGCTGCAAAGGTCGAGGACGTCCCTATGAGCCTGAAGGCTTGGATTGACGGTTCGCAGGGCAATATCCGGAGGGAGACGTTGGGTGCCAAGTGCATGGTGCGTCACTTCTTTGCAAATTAGCTACATGGCCCCGCATGCAGTGGGGAATGTGCAAAACTAGCGGTTGGTAAATCGCTTTAGCGACAGGGCGTATTGCTTTGGGCGCTTCGTTTGGTATTTGATGAAAGGGGACGATCCCATGGCTCTTTGGGGCGGTCGTTTTGAGGCGGGCGTGGCCGAGGTCACGCAGGAGTTTGGCGCGTCGCTGCCGGTCGACAAACATCTCTATAAGCAGGATATCGCCGGCTCTAAGGCACATGCCAAGATGCTGGCCGCCCAAGGCATCATCAGTGCCGAGGACGAGCAGGCGATTGCCGAGGGCCTGACCGGAATCGAACAGGATATCGATGCCGGCAACTTCACCTTCGATATCAACGACGAGGACATTCATATGTCCATCGAGAGCGAGCTGACGCGCCGCATCGGAGAGGCCGGTAAGCGCTTGCATACTGGGCGTTCGCGCAACGACCAGGTGGCGACCGATACACGCCTGGGCGTCAAGGCGCTGGCCAAGGAGCTCATGGAGGCCAATCTTGAGCTGCGCCATGTGCTGGTGGATGCGGCTAAGAAGTACGACAAGGTGATTCTGCCGGGTTACACGCATATGCAGCACGCTCAGCCCGTGCTGCTCTCGCATCATCTGCTGGCGTATTCCTGGATGTTCGCGCGCGACTTTACACGTTTGAAGGCCGCCTTTGATGCCGCCGACAACTGCCCGCTGGGTGCTGCCGCGCTTGCCGGTACGAGCTATCCGCTCGATCGCCAGATGACGGCTGCTGAACTTGGCTTTGCGGGCGTGATCCCCAACTCGCTCGATGCGGTTTCCGACCGTGATTTCCTGCTCGATCTGCATTACGCCGGCTCCGTCATGGCGATGCACCTGTCGCGTCTTTCCGAGGAGATCGTGCTGTGGTCGAGCTCCGAATTTGGCTTTATCACGCTTTCAGACTCCTACTCCACTGGCTCGTCTATCATGCCGCAGAAGAAGAACCCCGACTTTGCCGAGCTTATCCGCGGCAAGAGTGGCCGAGTCTATGGCAACCTGGTGCAGCTGCTCGTGACCATGAAGGGTCTGCCGCTTGCTTATAACAAGGACTTGCAGGAGGACAAGGAGGGCGCGCTCGATACCGCTCACACGCTCATGCAGTGCCTGTCCGTTATGGCTGGTATGATTTCGACTTGGACCGTCAACGAGGATGCCATGGCGCGCGAGTGCGGCGTGGGGCACCTTGCCGCTACCGATGTTGCTGATTACCTGGCCAAGCGTGGCCTGCCGTTCCGCGAGGCACATGCCGTGGTGGGCCATCTGGTCCTGATGTGCGAGAAGCGCGGCTGCAATCTTGAGGACCTGCCGTTTGAGGTGTTCCAGGAGGCAAGCCCGCTCTTTGAGCGCGACATTACCGAGGCGCTCGACATCCCGTCGATTGTCGCCGCGCGCACGACCGAGGGCGGTACCGCCCCTGCCGCCGTTGCCGTTCAGCTGCAGCGTGCCGAGGCGCAGCTCGTGGCCGACGAAGGCATGTTTGGATCGCTGACCAAGGTTGTCGAGATGGGTCACGGGGCTAATTAACTTATTGGATGCGTCTGTCTGGTGTGTTCATCATATCTTGCCTTTACGGGTGCCCGCTACGGTGGGCGCCCGTTTTGTTCAAGACTTTAGTCCGCTGGCCGCGCAGCGGCCAGCTTTAAACCACCCGCTACG
>UQLA01000018.1 GCA_900541745.1 uncultured Collinsella sp. | reverse complement strand
GGACGCCGCCCTCTCAAGGCGGAGATCACCAGTTCGAATCTGGTACGGGCTACCATGAATCTGAGACCCGGACTTCTCATGGAAGTCCGGGTTTTTTATTTCCGAACAAACCATCTGCAATTCCCATTTGGCCCATAGCTTTACGTTCTGCTTGTGGCCCTTGCGGGTACAATATGCAAGATATTTGAACGGTCAGAAGGAGCCTCATGAAGGAGTCCTCTCAGCATACTTCTAAGCCCCAGGTCGAGGTTGAGTCCTCGGGCGGCGATGACAACAAGGGTGCACGTCGCGGTGCCATTTTTATCGGCGTCGTGCTGGTTGGCTATATCGTTTATCTGATTGTGACCGGTCAGATGGGTCAGTTCTGGGCTGCCATGTCGAGCGTCCAGGCGCCGTGGCTCGTTGCTGCATGCTTCTGCATGTTCCTGTACCTGTTCTTTGGCATCGTGGCGTACGCGATTGCTGTCTGGCTCGACCCCAATTCGCCCGTCGGCATTCGCGACCTGATCTCGGTCGAGGCGAGCGGTATCTTCTTTGGCAACCTGACGCCCATGATGATGGGCTCCACGCCTGCTCAGATCTACCGCCTGACCAAGGCAGGCCAAAACGTCGGCGAGGCCGGTGCCACGCAGTTCACGCGCTTTATCGTGTATCAGTTTGGCCTCGTTGCCTGGGGCGCCATTCTGCTACTTGCCCGCATGCCGTTTTTCGCCGAGCGCTATGGCGACATGACGTTGCTGTGCGTCTTTAGCTTTGGCGGTCACTGCTGCATTCTGCTTGGCATCTTTGCCGTCGCGCTCATGCCCAAGACCGTCACGCGCGTCGCGCACTGCATCATCAATTGGCTCGAGCGAATGGGCGTCTCGGCCACCAAGATCGAGGGCTGGCGTACGTTTGTCGACGGCGAAATCTACTCGTTCTCCGAGAAGTTCAAGCTTTCGGCCGGTCACTTTTCGTCCATGCTGCTCACGGTGGTCATCACCATGTTGCAGCTCGCGTTTTTCTATCTCGTGCCGTATTTCTTGATGCTTGCCTTTGGCCACCACGAAGTCGACTTTTTCTCGGTCATGGCCGCGAGTGCGTTTGTTCAGCTCCTGAGCTCTGCTGTTCCGCTGCCCGGTGGCACCGGCGGCGCTGAGGGTGGCTTTGCGCTGTTCCTGGGTCATTTCTTTGGATCGGCGTCGACCGCCGGTTATCTGCTGTGGCGCCTCATTACGTTTATTGCGCCGACTATTTTGGCCGCGCCCCTGCTGGGCCTTAAGAGCGCTCACAACGAGAGTATCCATGCACGCTGGGATCGCCTGATGCGCAAGCTCGGACGAACGCCTCAGGCGTCCTCTAAGCCTGCAAAGCCCCATCCCGTGAATGCGGTTACCGTGGATCCCAATCAGCATGCTCAGAAGGCTTCTGGGGCCGCCAAACCAGCGCATAAGGCCTATGTGCGCCAGACAGGCGACGGCATCCGTGTGTCCCCGGCTGCTTTGAACAAAAAGAAACACCCTAAGGCGTAATAGTTGGTCGTGCGTTCTTCATGTTGCCGGGCATTTTTGTGCCGGATGGGGGATAATCCTCTTACGTAGATTAACTCTCATCTGTTGATGAATGCTCGCATTCTGAAGGGACACGTCCATGGCCACCAGCAAACCGCGCCTCGACCGCCGCATCGTTCGCAGTCGCAATGCCATCCTTTCTGCATTTGAGCGCCTGTTGATGGATAAGCCGCTTGCCGACATTACGGTGAGTGCTATCGCGCGTGAGGCAAATGTCGACCGCAAGACCTTTTACGTACACTTCGGTACGGTTGACGGCCTGCTCGATGCCATAGCCGTTGATGTGGTGGAGATGATTGCCGACTCGGTCGAGAAAACGCTTGCTTCCATGGACGGCGACACGAACGAGCGCGCCCTCGGAGCGGCGGCAACGTTTTTTAAGACCATCAACGAGGCGCTTTGCAATAACCTCGTGCTCAATCGCCAACTGATTGAAAACATCCCGCTCGACGATTTTATGACGCGTTTGCGCGTGCCGCTCGAGCACGAGATCGCCGAGCGCAATCTGCTGCCCGAGGGCCTAAAGGACGAGATGTTCGATTACTACCTGGCGTTTTTGCTGTCTGGTATTATCGGCATCTATCGCGCGTGGGCTTTGTCCGACGGCTCGGTTCCCATCGAGCGCGTCTCGGCGGTCGCCAACGACTTGACTCTTAATGGCCTGTCGAGCCTGGAGTCTCGCTTGGAATAGACCTTCTGTTGGCAACTGCTTCCATCAGACCCTTAATGAGTTGCGGTGAAATAGTGTCTGTTTTTGCTGGTAGAAGGCATAATCAGACACTATTTCACCGCAACTTAGGGGATATATGTCATATATGGCGCGGGCGCCCCAAAATGCCTTGAGGCGCCCGCGCGTTTGTATTCTATCGATGATGTGCTACTAGCAGTTTGATTTAAGCTTGCGGCCCTGCTTTTCAAACTTGTGCATATCGCTATCGGCCATGCCCTGTGTCATATCGTCATGGCGCTTGGTGTAGAGCGGATCTTTGGGGTCGTTCCAAATGCGCTCTGCCACGGATGACCAAGCTTTGGCGGCGGCACGGGTCTTCTCACGCAGTTGTTCGGGAGACTCCTTCTCTACCAAGTCGGTGCTCATGGCGCCTGCCTCTGCGACTATTTTGGGCAGCACATCGGGGTTCTCGAGCATGGGGCAAGGCTTGAGGTAGTTGTCGTTAAAAGGCTGGCCTTCGTAATACTTCATAAAGAGGGGAGAGCGAAGTGCGTCGAGCAGGCTTACGTCGTGGATATTGGCATTGGAGTAGTGAATGAAAACGCACGGCTCCACGTCTCCCGTCGCGTTGATATGTAGGTAGCGTCGCCCGCCGGCGATACAGCCGCCCACGAACTCACCGTCATTTTGGAAATCGAGGGTAAAGAGAGGCTTTTTCTCTCGCATCTCGCGAACAAAATGATACATGTGTTCGCGCTGCTCAGGCGTGGGCATAAGCTCGTTGGTGGCATTGCGGCCGACCGGCATAAAGTAGAAATACCAGCAGAAGAGCGCGCCCTCGCGAATCATCCAGTCCATGTTTTCCTCGGTGGCGACGGTATCGGCGTTGGCGCTGGTCCAGCACGTCGAGATTCCAAACGGCAGTTTTCGCTCACGCAAAAGTTTCATGGCGTGTTCGATTTTTTCGTACGTACCCTCGCCACGGCGGGCGTTGGTGGTGTGCTCGTTGCCCTCGGCGCTGATGGCAGGGACAAAGTTTGCAACGCGGATCATGTCGTCACAGAACGCCTCGTCGATGAGCGTGGAATTGGTGAAGCAGAGAAACACGCAGTCCTGATGTTTCTCGCAAATTCTGATCAGGTCGTGCTTGCGGACGAGCGGCTCGCCGCCGGTATAGATGTAGATGTGCGTGCCGAGCTCTTTGCCCTGCGTCACGATGGAGTCGATGTCATCGAAGGACAGATTCTGCTTATAGCCATACTCGGCGGCCCAGCAGCCCGTGCAATGCAGGTTACAGGCACTTGTGGGGTCGAGCAGGATGGCCCACGGAATATTGCACTGGTATTTCTCGCGGTTCTTTTCCTGTTGGGGCCAAGCCAGCAGGTTGCCGTCGATTATAAGCGCCTTGAGCAACTTGGTGCGCATTTTGGGATTGAGGTCGAAGATGCGCATGATCAGGTCATACCAATTGCCGCGACTCTTGATGACGTTGGTAAACGCCTCGCGCTGTACGGGAAATACGCGATTGGGGACCAGTTTGTTTACGAGGTCCATGATTTTGTCGATGTTTTCTTTCGGGTTGTCGTCGAGATAATCGATGAGCTTGTTGAGCGCTGCACGCTCTGCTGACTGTGTAAGCGACATGGGTATATCCTTTCACGTGTGCTTTGTGTGTGATAATACCCACTTGTGGATTAAACGAAGTATAAAGATTTGCAATGTGTCTATTCAACGAATCAATTTGATTTGGGGTGAAGCGTTATACCTGACGCTATCTAAGTTGCGGTGAAATAGGGTCAGATATGGCCTTTTAGCAGTATAAACAGTCTCTATTTCACCGCAACTTATCTGGTGTTGGCTTACTGGTAGCGGAGGCACTCGACGGGGTCGAGCTTTGCGGCGCGGCGGGCGGGGTAGAAGCCAAAGATCACGCCGATGCCAACCGATACGGCAAACGCGATTAACACTGTCGTAATGGAGAAGCTCGGCGTGATCGTCCCGGTAGCTCCAAACTCGCTCATAATGCCCGAGTTGGCGGCAAAGAACGTGAGCCCCCAGGCAAGCAGATAGCCAATCAGGACACCCAGCAGGCCACCGGTGACGCACAGCGCTGAGGACTCGGCCAAAAACTGCGCGGTGATATCGCGACGGCTGGCACCCAAAGCTCGACGAATCCCGATCTCGCGGATACGCTCGGTCACATTGGTGAGCATCATATTCATGATGCCGATACCGCCCACGAGCAGCGAAATGCTGGCAACGGCGCCCATGATGAGTGAGAACGCGCCCATAAAGGAATTGAGGGCGTCGATGGCGCTTTTCATTGAGGTCGCCGATACGCTGGCATATTCGTCGTCGTCCGCGATGCCCTTCATTCCGCGCACTTTGGATTCAATCGTCTTGCAGAGCTCATCCATATCGGTGCCCTCGGTGGCGAGCGCCGTTACGCTGGGAAACGACGCGTTCTCGTCGCCAAAGAGGGCCGAGATGGTCTCGCGCGGCATGTATAGCGTGAGCGAGCCCATGGAGTCGCTGCCGCCGTCGATAACACCGACAATCTGCACCTCGCCGTTGGAAACCTTAATGGTCTTGCCCACCGCGTCCTGCTCGTTGCCGTACAGCTGATCGGCGCCGCCACGGCTGATGAGCGCCACGCGTGCGCCAGATTGGGACTCGGCCTGGGTGTAGGTGCGTCCCGCGACGAGCTTGCTGGCACCCACGGCGTCGAGCATGTCGCTGTCGACACCCTGCGCCATGACGGTATAGCTTTTGTCACCGGCCTTGTACTCGGTATAGGCGCTGTCCACGATGCCGATCTGCTTGATCTGCGGCACCATCTTGCGAAGCTTCTCAACGTCCGATTCGGTGAGCTCTTGCGACGAATAGATCTGCATCATACGCGCTGCGTTGAGGCCCAGGCTGTTGACCAGGCTGTTTTGGATACCGCCGATAAGCGAGGTCATGGCAATGACGGAGGCGATGCCAATGACGATGCCCAGGATGGTGAGTAGGCTGCGTCCCTTGTTAGCCTCGAGGGAGTGAAGGGCTTCTTGGATGAGGTCGCGCGTGCTCATGCCTTCACTCCTTTCGTCGGATTGGCGTCTGCGTAAATCATGGGCAGGTTATCAATGGCGCCGCGCAGGGTCTGCGGCGCGTGCGCGATGTACGCGCCGTCGTGAATCCGGCCGTCGCGAATTGTTACGGCACGGTCGGCCTCGGCGGCGATACCGGGATCATGCGTGATGAGCACGATGGTCTTGCCGCGTTCCTGAAGTTTGTGGAAGGCTTCCATCACGAGTGCTCCGGTGGCGGAGTCCAGGTTTCCCGTCGGCTCATCCGCCAGGATGATGGGCGGGTCGTTGACGAGGGAGCGCGCGATGGCAACTCTCTGCATCTGCCCGCCCGAGAGCTCGGAGATGCGGTGGTCCCAGTGGTCGACCGGCAGCGTGACGGCTTGCAGCGCATGGACGGCGCGCATCTCACGCTGAGCCCGCGGCACGTTGGTGTACGAAAGCGGCAGCATGACGTTTTCGATGACCGATAGGCGCGGCAGCAGGTTAAAGCTCTGAAAGACAAAGCCGATGCTCAGGGCTCGGACTTCGGTGAGCTCGTCATCGTCGAGCTCCGCCACGTTTAGGCCCTGCAGGTAATAATCGCCTGCCGTCGGCTTGTCCAGGCAGCCCAGGATGTTCATGAGCGTTGACTTGCCCGAGCCCGATGGGCCGGTAATGGCCACGAATTCGCCGGGATTCACTGCTAGGTTCACGTTGTGCAGGATATGGGCGCAGCCGGCCTCGCTCTCAAAAATGCGATGCACGTTGCGGATGTCGATGACGGGACGCATTACATGCCCTCATCGGCAGACATACTGCCAGAGTCGCCGCCGTCGGCCGTCATGCCTTCGCCAGTGTCCACGATAAGGGTGTCGCCGTCGCGCAGCTTGGTGACCGGCACGTCCGCGTTGATCTCGTTGCCCTGGTCGTCGCGCTTGACCTGCGTTTTGCCGACCACGGCGTCGTTATCGTTTTGCGTCACGACGGTCAACTTGACGCGTCGGGTCTGTTTGCCTTCGCCGTCGGTTGCCACGTTGACGTAATAATGCTCGCCATCCTCGGTCATCAGGGCCATCGTCGGCACCATCACCACATCGTCGAGCTGTTCGGTTACCACCGAGACCTCGGCGGTCATGCCCGGCTTGAGGCGCGCGTCGGGCGCATCAATCAAAATATCGACGTTAAAGGTCACGCTGCCGCCGCCGTTAGCGTCGGAGTTTGCCACCGAAGCGATTGCGGTGACCGTTCCCTGGCTCACGATATCGGGAAAGGCCGGATAGGTAACGTTGGCGCTCTGGCCCACGGCGATCTTGGCGATATCCTTTTCACCCACCTGAACGGTGACCTTCATCTTGGAGAGGTCGGCGATCTGCATGCACTGCTTGCCGCCGCTCGTATCGCCTTCGCCCATAATCATGCCGCCCGTCACCGTGGCGCCGACCTTGGCGTTGAGCTCGACGATGCTGCCCGAGCTGGGCGCGGTCACGGTGCGCTCGGCGGCTTTGGCGTTGGCCTGGTCCAGGGCCGCCTGGGCCGAGGCCAGGTTGCGTTGGGCGCTCGAGACGACACTCGTGTCGGCGGCGCCGCTGGCGCCATTCGCGCCTGCCGCTTCTGCGTCAGTCGCCGGAGCGGCTTGGGCGGCGGCTGCCGCTTTCTGTGCGTTGGCGAGGTCTTCCTGTGCCGCTGCCACCGCGCGCTGTGCCTCCGCAACGTTGCGATCGAGCTCGTCGTTTTTAATGGTCATGAGCACGTCGCCCTCGTTGACGGACTGGCCGGCTTGCACGTTGATCGACGCCACCGTGCCGTCGACAGAAGGGGAGACCACCGAAGCCGAGATGGGCTTGAGCTGGCCTTTAGCCTCGACGGTGGTCGTAAACGTGCCCTCGGTGACCATGTCGGTCACCGGCCCGTTGTTGCCTGCGGGCCGTGCGTTGATGACGAAGGTCACGACAACGGCGATGAGCACAATGGCGGCCACGGCGCCTGCCGCAATGCCGCGTCGGATGAGCTTTTTGCGCCGACGCTCGGCACGCTTCGCCTTGAGCTTGGCGTAGGCCTCTTCGTCAGAAATTTCGGTTGTATCGCTTGTGCTGTCGTTTTGCTGTGTTGCGTGCACGGTTGTTATGAGGGGAAGCGTTTCGGTGGCACCCTCGGGCGCTCGCTCGGTATCATTCGGTCCCGGGGTGATGGTGGGGACATTCGACATGGCGTCTCCTTTATAGAAAGTTCCTCGATAAGTATATGCGCCCGTCGCGAGAGGCGGGCGCATTATGGCAGTATCTTTCGGAACTGTTAGATTGGAGCGTCAGTTCCCCGTTGTGCGAAGGCGTGATTCCTTACGAATGCACGACCACGCACAGGCCGACGCTGATGCAGTCGTGGAGCGCCTTTGCATCGGCCAGGCGCAGGTTGATGCAGCCGTGGCTTCCGCACCATTTGTACGATTCGGCACTATCGAAACTCGAATCGTTTTGCCAGGTAGCGTCGTGGAAGCCGACCATATTGCCCTCGAACGGCATCCAGTAGCTGACCGGGCTCTCGTATTTGGGCTTTCCGGTCGCGGGGTCTTTGGCACCGATGAGCTTGCTTGCGCCGTCGTTGCTGTTGATCTGCCACACGCCCTCGGGGGTGGCGTCTTCGCCCGGTTTGCCGGAAATAAAGTTGGCCTCCCACACGATATTGCCGTTCTCGTCGTAATAGCGCGCGTGCTGCTCGGACAGGTCGACGTCGATATAGGCCTTCCAATCGGGCTCGCCCTTGGCGGTAAACGTGTCGGCCTTCTTGGAGTACGAAATCTCGATATCGCCGGTCTGCTTGTTATTGATAGCGTCCTCGACCTGCTTGGCGAGCGTGTCGCTGTCGATGGACCAGCCAAAGTCGCCGCCCTCGACAGCGCACTCCTTACCGTCGGCGCGTGTCCACCAGCGGGTGGAGCCCACGGTGTTAAAGCCGTTGGCGAGATCGGCGGCCCAGCTGCTGATCTGCGACGTATCGAGCGTGGGATTGGCCGGATCGGCAAAGCTGATCCACTGCAGCACCGAGCTGCCGTCCACCTTGCCGGCGTCATTGCCGTTGAGCTTAAGGGTCACGTTGACGCCCAAGAAGTTGTTAGCGGCATCGCATGCAGCCTGAATCTGGTCGTTGGTGAGGGTACCGTTGAGCGGTTCGTAGGCGTCGTTGCCGATCTTGGTGATATCAACGTTCTCGGCGAGCGACGCGAGCTCGATCTCGGCATATTTGATGACATGTTCGCGGTTGAGCTTCTCGTTGGAACGGGCCTTCTCAACGGTGAACTTGCCGGCCTTCTCGTCATAGGAGCTGGTGGCCTCGAAGGTGCCCGAGCGGCCCTCGTTGAACTCGTCGATGGCGCTGCCCAGGCCCTCCTCAAACTGCTTTTGGTCAAAGGCATCGGAGAGCATGGACAGGTCGACGTCCTGGTCCAAGTCGACCGAGTCGTTCTTGGTAGCGCTATCGGTTTTGCCGCCGAGTGATGCGATGAGGCGCGATGGCCACAGCAGCGGCTCGTTTTTGCTGATAATCTCGTGGGCGGCTTCCTCGCCATCGACGATGGGCTCGTCGGACTCGGGCTGGTAGGTCCAGCTAAAGTTATCGCCCGATACGGTGAGCTTGTAATGCTTCCATGCCGAGTTGACCTTGGTGGCTGCTGAAGATGCGTTAGAGAGCGAGATGTCGACGCCGGCGATGGTAGTGTTAGGGTAAGCGACTTGCGAGAACGCCACGACGCCTACGATGTAGACGATTGCGACAAGGCCGAGGACGACAAAGAGGGCCGTCTTTCCGCCCGACTTGCTGCTTTTGTCGGTACGCTTGTCCGCGGGCCCGCGATTGTTTGCCGCGCGAGTGTGCGAAGGGCCCTGCTTGGGGACGGCACCATGTGCGGGACGCTGCTGATATTGTTGATGCTGCTGGTATTGACGCTGATTCGGGCGCTGAGAGGCATTGGCCGGGCCGTGTTGTTGGCTGTGAGCCGGCGCGATGGGACGCGGCGATTGGACGCCGCCCGTATGCCTACTGGGCTGTTGCGGATCGGGAATCATGTTACTGCGGTCGATTTGCGACATCGTATATATTTCCTTCGATTTTCGCCTTGCTGCTCATCGTGTTTTAACTGGGCTTGCATTATAGCGATTAGCCTGTTGTTTGTGGTGCGGAAACAGTATCAGTTTGGATAAGTCAGCCTATCCGCATACGCCGCATTTGGCGCAGGCAGAAAGCGCTGCCGGGGCTTGAGCGATTCCGCCCTTGGCCGTCTCGCGCAGGGTTGCCGGCAGGGCGTGGCCCACCGAGAGCATCACATGCGCCATCTGGTCAAACGGCACCAGGCTCTTGATGCCTGCGAGCGCGAGCTGGGCCGAGCTGAAGGCCGCGGCCACGCCGATGGCATTGCGGTTTTGGCACGGCACCTCGACCAGTCCGCCCACGGGGTCGCAAACGAGGCCCAGCAGATTGCTCAGCGCGATGGAGCTGGCGTCGAGTGCCTGCTCGGGGGTGCCGCCGAGCATCTGCACCAGCGCGGCGGCGGCCATGGCGGCAGCACTTCCCACCTCGGCCTGGCAGCCGCCCTCGGCACCGGCGACGCAGGCGCTCGTGGTGAGGTTGAGACCGATGGCGGCGGCACAGTAGAGGGCGTCCATGACCTGCTCGTCATCGAGCTGCAGGTGCTCGGCCAGCGCCAACACGCAGCCCGGCACGACGCCCGCGGAGCCTGCCGTGGGGGCGGCAACGATCACACCCATGGTGGCGGAGCGCTCGAGCACGGCCATGGCGCGGGCCACGGCTTTGGTCTGGACGGAACCCATTAAACTGGAGCTAAGGTCGTTGCGGCCGGTGGCATCAACGAGCTTGGCCTCGCCGCCGATAAGCCCGCCGAGCGAGCGCTGCGGATTGGCGATGGGGGCCGTGGTCTCCTCGCGCATGACGTCGAGCACGCGGCGCATGGCGGCGACGGCGTGGGCCTCGCCGGTGAGGCGCGCCTCGCGCATGGCCATGACGGCGCCGATGCTGAGTCCCAGCTCCTCGCACGCGTCGAGCAGTTGCTCGCCGTCGTCGAAGATCTCCTTGGCCGAGACGCCGGGGGAGAGCGATGATGCCGAGCCGGGGAGTTCAATAAAGGTGGCGTAGCCGACGTTGTCGAGTTTGCGCACCATGGGGATGACGGTGTCGTCGGGCGTGCCGTCGGTCTCAAAGACGGAGTAGGCCTGGCCGCCCACCTCGGTGCGGTAGGTACGGCAGAAGGCAATGTTGACGTGTGCGTAGGCAAGCAGGTTCGTAAGCGCGGCGAGCACGCCGGGAACGTCCTGGTGCGCCACGAAGAGCGTTGAATACATGCCCGAGATGTCGACGCCGACGCCGTTGATGCGGCTGATGCGCATCTTGCCACCGCCCAGGCTCTCACCGCGGACCTGCGCCGTAGCGCCCGTGTCGTCGACCATCTCGATGTCGACGGTGTTGGGGTGGAGGGAGGCGTCGTCGCCCTTGATGACAAAGTGATAATCGAGGCCCTGCTCGCGTGCGAGGTCGAAGGCCTGTTTGATATTCTCATCGTCCGTGTCGAGGCCCAGGATGCCCGCGACGAGCGCGCGGTCGGTGCCGTGGCCGCGGTAGGTGTGGGCGAAGGAATTCCACAGGCCAAAGGTGACCTTGGTGATGCGGCCCTCGAGCAGGCTGGCGGCCACCTGTGCGCACCGCAGGGCGCCGGCGGTGTGCGACGAGCTGGGGCCGACCATGACGGGCCCCAAGATCTCGAATGCCGAGGTCGTAGCTAGTGTTTGCGGCTTGCCTGCCATGGCTGCTCCTTTGCCTTGTCTCGTCGTCCCGAGGGGCGGGGCATAAGGTCGCCTGCTCGGACAGTCCTGCTCGCACGGAGAGCACATTAAGTGCTCTCCGGCTCGTGCGGAACTCGCGATCGACCTTATGCCCCGCCCCTCGGGACTAAGGATACATGGTTGGAGCTGCTAGATGGCAAAATTCATTAGCTAGGGATGTGTTTTACCTTGCGTATCGAAACATCTTCACCACCGTGTAAATAAAAAGAGGTACCGGTTGTTCCGGTACCTCTTATTGGTGCGTTTTTATTTTGTTGTAGCTTTTCGGGTTAGCTTACAGGCCGCAGGCTGCTTTGAGTTCTTCGACTCGGTCGGTCTTCTCCCAGGTGAAGTCGGCGTCTTCGCGGCCGAAGTGGCCGTAGGCTGCCGTCTTCTCGTAGATCGGTCGACGCAGGTCCAGGTCGCGGATGATGGCGCCCGGGCGCAGGTCGAAGGTCTTCTCAACGGCCTCGACGATCTTGTCCTCGGCAACATGCGCGGTACCGAAGGTGTCGACCATGATAGACAGCGGCTTGGACACGCCGATTGCGTAGGCCAGCTCGACCTCGCAGCGGTCGGCCAGTCCGGCGGCTACCACGTTCTTGGCGACCCAGCGCGCGGCGTATGCGGCGGAGCGGTCGACCTTGGTGCAATCCTTGCCGCTAAAGGCACCGCCGCCGTGACGGCCGTAACCGCCGTAGGTGTCGACGATGATCTTACGGCCGGTGAGGCCCGTGTCGCCCATGGGGCCGCCCACGACAAAGCGACCGGTGGGGTTCACATAGATGTCGGCGTTGTCCCACGGCATGTTCTCGGCAGCCATGACGGGGGCGATGACGTGCTCGATGAGGTCGTCCTTGATCTTGCCCATGTCCTCGATCTCGGCGGCGTGCTGCGTGGAGATGACGATGGTCGTGACCTCGACGGGCTTGCCGTCCTCGTAGCGCACCGTGACCTGGGTCTTGCCGTCGGGGCGCAGGTAGGGCAGGGTACCGTCGTGGCGCACGGCGGCCAGGCGCTCGGCCAGGCGGCTCGCCAGGTAGTGCGGCATGGGCATGAGGGTCTTGGTCTCGTTGGAGGCATAGCCAAACATCATGCCCTGGTCGCCGGCGCCGATCAGGTCGATCGGGTCGGTGGTGGCGCCGGTCTGGGTCTCGAAGGACTCGTCGACGCCCTGGGCGATATCGGGCGACTGCTCGTGGATGAGGCTCATAACGCCGCAGGTATCGCAGTCAAAACCGAACTTTGCGCGGTTGTAGCCAATGCGGCGGATAACGCCACGGGCAATTTCCTGCACGTCGACGTAGGCCTGGGTGCGGATCTCGCCGGCAACGATCACGGTGCCGGTGGTTACGAGGGTCTCGCAGGCGCAGCGGACGTTCTCAACGTTGGCGGGCACGCCGTTGGGCGCAATGTAGCCCTGCTCCTGCAGCTCTATTTCTTTGGCGAGGATTGCGTCGAGGACGGCGTCGCTGATCTGGTCGGCGATCTTATCGGGATGACCTTCGGTCACCGACTCCGACGTAAATACAAAGGACCCGTGTTGGGGTGGGATGGAACGAAGTTCTTCTGACATGATTGTCCTTTCAAAAACGTGTCCCGGCGACCGTTACCATTCCGCCGAGCTCTATATGCAAGGGCACATCATATCGCGTTAATCGAATATTCACACCCTTTCCGCACCTACTCATTGGGGACAGACTTAAATGACCAGCCTTAGGCGGCACTTGGGACACTCTTCAGACAACTTCGAAGAGTGTCCCCAACGACTAGTCGTTTAAGAACGTCCCCAACGACTAGTCATTTAAGTCTGTCCCCAATGAGTAGGTCGGTGCCCTTTGTGCGGAGGTTGCTTTGTTGCTTTATACTGATGCGGTTAGACATCCATCCTGCAATCGAGGAGATTTCCATGGCATCAGACGTTCGCGTCCGCTTTGCACCCTCACCCACGGGCAAGCTGCACATCGGCGGCGCCCGCACCGCTATCTATAACTGGGCTTTCGCCCGCGCAAACGGCGGCACGTTCATCCTGCGCATCGACGACACCGACCCCACCCGCTCCACCGACGAGAACACGCAGATCATCCTGCGCGCCATGCGTTGGCTGGGCTTGGACTGGGACGAGGGTCCCGAGGTGGGCGGCGACTTTGGCCCCTACGCACAGACCGAGCGCCTGGACCTGTACAAGCAGGCCGCCCAGAAGCTCTGGGACGAGGGCAAGGCCTATCCCTGCTTCTGCACCAAGGAGCAACTCGACGCCGATCGCAAGGCCGCCCAGGAGCGCAAGGACCCCTTCCAGGGCTATCAGCGCCGCTGCCGCGATCTTGATCCCGAGGAGGCCCGTCGCCGCATCGAGGCCGGCGAGTCCTACGTTCTGCGTATCAAGGTGCCCGAGGACCGCGGCGACGTCGTCATCCACGACGCCGTCCACGGCGAGGTGACCTTTGATGCCAAGGAGCTCGACGACTTTGTCATCTTCCGCTCCGACGGCACGCCCACGTATAACTTCGCGACCGTCGTCGACGACGCCATGATGAAGATCACCCACGTCATCCGCGGCGACGACCATCTGTCCAACACCCCGCGCCAGGTCATGGTTTACGAGGCCCTCGGCGCGCCCGTGCCTACGTTCGCCCACATCTCCATGATTCTGGGCGCCGACGGCAAGAAGCTCTCCAAGCGCCATGGCGCCACCTCGGTGGAGGAGTACCGCGACGCCGGTTATCTGTCCGACGCCTTCGTCAACTACCTGGCGCTGCTCGGCTGGTCGCTCGACGGAGAGACCACGATCATCCCGCGCGATGTCCTGGCCAGCAAGTTCTCGCTCGACCGCATCTCCAAGAACCCGGCGACCTTCGACCCCAAGAAGCTCGATTGGGTCAATGCCGAGTACATCAACGGCATGTCCGATGCTCAGTTTGCCGACGAGATCATGGTCCCCGAGCTGCACGAGGCGGGTCTCATCGAGGGTAATGTCGAGTACGGCGAGGATTGGATCGATGCGCTTGCCGCCATCGTCAAGCCGCGCACCAAGATGCCGGCCGACGCCGTGACCATCGCCGCTCCCATCTTTGCTACGGCCGAGACGCTCGAGTATGACGAGAAGTCTGTCAACAAGGGCCTGGCCAAGGAGGGCATGGGCGCTATTTTGGACGCCGCCAAGGCCGCGCTCGAGGGCGTGGATGAGTGGACGGCCGCGAACATCGACGCCGCGCTTGAGCCGCTGCCCGAGCAGATGGACCTCAAGAAGCGCGTGGTGTTCCAGGCCGTGCGCGTCGCCGTCTGCGGCAACATGGTGAGCCCCCCGCTGGGCGAGACCATGGCGCTCGTCGGCCGCGACGACTGCCTGGCGCGCATCGACCGCGCCCGCACGATGGCGCTGTAGCAGCTGCGTAAACGCTTGTATCCGAGCCCCGTTCACCCGAGCGGGGCTCTTGTTTCTAAAGACGAATGGGATAGGAGGTGCTGGGGCCATGGCCGAGCAACTGTCGCTGTTTGGTTCGCCGGAACCTAAGGAAGCTCCGAAGTCCGCGGCCCCTGCTGCCGCCCCGGCGCAGCCCGAGCCCGCACCTGAGCCCGTCGCCGCCTACGCGAGCGTGGTTCTCGACATCCCGACCCGTGCGCTGTCCGAGCCGTTTGCCTACGGCATTCAGCAGACACTCGCCAACGATGCCCAGATCGGCTCCACCGTTCTAGTCCATTTTGGCAACCGTGCGGCCGCGGGCTACATTGTCGACATCGCGCCCGAGCTGGCCGAACTGCAAGGCAGCGACGCTCTCGATCCCGCGCGCATCAAGCCTATCGAGGCTATCCTCAGCAAGCCGCTCTTTACCGCCGAAGCCGCCCGTATCGCACGCTGGATGAGCCGCGAGTACGTCGCAACGCTTTCCGAGTGCCTGCGCCTGTTCTTGCCACCGGGTGGAAGCCCGCGCGTGGTCAAGGGCGATGACGGCGTGTGGACCGTTGAGCGCCCCGCCGTCAAGCCCATCCAAAACCGCTGGGTCATGCTCACGCCCGAGGGTTTCGACTACACGCCGCCCAAGACCGCGGTCCGTCAGCGTCAGCTCATCGAGGCACTCCAATGTGGCCCGGTCACGACGCGCGACCTCAACCTGCTCTACAACAGCATGTCGGCGACTATTAAAGCGCTCGAAAAACGCGGCGTCGTCGTGGTGGAGGAGCGTCGTGCCTGGCGTGGCTGCAGCGAGCAGACTACGCTGTCCTCGGCGAGCGGCAAGGCCCCGGTCGCACTTACGAATGGCCAACGGCAAGCCCTCGCGCAGATTGAGCGCGCACGCCTGGACGCTCACGGTGATGTGGTACTGGTCGACGGCGTCACCGGGTCCGGTAAAACCGAGGTTTACCTCTCGGCGATTGAGCGCGTGCTGGCGGCCGGCCGTTCGGCCTGCATACTCGTGCCCGAGATCTCGCTGACGGCCCAGACCGTCGGCCGCTTCCGCTCGCGCTTTGGCGAGACGGTCGCTGTGTTCCATTCGCGTCTTTCTGCTGGCGAGCGTCTGGACCAGTGGGATATGGTCGCCAGCGGTGCCGCGCGCGTGGTCGTGGGCGCCCGCTCGGCGCTCTTTTGCCCGCTCAGCGATCTTGGCCTCATCATCATCGACGAGGAGCACGAGACCAGCTACAAGCAGGGTTCCAGCCCACGCTACCATGCGCGCGAGGTGGCTGCCGAGATGGCGCGCCGCTATCGGTGCCCGCTCGTACTGGGCTCCGCCACGCCCTCGGCTGAGGCCCTCGACCGCTGCCGCCGCGGCACGTACGGCGGCTCCACCTGGACGCGCGTCGAGATGCCCGAGCGCCCGGGGCACGCCGTGTTGCCTACGGTTCGCATTGCCGATCTGCGCCGCGAGTTCGCACACGGCAGTCGCTCCATGTTCTCTAAACCGCTGATGGAAGGCCTGGAGCGCGTAGTCGAGCGCCGCGAGAAGGCTGTACTGCTGCATAACCGCCGCGGCTTTGCGCCGTTTTTGATGTGCCGCGAGTGCGGTTGCGTCCCCACCTGCAACCACTGCTCTACCGCGCTCACGTACCACGAGCGCACGCACACGCTGCAGTGCCACACCTGCGGATCGTCCTGGCGCGTGCAGCCCTATCCGGCGCCCACGAGTCGTTGTCCCAAGTGCGGCAGCCGCTACCTGGCAAAAATGGGGCTGGGCACGCAGCAGATCGAGGACGCACTGCATCAGATGCTGCCCGACGACGTTGCCATCATTCGCATGGACGCCGATTCCACGCGCGGCAAGGACGCGCACAAAAAGCTGCTTGAACAGTTCGATGCCGCCGATTGCGCGGTGCTGCTGGGCACCCAGATGATCGCCAAGGGTCTCGACTTTCCCGAGGTCACGCTCGTGGGCGTGGTCAATGCCGACTTTGCGCTGAAGCTGCCCGATTTTAGAGCAGGGGAGCGCGCCTACGATCTGCTGGAGCAGGTTGCGGGCCGCGCCGGCCGCGGCGATCGCCCCGGCGAGGTTATCATCCAGACCTATCTGCCCGAGGACCCGGTCATTCGCTCCGTCGCCGAGCACGACCGTTCGATCTTTACCGACTACGACCTGGACCAGCGCCGCGACGCCCTGTATCCGCCCTTCGTGCGCCTGGCCAACATCTTGGTATGGTCGACGAACGCGGATGACGCGCGGGACTACATCGGTCGCATCGCGAAGCTCCTCAAGCGTCGTTGGCATGCCGCCGCGCCCGACTTTTTGCGGGCGGGGAGCGCCGTGCCTCAGGTGCTTGGTCCGGCTTCGTGTGTAATCGAGAGAGCCAAGGATCGTTACCGCTTCCATCTGCTTGTAAAGTCGCCGGTAGGGTACCATGTCTCTGATGATATCGACGCCTGCCTCAAAGAGGTGGGCTCCGTGCGCGGCGTGAGCGTGAGCGTTGACGTCGACGCCTATGATTTGATGTAACAACCCGAAAGGATGGCCATGGAAGCCAACGGAATCGTACTGTCGCCCGACCCTCGTCTGCGCCAGGAGTGCGCCGTCATCGAGGAGATTACCCCGGCGATCGAGGCGCTTGCCGAGAAGATGAAGAAGATGATGTTCGACAACGGCGGTTGCGGCCTAGCCGCCCCGCAGATCGGTGAGCTCGTTCAGCTCGTCACCATCGACTGCGATTACAGCGACAAGAACGACTATGACCCGTATGTGCTCATCAACCCTGTCATTGTTGAGCAGAGCGACCATCTGGTGCCGTTTAGCGAGGGCTGCCTGTCCATTCCCGGCATTAGCTGCGAGATCGAGCGTCCCGATCACGTTGTCGTCGAGGCGTATGACCTGGATGCCAACCTGATTCGCTACGAGGCCACGGGCGACCTGTTCTGCGTGTGCTTGCAGCACGAGATCGATCACCTGCACGGCAACACCATGTTCGAGCGTCTTAAGCCCATGCAGCGTATCAAGGCAGTCAAGGAGTACCAGGACGCCCTGGCCCGCGGCGCTCGACCGGGCGAGACGGAGTAGGTCCCACCGTCCCCTTCCGCCGCAGGGCTTAGGTTTTGCTCCATGCTCAAACAGTCCTGCTCGCACGAAGAGCACATTAAGTGCTCTTCGGCTCGTGCGGAACTGCGCGTGGAGCAATAACCTAAGCCCTGCGGCGGAAGGGGACTGCGTTTTCGTGCTCCTCTTCGCCCGGGTGCCGTCGGGCCAGGGAGGGGCGTCTTCGCAGATAATTGCTTTGTTGGAAGAGCTGCTTTTATTGCGGCTCTTTCTTTGGTTTTGGGTATATTTGTTTCTGTTGAACTGTTCTTGCGGCTGGGTTCGTTTGCGACCTGGAACGCTTTTTTGTAGCCGTCTCGGCTCGTTGTTGAGAGGAGACTAACTTTTATGCGTATTGTGTTTATGGGCACGCCCGATTTCGCTGTGCCTTCGCTTACTTCGCTTGTTGAGGCTGGCAATGAGATTGCGCTTGTCATTACTCGTCCCGATGCTGTTCGTGGGCGTGGTAAGAAGCTTGAGCCGTCTCCTGTTAAGGCCAAGGCGCTTGAGCTGGGGTTGCCGGTCGTTGAGGCCAATCGTATGACGCCTGAGGTTATTGAGGCGCTCCAGGCTGCCCAGGCTGACATTTTCTGTGTGGCTGCCTATGGCTGCATTTTGCCTGATGAGGTGTTGCATATGGCGCCGCTTGGTATTGTGAATGTTCATGCTTCGCTGCTGCCTCGTTGGCGTGGCGCTGCTCCTATTCAGCGTGCCATTCTTGCTGGTGACGAGGTTGCTGGCGTTTCCATTATGCGCATTGGGCATGGCGTGGATACGGGCGCTTATTGCGCCCAGGCGTCTACGTCGGTTGCCGGCAAGCATGCCGAGGCGCTGACCATTGAGCTTGGTGAGCTTGGCGGTAAGTTGCTTGCCGATACGCTTCCCTCGCTTGCCGATGGCTCGGCTGTTTGGACTGAGCAGGATGAGTCGCTCGTCACTCATGCTGCCAAGATTTCCAAGCAGGAGATGCGTCTGGATCCGCAGATGGCGGCGCTCGATTGCGTGCGTCATGTGCTCGCTTCGTCCGATACCGCGCCTGCCCGTTGTGTGATTGCCGGCAAGTCGGTTCGCGTGCTCGATGCTGCGCCGGCCGATGTGTCGCTTGGCGAGGGCACTGTTGCCGTCAAGAGCAAGCGTGTTTACCTGGGCCTTTCCGATGGCGCGGTTGAACTGCTCGAGGTTAAGCCCGATGGCAAGCGTGCCATGGCTGCTTCAGCCTGGGCTGCCGGCCTGCAGGGTGCCGACCTTACGTGGGGTGTACTGTCATGAGCAAGTTGTCTCCCGCGCGCAAGCTTGCGCTCGATGTGTTGATGGAGGCCGATCGCCGCGGCATGTACGCACGCGACGTGTTGTCTTCCCGTGCTTCCGCCAAGGCCATTGACCAGCGCGATTCCGCTTTTGCCGCGCGTTTGGCGCTCGGTGTTGCCGCCACGCAGGGTATTTTGGATGAGTTGCTCGATCAGTTTTTGGATAAGCCCAAAAAGGTTGCGCCGCGCGTGCGCATGGCGCTTCGCATCTCGGCCTTCGAGATGCTCTATCTGCATACGCCGGGCCGCGTTGCCGTGAGCCAGGGTGTTGAGCTGGTACGCATCGGTGCTAAGTCTGCCGCGGGCCTGGCTAACGCGGTGTTGCACAAGGTTGCGGACAACGTTGAGGACTTTGCCACGGCATCCGATGTGGATGAGTCCGAGCGCCGTTTGGTTCGCCTTTCGCGTTTGATGGGCCTTCCCCGCTGGCTGTGCGCTCGAATTATGACCTCGTTCGATACGCCCGAGGGCGCGCTCAACTTTGCCGGCAATCTGGCTCCTGCGCCGCTTGCACTGCACGAGAATGCGTATGCGACCAAGGCCGACCCGTATATCTCGCAGCTCGTTGCGCCTGTCTTCCCGGGCTGCCATGCTCCGGTCGATGCGCAGGTCACGGTTGCATCGGGCGTGTTTGAGCGTGCTGCCGCGGTTGCCTCGGACCTCAACGCCCAGCTTATCGCTACTGCCGCGACACGTCCCGGTCGTTGCCTAGAGATCGGCGCCGGTCGCGGCACCAAGACCTATGTGATGATGTGCCAGGCCAAGCGTGCCGGGTACGAGCGTCAGCATACCGCACTCGATCTGCACGATCGCAAGTGCGATCAGAATCTCGCGCGCCTGCATAAGGCGGGTATAACGGGTGTTCGTACGGTGTCGGGCGATGCCTGCGAGCTCAACGAGGTGCTTACGTCCTTTGATGCCATGCTCGGCGAGCCCGCCCTGTTCGACACGGTGTTTATCGATGCGCCGTGCTCTGGCACCGGCACCATGCGCCGGCATCCCGAGATACCGTGGCGTCTGACCGAGAACGACGTTACGACTGAGCTGCCCAAGCTACAGCTGACGATGCTCAAGGAAGCAGCCGCGCGCGTGGCTGCCGGCGGTGAGCTTATCTATGCCACTTGCTCGGTTTTTGATGAAGAGAACACGCAGGTCGTGGATGCCTTCCTGGCCTCTCCCGAGGGCGCCGGCTTTACCGTGGCGCCGCTCTCCGAAGCCCAGATTCTGCAGCTTCCCGAGTACGACCAGGCCAAGAAGCTCGTATCCGTACGCCAGAACGATCGAGGCCTCTTCCAAAGCGTCCCCGTAAACGCCGACTCCTACGACGGTCACTTCTGCGCCCGCCTGATCCACAAGTAACTACTAAGTTGCGGTGAAATAGGGATTGAATAGCGACATCTACCCGCCAAATAGTCCTTATTTCACCGCAACTCAGAAGGTCGTGCGAGTGGAGATCGCAATAGCGGTAAAGAGTGGGAAAAATAGCCCCGTTTCATGCTTGCTGTTATCAAAAGTAGGGCGGATTACGGGGCTAGATTGGTGATGCCCGACCACAGCAAAAATGGCCTAAACAAAATCGCAGGTAGATGGCTTGTTGCAATTTGCAAATTACCGGAATGGATAGAGGTTGTCGATTCAGCCCCGTAATCCGGTAGAGTTTTGAAATGTTACAAACTTAGTATCAGCCCGAAATCCGATCTAAAGAAAAGTTGCGGTGAAATAGTTCCTGTTTGGCCGTTGGATGGGCTGATTCAGGAACTATTTCACCGCAACTCATAAGGAAACCTGGGTGTCGGGACCGCTTGTCTCTAGTGGTTGTGCGGGCAATTGGCGCAGCAGCCACTGGTGGCGTTGGTGCTGGAGCCGCCGCTTCGCTGGTCGGTGTTGTAGAAACCGCTGCCCTCAAACTTGATGCCACTGGCCGAGAACGTCTTGGATGCCGGAGCGCCGCAGCTCGGGCACACGACCTCGGGGGTCTCGGACATGGGATGCTCAACCTCAAACACGTTGCCGCAGCTCGAGCACTTGTAATCGTAGCGCGCCATAATACTTCCTTTTCAGCACAAAGCGGGCAGATCGCTCTGCCCGCAAAAATTCAAACGTTTGTAACTGTACCCTATATCGGGGGTTTTATCACGCCTCTCCCCAGAATCTATGGGTGCTGCGCAGGAGCTGTGCAGTTTTGCCCTCGGCGGCCGCGACGTCGGCCTCGTCAGCCTGCCACGTCCAGTTGCCCGTGGCCACGCCCGGCACGTTCATGCGCGAGTCGTCGCCAAGCCCCAGGATATCCTGCAGCGGCATCATCACCAGGGGAGCGTCGCTTGCCAGTGCGTCGCCCATCAGCTTGGCCGCCACCTCAACACCGCTCGGCTCGTCGCCGCCCGCAAAGGAGCGCGTGCACCAACCGGCGAGCGTCGACGTGTCGTGCGTCGAGGTGTACAGAATCTTTCCCGGCGTGGGATGCACACCGCAACGGACGTCGTAATCGCTAAACTCCAGCACGTCCATGCCGGGGAAACCGCAGGTCGAATCCATGGCGCGAACGCCGGGCGTCAGGTAGCCCAGGTCCTCGGCGATAAAGTTGAGTGGCCCCAGCTCGTCATAGGCAGTCTGGAACAGGTCCTTGCCCGGGCCCGCCAACCAGCGCCCGTCGGCACAGGCCTTACCGGCGGGAATGCTAAAGTAGCTGTGGAATCCCAGGAAGTGGTCCAGGCGCACGCGGTCGTAGAGCGAGAACGCGCGGCGCAGACGGTCCATCCACCAGCGGTAGCCGTTCTCCTTCATGTGATCCCAACGGAAGGTGGGGTTGCCCCACACCTGGCCCTCGGGCGCAAAATTGTCGGGGGGCGCGCCAGAAATCTCAATCGCCTTGCCGGTATCGGATAGCCAGAAGTTCTCGGGCTCGCTCCATGCATCGGCCGAATCGTCCGAAACGTACATAGGAATGTCGCCGATAACCTCGATACCCTTCTTGTGCGCATAGTTCATGAGCTCGCACCAGGCCAGGTCAAAACGGTACTGCATGTACGCCTGCAGCTCTGCCTCGTCGTGGAAACGCGTGTCGTCAATCAGATGCTCGTTGTAGCGCGCGACATCCGCCGGCCAATCGTGACGCGATTCGCCTTCAAAGTGCTTCTTAACCGCCATGTAGACGCAGTACTTCTCGAGCCAATCGGCGTTGCGATGCTTAAACGCCGTGTACAGCGGGTCGGCATCCTCGCCGCCGCGGGCCTTCCAAGTCTCAAAGTCGGAAGCCAGCTCCTCTTGGCTTTCGGGCAGCAGGTCGATATTGCCCGCAAAGGCCGAAGGCCCAGCGTAAGGGGAGCGGAAGAAGTCCGTCGGGTTGACAGGCAGAACCTGCCAGTAGCGCATACCCATAGCGGCCAGGTGGTCGATAAAGCGACGCGTGGGCACGCCAATCGTGCCCGGCTTGCCGTCGTCGGTGGGCACCGAGGTGATATGGCACACGACGCCCGCGCCGTGATCGAGCGGCTCCTGCAGGCGCTGCTCGGCATGGTGATAGATGATCGACGAGCCCAGCGGATACAGATCGAGCGTGACCGTACCGTTGTGGATCTCGCACTCGTGACCGCTGATCACATCACTCGCACATTCGTCGAGCGCCGGAATCGTCACGCGGTGCGAATTGCGCAGGCTGCGGTTGATGATAACCGTCGCGGACTCGCCATTCTTGCCCGTTCGGTTGTATGCCAGTACCTCGTCGTTGAGTGCGAAGGCCTTGATCTCGCCGTCGATCATAAATGGCAGCGCGCGGCGTACGGCGGAGGCGTTCTTGACAATAGCCAGCGTGTCGAAGTCGTGCAGTTGGTCCTTGGTCGGCAGAGTGCGGCGGTTGCCCGGGTCGGTAAGGCCCTCCAGGCCGTACTCGTCGCCGTAGTAGATCGAAGGCACACCGGGGAAGGTCATCTGCATGAGCGTGGCGAGCCAAAAGCGGCTCTTGGCCAGTCCCATCGAGTTCTCGTCCAGGCGCCATTTGCTGCGCTCACACTCGGGCAGCTGCGACTCGTCGGGGCCGCCGCCGAGCACCGATATAATGCGCGGACGGTCATGGCTCGAAAGCAGATTGAGCGCGCAGGACAATGCCTCGCGTGGGTAGTTCTCGCGGAGGGTCTCGATGTCCTCGGCAGCCTGATAGGCGTTCTTGTAGCCCATCAAAAAGCCGATGACCATGTCGCGGAAGGGGTAATCCATAGCAGAGTCCAGCTCGGAGCCCTGCAGGTAGCGGCGCAGATGGCCATAGCTAATCTTGTTGGAAGCGTCTTCCCAGACTTCGCCGAGCAACAGTGCGTCGGGCTTTTCGGCAAGTACGGCCTTCTTGATCTCGGCCAGGAAGTCGTCGGAAAGCTCGTCGGCGACGTCCAGGCGCCAACCATGGGCACCGGCGCGCAGCCATTTGCGGATCACGCCGTCCTTGCCCAGAAGCCTCTCGCGCACCAGCTTGGACTTCTCATTGATGGCTGGCATGTTGCCCACGCCCCACCAGCAGTCGTACGAGCCGTCCTCGTGGAAGGTAAACGCATCGCGCCACGGAGAATCCTCGCTCTGCCAGGCACCCACGCCGGGGTAGTTGCCGTAGCGGTTGAAATAGATCGAGTCGTCGCCCGTGTGGTTGAAGACGCCGTCCAGGATGATGGAGATGCCCAGCTTCTCGGCCGCCTGGCACAGCTCGGTAAAGTCCTGCTCGGTGCCCAGGATCGGGTCGATCTTGGTGTAGTCGGCCGTGTCGTAGCGGTGGTTGCTTGCGGCTTCGAAAATGGGGTTGAGGTAGATGGCCGTAAAGCCTAGCTCGGCGATGCGGGGCAGGTCTTCCTGGATGCCCTTGAGCGAGCCGCCGTAGAAGTCCCAGGTCTTGATGGAGCCGTCCTCGGCGCGCTCGTACACGGGCGGCTCGTTCCAGTCCTCGACCATCCGGCGCTGAATGCCCTTGCGCGGTTTTTCGAGTTGGGCCATTGTGCGCTCGCGCCAATGCTCGTCGCGGGCGTAGCGGTCGGGGAAGATCTGGTAGACCATGCCACGCTCGTACCAGGTGGGGCGGTTCTCGCGGTGCTTGTAGACGGTAATCTGGAAGGACGGCACCTCGGCGTAGTCGTAGGTTACGCCCTCGCCGCCGGTGCGGCCCTGGGGCGCGCCCAGGCGAACCTCGGGCTGGCCCTCGATATTGCATATAAAGCTGTACCACACAAGACACGGTTCAGTGCATTTGAGCTCGCCGGTAAAAATGCCATCGCCTTCGTGCTCCATCGGAATCAGGGTCTCGCCGACTTCATCGACCCAGGTACGCAAGGTGAGTGTTGCCTGGTTGGGATCGGCATCCTCCAAAATAACCGAGAGTGCAACGGTAGTTCCTGTGGTCACAGCGCCAAACGGAGTGCGGAACTGCGGTAGGCGGCTGTTGTGAATCAATCTCATAGTACGGTCCAGTTCAATAGAATCACGGCCTGCAGGCCATGGGCTTTACGCACAGGATATAAGTATATCTGTTGTACACAGGGTGTATAAACAACATCCGTTTATCATCGGCGAACGGTTGTCCTAGAAAATCGTTTTACCAACTATCTACAGAGAAGGGGCGCCCGGTTGGAGCGCCCCTTGTTTAGGGTTTTGATTAGGTTTTAGATCGTCTGTGGGCTAGCGGCGCTTGCGGGTGGCCGTTGCCTTGCGGACGGACGTCTTCTTGGACGGGGCCTTTTCCGCTGCCGGAGCGGCGGGGGAGACCGGGGTCTCCTTGGCGGGCTCGGTCTTAGCCTCTGCCTTCGGGGCGGCCTTGACCTCAGCGGCCTTCGTCGTCGGCTTGGCCTTTACCTCGGCCTTGGGCTCCTCTTTGGCGGCAGCGGGCTTGGCCTCAACCTTAGCCTCCGTCTTGGCGGCAGCAGCCTTGGTCGTGGTCTTTTTGGCCGTCGTCGTGGCGCGCTTGCGCGTGGTGGTCTTGGCGGCAGGCTTGGCCTCGACGGTTGCCTCCGCCTTGGACTCGGCAGGCGTCTCCTCGTCCTTGGCGGCCGGCTTTGCGGCCGTCATCGGGGCAGCCTTCTTTGTAGTGGTCTTGGTAGCCGTCGCCTTCGTAGCAGTAGCCTTCTTGGCGGTCGTGCTCTTGGTCGCGGTCGTTTTCTTGACAGCGGTCTTGGCCGGAGCCTTTGCGGCCGGCTTGGTCTCGTCGGTCTCGGCCTTTACCTCGGAGGCTGCCTCGGCCTCGGCGGCCTTCTTGGCAGCGGCGGTCGTGCGCTTGCGCGTCGTCGTTGCCTTGGCAGCAGTCGTCTTTGCTGCGGCGGTCTTGGTGGCAGCGGCCTTGGTTGTCGTAGCCTTCTTGGCCGTCGTCTTACGCGTCGTGGTCTTCTTGGCGGCAGGCTTCGCAGCCGGCTTAGCCTCAGTCTCGGGAGCTGCCTCAGCCTTCACCTCAGCCTTGGGCTCCTCAGCAGCAGCGGGTGCCTCAACAACCGGTTCCGCCTTGGGCTCGACCGCAGTCTCCTCGGCCACAATCACAGGCTCGTCGACAACCGCCGACGGCCTCTCAATCTCCGGGTGCATAAAGAAGTACAGGTCCAGATACTTGTCGGCAGAGCGCTTCCAGCTAAAGTCCTGGCTCATGGCCTGCGTGACCAGCTGGTTCCAGGCATCGCGGTTGTCCCAGAACAGGCGTGCCGCGCGGAACACGGCGTCGCCCATCTCGTCGCCGTTAAAGTTACTAAACGAGAAGCCCGTGCCCTCACCAGTGAACTCGTTATACGGGATCACCGTGTCCTTCAGGCCACCGGTCTCGCGCACGATGGGCAGCGTGCCGTAGCGCATGGCGATGATCTGCGACAGACCGCAAGGCTCAAACTTCGAAGGCATCAGGAACATATCGGCGGCGGCGTACATGCGCTGTGACAGCGCCGGGTCAAACTCGATGCGCGCGGCCATGGTGCCGGGGTACTTGTCCTGGAAATAGCGCAAGCCGTCCTCGTAGTCGCGGTCGCCGGTGCCCAGCACCGCTACCTGCACGCCGCCGGCCAAAATGCGGTCGAGCGCGTACATGACCAGGTCCATGCCTTTCTGGCGCGTCAGGCGCGTGACCATCACCATGAGCGGACGGTCGTCGCGAACCTCGAGCCCCAGCTCTTCCTGCAGCTTGGCCTTGCACACGGCCTTGCCGGAACGGTCATCAACCGTGTAGTTGGCGGCAATGCGCTTGTCGGTCGCCGGGTCAAAGCCCGCCACGTCAATGCCGTTCAAAATGCCCTGCAGCGCATAAGAGCGCTCGCGCAGCACGCCGTCCAGGCCCTCGCCAAACTCGGGCGTCTGGATCTCGTTGGCATAGGTGGGGCTCACCGTGGTGATGGCATCGGCATAGCGCAGCGCGCCCAGCATGTAATTGATGCTGCAGGCGTCGCAACGCAGCTGCGAGGCGGCCGCCGGAATGTGCGCCACACCCAGGATGTCCTCCATCACAGTGTCGCTAAACTGGCCCTGGAACGCCACGTTGTGGATCGAGAACACGGTCTTGACGCGGTCGTACAGTGGCAGGCCCTGGTAGAACTCGCGCAGGAACACGGGCGCCAGTGCCGTCTGCCAGTCGTTGCAGTGCAGAATGTCGCACTCAAAACCGGCCGGCAGGTGCTGCAGGCTCTCGGTGATGGCCTTGGAGAAGAACGCAAAGCGCTCGCCGTCGTCAAAGAAGCCGTACGGATAGTCGCGCGCAAAGTAGCGCTCGTTGTCGATGAACATATAGGTGACGCCGTCGTGCTCGAGCTTCTCGAGCCCGCAGTACTCGTTGCGCCAGCCCAGGCTCACGTAAAAGTCGGAGAAGTGCTCCATCTGCGCCTTGTACTCGTCCTTGATGGTGGCGTACTTGGGCACCATCACGATGACCTCGGCGCCGGCGCGCACAAGCGCCGCAGGCAGTGAGCCCGCCACGTCGCCCAGGCCACCGGTCTTTACAAACGGTGCGCACTCGGCCGAGGCAAACACGATCTGCATCTTTTTGCTGGAATCTGCCATATTGTCTCCCATGTTGCAATTCGAGAATAGCCGCCTGGCGCTAACCGGGCGGCTATTCTACATGTTACGAGCGATGTTGCGGTGCCTACGTTAATGCACGATGGTGGTATCGGGAGTTAACGGGGCCTTGCCCAGCACCAGAATGTTCTCGGGCGTGCCGCGAAGCTCGGTGTTGGTGGGAACTACGTTGTTCTTGTCCAGGATGGCATTCTCAACGCGGGCGCCGCTCTTGATGATGCAGCTCTGGTTGATGATCGAGTTGGTCACCGAAGCGCCTTCCTCAACCACAACGCCGCGCGACAGGATCGAGTTGCGTACGGTGCCCTTGATGATGCAGCCGGCCGAGATAATCGAGTTGCACGCGTGGCTGCCGGTCGCATAGCGCGAAGGCGGCACGTCGTGAGCCTTGGTCAGGATCGGGCGCTCGGGATCGAAGAGCTGGTCGGCCACGGTCTGGTCGAGCAGGTCCATGCTGCGGCGATACAGCGACTTCTCGCTAAACACGCCCACGACCTCACCCTTGTACTCGTAGCTGCACACGTCGATGTTGCCAAAGTCGCCCTGGAGTGCCTCGAGCAGGTCCAGATAGTCGGCGGCCTGGTAGTGGTCGATAATCTCGAGCAGCGTCTCGCGGTTGACGATGCAGCAGTCCATAGAGGCGTTGTCGCCGTACACGACGCCGGCGCTCACGCCCGTCAGGCGGCCGTTCTCGTTGATCTGCAGCTTGGTCTCGTCATCGACGTTGCGCGTGGCCTTGCAGTACACCACGGTCATCTGGGCACCGGAGTTCTCGTGCGCGTCGATGATGGTGTTGAGGTCCATGTTAAAGATGATGTTGGTGCCCATCATCACGACATAGGGCTTGTCCGAGCGCTGGAACAGCGTCTTGTTGGAGATGATGTCGCGCAGCAGGAAGCGCATGCCGCCCTTGGTGGTGCCATACGCGTTGCCGGGCACCATGAACAGGCCGCCCTTCTTGCGGTCCAGGCCCCAGTCCTTGCCCGAGCCCACGTGGTCGATCAGCGAACGGTAGTTGCCCGGCATGACGACGCCGACGGTCTTAATGCCGGCATTCATCATGTTGGACAGCGGGAAGTCGATCAGGCGGTAGCGGCCCAAAAACGGAACGGACGCGATGGGGCGGTCCTTGAGCAGCACGCTGCCGTAAGTCGAAGAGTAGTTAGCGGTGATATAACCGATGGCCTTGCGATTGATCATCGGATCATTCCCCCTTCCCGATAACGACGTCATTTCCAACGACGGCCGTATCCTTGGTGGTATCGACAGAGCCGAGCTTCACGCCCTCTTCGACCGTGGAGTTCTCGCCCAAAATAGCGCGGCAGATGTGTGCGCCGCTCTTAACGTGCGCACCCGGCAGCAGCACGGAGTCCTCGACCACGGCGCGCTCCTCGATGATGACATCGGTCGAAAGGATCGAGTGGCGAGCGGTGCCGTAGATCTTGCAGCCGTTGGAGACCAGGCAGTCGTCCAGGCGGCCGTCCGGGCCAATGTAGTGCGGCGGACGCGTGGTGATGTTGGACATGATGGGGAAGTTCTTGTCAAACAGATCGAACTCGGGGTTGTTGCCCAGCAGGTCCATCGAGGTCTCGTGGAAGCTGGCGATGGTGCCGACGTCCTTCCAAAAGCCGTGGAACTCGTAGCTGTACAGGCGCTTGTTCTCGCCGAGCAGCTTGGGGATGATGTCCTTGCCAAAGTCGTGGCTCGAGCGCTGGTCAAGGGCGTCCGCCTCGAGCGCCTCGATCAGCACGTCGGCCGAGAAGATGTAGATGCCCATGGACGCAAGGTTCGAATCGGGCTTATCGGGCTTCTCGGTAAACTTGGTGATGCGGCCGTCCTCGGGGTCGGTGGTCAGGATGCCAAAGCGGCTGGCCTCCTCCCACGGCACGGGCATAACGCTCACCGTGAGGTCGGCGTTGTTCTCAATGTGCGTCTTGAGCATCTTGCGGTAGTCCATGCGATACAGGTGATCGCCCGAAAGAATCAGGACGTACTTGGGGTCGTTGGCCTTGATGTAGTCGAGGTTCTGCGTAATGGCGTCGGCCGTGCCCGCATACCAGGCGCCGCCGGTCTGCGTCTCGTACGGCGGCAGGATCGACACGCCGCCGTCGCGGCTGTCCAGATCCCAAGCCTCGCCCGAGCCCACGTAGGCATGCAGCAGGTAGGGACGGTACTGCGTCAGAACGCCCACCGTGTCGATGCCCGAGTTGGAGCAGTTGGACAGCGAAAAGTCGATAATGCGGAACTTGCCACCAAAGCTAACCGCCGGCTTAGCGATCTTTTGGGTGAGTGCCCCCAATCGGCTGCCCTGTCCTCCTGCGAGGAGCATCGCGATGCATTCTTTCTTACTCATCGATTTCTCCTTCTGTCATCGATGTTCTTAAACCCATTAGCGACGGGCGCGACCGAGCGCCGCGCCCGTCGAGTAATGCCGTGCTGGCATAAGGGAGCTCGCGCGCCTTTACGCGTGCCAGATCTCGTCGCGGTACTCGCGAATGGTGCGGTCGCTCGAGAACCAGCCGGAGGAGGCGGTGTTGAGCAGCGCCTTGCGGTTCCAGGTCTCCTGGTCGCCGTAGCTGTTCGTGAGCGCCTCCCAGGTGTCGACGTAGCTGCGGAAATCGGCCATGACCAGGTCGGGGTCGTTGTTGTTCATGAGCTCGTTGTAGATGCTCTCGAAGTTGCCCGAAAGACCCGCAAAGGTGTTGTCCTTGAGCTCGTCCATCACGCGGCCCAGACGCTCGCGATCGTTGTTGAGCGTATCCCACGCAAAGTAGCTGTTGGATGCCCAAAGCTGCTCGACCTCGGGAGCGGTCAGGCCAAAGATGGCCTCGTTCTCGCGGCCGGCAAGGTCGGCGATCTCGATGTTGGCGCCGTCGAGGGTGCCCAGCGTAATGGCGCCGTTCATCATGAGCTTCATGTTGGACGTGCCCGAGGCCTCCTTGCCGGCCGTAGAGATCTGCTCCGAGATCTCTGCAGCAGGGTAGATGAGCTGGGCGTTGCTCACGCGGAAGTTGGGGATAAAGCAGACCTTCATGACCTCGTTGACGCGGGCATCGTTGTTGATGACGTCGGCCACGGAGTTAATGAGGCGGATGGTCTCCTTGGCGAAGGTGTAGCTCGAGGCAGCCTTGCCGCTAAAGATGAAGGTCGTCGGCGTCACGTGGAAGTTGGGATCGGCGATGCGACGGTTGTAGATGTCCATCACCTTCATGATATTCATGAGCTGACGCTTGTAGGCATGGAAGCGCTTAACCTGAACATCGAAGACGGTGTTGGGGTCAATGACCAGACCGGTCTCGGCCTTAACGTAGGCGGCCAGGCGCTCCTTGTTGGCGCGCTTGGAGGCGCCCACGGCCTTCAGGAACTCGGCGTCGTCTTTAAACTCCTTGAGCTTCTCCAGCTCAAAGGCGTCCTTAAGCCAGCCGTCGCCAATAGCATCGGTGACGAGCTTGGCGTAGGTGGGGTTGGCCTCGGCAAAGAAGCGGCGGTGCGAGATGCCGTTGGTCTTATTGTTGAACTTCTCGGGCGTCAGGGCATAGAAGTCCTTGAGCACGATGTTTTTGATGATGTCGGAGTGGATCTTGGCCACGCCGTTGACGCTGTGGCTGCAGATCACAGACAGGTTGGCCATGCGAATCTCGCCGTCCCATAGAATGGCGGTCTGGCGCAGACGCTCCTGCCAGCCCTCCTGCGTGGTGTCGAACGACTCGTGCCAACGACGGCTGATCTCGTCGATGATCTGGTAAACGCGGGGGAGGAGCTTGGAGAACGTGCCGATGGGCCACTTCTCCAGGGCCTCGGGCAGGATGGTGTGGTTGGTGTAGCTCACGACCTGCGTCACGATGTTCCAGGCGTCATCCCACTCGAGCTTCTTCTCATCGATGAGGATGCGCATGAGCTCGGGGCCGCACATGGCGGGGTGGGTGTCGTTGGTATGGATGGCAACAAACTGCGGCAGCAGCTCCCAGTTCTCGCCGTGCTCCTTCTCAAAGGTGTCGAGCAGGCTGTAAATGCCGGCCGATACAAACAGGTACTCCTGCTTCAAGCGCAGCAGGCGGCCGTGCTCGCCGGCGTCGTTGGGGTAGAGGATGGCGCTGATGGCCTCGGCCTCGGCGCGCTCAGCGTCGGCCTGGGCGTAGTCGCCGCGGTTGAAGGCCTCCAGATCGAAGTGCTCCTCGACCGGCTCGGCGGCCCAGACGCGCAGCTTGTTGACGGTCTCGCCGGCATAGCCCACGACGGGGATGTCATAAGGGACGGCCAGGATGTCCTGCGTGTCCACCGTGCGGTAGAACGTGCGGCCGTTCTCCTCAAAGCCCTCAACATGGCCACCAAACTTGATGGTCACGGCCTTGTCCTGACGGCGGACCTCCCAGGGATAGCCGTGGGTGAGCCACTCGTCGGTGGCCTCGACCTGGCTGCCGTTGACGATCTCCTGCTTAAACAGGCCGTAGCGGTAGCGCATTCCGTTGCCGTAGCCGGCAATGCCCTCGGCTGCCATGGAATCTAGGAAGCACGCTGCCAGACGGCCCAGGCCACCGTTGCCCAGAGCCGGATCGGGCTCCTGGTTCTCGATGACGGACAGGTCGAAGCCCATGTCGTCGAGCGCCTCGGCGACCATGTCGCGCACGCCAAAGTTGAGCAGGTAGTTGTCGAGCAGGCGGCCGATCAAAAATTCGATCGAGAAGTAGTACACGCGCTTCTTGCCCTCGGCGGTGGCGCGGGCGTCGCTCTTGGTGGCAACGGTGCGGGCCTTCTCGGCCACGAGCTTGGCCAGGGCGTTAAAGCGGTCGAGGTCGCTCGCGGCCTCGACGCTCTTGCCGCTAATGCTCATGACGGCATCGCGATAGAGCTCGGTAAACTCTTGCTTGTTGTCGAAGATCTTATTCATACGTTCCTTTCCCCCGGGGATGTTTCTCCCGGAACGGTTATGACTTGTATCCTACGCCTCGGCGAGGCGGGTAATTACAGCTGTAACGGCTTTGTTACGCATCCTTAGGTGACGACGTAACAGAAGCGGCCTTGGCCTTGGTAGCGGCCTTTTTGGCAGCCGGCTTCTTGGTCGCGGTGGACTTAGCAGCGGGCTTTGAGGCGGTCTTGGCCTTGGCCTTGGTCGTCGTAGCCTTCGCCTTAGCCGGAGCCTTCTTGGCAGCCGCAGGCTTGGGCTTCACCGAGGACGTGCGCTTCTTGGGCGCAGCCTTGGGAGCCTCGACCACCGGCGGCTTATAGCTGCTGGGACCGCGGCGCTTAAGCACCACGCCTGCCAGGCCGGGCACCTTAATCTCAATGGAATCCATCTGCCCGTTCCAGGGATAGGGCTCGCTCGAGCAGGTGTAAGGCTCCTCGCCGGCATAGCCGCTGCCGCCAAACTCGGGACGGTCGGAATCGAAGATGACCTCCCAGTCGCCCTCGCGCGGCACGCCCACGCGGAAGCTCTCGTAGCTCGCCGGGTCAAAGTTGATCAGGATCACCAGGTCGTCGTCGATGTCCTCGCCCTGGCGCACAAAGCTCACGATGGACTGCTTGGAGTTGTCCGCATCGATCCAGGTAAAGCCGTCGTCGGTGTAGCCTCGCTCGTACAGGGCGGGCTCGGCGGTGTACAGGTGGTTGAGCGCCTTGATAAACGCCTGATGATGACGGTGGGTCTCATATTCCTCGGTCAGGAACCACTGGATGGACTCGTAGTAGCGCCACTCAATAAACTGGCCGATCTCGTTGCCCATAAAGTTGAGCTTGGCACCGGGATGCGTCATCTGGTAGAAGGCGAGCGTGCGCAGGCCGGCAAACTGGCGCCACCAGTCGCCCGGCATGCGGCCGATGAGCGAACACTTGCCGTGCACGACCTCGTCGTGGCTGAGCGGGCAAATGAAGTTCTCGGTAAAGGCGTACATGATGGAGAACGTGAGCAGCCCGTGGTTGCCGGGGCGCCACGGAAAATCGGTCTGCATGTAGTGCAGGGTGTCGTTCATCCAACCCATGTCCCACTTGTAGTGGAAGCCCAGGCCGCCGTCCTGCGGCGGATAGGTCACGAGCGGCCACGCGGTGGACTCCTCGGCCATCATCATCACGTCGGGGTAGTGCGCCTCCACGGCGCAGTTGACCTGACGGATAAACGCGCTGGCGTCCAGGTCCTCCTCGGTACCGTACTTGTTGAACTTCTTTTGGCCCGGATCGTCGATGCCAAAGTTGAGGTACAGCATGCTGGACACGCCATCCATGCGAATGCCGTCCACGTGGAAGTTCTCGAGCCAGTACAGCACGTTGGAGACCAAGAAGGAGCGGACCTCGCCGCGGGCGAAGTCAAACTTGTGCGTGCCCCAGTTGGGGTGAATCTCGTGCTCAAACAGCATGTGGCCGTTAAAGGTGGCAAGGCCGTGGGAGTCGGCGCAAAAACCGCCGGGTACCCAGTCCATAATCACACCGATACCCGCCTCGTGGCACGCATCGATAAAGTGCATGAGCTGCTGTGGGTTGCCGTAACGCGACGTGGCGGCGTAATAGCCGGTCGTCTGGTAGCCCCAGGAGCCGTCGAAGGGATGCTCCATGAGCGGCATGACCTCGATATGCGTATAGCCCATGTCGCGCACGTAGTCCACGAGCTCCACCGACAGGTCGTCGTAGGTGTAGAACTCGCCGCGCTGTGCGGGGAAGGGATCCATGGGGCCGGGGTAGTTGCCGTACTCGTCCGGCTCGCCCTGCGGCGCGTCGCCGTGACGTTTCCACGAGCCAATATGCACCTCGTAGATGTTAAGGGGCTGCGACATGTGGTTGTGGCTGGCACGGCGCTTAAGCCACGCGGCGTCGTTCCACTTATAGCCATCGAGGGTCCACAGCACGCTGGCGGTACCCGGAGGGCACTCGGCCTTAAAGGCGTACGGATCGGCCTTGTAGAGCTTTTCGCCCTCGTTGGTTTCGATGAGGTACTTATAGAGCTGACCCTGCTCGGCACCAGGAATAAAGCCTTCCCAAATAGCGCTCGTATGCATGGGCACCAGCGGGTTGGCTTCCTCGTCCCAGTCGTTAAATTCGCCAATGACATGGACGCTCTTTACGTCGGGCGCCCAAACGCAAAAACGCCAGCCGCGCGTACGGTTCTGCGTGTCGGGGTGAGCGCCCATTTTTTCCCAGCTGCGCTCCCACGTGCCGATGCCAAATAGGTAGACATCGTCCTTGGTGAGCTCCGGTGCGTGCGGGGCGGCTTTGCGGGTAGCAGGCTTTTTGGTTGCTGGCTTTAGCTTTGTATCGCTCACGTTTGATCCCATCATGACGCGGCAGCGTGTTGCCTTGGTGACTAGATGCGAAAGGTCCAAGGCTGCACGAATCGAAGGGACGGCGATAGTTCTATGATTCGTTCCACCTCGCGTGCTCGGTGGAACTTTCGGCAGAAACTACGATAACACCTGTACGTTAGTTTTATGGACGAAAGTGGATTTGCGGGCGCGTTTAATCGGTAAGCGCCATGTTTATACCACTGGCAGAATTGCCGTGGTAAAACTCTTGACAGTTTTACCAATTAGGTTTTCAAAACTGTTAGGCTGACGTTTGGTAAAACGTTTTTAGCAGGTTGTTTACCATTTGACATCGAAAGGCTCGTTTATGGACCATATCGCAGCTCCAAGTGTTGCTTTTATTTTCGATTGCGACGGAACACTGGTTAATAGCTCCCCCGTCTGGGGCCATGCGCAGACCGAGTTATTGCGCCGTCATGGCATTGATGTGACGGTCGACGATTTTGCCCAGTTTGAGCATCTTTCGCTGGAGGACGAGTGCCAGGCCTACCACGACACGTGGGGTATGGGCACGAATGGCGAGGAGCTGTATCGCGAGCTGGGCGAGATCCTCATTGATGGCTACTCCAAGGTGCCCCCGCGCGAGGGGCTCCTTGCGTTTTTGGAGCAGGCTAAGGCGACGGGCATTGCCATGTGCGTGGCCACGTCCACGCCGGCCGAACTGGTGCAGTCCGCGCTCGCTAGTGCCGGGCTCGACGCTTACATGGAGTTTGTTACCACGACGGGCGAGGCGGGACGCTCCAAGCAGTTCCCCGATGTATACGAGCTGGTGCTGCGTCGCCTGGAAGAGCGCCATGGGCACAAGTTTGAGCGCGCGTGGGTGTTTGAGGACGCCGTCTTTGGACTTAGGAGCTCTGGCACTGCGGGCTTTAAGCGCGTTGGTATCTATGACCCGCACGGCCGTATGGAGCGCGATGAGGTGCGTGCCAACTGCGACATCTTTATCGACAGCTATGAGGACCTGGACCTGGCCCGCGTGCTTTCGTTTGAGAGCTAGGCGAGGGCCGTGGCTTGCAAAGTATTAGTGGTTTGCGGCTCGCCGGTGCTGGCGAGCCCCGAGCTGCTGTGCCATCTGGCAGGGGAGTGCGATCACGTTGTCGCCGTGGACCGCGGGCTCGACGCGCTGCTGGGCGCGGGACTGAGCTGCGACGTCTACGTGGGCGACGCCGACACCGTAAGCGATGGGGGACGTGCTCTGGTCGATGCCGCCGAAGCCTTTGAGGTGGAGCGTCACAACCCTTACAAGGACTACACCGATCTGGCACTGGCACTCGATTCTGTCCGCCGCCGTTGGCCGGGTGCCGAAGTGGTGGCAACCTGCGCCACCGGCGGCCGTCCGGACATGGCCTTGTCTGTGTTAGGGCTCCTGGCAGGCTATGCGGACGCCCCCGTCTGGATCGAAGAAGACGAAGTGACGGCCAGAATCCTGCACCAGGACGAGACCTGGACCATCGAGGGCGCCGAGGGCAAAACCTTCTCCATCATCGCCATCGCTCCCAACACAGAGATAAGCGAACACGGCCTAGAGTGGGAGCTAGATCGCAGCCCCTTGGGCCTCTTGGCCGACACGGGTATTAGCAACATAGTCCGATCCACAGCAAAGATTGAAGTCCACACCGGTACTGCGATAGCGTATTTGTTACGTGAGGGTTTTATCGGGACGGTGGGCAAATAGGAAAACTCGTAAGTGCTAGAAGCAATTGCAAAAAACTTCTTGCACAACCAAGAATCTTCCCCTATAGTATCTCATCGTCACGGGGGCGTAGCTCAGCTGGGAGAGCGCTTGACTGGCAGTCAAGAGGTCAGGGGTTCGATCCCCCTCGTCTCCACCATCGTGAATGCAAAGCCTTCGGGAAGCCGAAGGCTTTTTTCATATGCAGCCACCACGCAAGCCAAAGTGACGCCACACCAACACCCACACCGCAAAAAGTTGCGCAACTTACTTCCCACTTCTGTACATAGTTTGTTAACCCAACTCAATTCCTTTTTGCATTTCACGTCGTCAGCGTTGCGGCTTGGGCGGTGCATGCCAACACCGCACCCGTATAGACCTGCGTTAATGTGAACAAGTTTGCAAAATAAACCCCTTAAGCACTGCAAATGAATGATATGTTGCCGTGCACGACCTAAATCGGTTTCTAGCAGTCTTGTGCTAGGATAACTACCGTTACATGGGTTCAACTGCGTTCACGGCTTATTCGGTTGTGAAGCACAGGGTAGATCAGCATCCGGCCGTAACGGCGGTGCCAGAAAAACCACGAGCTCCAATAGCGTCGTCATGCGCATCCCATCGAATGACTTTGTTCTTGTCTATGTACAAGCTGTTCTTTCTATTCGATATTTCATGACAATTCGCAGCAGTTCTGCAGCTGTCTGCGTGCGGTCCAGTTTTGTTCCCGCTTGACTGGATCGCACGCAGCCAGCTGGAGTCGCGGTCTTTTTTGCGATACACGTCCGCGACTCTAGCAACTGCACTTATACATACCGTTCACGGTGGGGCAGAGCCACGTGCTTGTCTAACTGGGCTCAGGGTTTGAATATGGAGCGCCTTCGCGCATAAGTGCCCTGGCGAAGCCATACCCAAACCCCGTGAGCCACACGTAAGACAGCAAGGGGGTGGTGCTCGTGTGGTATGTGATCCAGGTCATTAACGGTCGCGAAGACGTAATGCGCGAGCGCATCGAGCGTATGGTGCCGGCTGGCGCCATGCAGGAGCTCTTTTATCCCCAATTTCAAACCGAGATCAAAGTACACGGCGAATGGGTCAATACGACCAAGCCGCTCTTTCCCGGTTATCTTATCTGCGACACGGCAGATCCCCGCACCGTGCAACAGTATCTGCTGCTCATGGACGACTTTGCCCGGGTGTTATCCCAGGACGGTCAGTTTGTGCCGCTGGCAAAAGAAGAGGTCCAGCTTATTGGCAGCTTTACGCATGTGGGAGACCGTGTAGTGCCCATGAGCGAGGCCCTAAAAGACGGCGACCAGGTCGTAGTGACGGCAGGTCCGCTGCTGGGCCACGAAGGCCTTATCAAAACCATTAACAGACGCAAGAGCACTGCTTATTTGGAGCTTGACCTGTGCGGCCGACGCGTAACCACGCGCGTTGGCCTTGCCGTGCTTTCAGCCGAGCAGCGCGTAATGCGAAACCTTAAAAAGGCGATCGCCTAGCTGCAGGCGACTGTTTAACGGGACAGGGAGGATCTCCGGGGGCGGGGACGTAGGTTTGAAGGAAATAGTGTCAGACAAAACTGAATATAGCGGAGTCACAGCCGTTGGAGCCAAGCCAGCTGCTTTAGAGATTAAGCCGAGCGGTACGTTGGCCTATCGATTTCTAAAACGACTGTTCGATTTTATATTTAGCCTTTGCGTGAGCGTTGTGCTGGTAATTCCAGTGTCCATTGTCTGTGCGTTTATTTGTATTGAATCTCCCGGAAACCCGCTGTACGCACAGGAGCGCTTCGGCAAGGGCGGTAAGACTATCAAGATTCTTAAGCTTCGCAGCATGGTCGCCGACGCCGGCAACGTGCAGAAGTATCTGAGTCCTGAGCAGCTGCATCAGTGGGAAGTCGAGCGCAAGGTCGATGACGATCCTCGCATTACTAAAGTCGGCCAGTTTATCCGCAAGTGCTCGATTGACGAGATGCCGCAGTTCCTGAACGTGCTGAACGGTGACCTTTCAGTCATCGGCCCGCGACCCATTACAAGGGATGAGCTTGAGCAACACTTTTCCGATGAGGAGAAGGCCGAGTTGCTTTCTGTCCAACCCGGCATTACGGGCTTGTGGCAGGCGACTGATCGTAACGCTGCGACCTTCGAGAGCGGCCTGCGACAGAAGATTGAGCTCCACTACGTGCGGAGCCGTTGTTTCCGCATGGACTGGAAATGCTTCACGGGCACGTTCGGTGCAATGTTCGGAAAATCCAAGACAGGCCGCTAATGAGATTGAAAACAGAGAACGATAAGGCTATAGCGCTGAAGATTCTAGTTGTTAGCCAACACTATAAACCCGAGCCGTTTAATGTCTCCGAGGTGTGTGAGGGGTTAGCGCGACTGGGACATGACGTCACGGTGCTGACAGCGCTTCCTAATTATCCAGAAGGTAATGTGCCTGAGGAGTTCCGTGGAGGCAAGCACAGGGATGAGATAGTTGATGGCGTACGTGTAGTGCGGGTCCCCATCGTCTCTCGAGGTGCTGACTTAAACGGATTATTAAATAAACTAAAGCGGGTAGCTAATTACTTTTCGTTTCCTATTGCGTCATGGTTGACAAACGCTGCAATGGATAGACGATACGACTGCGTGTTATGCATGCAGTATTCACCTGTGCTTATGGCACTTCCAGCTCTACGCATAGCAAGGAAGCAGGGGGTGCCCTGCCTTCTATGGTCGTTTGATTTGTGGCCGGAGGACATGCTGACGGGCGGATTGAGCCGAGATGGTCTACCGTACAGGATTATGCGGCGAGTTTCTCGCAGTATCTATAGACGAGCGGACATGGTGGCGGTGACCTCTCCGGGGTTTACAGCATACTTCGATGAGCAGTTAAACCTTCATAATCTTAAGACCGTTTGGCTACCGCAGCTCGCAGAAGAGACATTCGAGCGCGTAGCCGACACAGCCGAAGCCAATGTCCGTAAGACTGTTTTTACCTTTGCAGGAAATATTGGTGGAAATCAAGGTGTCGAAACGATTGTCCAAGCAGCATCGCTTCTGGTGCATGAGCCCATCCACGTGCGTATTGTCGGTTCAGGCTCTCGCCTAGATGCATGCAGAGCTCTCGCGGTTGAGCTTGAAGCGACCAATGTGGAGTTCGTTGGACGAATGCCAATTGAGGCCATGCCGAAGGTCTATTCGGAATCCGATGCCATGTTGCTAACCCTTTCCAAGCCTGCGCACGGCGGCTCTCTCGTCCCTGTTTACACGATACCCCGCAAGTTCCAGTCCTATTTGGCAGCAGGCAAGCCCATTCTGTGTGCTGTTGACGGCACGATCGGCAAGATTGTTGCTGACTCTAACTGCGGAATTGCTTGTCCGGCAGAGGACCCAGTAGCTCTCGCTGATGCTATGAGGCGCTTTTCGCGCATGGGCCCAGAGGGTCGCACAGACCTGGCTCAAAACGCAAGGATGCTCTACTCCGAGCGTTTCTCGCGGCAAAAGTTCTTCGCCCAGCTCACGGCAATTATCAAAGATTTACTTCAATCGAAAGGCAACTAATGAGCAGCTTTAAAAACAAGACCCTGATGATCGCGGGCGGCACCGGCTCGTTCGGCAACACGGTGCTCAAGCACTTCATGAACACCGACCTGGCCGAGATCCGCATCTTCTCGCGTGACGAGAAGAAGCAGGACGACATGCGCCACCGCCTGCAGGAGAAGTCACCCGAGCTCGCCTCCAAGGTCCGCTTCTTCATCGGCGACGTCCGCAATGCCCAGTCGGTGCGAGATGCCATGCACGGCGTGGACTACATCTTCCATGCCGCCGCCCTCAAGCAGGTGCCCTCCTGCGAGTTCTTCCCCATGGAGGCCGTGCGCACCAACGTCATCGGCACGGACAACGTCCTGCACGCCGCGATCGAGGAGGGCGTCGACCGCGTCGTGTGCCTGTCCACCGACAAGGCGGCCTACCCCATCAACGCCATGGGCAAGTCCAAGGCCATGATGGAGTCCATCATCTACGCCAACGCCCGCAACGGCGCCGGCCGCACCACCATCTGCTGCACCCGCTACGGCAACGTCATGTGCTCGCGCGGCAGCGTCATCCCGCTGTTCATCGACCGCATCCGCAAGGGCGAGCCGCTCACGGTCACCGACCCCAACATGACCCGCTTCCTCATGAACCTGGACGAGGCCGTGGACCTGGTGCAGTTCGCCTTCGAGCACGCCAACCCCGGCGACCTGTTCATCCAGAAGGCCCCTGCATCCACGATCGGCGACCTCGCCGAGGCGGTCCAGGAGGTCTTCGGCCGCGTGGGCACCCAGGTGATCGGCACCCGCCACGGCGAGAAGCTCTTCGAGACCCTCATGACCCGCGAGGAGCGCCTGCGCGCCGAGGACATGGGCGGCTACTACCGCGTGGCCTGCGACTCGCGCGACCTGAACTACGACAAGTTCGTCGTGGACGGCGAGGTGGAGACCCAGGCAGACGAGTCCTACACCTCCCACAACACCGAGAGGCTCGACGTGGAGGGCACCATCGCCAAGATCAAGACCGCCGAGTACGTGCAGCTGGCGCTCGAGGGCCGCGAGCACGAGGCGGTGCAGTAGGGTGCGCGTCCTCGTCACCGGCGCCAGGGGCTTCGTGGGCAGGAACCTCTGCTGCGCGCTGAAGAACATAAGGGACGGCAAGGACCGCCGCGCGAAATACCAGTCGCTCCTTCCCCTCGAGGTCATGGAGTACGACCTCGACTCGACGCCCGCCGAGCTGGAGGACTACTGCTCCCGCGCCGACTTCGTCTTCAACCTGGCGGGCGTCAACCGCCCAAAGGACCAGTCCGAGTTCATGGAGGGCAACTTCGGGTTCGCCTCCACGCTGCTCGAGACGCTCGAGCGCCACGGGAACAGGTGCCCCGTCATGCTCTCCAGCTCCGCGCAGGCGAGCCTGTCGGGCCGCTTCGAGGGCTCGGTCTACGGCGAGTCGAAGCTCGCGGGGGAGGGCCTCTTCCGCGGGTACTCCGAGCGCACCGGCGCGCCCGTGCTCATCTACCGCTTCCCCAACCTCTACGGCAAGTGGTGCCGCCCGCGCTACAACTCCGCCGTGGCCACCTTCTGCGACGCCATCGCCAACGGCCGCCCCTACACCGTCAACGACCCCTCGGTGGAGCTCGAGCTCCTCTACATCGACGACCTGGTCGGTGAGATGCTGGGCGCGCTGCTCGGCGGGGAGCACCGCTGCGGATACGAGGGCCTCGAGCGCGTCGACGGCGACGAGTTCTGCTACGTGCCCGACACCGACGTGAAGACCCTGGGCGAGATCGTCTGCCTGCTGGACGGCTTCCGAGACAGCCGCGAGACGCTGTCGGTCCCCGACCTGACGGAGGGCTCCTTCTCCAAGAAGCTCTGGAGCACGTTCCTGTCCTACTACGAGCCGGGCGACTTCGCCTACGGCCTCAAGCCCAACACGGACGCGCGCGGCTCGTTCACCGAGTTCCTGCGCACGCCCGAGCGCGGCCAGGTCTCCGTCAACGTTTCCAAACCCGGCATCACCAAGGGCAACCACTGGCACATGAGCAAGTGGGAGAGGTTCCTGGTGGTCTCCGGCACCGCGAGCATCAAGCTGAGGAAGGTGGGGGAGGACGCCGAGGGCAACCCGTTCCCCGTCGACGAGTACACCGTCTCCGGCTCTGACATGCGAGCCGTGGAGATGATCCCCGGATACACGCACTCCATCACCAACCTGTCCGAAACCGAGGACCTCGTGACGGTCATGTGGGCCAACGAGCCCTTCGACCCCGAGGACCCCGACACCTACTACGAGGAGGTCTAGCCGCATGGGCAAGGACTATTCCGATATCGCATTCAAGGACGACGGCCGCCTGAAGCTACTGATCATCGTGGGCACCCGCCCCGAGGTCATCCGCCTGTCCGAGGTCATCAAGAAGTGCCGCCGCCACTTCGACTGCCTGCTTGCGCACACCGGGCAGAACTACGACTACACGCTCAACGGCATCTTCTTCCGCGACCTGTCGCTGGACGACCCCGACGTCTACCTGGACGCCGTGGGCGCCGACCTGGGCGAGACCGTGGGCAACATCATCGCCGCGAGCTATAAGCTCATGGTGCAGGTGCAGCCCGACGCGCTGCTGATCCTGGGCGACACCAACAGCTGCCTGTCCGCCATCGCGGCCAAGAGGCTCCACATCCCCATCTTCCACATGGAGGCGGGCAACCGCTGCAAGGACGAGTGCCTGCCCGAGGAGACCAACCGCCGCATCGTCGATGTGATCTCCGACGTCAACCTGGCCTACTCCGAGCACGCCCGCCGCTACCTCAAGGACACCGGCTGCGCCCCCGAGCGCACCTACGTCACGGGATCGCCCATGGCGGAGGTCCTGCGCGCCAACCTGGGAAAGATCGAGGCATCCGATATCCTCTCCGAGCTCGGCCTGGAGCCCAAGCGCTACATGCTGCTGTCCGCCCACCGCGAGGAGAACATCGACACCGAGGCGAACTTCACGAGCCTGTTCTCCGCGATCAACGCGCTCGCGGAGAAGTACGACATGCCGATCCTGTACTCCTGCCACCCGCGCTCCCGCAAGCGCCTGGAGGCCACCGGCTTCCAGCTCGACCCGCGCGTGCGCATGCACGAGCCCATGGGCTTCCACGACTACAACTGCCTGCAGATGAACGCCTTCGCGGTGGTGTCCGACTCCGGCACCCTGCCCGAGGAGTCCAGCTTCTTCGCGAGCGTCGGGCATCCGTTCCCGGCAGTGTGCATCCGCACCTCCACCGAGCGCCCCGAGGCCCTGGACAAGGCATGCTTCACGCTCGCCGGCATCTCCGAGAAGGGGTTGCTGCAGGCCGTCCGCACCGCCGTCGAGCTCGACGCGGAGGGGTCGCTGCCCGAGGCGCCCGTGCCCGACTACGCCGACGAGACCGTGTCCACCAAGGTGGTCAAGATCATCCAGAGCTACACCGGCGTCGTGGACAAGATGGTGTGGAGGAAGAGCCTTTAGTTTCATTGTTAATGGATAGCCTTCTAAATCCGTAGCGGTTGTATATGTCTTCTTTGCCTAATACCGATAAATCTAGAGAGATTCGCTCAATCTCCGATCTCGTCTCTTTGAAGGCTGAGATCGGCTTTGATTGCTGGTTTAGGGGGCAACCCAATGCTGCCTTTGATCTTAATCCAGGCGTGTTCCGCTCTCTCGATTTTGAAAGATCAGAGAGGCAGATGCTTGATGAGTTTAAACACTCGGCTCTGTCGCGTTCTGATGTTCATCCCGAAGATTACTGGGATTGGTTGGTTTTAGCCCAACATCATGGCCTTCCAACTCGTTTATTGGATTGGTCTGAAAATCCTTTGCAGGCATTATTCTTCGCGGTGTCTGGTGTTTCATCTGCTGACGTTGATGCCAAGTTGTTTGTGCTTAAACCCAAGGATTTAAATCGAAATGCTGTTGGTCCTCAATTTTCCAGTCCTATAGTTCTTAGGGAAGAAAATGATGTTCTAACATCTTATAGTCCTGACAGAAGTTCAAATAGTGGCGCGATTCCTGTTGCGGTCGTTGCCGCTAATGGTTTCTCTAGAATTGTTGCGCAAAGCGGCGTGTTTACCCTCCACCCAAAGCCGGATGTTGAGAGCTCTGTTGAGGTGTTCGGTTCCGGAACTTGTCAGGAATTCATCGTTCCTAAAGATGCTAAATCTGAAATTAAAAGGGAATTGGAATTTGTATGCATTAATGAGTCTTCTTCATATCCCGACTTAGACCACCTTGGTGCTTATATTAGGCGTAATCATTCCGGAAACGTTAGGCTATGAGTGTGATGGCTAGATTTGAAAAAGCCGATAGTTCAACTTCTCAGGTTGAATATATTCATGCTTTATATCCCTTTTTGGATTTAGATCCCATCTATCAACGCGAAAGCGGCGTCTGGTCCAAAGAGCGTAAGCAACTGTTTATTGATTCTCTAATTAACGGATTCGATGTTCCCAAGATATATTTAAATAAAGTTGAATATTCTGAAAAGATTGACGGCGAAGATAGGTTAATACGATATGAAGTAATCGATGGTAAACAGCGTATTGAATCTATTGAGGAGTTTTTAAACGATAAATACCCACTAGCAGATACTTTTCATTTGATTGATGACGAGAACTCAGCGGGCTCTGGCGGCCTATATTATTCACAGCTTGTTTCAAAGAGTCCAGAAGTTGTTTATAGGTTATTGCATTGTAGTTTTGACATTGTTGTTCTCGATCATCAAAAAGAAGATTTTGTTGATGAATTTTTTATTAGACTTAATGGCGGCGAACCGCTAAATGCTCAAGAGAAACGAAATGCGTGTCATTGTTATTTGAGAACTCGTGTTAAGAATATCTCTGACAGAGATGAATTCATCAAAAAATGCCTTGTTCCTCGAGCTCGTTACAAGAATGATGAGCTTGTTGCTAAATTTTTTTTCTATTGCTGATCAATTTGATGAGTTAGGTAAAATTTCCGACATTAAAAAGAATAGACTCGATCGTCTATATGAAAGATCAAAGAATAATGAATTGACTTCACATAGAACTGACTATATTGAGAAAAAAGTGAAGGATACTTTAGCACTTCTATATAAGGTTTTTGGTGCTCCTGACCCTCTCATTCGAAGTGTAGGAAATGTTATCGTATATTTTATTTCCGCATTTACATGTCCCGAATTATGGGTTAATGCAAGTGTTAAGGACTATCTTCGCTCATTTGAGAAGTTAAGGAAGGATATTGTTAACCGCGACATTGAGATTATGACCGTTCGTCAACAAACGATTTTTATGATTTGCGATGAATATAATTCATACGTTCAATCCGCTAATGATGGTTCTGCCCTTTCCTGGAGATCGTGTTGTATCAATTGCTATATTAGAGCTAAAGGAGATTTTGATGACTTCTATCTTCTTATGGCTCCATATTTATATTGACGCTTTAGTGCTGTTGACGCCTGCAAATAGGAAATAGTGTCAATTTTTTTATGTGCATCGTCGTCCGTTAACCCAATTGCCAGCCGCTGATGCGACGGTCCAAGGTCACGCACGATATATAGGCCTTTAAAGTGGGCTCTGACATCCTCGAGCTTAGTGCTGGAGCGACGAGTTCGAGGATGTGGCGGTCAAGGTCTAGACGAGGGATCTGTTTAAGAGGGGTTAGTCATCATATGGCTTCTATAAGGCGACCTATTATTAGCCGCGTGGATGAAGAGCCGACTTCATTTGCGATTCAGTCTGCTTTCGATAGAAATTCGCTAAGCAGAAAGGAAGATATTGCCATTTTCCTAAAAATGTTGCTCATGGTTAAACCACCTTATACTTTTATAGTGGATTCACCTTGGGGAACGGGTAAGACTTTTTTCGTAAAACAAATTGAATGGATTCTTAAAAGTCTCAATCCGGCTTTTGGTGCTAATTGCATTGAATTGGGTTCTCAATTCAATGAGATATTGAAAGATGACGATATTTGCCATTTTGTTCCTTTGTATTTTAATGCATGGGAGAACGATCATTTTGAAGATCCGATTCTTCCTCTCCTGGCTTCCTTTTCCGAATCTATTGACGAGAGTTGCGTAGACACATCATTAAATATTCCGCTGCTATTTTCAGAAATCATCAACTGTTTTCTTGCAATTCACAATATTGATATTGATATTAAAAATCTATCCAACTGTTTCGATGAAAAGGATTTTCTAGAAGATTATAGGGCACGGACTGAGCTACGGCAGAAGTTAAATCGGCTTATATCGAGTTTAATTCCGAGAGTTGCAAGATTTGCCATTCTATTTATCGACGATTTAGATCGCTGTAGGCCTGAATTTGCTATTCGTTTTTTAGAGCAGACAAAAGCCATTTTTCAACTTCCAAATGTAATCGTTGTTTATTCCACGGATATTGTCCAGCTTTCCCGCTCACTTGAAGGGGTCTATGGTTCTCATTTTGCTGGCAGGGCCTATCTAGAACGTTTCTATGATAAGCGTATAGAGCTTCAACGCATTATGCCTTTGGATTACTTAGGGTTTAAGGGGTTAAGGGTTAATAGGGGTCACCCTTTTATTGATATAACTGGAGAATTACTTGACTATAAAAACGCTTCTTGTCGAGCTTTAAACAGGTTGTTCGATCAAATTAGATCGATTTTTGAATTTATATATTTATCGCCCTCTTATTCCTATAAAAATGCTGTAGTCTTTCCGAAATTCGCGCTTCTTCCAGTTTTGATAGTGCTTTCTTATTATGAACCCGAGCAATGGTATGAGGTTAGATGTGGTCGATCTTTCTCTACTGTTTACGATTTAGCATGCCATAGTGAGTGTTTTTTAAAACTGTTAGATTCTTCAATTATTGAAATTAATGAATCCCCGTCGGGCGAACCTCAAATTTCAGAGAAGATCCGTAGGGATTTTGTAGAGGGAGTATGTGCATTAATATATATCGGTAAATTAAACGATCCTCGAGTTAAAGCTATTAATAAGGGGGACTTTCTGTTTGCGAATACTTTCGCGGATGTCTTTTTTACCTTAAGGGTGCAAGACTAGCTCTCAGTTTTGAATCTGAAGACCGCTCCATTATTCCTTTTCAATAGATCAGCCGTTTTTTGAAGTAGGTTCGTATTTGCCTATTCATTTTTGAACGACAATGAGTCCTAGGCCCTTTCGACACCACCTATATTGCGAATCAGCACCGCCGTCCACCCGACCGAATATTGCCGTTCGGCACCGCCATTAAACGCCTCCTCGCGCATCCCCGTTACGCCTGTTGATGTTCACTAAGAAGTGGTCCGAGTGATCACTGGGAAATGAGCACCGTGAGCACGAAAAATTGAGCAGTTTAAGCAAGAGGGCCGCGCCCCGGGGACCGGGGGCGCGGCCCTCGCCGTATGTTTTCCCTGGGCGGTTACTTTGGCGAGCCCGCCCGGGAAGGATGGAGGAGATGACCGTACCCCTAGACACAGTGAATGATATACGGTCGATGGATGCCGCCGGGCGCTCGAGGTCCGAAATCGCCCGAGTGCTCCACGTGAGCCGGAACACCGTGGCGAAGTACGCCGACATGGAGGACATGTCGCCCGCCGCGCCGATGCCCCAGAGGAGGGGCAGGCCCGCGCTCGAGGGCAACGAGGAATGGGTGATCGGCGTTCTCGAGGCCGACCTCGGGGCCCCGAGGAAGCACCGGCAAGACCCACCTCTCGTGTGCGCTCGCCAAGGCGGCCTGCGCCAAGAGGATCAGGACCTGCTACATAAGGCAACCCGACCTCGAGGACCTCTGGCGCGAGAGCCGCGACCGGCCCGGCGGCGAGCGGAAGCTGCTGCGGAAGTACGGGGCGTTCGGCCTGCTCGTAATCGACGAGTGGCTGCTCGAGAGGCCGGACGAGCTGTTCAGGGGGATGCTGTTGGAGCTTTTCGAACTGCGCTACGGGAGGGCATCGACCGTCCTGTGCACGCAGTTCAGAAAGAAGGACTGGCACCCGAGGCTCGGCGGCGGCGTGCACGCGGACGCGATCATGGACCGCATCGTCCACAATGCCGCCTGGGTCGAGATGGGCGACATGAACATGCGGCAGGCAATGGCGGGAAAGGGTCGGTAGCCTGAGATGGGACACCGCCGGCGCCCGAGGTGACACCGGCGGTGCTCATCCGCGATAGCCGCGGTGCTGATTCGCAATATTTAGCGGTGCTCGCGCGGGCAAATACTCACCAGCCGCACCCGCAAGGACTTCGTGGCCGACGAGGTGCTGCAGATGATCTGGGACTGCGTTTTCACTGGCAAGCCGAAGCCGGTCGTGGGCGTCTACTGCCTGACGATGAAATCGAACTCCGACAACTTCCGCGCGACCTCCATCCAGGGCATCATGAAGCGCGTTAAGGCAAAATGTAAGCTATACGAGCAGTACGATGGCCCCATCATCTGTGAGCGACAGAACTAGTTTGGCATAAATGATTGAACCCTCACGCTTTTCCTGAAGCTTAACGACAAGTTTTACTTAGCATATAGAGCTAACTAAAACATGGATATTAAGGAGCGCTTTCGTGAATCATTCGAGCGAGATAATTTCAAGCCCAGTGTACGTTGCTCCTTCCTGGCGCTGGAATGAAGTACCGAAGTTTTCTTTTTCGAACTGCAGCCTAGTTTCTTATATGCCGAATACCGACTGCAGATTTCCCGTCAGCAAAATCAGAGATTCTCTTGACTCGTCAACAATTGAATGTCTGATTTCATTGGGACGTATGCAGGGGTTATTTGAACGCATTGCCGCATGCTGGTCAGATTATGCGACCGCACGCACGGATCTCTTAATGAGATGTGATTTATCACGCGATGAGGCCATTAAAGTGAGATATAACGCCAACTGCACTGATTATATGCGCGTCTGTGTTTACTACGCCCACGGCTTTATATCCAAAGCCCTTCGTTTTTCAGCGGTGGTAAAAGAATGCACCACCAGTATTAGCAGACTGAGCAGCACTCTGGCTAATGAGGCCCATTCATCTGATTGGGTTAAGCTAAAAGAGATCCTCGAAGCTGAGCCATTTGTAGTTCTGCTTTCGGCAATACGCAATGCAAGCGAACATAACGACGGCTACATAAGTCCCGTCAACTATTCCTCACAAGATCAAACATTTGGACTTGCGATTAATCTTGAATCTGGAATTGTTAGTGACAGGAACAACATATCGATGTTTCGTCGCACTTCAATTAATCAAGATGGAAAAACCATGCTCGACTGGTTAGATTCATTCTGCCAAGAGCGATATCAACAAGGAAAGATGCCCTTCCTGTCTTTTGCATCCTTCTATCAGACCGTTTCTGACTATATAGCCGTTGAGGGTCTAGCATTTCTGGATACATTTTGCGCTCTGTGCCGAGAGCAGACAACCGAGGTTTTTAATTTATTGGATCTAATAGACGATAATCATTCAATTGGACTATTTGTTGATATCGCAAGAGGCGCGAATCCCAATGAAAGACCATTCAATTGGTATATGTCAGATAGATTGTATCCATTAATGAACGCCGCGCAGTTTGATGAGCTTTGCGACTCACTTGCTGATTTATTATGTGACAGCATAGACGCTCAAACTAAGTCAGTTAAACCACAATGAATTAGTCAATGGTGAACACGGAAGCGCAGGGTATATTAAAGCTGATAAGGTTTGAGCTCATAAGGACAGCCAGGTGAGGTTTTGCGATTATTCTTTTGGAATTTAGCTCGCAAGAGTCTTGCGGATCTTGTTCAAATTGCCGTCCAACTGTATGACGTTGATGTAGCGGCTTTTGCGGAGGCTGATCAAACTGACTTTCAGCGATTGACCGAACTGCTTGGCGGCCGATATCGAACAGTGGAAACAATTGATGGCAGGACGAAAACGAAGTTGCTCGTCAAGTCTTCAATTTGCTCTCTGCATGCCTTTGAGGTAGTAAAAAACCTGACGTGTACATTAATTCTTGACGGCGTCCCCGTGAACACCTCAGTTGTTCATCTACCAGACAAGCGCAATGATCCTCAAGGCGATCGTCGCGAAAGGGTCATCAGACGCCTTGTGAGTGAGTTAAATACCACGAAGAGGGCAAACCCTGGCAGCTTCAATATGTTATTAGGCGACTTTAATTGCAATCCATTTGATCCTGAATTAGTTAAACTCGATTCCTTAAATTCGACTTTCTTTAAAGAGGTTGCAAAGAGGCTGAAAGTCAGAGAGAGCGATGGATCATTGTATCCAGTAATGTATAACCCCGCTCTTGAATTCCTGTCAGAGTCCAAATCTAATCTGGGCTCATTTTATTTCGGTTCCGGCGACTGCACCTACTATTGGCATTCTCTCGATCAAATCGTTGTAGATTGGCAGCTGTCGGAGTGTATTACCGACTGTCGCTATCTTCGCCAAATTGGTGATACTAAACTTATTGTTAATTCGCGGCCGTGCTCAAAGTTCAGTGACCATTTGCCACTCTTGGTAACTATGGAAATGGGGAAGTGTCATGGTAGATAACGACAATTTCTGGGCGGACATTATTGATCGGCCCTTAGAAAAATCAGCTGAGAACGTTGAAGCGATCATGCAGGGGCAGTGCGAAGATGTAAAGGCTGCATCCCGTGGTCTTATCGAAGCTCGCTTTATCAAGCTTTCTTTCACCACTAAAAAAACCACCAACATGTGGACGTCTCAAGAAATAAGGCAACAATTCACTGGTCCAAAAACAGTAAAAGTTGAGGAAACGGCCTTGGATCTCACAGATGCAAACGATTCCTACTCGCCGTCCGATTATGCTTTCGACCTATTTACTACGGAGTATAAATTTAGAGTGCTGACAATGCGGTTAGGCGCCGTCTATCCAATCGATTTGGTCTTAGATGATGACATCTTCCGTCAAACCAAGGATTTATACGCCGAGGAGATTCAAATTTCAGAAGAAAATGGTCGCATTGTTGTTCAAAATGACAATGAGCTCAAAGGTTGCTTAAAAATAATCATTTCTACGAATGAAAAAATGAAATTTGTCGTTCGTAAAATGATTGAATCGGAAAGAGCATTGCGCACGGATAGCCTGTCATGAAAAACGCTAGTACACTACTACCTAGAGATTCATTTAGTCTCCAGCTCATAATAGAAGAAGGCATCTTCCTCGGACGTTTGCTGGACCAGCATGATCGTTTTCCCGATAATTCTTCATGTCTCATACTTACGGCATTACCTTTTCTAACAATTGCAGAGCACGATGCAATTCCCTTTCTTAATAGAAAGTTGGGGCTTGGTCTACCCACAGAAGATGCGCGACTAACTTCTATAAGGCATATGACTAAGTCTCTAGACTCTAAGCATTTTGATTTTGAAGACTATTCTTATCAAGCAAACAAGGTGATCGAACACCTCAACAAGCAGTTTTACCTCTTTAATAAAAAGACGGGCTCTTGGATCGATTGGGGGAGAACTAACGTTGGCATATCTTATTACGAAGATGTCCCCATCTATGCAAGCTACTCGTCTACTCACCTGTTTACACAGGATAACCCTAGCCTATTAGGCACAGACGAACATAATTATGAGGACCAAATTGGGTTTTCGGCAGGGGAATCCGGGAGAGTCCTTTTGGAAATCGCAAAGAGCTATTTCCCTGCACCGGAGATGTATCAAACCCGTCGGTTTCACGTAAAAGCAAATGACTGGAAGTATGGAAAACTGACTTTATCCCTAGAAAAACAGGGCATTCATGACGATTCAATTTTCTTTTTCTTCTCTGAACTCCTTATGCTGCTAAGCTCGGTATGTGCACTGAGATCCGCGGGTTTTTTCAACGATGCGGCATGGCTAAAGTATTCCTCTCTAACACTCGATCACGCCTGGAGAGCTATTGAGTGCTTCTCTGGTTACCATCGCAAAATGACAAACGAAGCGAAAATCCCAGCCACCTTTCTAAACTCGGTCGGTGGGCTCCTGAATCGAGAAGACAAGAGGTTCATCAAGAAAGCTCATCTCCTGCGTAACGCAATGATGCACTACGACTTTACCGACAAAATAGTCCCCATTGAGGTAGATGGATCTGATCCCTGGACTGTGATGAACATAGCCTCCGAAACAGTAACCAAGATGTCTGTCTACGAATATGGTTGCGAACTGTTCAGAGTGCGAGACAAATTGGTTGAATCAATTTCTTACCTAATCTCATTCCCGGACTTTAATCCGGCTAAAAGTCCATTTGGATGGCGAGGATAATGCTTCCTTTGTTTTGAACTTTGCGGATAGAAACGCAAGTCTCTGGCTGAAATGGCAGTTTCCATATAGCGCTTAATGTCGGAACCCGGCACCGACAACTTCTGAGCCAGCATAA
>UQLA01000017.1 GCA_900541745.1 uncultured Collinsella sp. | reverse complement strand
CGGTCGGCGGGGCCATTGTGGCTCTTGACAGCGGATTGGGTCATATGAGCGAAAATCAAGATGGCGAGACGAGGCGCGAACCCCAAGGCGAGAACATCGGCATCATCGCCCAGACCAGCGAGGGCGTCACGCCCGCAGTCATCTCGATCATCCGCAGCAAGGTAACGGCCGAAGGAGATACAGCGGCAATCTTTGCCCGTGCCATGAGCGCTGACGGCAAGACAATCGGCACCATCAAGATTGAGAACGCCGCCATCCAGACGCCCGAAGGCGGCAAGGTCATTGACTATCGCAAGCTCCGTGACGGCATCTACGAGGCAGGCCAAGCCATCGGCACGGGCGACGCCACGGTCGACTCCCTCTATATCAAAGCAGTCGCCAAAAGTACGACCATCGCACCTCCCGAGGTAGCCAAGCCGGAAGACCCCAAGCCCGACGAGACCAAGCCCGCAGAAAGCAAGCCCGCGGAGTCCAAGCAGAACCCCAAGCCTGAGGGCTCAAAGCCGACCAAGGCCGTTGCGGCTTCAACCACGAAAGCCAAGACTACCGGCGTGCTCGCGGCAACCGGCGACACCTCGGGTGCGGCCATCGTGGCAACCGTCCTTGCGGGAACAGCCGCTATCGCCGCAGGCACCATGGCGAGCCGTAAGCGTTCTTAGACGCCTCTGCGCACATGGCAGCTCCCGCGAAGGCCCCGAGCCCCAGCACCGTTTAACAACGCCACCGCCGAGCTCCCCTCCGGCGGTGGCGTTTTCCATATGCGTCCGCAGGGGATGCACGAGATTGTCTTTGGTCTAGCCCAACCGGCATACGCTGGCGTGCGACAATTGGGGCTGCCGATATCACAACACTGAGAGAAGCCCGTCATGGAAGCGCATCAAAAGCAGATAACCGTTTATTCGAATCATACGGAAAGCGCGCCTGTCATCTACCTTCCTGTGGTCGTGGGCGACGGCAGCGAGGTTTATAAGTGTTGCCGAGAGCTCGACTGTCCGCCATTCGCCCTCGTCACCATTGGCGGGCTCGATTGGAATCGCGAGCTGAGCCCCTGGGCATGCGACGGGACCGTACGCGATGCCGAGCCTTTCGGCGGCCAAGCTGCCGATTTTCTTGATGAGCTGCTGAATCAGATAATCCCCCAGGTCGAGTCGTCGCTTCCTCAGCCGCCCACCCGGCGCGGCATTGCCGGTTACTCGCTCGCGGGCCTCTTCGCACTCTGGTCCCTCTGGCAAACCGACGCCTTTGACCGCGCCGCGAGCGCATCGGGGTCGCTATGGTTTCCCGACTTTGTCGACCGTGCCAGCACGGCCCCTTTTGCCGGCAGCCCGCAAGCCGTCTACCTGTCACTCGGCAAAAAGGAAACCAAGACGCCCAACCGCATGATGCGGCATGTACTCGACGACACACGCGCGATGGAAGCGTTGCTCGTCGAGCGCGGCATTCCAACAACGCTGGAGCTCAACCCCGGCAATCACTTTGCCCAAACCGACTTACGCATGGCCCGCGGCATCCACTGGATACTGACACATTAAAAATGGTGCCCACACGCATATACGCATGGGCACCATATCTTGTTTTAGCTGAACGCAGCTGCTACTCAGCAGCCTCCTCAAGCTCGGAGACATCAAACTCAAAGTCGTTACCCGGCAGGATGGCGTTGAGCACAATGCCCACCAGTGAGCCCACGGCAATGCCGGACAGCGAAATGGTCACGCCGCCCAGCCCCAACACGATGGCGCCGGCGGTGCTGTACGCGATGCCGAGCGAAAGCACGAGCACCAGCGCGGCAACCAGCACGTTGCGGTTGTTCTGGAAATCGACCTGGTTCTCGATGAGGTTGCGGACGCCCACAGCGCTGATCATGCCGTAGAGCACGAGCGACACACCGCCGATCACACACGCCGGCATGGCCGCAATGACAGCCGCGAACTTGGGGCAGAACGAAAGCACGATGGCGCAACACGCGGCAATTCGAATTACGTGCGGGTCGAACACGCGCGTCAGGGCGAGCACGCCGGTGTTCTCACCATACGTAGTGTTGGCCGGAGCGCCAAAGAGCGAAGCCAGAATCGTGGCAAGGCCGTCGCCGAGCAGCGTGCGATGCAGACCGGGATCGGCAATGTAGTTGCGCTCGCAAGTCGAACCGATAGCAGAGATATCGCCGATATGCTCGATCATGGTCGCGAAGGCCAGCGGCATGATGGTGATGATGGCCGTCGTGGCAAGACCGCTATCGAACTGCGGCCCAAAGAGTGCAAACACGGTGTTGTCCCACACGATGGGCAGACCGACCCACGGAGCGGCGGCAACGCCCGAGAAATCAACCTCGCCCAGCGCAGCCGCAACGGCATAGCTCACCACAACGCCCAGCAAAATCGGCACGATCTTGACCATGCCGCGGCCCCAAATGTTGCAGATGACGATAACGGCAACGCCAATGACAGCCACAAGCCAGTTGGTCTGGCAGTTAGCAATAGCGGAACTTGCCAGAATCAAGCCGATGGAAATGACGATGGGGCCAGTCACCACCGGCGGAAAGAAACGCATGACACGCTTGGCGCCAAACGCGCGGAAGAGCGCCGCCAGCACCGGATAGAGCAGACCGGCACAAGCTACGCCCAGGCAGGCGTAGGGCAAAAGCTCGGTCTCGCCGTTGGGCGCGATTGCGGCATAACCGGCAATAAAGGCAAACGATGAGCCCAAAAATGCCGGCACCTTACCGCGCGACAGGAAGTGGAACAGCAGCGTGCCCAAGCCGGCAAACAAAAGCGTTGCCGATACCGAGAGGCCGGTGAGCACGGGCACCAGCACGGTGGCGCCAAACATGGCAAACAGGTGCTGTAGGCCGAGCAGGAACATGCGCGGGCGGCCGAGCGACGATGCGTCGTAGATGGCATCGCTGACGGCGGGCGTCGAGGACTGGGACATGGATGTCCTTTCGAATGGAAGGGCGATCAGGCATATCGGATAACCTGCCCGAACGATACGATCCGAACCATTGTACGCGATACACTATGCCTCGCACGCGCCGCCACCTGCAAACACTAGCGCTATTTCCAAACGCGCTCGGCAATGCGCTTGACCAGCGCGATCTTTGCCCATTGCTCATCCTCGGTCAGCTTGTTGCCAATCTCGCAGCTGGCAAAGCCGCACTGAGGCGACAGATACAGGTTCTCGAGCGGCACGTACTTTGCGGCTTCACGGATGCGCTCGACGATAACATCCTCGTTCTCGAGCTCTGCCGCCTTGGTGGTTACCAAGCCCAGCACGACCTTCTTGCCCGGGGCAACGTACTTGAGCGGCTCAAAACCGCCGGCGCGCGGCGTATCGAACTCCAGGTAAAATGCGTCGACATCCTCGTTTGCGAACAGGTACGGCGCGATGGGGTCATAGCCGCCCTCGAAGGCATAGGTAGAGTGGTAGTTACCACGGCACACGTGCGTGTTAATGACCAGGTCGTCGGGCTTGCCCTCGATGGCGGCGTTGTTGAGCGCCACGCCCAGCTCGCTTACCTTCTGCAGGTCGACCGGGCTCATGCCGGTCTTTGCCACGAAATCGGTATCGCAGTAGATGCCCCAGGTGCAGTCATCAAACTGGATGTTGCGGCAGCCTGCTGCGTACAGGTCGGCAATCACCGTGCGATAAGCGGCTGCAATGGCGTCGGCAAGTTCCTCATCGGTCTTGTAGACGGCGCGCAGACTCTCCTGCTGGCCATCGCAGCGATCGAGCGTGACCTCAGAGAACGTCTGGATAGGCGCCGGGATGGTCTGGCGTGCAACGTGGCCCTCCCCCTCGAGCGCCTTGACAAACTTAAAGTGCTCGACGAACGGATGGTTCTCGCCGCTAATGGGACCGGTCACCACGGCGGTGTCGGCGGTAGTCTCCTCATCGTGGAACATATAGCCCGTGCGCGAGGTACGACGCTCAATACCGCTGAGTCCCCACATAAAATCGAGGTGCCAGTAGCTGCGGCGAAACTCGCCATCGGTGATAACCTGCAGGCCGGCGGCCTTCTGCTTGTCCACCAAATCGCGAATGGCATCGTCCTCGACGGCCTTAAGGCCGGCGGCGTCGAGTGTGCCCGCGGCATAGGCGGCACGTGCATCCTTAACAGCCCGTGGACGAAGAAAACTGCCGACGATATCGGCGCGAAACGGCGCGTTCGGTTGAATCAAAGTGCTCATAGATATCTCCCTTTGCATTGGTTGCTTTACCGAGACAGAGTATGAGCGCTCATGTGGCCATCGTAAAATATATGTTTATAACAGTTTGATATAGATGTTTCCTATATCAGTCTGGACTGCCATAAAGAGACTTGAACCGTGCGGAGCACAGCACCCTAGATATGCTGACGAATCGCGTCGATATAGGCCCGACCGTAGCGCGTGAGCGTCGTGTTCTTGCGCGTGATGATGCCGATCTCCATGTACTCATCCACATCGAGCGGAATCGAGATAATGCCGGGGCCGTTGAGTTCGTGGCTAATCACGCCCGAGCACACCGTGTAGCCGTTGAGGCCCATGGCCAGGTTGAACAACGTCGCACGGTCGCGCACGCGGATATTCTTGCGGCGCTCAAACGTCGAGGTCAGTTCCTCGGAATAGTAAAACGAGTTGTAGCTGCCCTGCTCGTAGGACAGGAAGGGATAGTCCTCCAGGTCCTCGAGCGTCACGCTGGAGCGGCCCGCCAGCGGATGGTCTGCACACACAAAAACGTGCGGTGTGGCGCAGAAGAGTCCTTCGAACACGAGCTCGTTGGCCACCAGCATGCGCTCGATGACCTCGCGGTTATGCTCGGATAAGTACAGGATGCCCAGTTCGCTTTTCATATGCGCGACATCCTCGATAATCTCGTGAGTCTGCTCCTCGCGCAGGGTGAAGTCGTAACGCGCGGCATCGAACTCGCGGATCACGTCGACAAACGCGTTGACGGCAAAGGAATAATGCTGGCAGCTCACACTAAAGTGCGGCACCTGCTCGGATGCGCCCTTGTACTTGCCCTCGAGCAGGTCGGCCTGGTCGAGTACCTGGCGCGCATAGCCCAAGAAGGTCTCGCCTTCCTCGGACACAATGACGCCCTTGTTGGTGCGCTCAAAGATGTGCACACCCATCTCGTTTTCGAGATCGCGAATCGACGCGGTAATCGAAGGCTGCGATACAAAGAGCCGGCGCGAGGCCTCGGTAATGCTGCCGCATTCGGCAACTTTGACGACATATCTGAGCTGCTGGAGCTTCATAGCTTTCTCCCTAGACGTTCGTGACGTCGAAACCTGTCACATCCATCTGACGCATAAACGGCGGCATTTCCCCCGTCGCAGCGCAGGCGGCAATCTGATGCAGAGCCCCGGCGACCGCATCGTCTGCCGCAGCGCCGATATGCCAGCGCGCGGCAGCCGTGACAGCCTCGTTGGCATTGGCGACTGCAACGGAGTTGGGGACGGCACCGATCATGGGCAGATCGTTATCGGAATCGCCAAATACGGCCACCTCATCGGGCGTCAGGTCCAAAGCGCGCGCCAACTCCAGCGCAGCGCAACCCTTGTCCCAACCTGCTGGAAGGATGTCAAACAGGCGCACTCGGTTGTTGGGAAACACAAGCGAGAGTTCCGGCACCTCAACGGCAACGCGCTCGCGTAGCTCCGCGAGCTCCTCACGCGAACGGGCACTCCAGATATTCGCCTTGAACACCGGCGCGTCGTCGACGACAGGACGGCACGGGGCCTCTTCGCCTTTGAGCCATGCGTTGCCGCCCGACTCCATGGCGCGACGAACGCGCTCGGGGTCACTCGTCACGCAATAGGCATCGTTACCCCAAAAGTCATCACCCAGGCTGTAGACCTTCAGGTAGGTATCATCGGTCTCCTGCTCCAGATAGTCGGCCAAGCGCATCAGAGCATCGTTGTCGATCGCGCGCGAGGTGACTACTTCGCCGTCGACAAACATCACCTGGCCGTTACAGAACGCACCAGTCGAAAAACACTCGGAACAGTTTTTGAACATCCAGCCCATCGCGGACGGCTGACGACCCGAAACCGGGCCAAAGTGCAGACCCGCCGCCTGCATGGCATGAATACCCTCAATGGCGTAGTCGCTGGCGCCGTCATGCCCGGCTGGAATCAGCGTATCGTCCATATCGGTCAGCACAAGTTTGATCATAGAGTCCCCCAGTCATTTTCACCGCAACCATTGTAACGGTGCGCTAGTATAGGGAACAACAGATTCGATGCGGGAGTGCCGGCGGTGCAAACCACAAGGCTGAGAGGGCATGGGGCCCAATCCTTTGAACCTGTCAGTTAATGCTGGCGTAGGGAGCATGCCGCCTTTACAGGGGCGCTGTCTATGCACAGCGCCCCTTTTCTATGCCAAGGAGGCATGTGCAGTGATTGATTCGGAACAGCTTAAGCAACATGTGATCAAGGCCGTGGATGAGATTCGCGCCACCAATCCGATGGCAGGCTCCATCACCAACACGGTGACGATCGACTTTGTCGCCAACGCGCAGCTCGCCGTGGGCGGATCGGCCGCCATGGTCTATCTGCCCGACGAGGGCGAGGCACTCGTTGCCGGAGGCGGCGCCATCTATCTCAATATGGGCACGCTCTTCCCCATCTACGAGCAGACGATTCCCCGCGCGGCCAAGGCGGCACACGACGCCGGCAAGCCCTGGGTGCTCGATCCGGTGGGCTTGGGCATCGGTAGCCTGCGCACCCAGTTGGTAAACGAGCTCAAGCAGTACAAGCCCGCCATCGTGCGCGGCAACGCCTCCGAGATCATCGCGCTCGCCGGCCTGTGGGGTCTTGAGGGCGAGGCGGCTGATCTGAGCCGCGTACGCGGTGTCGATACCACCGACACGGTAGACGCCGCCCGCGATGCCGCCGTGGCGCTCGCCCGCTACACCGGCGGCGCCGTAGTGGTCTCGGGCGAAGTCGACCTGATTACCGACGGCACGACCGTGGCCAAGTCCCACGGCGGCAGCCCGCTCATGTCCAAGATCACCGGTTGCGGCTGCTCGCAGGGCGGCGTGCTGGCCGTGTACGCCTGTACCGCCGACCCGTTTACGGCAGCCGTCTGCGGTACCGCCGTCTACAACGTTGCCGGCACGCGTGCCGCCGCTGTCGCCGACGCCCCGGCGAGCTTTAAGGTCGCCTTTATCGATGAGCTCTACCGCGCGAGCGCCCAGGACATCGCCGATAACCGACTCGAGCTCGAGGAGGCATAAGCCATGTCCGAACCCGCAACCACCGCCGGCATGAACACACTCGTCGCCGTGGCCATCGCCCCGTGCGGCACCGGCGATGAGCTCTCCGCCGAGGTTGCCGAGGTCGTGCGCGTCATACGCGAGAGCGGCCTTCCCAACCGCACCACCTCGATGTTCACCGAGATCGAAGGCGACTGGGACGAGGTCATGCAGGTCGTGCGCGACGCGACCTTTGTGTTGGCGAGCAAGGGCATCCGCACCGAAGTCGTGCTCAAAGCCGATATTCGGCCCGGATTTACCGACACCATGACCGGCAAGCTCGAGCGCATGGAAGCACAGATCAAGAAGCAGGAGGAAGCACGATGAGCATCCGCGACAACCTTGATATCTCGGCCTATCTGGTACTCGGCCCCGAAAACACGCTGGGACGCCCCGTGGGCGATGTGGTAGCCCAGGCGCTCGACGCAGGCTTTACCTGCATCCAGGTGCGCTCCAAGGTGGCAAGCGCCCGCGAGATCATTGCGCTGACCGGCGACGCCGCGCAGGCAATCGCGCAGGCCGGCAAGACCGGTCAGGTCGCCTTGCTGATCGACGACCGTCTGGACTGTGTGCTTGCCGCGCGCGAGCAGGGTATTGCTGTCGACGGCGTGCACGTAGGCCAGAGCGATATTCCCGTCGAGGTCTGCCGCAAGCTGCTGGGCCCCGATGCCATCGTGGGCCTTTCGGCCCGTTGCGAGGAGATGCTCGAGTACGTCAAGACCGCCGACATGAGCCTGGTCGACTACCTGGGCATCGGCCCACTCCACGAGACCGAGACCAAACGCGATTGCGGACGCGCAGCCGATGGCTCCATCATCACCAAGAGCTTTGAGGATCTGGCCGCGCTCCACGCGGCAAGCCCCGTGCCCATCGTGGTGGGCGGCGGCGTCAAGACGGCCGACCTGCCGCAGCTCAAGGCCACCGGCGTCGATGGCTTCTTTGTGGTGAGCGCCGTCTGCAGTGCCGACGACCCCTACGCCGCGGCCAAGGAGCTTGTCGACACCTGGCAGCAGGCATAGGCATAAGCCGAGCAGCTGATTCGCAGTCTCATATCTTCAGCAATGGAAAGCGCATCCCAGTTTGGATCTCCATTCCGGGATGCGCTTTCCGCATGCGACCCTTACCCCGCCAGATATGCCTCCAACGCCGGCAAAGTCGCCTCCGCATCACGACGACCGACCTGGTAGATACGCTCAAGCTCATCGGGGTCGCGACACAGCGACGGCACCTTCACCGATTCGCTCGGCCGCACCACAAAGATTTCGCCGGCGGCCTCGCGACGTGCCAGGTCATCGAGCGTGGCATTGTAGACCTCATGCCGATGCTCAAGCGCTGCGACAAACTCCGGATAGCGACGGAACACGCGACGCAGCATGGGCATCACGCTGTTGGGCTGCTTTACAAAGCCCGCCGGCTGCGTGAGTACCACGATATTGCGGTCATACCCCTGCGCAAACAGCCAAGCGCTGGGAATGGAATCGGCCACGCCGCCATCCAGGTACTTGCGGCCCTCAATGGCGACAGGACGCGTCGCCACGGGAATTGCCGACGACGCCCGGATCCACTCGATATCGCACTCATCGCCATAGGGCAGGTCGTGATAGACGGCCTTGCCCGTCTCGATATCGGTACACACGCACGTAAATCGCATGGGGCAGGCGCGATATGTCTCCAGGTCGATGGGATCGCGCTCGATGGGCACCTCGTGATAGGCAAAATCGGCATTGAACATATCGCCGGTTCGCAGCCAGCTGGTCACGCTCGCATAGCGCTTATCGGCACAATAGGCTTTGTTGTAGCGAATGGCGCGGCCGATCTGGCGCGATTTAAAGTTGTAGCCAAACGCCGCGCCCGCCGAGACACCCACCATATGGTCGCAAGTTAAGCCGTGCTCCATCCAAACGTCGAGCACGCCCGCCGTATACATACCGCGGTAGCCGCCTCCCTCGAGTGCCAGCCCCACCGTGCGCGTCGTATTTGACTGTGCCATGCGACCATCTCCGTCCCCACAAATTCAAACGGAACAAGTATACCCGTCAAGATATATCGTCTCAGTCGCATTTTCATCGAACATCGCATCGTCGCGCTACCGCCTGTCGAATAATAGCCGCCCACAGCATGTGCACCCATATATAATTGTGTACTGTTGTTTACACTACTCAGCTGTTATCAACAGCGAACATTAGCCGACAAATTAACTCAACAACGCAGCAAGGCGGGGGCCTGGATACACGCAAAACGCCGAGCAACGACGCGTGTACACAACGAGCTCGCCCGACGCAATCCGCCCCGACCTCAGAAAGCCGCTTAGAACATGGAAACTGTCAGCAATTACACCGAAACGCTCGAAAAGACCGTCCGTGACCTTCTCGAGCGGCAGGAGGATCTGATCAGGACTGCCTTTACCGACCAGCTTACTGGGCTTGGCAACCGTGGCGGCTTTGCCCGTTCCCTCGAGGAGCTCTGGGAGCAGGACGCCCCCGTTACCATGGCGTTCATCGATATCGACAATCTCAAGCACTGCAACGACGTCTTTGGGCATGACGAGGGCAACCGCTATATCTTGCAGGTAAGTCTCTATCTTAAGCTGTATATGAAGGTGGGCGAAGCGGCGTTTCGCATAGGCGGCGACGAGTTTGCCATCCTATCTACGATTGCAACCGAGGACGACCTCGCCGAACGTCTGAAACACTGCCGAACGGTTCTGCTCAGAAACAACGATTCCGAGATGCCCCACTCGTTTAGCTACGGAGTGTCACATGCCGACCCCGCCCTGGGCGAAGCTTCCAATCGCATGACGTTCGATGCCGACCATCGCATGTACGACTACAAGCTACGTCATGCCATGCACCTCGATCGACGCAATATCACGCAAGTTCACGCCGACGACTTCGAAATAAGCGATCGAATTTTTGACGCCTTTTCGATGCTCAACGAGGGCCGTTATTTCTTTATCGAGAACTTGGACAAACATCGCACCCTTTGGTCACAAGGTGCCTTGCGCGATCTTGGCCTTCCCTCGGAGCACATAGACAACTGCCGCGATTACTGGAAAACGCGCGTCCATCCCGATGACCTTGAGGCTTTTACCGACGACATCGACCAAGTCTATAACGGCTCCAAACACCATCGAGTCATGCAGTATCGTGTGCGCAACGCCGTCGGCGACTACGTCCTTTGCCGTGCTCGCGGGTTTCGTATCGACGGCGACGGAAATGTCCCCTCGCTCTATGTCGGCGAGCTCGTCAACCACTCACTTGCCGAAACCGTCGACGCCGCCACAGGCCTCGGAACGCAGCGCATGCTGGTCAACGCTATCGATACCTGCCGCCTTGACCGTTGCAAGACAGGGCTTATAGCGGTGCGCGTTCGTGGCACGACAAAGCTCAACGAGCTCTACGGGGCCGAGGCTGTCGACAACATGCTTGCCGAATACGCGGGCCGCATGCTGTCGATCACCCGCGGCAGGAGCCGGGTCTACCGTTCACGAAGCGTCCAGTTTGTCGTGCTCAGCAACGATTTGGACCACGAGGCATTCGAGCAACTGACCCGCCACCTTAAAGAGGCCGTTTTCGCTCCTGTGCAAATCGCGGGCGACACCATTACTCCCGTCTGTCTTGTCGTCCCGGCATTTTACGAGCACTTAACCCATCAGGCGACCGCCGTTTTAGGCGAACTCGATCGTCGCCTTCGCACAGCCGGCGGGCTTGTCCCCAACGACAGCCTCCCTATACCCGAGGTCGAACGCAAAAGCGCAATCGCCGAACGCATCGATATGCTCACCGGTCTCTACCGACCCAGCGAGTTTATGCGGCGCGCCAACGCTTTTCTCGAGGCAAGGCGCGACGGCGCTTGGTGCATCGCCACGGTCGACATGGGCCACATGCGCCTGTTTAACGAATGGTATGGACAGGCCGAAGGCGACCGCCTGCTTGCCGATGTGGGCACGGTCCTCAAGGACATCGAGAATGCCGACATGGGCGTCGCAGGGTACTGGGGCCAAGATGACTTTTGCGCACTCATCCCCTTTAAGCACATCACCGTCCATCAAATCTACAACCGCGTTCGCGAGGCAGTAGCCAGGCATGATGGCGGCGTAGGTTTTTGGCCGTCCATGGGCGTCTACCCCATCGATTCCAATGAGGAGATCACCATCGATGCGCAGGCAAAGGCCATGTTTACCAATCGGCGCGCAAAAAACGACTTTAAGGAGCGCATTGCCATTTTTTGCCCCGAGGAGTACAAGCGCGAAATCGTGTTCAACCGCACGCTGACCGAATTCCAGTACGCGCTGTCAAATGGTCGCATCACGTACTATCTTCAGCCCCAGGTCGATATGGAAACCGGCGAGATTATTGGCGCCGAAGCACTCACCCGCTGGATTGACAAGGACGGCTCTCTCATTTCGCCCGCAACGTTTATCCCCGCACTCGAGGAAAGCGGCTTTGTAGTGACGCTCGACAAATATGTTTGGCAGGGCGTCGCCATGTGGCTCCGCGAGTGCCTCAATCGAGGACTTCGCGTGGTTCCGATTTCCCTCAATGTGTCGCGCGTAGACATTCTTGCCTGCGATGTCGCCGAGCATATGGGGTCGCTCGCCGCCCAGTACAACCTGCCGCCCGAACTCATGCACATCGAGATCACCAAGACCGCCTATACCGGAGAGTCCGAGGCCGTGGATAAGCTGACCGCGGATCTGCACACCCGTGGCTTCTCGACCTACATGGACGATTTTGGCACCGGCCAGTCCACGCTCGCGATGCTCAAGAACGTCAACGTCGACGTCATCAAGCTCGACCGCACCTTTGTGCCCACCGACCGCGATCAAGGCCGCAGCGCGCAGATCGTGTCATCGATGCTCGAGATGGCGCAGTCGCTCCATCTGCCCGTCGTGGTTGAAGGCGTCGAGACAAATGAGCAGGCAAACATGCTACGACAAATGGGCGCCCGCTACGCTCAGGGCTTCCTCTACTACCGTCCCATGCCGGCGAAGGATTTTGAGGCATTGCTCGATGGTGGCAATAACAACTGATACGCTCGCGCGCAAAACGCCACCGCCGAAGGGGGAATTTGCCTCCATTAGCTAACTTATATCCCCAATTCAAACCGAATTGGGGATATGATACAAACCGCTGTTCCGTCCAAGGAGGGTATCCATCATGAACGAGTCATATCGCCTGGGCGAGCAATCGATTATTGCCTATCTTCAGCGACTTGCGAATGGCATCTCGACCGCCGAACTCGATGTTGCCGCGCTGCCCGCTGGGCTACGCGCCGTTGGCGAGCAACTGCAAAAGACGCACGCCATCCTGCAACAAGAGCGCCGGCTGCTTGAGAGCAACGCCTATATCGACCCGCTCACCAACTTGGGCAACCGCAGCGGACTCGACCGTCACGTCGAGCAACTCTGGCGCAAAGGCGACCCCTTCACCTGCGCCTATATTGACATCGACCATCTCAAGCATTGCAATGATAGGTTTGGCCACGCCGAAGGCAATCGCTATATTCTGAGCATCTGCCGCACGCTCTCCGAAACCATGGAGCATGATGAGATGCTGTTCCGTATCGGTGGAGACGAGTTTGTGCTCATCTCGCTCTCCGCAAACGAGACTGAACTCGAGCAGCGCTTGGAGCAGATACGCGCCGGGCTGGTCGAGGCGAGCTCAGGTGGCAAGGCGCCCATGATCGGCAGCTTTAGCTTTGGCTGCTCGCGCGTCGATCCACTTGCTGGCGACACGCGTCGCCAGATGACGATGGATGCCGATCGCAAGATGTATCGCTATAAGCTTATGCATCGTGTGCAGCAACCGAAAGACGATGACGCCCCGCAACGCCCAATCGTCGATCAGCTTCCCTGCAACGACCGCGTATTCCAAGCGATCTCTATGAGCTCCGAGACGCGCTATCCGTTCATCCTTAACCTCGATACGGGCGAATCGCAATGGTCGGTTAACGCCGTGCGCGATTTTGACCTGCCCTCCCAGCACCCTTTTAATTCGGTCGATATGTGGCTTGCCCGCGTTCATCCCGAGGACCGCGACAACGTACGCGCCGAGCTCGACATGGTGATAAACGGCACGTGGCACTTCCACTACATGCAGTATCGCGTAATGGACGCCACCGGAAAATACGTGCTTTGCGACTGCACGGGCTACCGCTTGGACGGCACCGATACCGAGCCCAACATGTATGTGGGCATTATCATCAACCGAAGCCTAGCGGATACGACCGACTCCGTGACCGGCCTGGGCGATATTCACGTCCTGGTCAACGCCATTGGCGAAATGCGTCGCGTGGCGCGCGAGGCAGGCTTTATTGCCATTAAGGTTGACGATATCGCCGAGGTCAATGCCCGCTTTGGATTCGATGCAGGCGACCGCGTTTTGGCAGAAAGCGCCGCCTGCCTTATGGAATGCTCGCGCGGCAAGGGTCGCCTGTTCCGCTCGACGGGGCCGACATTCGTGACGCTTTTCGACGACTTTGATCCCGAAGAGACCGACTCGATCGCAGACGAAATCGAGCGGTTCCTGGGTTCCCCCGTGCTCATCGGCTCGCTTGAATATCAGCCACCCATTCGTGTAGCGACGCTTCATCTGGACGCTGTCGATCGACAACCCGTTTCCATTTTGAACGAGCTCAAAGCGTTGCTCTGGAAAGCCGTGCAGGTGCCAGGTACCAAACTGGATTAGCACCGCGCCCGCGCCGCCTCCCCCATCGTGCGATAATCCTCTGCAGAAGCCACCAAAAGCAGAGGGAGTTTGTGATGAAGGTTCTTTTGGTCAATGGCAGCCCCAAGGCAAACGGCAACACCGCCCGTGCACTCGCCGAGGTCGCCGAGCAGCTCAATGCAGAAGGCATTGATACCGAGGTGTTTCAGCTGGGCGCCAAGCCCATTCGCGATTGCATCGGTTGCGGCCAGTGCGGCAAGCTTGGCGGTCGCTGCACCTTTGACGACGACGTGGTGAACGAGCTGATCGCTGCCGCCGAGCAGGCAGATGGCTTTGTCTTTGGCTCGCCCGTCTACTATGCGCACCCCAGCGGCCGCATCCTTTCGGCCCTCGATCGCGCCTTCTATGCCGGAAGCAAAGCCTTTGCACACAAGCCGGGCGCTGCCGTCGCCGTCGCCCGTCGCGGCGGTACGTCGACCACCTTCGATGTGCTCAACAAGTACTTCACCATCAACCAGATGCCCGTGGTTGCCTCCACGTACTGGAACAACGTGTTTGGCGCCATGCCGGGCGAGGCCGCCCAAGACGCCGAGGGCCTGGCCACCATGCGCAACATCGGCAAGAACATGGCCTGGCTCCTGCATTGTATCGAGGCAGGACAGGCCGCCGGCATCGAAGCCCCCGAAGCCGATCGCGAGCGCACCAACTTTATCAGGTAGAACGGCGGAACAAAATGATTCAGATTTTTGGCACCAAGAAGTCCTTCGACACCAAGAAGGCCCAGCGCTATTTTAAGGAGCGCCGCATTAAGGTGCAGTTTATTGACCTTAGGGAAAAGGAGATGAGCAAGGGCGAGCTCACGAGCGTGATGCAGGCGGTCGGCGGTATCGACAAACTGCTCAACCCCAAAGCCAAGGACGAGGAAACGCTCGCACTTATTCAGCACCTTACCCCCAGCCAGCGCTTTGACAAGCTGCTCGAGAACCAGCAGGTCTTGGCCGAACCCATCGTACGCAACGGCAAAAAGGCCACCGTCGGTTATTGCCCCGATGTATGGGGAGCCTGGGAGTAGCTTGTGTTATTTGCCGGCGCGTGGGTATAAGAGCAGGCGTTTGGCATAAGATTCAACTGTAAGCCATGTCTAACAAAGGAGGGCACATGCCCAACAAACCTGTGAAGATCATCATGCTTACCGGATACCTCGGTGCCGGCAAGACCACGCTGCTCAACCACATCCTCGCTAACGACGGCGGCATCCGCGCCGCCGTGATCGTCAACGATATCGGCGAGATCAACGTCGACGCCAGCCTTATCGCCGACGGCGGCCTTTCCGAGACCGACGACCTCATCCCGCTCACCAACGGCTGCATCTGCTGCACGCTTTCGGACGACCTGGCCAACCAGCTGCAGGGCATCGCCGATTCGGGCAACTTCGACTACATCATCATCGAGGCATCGGGCATTTGCGAGCCTATCCCCATCGCCTACACCATCTCGAGCTTCTGCGACGAGGCCAAGGTGGGCGGCGAGCCCAAGCTCGCGCTCGACAACATCGTGGCCGTGGTCGACTGCGCCCGCATGTACGACGAGTTCAACGGCGGTCGCGACCTGCTGGCCGAGGATATCGACGAGGACGACATCGAAAGCCTGCTCATCCAGCAAATCGAGTTCTGCTCCACGCTGATCCTCAACAAGACCGATACCGTGACGCCCGAGCAGATCGCCGAGCTCAAGGCCATCGTGCGCAGCCTGCAGAAGGACGCTGTGATTGTCGAGGCTCAAAACGGCGAGGTTCCCATGGAGGAGCTGCTCGACACCGACCGCTTCGACTTTATGCGCGCCTACAACTCCGCCGCCTGGATCGAGGCCATGGAGCATCCCGAGGAGCACGACGATCCCGAGGTGCTCGAGTACGACATCGAGACCTTTGTGTACTCGCGCCGCAAGCCGTTTGACCTGCAGAAGTTCACCAATTTTGTTGAGCAGGAGTGGCCCGACGAGGTCATCCGCGTCAAGGGTCCGCTGTGGCAGACCGGCGATCCGGACATGTGCTACATGTTTGAGCAGGCCGGCCACCAGATGCGCCTGATGGAGAACGGCCTGTTTGTCGATTCGGCGCCCGAGGGCGAGAAGCAGAAGATCATCGACGAGAACCCCGAGATCATGCAGATTTGGGACGACGAGACGGGCGACCGCATGACGAGCCTGTGCATCATCGGCCGTCACATGGACAAGGATGCGCTCATCGCCTCCCTCGATGCCTGCCTGACCGACTGGCACCGCGCCTAGGTTTATCCAAGCGGGCATTTTTCCGCCTATGTAACCGCCAAACCACCACGAAGGCGCTCTTCGTGGTGGTTTTTCGTTCTGAGCCAAGGAGATTCATGTTCAACATTGTGCTGTATGCGCCCGAGATTCCGGCCAATACGGGCAATATCGGCCGTACCTGCGTGGTCACCGGCGCCCGCCTGCATCTGGTGGAGCCGCTGGGCTTCTCGCTCGACGACAAAACGGTACGTCGCGCCGGCCTGGGCTACTGGCAAAACTTGGACGTGACGACCTATGCCGGCTGGGAGGATTTCCTTGCACGCAACGGTCTCTCCCCTGCCGACGAGCGCCTACATCTGCTGACCAAAAAGGCACGCCGCACCTATGCGCAGAGTACCTACCACGACGGCGACTACTTGGTCTTTGGCAGCGAGAGCTCGGGCATTCCCGAGCCACTGCTCGCCGCGGCGCCCGAGCGCTGCGAGCGCATCCCTATGCTGCGCGATTGCGACTCGCTCGATAACGCCGAGGCTTGGGAAGCCCACGAGGAATCGCTCGGACATACCGAGGACAGCCACGAGGCTATCCTTCAACAGGACATCTGCGGCAACTTCGTCAACCCGGACGACTACCGCATCAGCGCCCTCAACCTCTCCAACAGCGCCGCCATCGTCCTCTACGAAGCCCTGCGCCAAACAGGCTTTCCGGGAATGTGACAAATCTGCTATTAGGGGACGGGGTAGAAATAGTAGATTTTCAAACCCTCTAGCTCTTGACAAATTGGTTTTGGCATTAAGCTGGCAAAGGGACTGTCCCTTTGCCAGCTATTGCAACTACTGATTTAAATGGAATTAACCGTTTTTAAACGCTTTTAACTAGAATAGATGCCAGTATATTAGTAACTTTTACTGAGTTGCACCGTATGGGTTTATACGCTTCCATCCCGTAAAGGACAGGAACCCCGCAGCAAAAGGTCCCCACACATCAGAATTCAACTTCAAATACAAACGACTGCCGGAGTTCTCGCTTAGCTTGGCTTGTCAGGCTCGAATTCGCCCTTATGTTCAGTTTGCTGCATGCCTCGTCGATAGCCATAGCAAGTGATACAGACATGGTCATGGTCGTTTCACTTTTCAATTCGACCCGATAGCTCTTCGCCTTGTTTTTATCCTCTCCACCACATCTCGTCTCAATTAACAAGAGAATATCTGAGTCATGGGCATACCAATGGAGCTCAGGGCGCTGCGGAACCATGTCACCCTCGAATTCCTGTGTGAACAGAATTTTCTTCTCATTTCTCGTTGAATCGCTCAAGGAACCGTCTATTCGAACCGAGCCCCTCTTTCCCGCTTTGGCATTTCCCTTAACCTGGCGGCCTCGCCGAGTTTCCTCGTACTCCGTCACCTCCAGCTTGCAGCGCTTCGCGCCAAGCATGAACGCAATCCGCCTCAACTCGGCCATCTTGTCTTGTTGCATGGTTGCGAAATAAGAGTCAAGGTCAACAAAGCGAGACCGATCAAAAGCATCTATGTAATATGTGGAATAAAGAGATGGTTTAGGATAGAAAGACAATTCGCTATCCCCGATTGCCTCGCGGTACAGATTGAAAATCTGCGTACCCTTAACGGTATCCAGCCAACCAATAGCATCCCTACAGGCGTCGATGCCCCGACGCTCATTTCCGTCAACAATTCGAATCATATTCGGCAAATAAAATGAAGGACTCTGATAGGTCTCCTTGGTTACCGGCCTGTATCTATTAAGCTGCTGCTGGTATGCCCAATCGTTGACGGCGTCACCGATATCCGCAGCAGCACCTGCCGCACCATCGGCCGCATCAGCAATAGCTGCCAAGGCGTCATCGACCATCGGGGTTGCAGCACGCATTGCACCATCGGCAACTTTCTGTACGGTTGCAACCGCGCCCGCCATCGCGCTTCCGGCGCCATCAACCAACCCGGCAGCGGCCTTACGGATATCAAAACTCTGCTTATGTCGCGGCAGCTCCTCCCTTTCGACAACAGCTAGATCGTCTTTATCCTCCATAGTGACCTCCTATTTCCGATAGTCGAAATCAACCGTATATTCATCGCCAAATGCCGAGTTGAACATCGCACGGATATTTGCTTCGGCGTTCGCCCGAGCCTCTTCGAGCAGGTTGCCATCCTTGATGGCCTCGCTTTCACTCCGCTCCTTGCACTGCGCTTCAAACGCCGTGACGTCTTTGACCTCAATGGGATTGAGGATGTTGTTGCGTTCCTCGAGAGCACCCGATTTCTTCATATCCGGCGTGTTTGAGATTACATAAGGCTCATCCATCGTAATGGTCAGCTTCTTCTTGTTTGTATGTATCTCTGCCGTCTCGAGATTCACGCCTGCCTTAATGGTTCCAACATAGCGATACCAAAAACTGTTTTCTGTAAACGGGATATCAAACCAATCGAAGAACCTATTGGTATCTGTCACCTTATCGACAATCGTATAGTTCTGCGATGCAGAAACCATCTCATTCTGGGAAGCAATACGTTCAAACACGACCGACGGGGAGAGCGTATTGGGGGCCGCTTCTTTCGCGCCCGCAGCCTTGCCGTTATTAAAGATGGTAATGAAAAGTACAGCCACAATCACTCCACCAAGCGCCAGGCCCGCAAAGAATACCTTGGGCTTTGTCAGGATTCTCCCGAGTTTCGCCTTCAGCGCCCCCATGCCTTCCTCCATCTCATCCATCCCCTATTCCTTTCAAAATCCCTGTTATTTAAGAAACTGCCGTGGGTTATACCTCATGCCTTAATTTTCGTTTTCAGCATGTCTTTAGACGAGGGCAGTTGTTTGCAATCCGAAATAATACACATTCGTTCGCAGCACTTGTTGTTCAATAATTGGCATAAAACGGGCAGGTCAACCATTCATTGCCGATTAACCCGCCCCTTCCGTGCAGAACTTATTTATTTACATCGTAGCTGGAAACAGATGCGACAACGCGCGCAGCGTCAACATCGGACATTGCCTCGAACTTGACTTTCTCACCCGGCGCCCACGAAGAAGTGTCCGCATAGGTCTCCTCCGCTTTGATGTCATCTGCATCATAGAGAGCAAGTGTCAGGCTGACGTTAGAGAACGATATACCAGAAGTGTTCTCAACTACCGCCGTATACGTATACAGACCGTAACCGTCATCCGATTTTTCGAAATTTGCTCCCTGAATCAAACTGTTGATGGCATCCTCATAGCGGGTCTTCTCTGCTACGGACTTTCCATTCTTAATTAAGTCGTTGAAATCATCCTTATATTTTTCCCCTACTTCCAGCCCGTAATTATCAACAAGCTTCTTGAGCTGCGCAGACCGCTTATCGTAGACTTTATTCCACTCTTCGTAATAATCCGCAGACGATTGCGAGTAGTCCTCGGTCACCTTAAGCTGGTCATCAAGCAAATTCAGATACGTGATTACGTCCTGTTGCATCTTAGAATCCTTAAACCTAGCGTTCTTGAGTTCCTTGTCGTTCTTGATTTCGGCCTCAATAGCTTCCTGGATATTCTCGGTTGAATGAGGATCATCGTCGTTTGCATTAGATTCAATGACATCGGACCTTCTCTCAAACCCGGCAGCGATAATATTCATCGCCTTGTCATCGACATATTTCGGTTTATCTATATTTGTAGCATTCTGAGAACAGGCCGAGATAAATCCCAGAGAACAGATTAGTAGAACAAGCAAGCCCATCATGGGCTGCTTTTTAGTAGCATTTCGTTTCACGACTATTTCCCTTCGATTGACGTTACAGCTCATAACCCCTCGTCAAAAAGCAGACGAATTGGCAACGCGGTGGCACTATTTGGTTCCAGGGCGTGAACTGGATAAACATCGAGGGAAGGAGTGGGCTCTGTGCAATAAACTCCCCTCGTCAAAATGTCTAGTTAAAGAGGACGGACAGACGGCGAACGGTCATATCAGTTCGTGTCCGCCCGTCTCCAACGATCGAACGTCGATGCGCTGACGTTCAGGAGCGTTGCGGCCTCTCGCCTCGTAACTTCACCTCCTTCGAATGATTTGATGACATCGTTATAGCTATCCGGACGTTCGAGCGCCGGCCTCCCAAATCTCACGCCACGCAGATGTGCCGCTGCGATACCCTCCGCCTGGCGTTGCTTAATGTTTTCGCGCTCCAACTGCGCCACGTAGCTCAAGATTTGAAGGACCAGATCCGCCATGAACGTTCCCGTGATGCCATCGGGCTGCTCGCGCGTATCGAGTAACGGCATATCAAGCACCACGATGGCAGCACGCCTATCCACCGTGATACGTCGCCATTCATCGAGGACTTCGCGATAATTGCGACCCAAACGATCGATGCTCTTGATCACGAGAATATCGCCCTCGCGCAATCTGCGAAGAAGACGCCGGTACTGGGGACGCTTAAAGTCCTTACCACTTGCCTTGTCAGCGTAAATCTGACCCCGTTGAACGGGAAACCTTCCCAGTGCGTCTAACTGGCGATCCAAGTTCTGGTCCGCGGAAGAGACACGCGCATACCCAAAGATTCGATTGTCCATAATTGCCCCTATCGGCCGCCTCTTGGCAGCATCAGCTCAAGCGAGAGCCCACTCACTATAGGGCGTGCAAATTTCGCGAATGGGATGAGGTCATTTTGGCCCTCAGACGCAAACTGTTCAAGCGCTACGTCGACAACATGCTAGCTTTTAACGGTAATTAACTGCTTTTAACTAGAATTGGCTAGAAAAGAAAAGCGTGATGCTGACAGGCTTTCCGGGAATGTGACAAAGGAACAGTCCCTTTGTCACATTCGGTTATAGGTAGCGACCGGTAATGCTCTTGGAGCAAGCAGCGATATCCGCCGGCGTGCCGGCGCAGACGATTTGCCCGCCGGCGTCGCCACCGCCCGGGCCCATGTCGATCACGTAATCGGCGTTACGGATAAGGTCGAGATCGTGTTCGATCACGATAACCGTGGCGCCCTTGGCAACAAGGCCGTCGAACACGCTCAGCAACACCTGAACATCGAGCGGATGCAGGCCAATCGTGGGCTCGTCGAACACGAACACGGCATCATCCTGCACACGACCCATCTCGCTCGCAAGCTTAAGACGCTGAGCCTCGCCGCCCGAAAGCGCCGGTGTGGGCTCGCCAAGTGTGAGATAACCCAGGCCCAGGTCGTGCAAGGTCTGCAAGCGCGTCTGAACCTTCTTGAGTCCCAGTGTGGCGTCGAGGGCCTCGTCCACGCTCATATCCATGAGCTGCGGCAACGTAAGCAGACTCCCGTCCTTGCCCTCGCGATGGATATGCGAAGCCGCGTCTGCATAACGAGAGCCGCGGCATGCCGGGCAGACGATCTCGACATCGGGCAAAAACTGCACATCGAGCGATATCGAGCCCGTGCCATCGCACGTAGGGCAGCGCAAGGCGCCGGTGTTGTAGCTAAAGGCGCCCGCCTTGTAACCGGCTGCCTTGGCCTCGGGCGTACGGGCGAAGGCGCGACGCAGCTCATCATGGATGTCGGCATAAGTCACCACCGTCGAGCGCACGTTGGCGCCGATAGGCGTAGCGTCAATCAGGTTTGCGCGTGCGATACCCTCGGCGTCGACCCAGCGCACATGGCTTGGCAGGCGCTCGCCAGCTGCCTGGGCCTTAAGCGCCGGGATGAGCGTCTCGAGCACCAACGTCGTCTTGCCCGAACCCGAAACGCCCGTAACCGCAACAAGGCGGCCGCGCGGGATATCAACTTCGAGCGGCTTGACGGTATGGATGGCATCGGTTGCCATGCGAATATGCCCCTGGTCGAACATTTCCTCGTCAGTCACCTGCGGACGCAAGCGCTTGGACTCTGCGCGCAAAAACGGAGCGATGCGGCTGCCCTGCGATTGTTCGAGCTCGTCCACCGTGCCAGCGGCAATCACATTACCGCCGCCTGCTCCGGCAACGGGGCCCATCTCGACCAGATAGTCGGCTTCCGCCAGTACGCGCGTATCGTGGTCGACAACAACCACGGTGTTGCCGTCATCCACCAGATCGCGCATCACACCCACCAAGCCGTCGACATTGGCAGGATGCAAGCCGATCGAGGGCTCGTCCAGCACATAGAGCACGCCCGTCGATCGATTGCGCACCACGCGAGCAAGCTGCACGCGCTGGCGCTCACCCGTGGAAAGCGTGGCACCGGCGCGATCGAGTGAAAGGTAATCGAGACCCAGGTCGACCAGACGACGGGCCGTGCTCAAAAACGAATCGCAGATATCCGTCGCCATGGGCCGCATCTCGGGCGGCAAGGATGCGGGCACCCCGCGCACCCACTCAATCGCCTCGCCCAGCGTCATGGCCGCCGCCTGCGCCAGATTCATACCGCGCACCTGGGGCTGGCGCGCAGCCTCGGAAAGACGCGTACCACCACAGTCGCGGCATGGCCCCTCGCGCAAAAAGCGCGCAACGCGTTTGAGGCCCTTGTCGTCCTTAACCTTGGCGAGCGCATTCTCGACGGTATAGACGGCGTTGTAATAGGTGAAGTCGAGCGGCGTGGCGCCCTCGCCGTTTTTGGGAACGTAGAGAATGTGCTTTTTAACCGCCGGACCATGGAACACGATGTCGCGCTCTTGAGGCGTGAGCTGGTTAAACGGCACGTCGGTGCGCACGCCCATCTCGCCGGCCACCTGCTTCATCAGATCCCACATGAGTGTGCCCCAAGGAAGCACCGCGCCTTCGTTGATGGTCTTTGACTCGTCGGGCACCAGGCTCGCCTCGTCCACCTCGCGCATGACACCGGTGCCGCCGCAGGTAGGGCACGCACCGCCGCTGTTAAAGGCAAGGTCCTCGGCACTCGGCGCGTAGAACTCACGGCCGCATGTCTGACACGCGAGCGATAGGCCTGCGGCCACATTAAGGCTCGGCTCCACACGCGCCCCGCAATGCGGGCACATGTGATGGGCGCAGCGGCTAAAGAGCAGACGCAGGCTGTTGTTGAGCTCGGTCATGGTGCCAAAAGTGGAACGCACGCCCGGCACGCTGGGGCGCTGATGCAATGCGAGCGCCGCCGGCACGTGCAAGACCTCATCCACCTGGGCGTGTTCGGCCTGTGTCAGGCGACGTCGAGTATAGGTGCTGAGTGCTTCCAAGTAGCGACGCGAACCCTCGGCATAAAGAACCCCCAGCGCCAGCGAACTCTTGCCCGAACCCGACACGCCGGCAATACCCACGAGCTTTCCCAGCGGGATATCAATATCGATGTCCTTAAGGTTATGGACGCGTGCGCCACGTACCTCGATAGCCTGCGGGCTCATCCTCTGTTCCGTCACCTTTATCACCCTACTCGTGCCATAAAATGCGGTCGCGGATGTACTCACCCAGCATGGGCACGGTAAACCGCACGAGACCGTATCCGGCAGCCTCGATAACGCGCTCGCGAATCAGGCTTGCGCGATATTTGCTCGCCCAGCTTTGGGTGCGGTCGCAGCGCTCAATGATGTCCGCCATGCGAGTCGGTTTGCCCTCGTCAACCGCCATGGCCTCGATAAAAAGGCGCTGCGGACTGCGCAACCCGTAATACAAGGGAGCGTCGACCGCTTCATAGAACTCGGAGACGGCATCGGCGTAGCCAGCCTCGACATCGCGCCTTTCAATGACTCGCGAGTTGCGCCGGACAGCAGACCGCCACATGTAATAGCCCACCAGCTGAACCATATAGGGATGCCCCATGCTTTTGCGCGCCGCAAGGTCCGCCGTCTCCGCGTCAACGTAAAGACCAGCGTCTTTGACCGTCTGGATATACGAATCGCGCACCTTGGGCAAAGATATCGCCCCCAGCGTACGCTGCTGGGCACGCCGCAAAAACGTCACGCTCGGCTCTTCGAGCAGATCGTCAACCATACTGGGTAAGCCGGCAAAAACAAGCGCAAGGCCGCGCTGGTCGCTATCGGACAAGCCCGTGGCATCCTGGTCTCCGAGCACCTGCTGATAGAGAACGGCAAGAGCCGCCAGCTCCTCGATAGACGCAGATTGAGCCTCGTCAATCGCAAACAGTATGCCCTTGCCTGGACCGAGCTTCTTGAGGCGCTCGTTGACCAGCCCTCGCAACGTCTCGCCCTTTGCTCGCGCCGCCTCGACTGACATCCGCCCAAACGACGGACCGAACTCCATTGACGTTACAACGGGTTTATTCGAGCGAAGCGCGTCGGCCAAGCGGTCGCATAAGCCAAGCGAAGCGGAATCGGAGACAACCGCCCATCCGCGCTCGCTGGCCAGACGTTGCAGCTCCCGCAGGAGAACTGTCTTGCCGCAGCCGCGGTTTCCCGTAATGAGCATGAGCCTGCCCGGCGCTCCGGCGCCGTTATCGAGCCCTTCCGCAAAATCTTCGATGACCGACTCGCGACCGATGAGTATCGGAGGCCGCTTGCCAGCCGTGGGCTTAAAGGGATTTGGATTCATGTCGGTCTCCTCGGATTGGCAAACCCTGGTAATAGTTATACCAACTTATACCGAGTTATACCAATAACATGTGACAAAGAAACTGTCCCTTTGTCACATGTGGCCGAAAAACTCGGCGTCTGCTGCTCGCCAGGGGCGGAAGGTGGCGGGATCGATCTTTACGTGCGCCGCGGCGGGCACGTCGTACCATTTGACCGTGTAACCGGCGCCGTGAGAGCAAAAGACCGAGTCGGGCGTGTTGGGCAGATCGGCCTCGGGCTCATAGGCGGCCGTCTCGATTACACGCTCGGCATCATGGCAAGCCGCATAGCCGGCGAACTCTAGGTACAGATGTCCGCGACCGCTCGTGTAGGCAGCCACCTCCAGCGCGTAATCCTGCACCTCGGATGCCGGTACGCGACCCACAAGCTTCGCCCGGTCGCCCGCCATTGCCGGCGGCTCGTACTCGGCACCCATGCGCGTAGCATCCGAGAGCGCCCGGCCCACGCACTCCCCCGGCACCTCGAGCTCAAAGCGGTACCACGGCTCCAACAGCACCGCCGCGCCGGCCTCACGCGCCTGCATCAAACCCTGGCGAATCGCGCGGTACGTGGCCTGGCGAAAATCGCCGCCCTCGGTGTGTTTAGCATGCGCACGGCCGCCCGTGAGCGTAATGCGCACATCGGTGATGGGCGAGCCGGTCAGCACGCCCAGGTGATCGCGCTCCATGGCGTTGGTGAGCGCCAGACGTTGCCAGTTAAGATCAAGCTCGTCGGTCGAGGTCACGGTGCCAAACTGCACGTCCGAGCCCGCCGGCAACGGCTCCAGACGTAGATGCACCTCGGCATAGTGGCGCAGCGGCTCAAAGTGGCCCACGCCCTCGACCGGCTGCGAAATAGTCTCCTTATAGAGAATGCCGCCGGGCTCAAACTCGACCGCAAGGCCAAAACGATCGGCCAGCACGCGCTGCACGACCTCGAGCTGCACCGCTCCCATGAGCTGCAGATGTATTTGTTCAAGATGCGTGTTCCAGCTTACGCCGAGCATGGGATCCTCGTCGGCAAGCTCGGCCAGCGCTTGGAACACCGTATGGGCATCGTGCTCGTTCGGCAGCACCGTATAGGTGAGAACCGGCGCAATGACAGGTGCATCGCCCGCGGGCTCCGCGCCCAGGGCATCACCCGGGCGAACGTGCGCGAGGCCCGTCACGGCGCAGATGCCGCCAGCGGCAACTTCCTGGGCAAGTTCGTATTTCTCGCCGTCATAGATGCGTAGCTGATCGACCTTCTGCTCCCATGCCTCGGCACCGGAACGTCCGCCAATCATCTGCTTGGCATGCAGCGTGCCGCCGGTCACTTTAACCCAAGCCAAGCGCTCGCCGCGATCCCCGCGGCTGACACGATAGACGCGCGCGGCAAACTCCGGAAGCCACGCCTGTTCGCGCATCAACGCGCATATGCCATCTAGTAGCTCGTCCACGCCTTGGTCCTTGAGCGCCGATCCCGCAAAGCAGGGAAACAACTTTCGCTCCGCGACCAGCCGCGAAAGCGTGGCAGTCGAAAGCTCCCCTGCGTCGAGAAACTCGTCGAGCGCCGCCTCATCCAGCGCTGCAGCGTCCTCCTGAACGGCACCGCCCGCCAACAGTTCGCTGGCATCCAGACAGCCTTCGGAAAGACGCCGGCCGAGCTGCGCCAGCAGTGCATCGCGACCAGGATTCTCCAAATCAATCTTGTTGATATAGATGAACGTCGGAATGTCATAGCGCGCAAGCAGGCGCCACAGGGTTTCGGTATGCCCCTGCACGCCATCGTTGGCGCCCACAACCAAAATCGCATAGTCGAGCGCGCGCAATGTGCGCTCCGCCTCGGCAGAAAAATCGACATGGCCGGGAGCGTCCACGAGCATAACGTGGGTGTCGCCATGGTCGAGCACAGCCTGTGACGAGAAGATCGTGATACCGCGCTCACGCTCAATCTCGTTCGTATCCAGATGCGAGTCGCCATCGTCAACGCGGCCGCGCTTGCGAATGCGGCCCGCCTCGAACAGCATGGCCTCGACCAGCGTGGTCTTGCCGGCATCGACATGCGCCAAGATTCCAACGACCGCTTGCTTCGACATGGCTCTCCTCTTATTGCAAGCCCATCGCACGCGGCAACGGGCACCCTCGTTCCACACTGGATGATACAATTTACGGGCCGGCGGGCGAAGCGGGCCCTATCCCCCGACCGAGCTCATCGCCCCGCGTTGCCGCGCGGTGATTTTCGTAGGTTCGCGCCTTGCGAAAGCCGGCACCTCCCCTTTTTGTCTGCCCGGGTTCATCTGGGGCAGTAACAACGCGAGCCCCACAACAACGCGTTTTACCAAAAATGGCCCCACTCGGGGCCATTTTCATTTCGATGAAACGCTGGTATGTGACTCGGCCTTTATGCCTCGCGCAGCCAATCAAATGCGACGCGCGGCGTACCGTCCGACACATATACGATACCGGCGCGCTTAAACCCGGCCTTGACGATGGCACCCTGCATGGGCAGGTTGTCTTGGTGTGTGTCGATACGCAGATGGTCGATGCGTTCCTTGGCAAAGGCAAACATCGCAGCCGCGACGCCATGCGTGGTGCCGTCGGATGCCACGCGGTGCAGCACAGCATACGGGGCGTCGCTGCGCCACTGGCCGCCCTCGATCACATCGTAGGAACTGTCCGGCCCCGGCAGAAAGGCAAACGTCGCCACCGCGCGTCCGTCTTCCTCGCACACATAGCTGCCACCGGCGGCGATATCGGCAGCCAGCTGCTCGGCCGAAGGCGTGCCCTCGGGCCACTGCGTGGCGTTGCCATGCGCGCGCATAAAGGCGCGGGCGGCGTCATAGATGGCCATGACGGCGGGAATGTCGGTATCGAGGGTTTTTCTGATCATCACGCGGCGACCTCACGTTTATTGGTATCACTTTGATTGGGCAATGATACCAGCGTTTGGAGAGAGGCGCGAAGCAGATGGGAAGCAAAAAGCGAGCCGCCTGGTCAAAGGCCAAAAGCGAGTTTTTGGGCGCTGCTACCGGCGGCGATATGAGCGACCTGTTTGCGCGCGAGGACGAACGCCGCGACGCCCTAGACGCCGAGCGCGATGAAGCCTGGCGTTACAAGTCGTGCGAACGCAAAAACCGTTACGACACGCGTGCCGAGGCCGAGGCAGTTATGGCCGACTGCGAAAACCGCGGACGCCGCGGGCTGGCCTGCTACAAATGCGAATACTGCGGCGGATGGCACCTGACGTCGCACCCTTGGAAATAGGTCCCGCATCGGCGCGGCGCCGGCGCAATGCCGGCCATCGCACACGAGCTACGAACGCGGCGGCACCAAAACATCGTAACGAACGGCCTTGCCCGCAAGTTGATAGCTCGGCTTAACGCCGGCAAGCAGCGGGCCCTTCACCGGCCGCTTGATAACGACCTTGCGCGGGCGCACCGCAAGCGCGGCTTCGACCAGCGTCTCCTCATCGGCACACGGCTGTTCCAGATGATGCAAAAGTTGGAACTTCTTTTTAACCGCCGCACTCTTGGTGCGCTCAGGAAACATGGGGTCCAGATACACCACGTCGGGAGCGGCGAGCTCGCCCCGCTCGATCAGCTCAGCCGTATGGCGAAGGCCGGCAATGCTGTCCTCGCCCGCATGTAAGCGCATGCGCGCCACGGCTGTCGCAAGCGCCGGATCATCTGCCGCGCGATCCAAGGCATCCTTGAGGAGCGCCGCGATCACGCAATCCTGCTCATACAGATCGACGGTAAAGCCCGCGGCCGCCAACAGCAGCGAATCCTCGCCAAAGCCCGCCGTGGCGTCAATCGCCCATGGGCTCTCGATGCCTTTTGCGCGCGCAGCCTTTACCAGCAGCTCTTGCTGCAGACGGCCTTGCTTGAGTCGTGGCAGCATGCGGGCAAAATCGGCACGCAGCTCCATCGCGCCGTCGGTGAGCGTGAGGCCCTCGGACTTCCGCACGAGCTCGAGCCCCGCGGCCCGAGCAACAGAAAAGGGATCGACGACGCCCATGGACACTCCTTAACAAGCAAAACGAATACGCGGGGCGCCGTTTATGCCAGCACCCAACCGTCCGCTATTGTCCCACATGCGACATGGCCCACAGCATCGCAATGCAAAGCACCGCCATCAATCCCGTGCACACGGCAGCGATCACAGAATCGCCCATGCGCCTTCCCAACGACCGCGGCTCACGCACTTGCCCTGTTCCGTACATCATGGCTCCTCCTTGAGACCAGCTCCTTGTTACGGCCTCATCATCGCAGCGCCGCACATGGGCTGCCATCGATTTGGCTTACGTCCAGCTTTCCTTTTTGAAAGGTTGGACCGTACAGGCAAGAGACGCTTTCAAACGCATGCATCGTCCCGTTGAACTACAATGTGCTTCACGATATGTGCCGTAACCTGGGCGCGACAGATTCTCCGCGCCCGCATCGAAAGGACCAGCTATGAGCGCTGCTCGCAAGACACTCAAAATCCTTGCCCTGATTTATTTTGTTCTGGGCATCGCCAGCCTCGTCATCGGAATTGCCGGCATTGTTACCGGCAATTTTGGATCCGCTTACGGATCGAACGCCACGCTCGCCGCTGTTGTGGTGATTGTTAAGGGCCTTGTCGACCTTGCCGCAGGTGTTGCGGGTATCAAGGGCGCCAACAAGCCTTCGCAGGTGGATGGCGCGTTTAAGCTCGGCATCGTCGCCGCAATCGCCACGCTCGTCCAGGCCGCGCTCACGCTTCCCGCGCTCGGCGGCAGCTCCGTCAATATCGTCGCCTTTGTCATCGTGGTGTACGATCTGTTCTTTGTTCAGCAGGCGCACGCCGTTAAGGCCGAGAACAAGGACCGCCTGTAAGCGCTCGCTTCTCATAACCTCTGCAGCCAAGCAGCTAAAAAGGGCCGATCGCGCATCTCCGCGGTCGGCCCTTTACGTTTGCCCAGATAAAACCTACCAAAATAAACCTGTCCCTTTTTGGCAGGTTGTTAGCTGTGGCGGTACTCGGCGATGATGAAGTCGATATCGGTCTGGAGCGTGTCCAAGTTTGCCAGGCGCTCTTTGTCGGCGGGGCGCGTGCGGTAGTAGTAGGGCGTCATCTGAAACACCGCCTCGATGTCGGCCTGCGTCTGAAGCGTAATATTCGCAGATACCCGCTGCGTTCCGACTAACTCGAGCTCGGTGGTCTTCGGCAGCTTCTCATCGTTAAGGTACGGTGTGTCGTAGAGCACCTCCTTGAGCCCAAACAGATGGCGAGCACCCGGCACCACGGTATAGAGTGAGCCCTCTGGCGCCAGCACGCGGGCAAACTCGCGCTCGTTAAAGGGAGCGAAGAGCTCGGTCACCATATCGAAGGCGCCATCGGCCACGGGAATGTCCTTCATGTTGGCTACGAAGTAGGTCGCATCGCCGCGCTTGGCGGCCAGGCGCACCATCTCTTTGCCCAGGTCAAAGCCGTAAGCATCCACGCCCGGCACCGCGCCCATGGCGCTCGTGTAATACCCCTCGCCGCAGCAAATATCGAGCAGCGTCATGGGGCCGTTCGCAGATGCTGCACGCCCAGACACCCGCTCGCGCACGAGCTCGACCATCGCATCGCGCAACGGCGCATAGTAACCACGGTTCAAAAAGTCACGACGGCTGCGTGCCTGCGACTTGGGATCACCCATGGAGTCGCCGCTCTTGGACGAGCGCAGTAGATATAGATAGCCCTCGCGAGCACGGTCAAACCGGTGTCCGCCCGCGCATGCAGCACCGCGCTCATTGTCCACCAAAGGCTCATGGCAAACGGGACACAACAACATGGCAACTCCTTAGCGCGAACAACACAACGCCCACCATTGTCGCACGCCTTCCCCACCTAGTCATTGGGGACGTTCTTGAATGACTAGTTAGAAGAGATAAGGAGTGTCCCCAGCTGCCGACAGAAAAGGAACGTCCCTAAGTGCCGACTGGTTGCATTAGGAGTATCATCATCTGCGCAAATGAGCACGAAAAAGCATGTTAGAGATTGAGAGCGTATGGCTGATACCGTATCTAAGCACATTGACATGACCACCGGCTCGCTGTGGCGCAATATTCCCCTGTTCGCCTTCCCCGTGGCCGCCACGAGCATCTTGGAGCAGCTGTCGAACCTCATCGCCACGGTCATCATCGGTAACTTCTCGGGCGACCAGGGAACCCTCGCCATGGCGGCGGTCGGCTCCAATGTTCCGCTTACCAGTCTTATGCTCAACCTGTTTATTGGCATGTCGCTTGGCTCCAACGTGGTCATCGCCAACGCTATCGGCCGCAACGATCAGAACATGGTCAAACGTGCCGTCCATACCTCGATTTTAATGGCACTCGTGGGCTTTGTCGTCATCGCTCTGGGCGAGATCTTTGCCGAGCCCATGCTCGCCGCGCTCAACGTTCCCGCCGAGACCATGCCGCTCGCCTCACTCTATCTACGCGTCTTTTTGCTCAGCATGCCCTCGATTTTGCTCTACAACTTTGAGGCCGCGATCTTCCGCTCCGTCGGCATCACCCGCATGCCGCTGCAGGCGCTTGCCGTGTCCACCGTCCTCAACATTGGCCTGGACCTCATCTTTGTCCCTGTACTCCACTGGGGCGTCGCGGGCGTCGCCATCGCCACCGCCATCGCTTACACCGTCAGCGCCGCTACGCTCTTTATCCGCCTGCTCAAGACCGACTCCGTTGTCCGCGTCACCCTACGCGACCTGGCTATCGACCCCGTCGCCCTCAAGCGCATCATCAAGATCGGCCTGCCCGCCGGCATCCAAAGCGCCGTCTTTGCCGTCGCCAACATCATCATCCAATCCGCCATCAACAGTCTGGGCACCGAGGTCATGGCGGCATCGAGCGCCGCTATGAGCTTGGAGTACGTGTGCTACAACCTGCTCAACAGCTTTAGCCAGGCCTGCACCACCTTTGTGGGACAAAACCACGGTGCCCGCCAGATCGACCGCTGTACCAAGACGCTCAAGGTCTGCCTGGTCGAAGGCGGTATCGTTGCACTCACCACGATTATCGTTATTGTCGGCCTGGGGCGCGAGATCCTATCGCTGTTCAACAGCGATCCCAACATCGTCTCGATTGGCTATATCCGCGTGTGCTCGATCTTCCCGGCGTACGCCTTTAGCATGTTCTACGAAAACATGTCAGGCTACCTGCGCGGCTTTGGCATCTCGCTCACACCCGCCCTCATCACCATGATCTGCGTCTGCGGCATCCGCTTCTATTGGGTGTTCTGCGTGTTCCCGCACTTCCGTACCTTTGCGAACATCATGATGGTCTACCCCATCAGCCTGGGCACCACGGCGTTCTTTATGGTCGTGGCAGTGCTACTTTGCCACCCGGCACGCACCTATCGCGCCACCCAAGCCAAAGCGACAGCCCGCTAAACACCGCACTCAACGCTACGCCAGTCATTAATTGACAATATGCGAGCTCATATAGTCGATATAGCGCCTCGTGGCGATGGGCATGGTGTCCCAGCTGCGCCAGGCGGCCACCACGTCGCGCGAGGGGGCATGCACGATGGGACGCACGCGAATATCGGCTCGCATTCCCTCCACAGTACGACGGTAGAGCATACTCACGCCCAGGCCCTCCTCCACCATCGCCATGATGGTGTAGTCGTCGGTGACCTCGCTCGTCACATGCGGCGACAGCCCATGCGCCGCAAATGCATCGAGCACCAGGCTCTGTTCGCCCTCATCCAGCAGCACAAACGGCTCGGACGCCAGGTCGGCGAGCGTCACCTTTTCCTTTGCCGCCAGCGGATGCGCGGCCGGCAACAGCGCCACCAACTCGTCGTGATAGACCACGCGCTTCTCGAGCCCAGCGGTAAATCCACGTGCTGTAAAGCAAAAGTCAACCACGCCATCGTGCACCCACTGGGCGTTGCGCGTGTAATCGCCCTGCTTGAGGGTGAAGCGTACGCCCGGGTGCAGCGCACCAAAATCGCGGATCACGCGCGGCAGCACGGTACGACTCACGTTGGTAAACGTCGCGATGCGAATATCTGTCGACGAAAGCCCCAGCAGCTCCTGGCGCTTGCCCTCGAGCTCGGCCTCGGCAGTTACGATTTGGCGCAGATACGGCAGGTACTGTTTGCCGTCGCGCGTAAGCGAGACGCCCTGCTTTCCGCGCTCGATAAGCGTGGTGCCCAGCTCGCGCTCGAGCGCCTTGACGGCCTGGCTCACCGCACTTTGCGTATAGCCCAACTCGTCGGCCGCACCCTTAAGACTGCCGCGATCGACCACCATACAAACAATCTGATACCGCGATGCCATCGTGCCTCCACATCAATGCAGCCGTAAAACGTTTTGCCAGCGCTTTTCGCACCAACTTTAGCGTTTCTTAATCATACTGAAGATACATTCGCTTTACTACATTCACATCTGGGAGCAGAATCCTTTGTACGAAACCGTTCTGTAACAAAAGGAGTCCCATGGATCGCAAAAAAGCAATCGCGCTCTCATTTTCCGTTCCCGTCGCATGGGGCTTTTCGTATCCCCTCATGAAGATCGGCATGGACAGCATGAACGCCACGAGTATCGTCGCGCTACGCTGCATCATCGCCTTTGCGGCTTGCCTGCTGCTCTTCCACAAGCACGCGTTGCGCATCAACCGTGACCTTATGGTCCGCGCCGCCATCATCGGCGCCATTATGGCAACCGAGCTCACCTGCATGTGCCTGGGCTCCAGCCTCACCTCCGCCTCCACCGCCGGCTTTTTGCAGAGCCTGACGGTCGTGATCGTGCCGTTTGCCAACGCCGCCCTGCTGCGTCGTGCCCCCGAGCGCAAAGTGCTCATCGGCACCGCCATCGTCACCTGCGGCATGCTGCTGCTCTCGGGCGCCGACTTCACCAGCCTGAATCCCGGCGCGACCATCATGCTGCTCTCCGCCTTTGTCTATGCCGGCCATATCATTGTGGCGAAGCGCTTTGTCGAAGATGTCAACCCGCTTGCTCTGGGCGTTTGGCAGCTGGGCTTTGGCGGCTTGTTCTCGGGTATCGCCGCATTCACCTTTGGCGGTTTCACGCTTCCCGGCACGCCGAGCGAGATCGTGGTCGTCGTCGCGCTCGCACTCATCTGCTCTGCCTATGGCTTTATCACCCAGACGCTCGTGCAGCCCCACGTGCCTGCCGAGACCACCGGCTTCGCTTTCTCGCTCGAACCGGTCTGCTCCGCCGTCTTTTCGTTCTTCCTGGTCGGCGAGGTCCTGAGCCCCATCGCCTTCTTTGGCGCCGCTCTCATCCTCACCGGCGTCATGGTGGCAACCGTCGAGCTTCCGCGCCTTCGCGCGCATGGACAGGCTCGCATGGCAGGAGCGCCCGAGCACGTTTCGTAGACCCCACTCTTCATACAGCCGCGGCATAAAGGCAACCGGTGCGCCTTTACAATAGATGCCAACAGAGCATCTGGCATAAAGGAGCCCCATGGACACCGCAACTCGCGATCGCAACATAGCAACTTGGTTGGGCGATGCGCCGCAGCCGGTACGTGACACTACGAACCAGCTGCTCGAGCGCATCGCCCTTTTGCGTGCCGAGCAGACCATCTACCCGGCACAAGACGACATTCTCAATGCCCTCGTCTATACGCCGGCCGACCAGGTCAAGGTTGTCATTTTGGGTCAGGACCCCTATCACGGGCCCAACCAGGCAATGGGACTGTCGTTCTCGGTCCCCGCGACGCAAACCAAGTTGCCGCCGAGCCTGCGCAACATCTATAAGGAACTCAAAGCCGATCTGGATTGCCCTATTCCCGCCACGGGAGACCTAACCCCATGGGCACAGCAGGGCGTCCTGCTCCTCAACACCACGCTCACCGTGCGCGAGCATGCCGCGAACTCGCACGCCAAACTGGGCTGGAGTACGCTCACCGACTACGTTATCGAACGCTGCTGTCAGCTGCCCCAACCGGTAGTCTTTTTGGCATGGGGCCGCTTTGCCCAGCAGATGGTCGAAGGCAAGCTCGCCACGACCGGCGCGGGCAAGGCAACCGACAAGTTCTGCCTAGCCTCTACGCATCCCTCGCCGCTTTCGGCCAACCGTGCCACGGCAGAACTCCCCGCCTTTATGGGGTCGCGCCCCTTCTCGGCAGCCAATCGGCTACTCGAACAGCACGGCTCGACTCCCGTCAACTGGACTTGCCTCGGCTAAAAATCGATACATCAAAAACGCGCCCGACGGCTTTCCATCGGGCGCGTTTCCTACTCGGGCCAAATAAATTGTGTGCGGCCGGCCTCGCCGCCATCGATCAACAGACTCTGTCCGGTCATAAACCGGTTGGTCACGCCCACAAAGTAGATCCACTCGGCGATCTCTTGGGCGGTGGCCCAGCGCTTAAGCGGTGTGAGCTCCATAATCTGGTTCCACAGGTGTTCGTCTTCCATCACGCAACGGTTGAGCGGCGTGATAACGCCGCCCGGGTCCACACTGTTGGCGATGGCCTGCGGTGCCAGCCGGTTTGCAAGGTTCTTGGTGTAGGCGATAATGCCGCCCTTGCTGGCAGCATAGGCGGGAAACTCCGATCCCGTATGCCCGCTCGCCGACCCCACATTGACCACGGATTTAATAGCCGGCGCCGGCTTGGCGGCAAGCCCCTCCCCCACAAAGGCGTAGCGCTCGGTCACGTTGATGGTGCCACACAGGTTGGCGGCGATGTCGTCGGCCGAATCCTGCGTACCGGCAACATTCACGATTACCTGGGGTTCAAGGTCGCTTGGAAACGAGTCCGGCTCGCGGACATCAACGATCAGATGGCGGTAGCGCTCGTGTTCGATTGCCGCCGGCAGCAGATCAAAGCCCACGACCTCGTGGCCCTCGTCCAAAAAGCGCTGCACGCACGCGGCTCCGATACCACCCGAAGCGCCCGTGATCAAAACCCGCATACTTGCTCCTTAGGCGGTTGCGTGGCGCTCGAGGTACTCGGAGCCCACATTCTCGCGCTCCCAGCCGCGCACGACCTTGTAGCCCACGGGGCTCAGGAAGACCTCGCACAGCAGCTCGGCAACAGCGCCGGTCAGCGAGCACATAAGGACCTGTACCCAGGTCCAACCAAAGAACGTGTGGCTTACCACAATGGCAAAGACCAGGTTGTCGATAAACTGGCCAACGCCCGTGGACACATAGGAACGGAAAGCGAAGCTCGCAAAGTTATTCTTTTTGAGCATACGGCCGAGCGACTGGTTGAGCGTGGAGTTAACCACGGCAGAAACGAGCATTGCCAGCGAAGAGCCCAGCACCACGTACCAGGTGCCGCCGATGGTGGCGTTAAGGGCAGTGTTGACCTCGATCATGCCGGTGTCGTAGTAGGCACCCCACATACCGGGCGTGAGCGAGCATGCCCAAAAGCACAGGCTCACGGCCAGGTTAACCAGCAGCGCGAGGATAGAGATTTTAATGGATGCCTTGGCGCCGAAGCGCTTGCAGATCATGTCCTGGCACAAAAACGAAACCCAGCTCACCACAAAGCCACAGTCGAGCGCCAGATACGGCAGGCTGATGAGCTCTTTGTTGGCCAGTAGGTTCATCATGATGACGCTCACGAAAAACAGCGAAACCGTTGCCGCGGGAATGCTCCGCAACAGGACCTTGTAGTCCTCCATGACCTTCTTGATCATTATGTACTCCTTTGGTTTTAGGTTTAACGAGCAGGATATCGGACCCGAACTGCTCGGACGCCCCGGTCTTGAGACGACGGTGGGTATGATAGCCGCTCACACGACATCAGGCAAGCAAACGGCGCGGCAGCCCCGCAGGGCCACCGCGCCGATGCGTTAAAACGCTACGTTGCCAAACTCCGACAGGATAAGGTCGGGATTGTGGTCGGTAGCCCAATCCACGTTCCACGGGCTCGTGAACAGCAGCAACTTGCCGCCGCGCATGTCCTCGACGCGCAGCGTGTCGCGCGTGAGCGAAAGGCCCGGGATATCGATGGTGTCGGGGTCGTTCTGGATCCAGCGGATGTCCGTATAGGGCAGTGGCTGGCGACGAACCTCAACACGGTACTCGGCCTTGAGGCGGCGCTCGAGTACCTCAAACTGCAGCACGCCGACCACGCCCACGATGACGCTCTCCATGCCGGCACCCAGCTCGCGGAAGATCTGGATAGCACCCTCCTGGGCAAGCTCCTCCATGCCCTTGACGAACTGCTTGCGCTTGAGCGTGTCGACCTGCGTAATGCGAGCGAACATCTCGGGGGCAAACGTCGGGATCTGCGGATACTGCACGTGGCGCTTGCCGGAGCACACGGTGTCACCGATGCTAAAGATACCCGGGTCGAACAGGCCCACGATATCGCCCGCGTACGCCTCGTCCACGATGGCGCGGTCATCGGCCATCATCGACGTGCCCGTGGCAAGCTTAAGCTTGCGGTTGCCCTGCACGTGGAAGGCATCCATGCCGCGCTCGAACTTGCCCGAGCAAATACGCACAAAGGCGATGCGGTCACGGTGGTTCTTGTCCATGTTGGCCTGGATCTTAAAGACAAAGCCGCTAAAGTCGTCGCGGCAAGGATCGACCGGCTCGCTGGTGAGCGTGTCGGTGTAGGCGCGCGGCGTCGGGGCCAGACGCAGGAACTCTTTGAGGAAGGGTTCCACGCCAAAGTTGGTGAGCGCCGAGCCAAAGAACGCCGGGCTCAGCTTGCCGCAGGCCACGGCATCCAAGTCGAGCTCGTCACCGGCGCCATCGAGCAGCTCGATGTCGTCCATCAGGTTCTTATGGTTCTCCTCGCCGATGAGCTCGTCCATGGAAGGATCGCCCAGCTCGGCCTCGACCTCGGCGACCTTCTTGGTGGCGTTGGCGTGACCGTCGCCCTCAAAGGCGATAACGCGACGGGTCTGACGATCGAACACGCCGCGAAAGTTGCGGCCGCTGCCGATCGGCCAGTTCATGGGATAGGTGTTGATGCCCAGGACGTTCTCGATCTCTTCCATGAGCTCAAACGGATCGCGAGCCTCGTGGTCGAGCTTGTTCACAAAGGTGAAGATGGGAATATGACGCAGCGTGCAGACCTTAAAGAGCTTTTTGGTCTGGGCCTCGACGCCCTTGGCGCCGTCGATGACCATGACCGCAGCGTCGGCGGCCATAAGGGTACGGTAGGTATCCTCCGAGAAGTCCTGGTGGCCGGGGGTATCGAGGATATTGACGCAGGCGCCGTTGTAGGTGAACTGCAGGACCGAGGAGGTAACGGAAATACCGCGCTCCTTCTCGATGTCCATCCAGTCCGAGACGGCATGCTTGGCCGAGCTCTTGCCCTTGACCGAGCCGGCGGTCTGGATACTGCCGGTATAGAGCAGCAGCTTCTCGGTAAGCGTGGTCTTACCGGCGTCCGGGTGGCTGATGATCGCGAATGTGCGGCGCGACGAGATTTCATCCGACAGGCTTGCCATGCGGATCCTTTCTTGCATTAAGTGCATTACGTCGATGTAACCGTACTATTGTAGCCGCGAAATCTCGTCATAGGGCACCTATCAGGACAAATTCATCAGTTGGGGCATGGGGTAGCAGTCGATGGCGGCACTCCGCAGCAGTTTGTCTCGATCTGTAACATCTAGACGGTTTTTGAACCTCTACCTGTTACAGATTGAGACAAACAGGTGGGCGTCCCAGAAAGATCTCGATCTGTAACATCTAGCCACTCAAAACGGGTCTATCTGTTACAGATTGAGATGTAAGAATAGACGGGTGGCCAATGTCTCGATCTGTAACATCTAGCAGCCAAAATCTTCTCCAGTTGTTACAGATTGAGATGACCGAACGAACGGACAATCCCTATTTACCTCTTGCATAACTGTGTATAGTGTATATATACTGTGCTTACCGGTTATATACACGTGTAGCCCAACAGCTAAGGAGCCGCTGTGGACATCATCCTATCCAATTCGAGCGACAAACCCATCTACGAGCAAATAGCCTCGCAAGTCAAAGCTCAGATCCTTTCGGGCACGCTCGCTGCGGGAGCCAAACTCCCCAGCATCCGTGCGCTCGCGAGCGATCTTGGCGTGAGCGTCATCACCACCAAGCGCGCCTACGCCGAGCTGGAGCAGCTCGGGTTTATCTGCACCGTGCAGGGCAAGGGCTGTTTTATCACCGAGGGCAACCAGGAGCTCTTGCGCGAAAACCAGCTCTGCCATATCGAAGAGCTGCTTGCGAAAGCGGCAAGCCAAGCCGAAGCCTTGGGCGTCACGCGCGACAAGCTGCACGAAATGCTCGACCTGGTAGCCCCCGAAACCATGCAGTAGCCATCTGCAAGAAAGGCTATACCATGCAAAACTTGTTTGAACTCAAAGGCATCTCACGCACTGTAAGCGACCGCTTTTCGCTGCGCGACGTCACGCTTGCCGTGGAGCCTGGCCAGATCGTCGGCTTTGTGGGCGCAAATGGCGCTGGCAAAACAACGACGATTCGAGCCGCGCTCGGGCTTATAAAGCTCGATGCCGGCGAGGTGCACCTGTTTGGGCAGCGCTGTGGCATCGATGCGCCCGATGAGACGCAGCGTTGTCTGCGCACTCGCGTCGGCCTCGTGCTGGACACGTGCCCCTTCCCTTCCACACTCAAGGTGACCGAAGTCGAGGCACTCGTAAGCCCGGCGTACCCCACCTGGATCCACGACACCTTCGCTAGCCTCATCAACCGATTTGGCCTCGATCCCAAGGCAAAGGTCAAGGACCTCTCCCGCGGCATGGGCATGAAGTTGCAGCTTGCCTGCGCGCTCAGCCACGAGGCCAAGCTGCTCGTTTTGGACGAAGCCACCGCGGGCCTCGATCCCATGGCACGCGAGGAGCTGCTCGATGAGCTGCTTGCCTTTGTTTCCGACGGTCAGCGCAGTGTGCTGCTCTCGAGCCACATTACGTCCGACCTCGATCGCGCCGCCGACCGCGTCATCTGCATCGATAACGGCTCGATTGTGTTTGACCTGCCACGCGAGGACATTACCGACCGCGCCGGCATCGCCCACTGCACCCAGGCACAGGCCGCTGAGCTCATGGCTTGCGTCGAAGGCACCCGCGTCGCCCGCCACGCCTACAGCGTGGACGTGCTCGTGCCCAACCACCGCGAAGTGCTCGAGGCCTTCCCCGAGATTCCCTGCGATCGGGCAACCATTGATGACTATCTTCGCTTCATGCTGAAAGGGGCTTTGAAATGAAACGGCTCATTATGTCCGAGCTTGCCATCGTTCGCACGCTCGTCCCAAGCATCGCAGGTGTCGGCCTGTTCATCTTCGTCGTGCTGACCGCCGTCAGGGCATCGAATGGTGATTCCGATATGAGCGCCGCCGGCGCCTTCGCGATCAGTGCCATGTCACCTATCATGGCCATGACGTCGCTGGCCGGGCTCGACAACCAAAACGGATGGGAGCGCTATCGGGCAACGCTGCCCATCTCACGCAAAGACATCGTCAGCGCACGCTACCTGTGCATCACTATTTTCTCGGTCATCATGACGTGCGCGGCCGTGCTGTTGAGTATCGTCGCCATCCCGATCTTAAACAGCGTGGGTATCCCCTCCACGGGAGAGACCGTCTTTGAGACCGCAATCGCCTCGGCAATATCGATGCTTTTCTCCCTCATGGCGGTGTTTTTGGTACTGCCTCTGTTCTTTCGATTTGAACACATGAAGGCGCAACGCCTATCCGTTGGTCTGTACGCCCTATACATGTGCCTTATCATGGTCACGCTAAACTCATTCAACCCCATCAGCAACCAGCTCATGTCGATGATTGCCGGGGCGAATCCCGATCCTTCCGTTCTTGGCTTCCTGTGCGCAGGAATTGCCGCGCTGGCAACGGTCGTCCTTGGCGCTGTCAGCTGCGCCATCAGCACCAAGGTCTATCGAGCCCGCGACCTGTAGCCACGCGAGCCTCAATCCACAAAGGGCGCGATCGCCGCCCCTCCCCGCAAATCCGTGGCAAACGGCATGTCCCCGGCGTGCGCCGCCGTGCTACTTGCGCAGCGGCTTGGGCAGCGGAATGCCGGCGGCGATGACGGCCGCGATGATCATGCAGACGATACCCTTGAGTGGGAAACACATGAGCAGCAGGCCCACGACCATGACAGGCTGGCGCATGACGGCGCCCATCGTCGATGCCGTGCAGACGGCGACACAAAAGACCGGATCGGCGCCGGTAAGAATGGCCAAGCCGTAGCCCAGGCTCACACCCGAGAAGATAACCGGGAAGAAGTGACCGCCACGCCAGCCCAGGTTGATGAGGGCGGGGGTCAGCATGGCTTTGACAAGACCGGTCGCGATAAGCACGCCGGCGGGAATGGTCAGATAGGTTTCCATGAGCACGTCGGCCTGGGTCTCGCCGGCAAACATGGTGTAGGGCAGGACCGTGCCACAGATGGCGAGCGCCAGACCGGCTAGCATGGCCTTGACGACAGGACGCTCCCCTATTGCATGGAACAGCGCCTCGCTTGCGTGCTCGGAGACAAAGTACAGCCAGCCGCAGATTGTTCCGATCAACGACAGAGGGACGAGCCAGGTAAGCTCCAGGTTGCCCACCACGGCAGCCTCGAACCTGGGCATGCCCATGCCGCCGCCCATGAGCTGGCCGAGCAGCAGATAGGTGCCCAGGCCGCCGGCAATCGCAATGCCGTAGACCACCGTCTTTTGCGCCTTGGGCAGCTTGATGGTGATCTCGCCGGACACGGACTCATCGTCGGCGTCTTCGCCCTGGCCGTCGGCGCTACCGGCAAGCGGTGCCACAAAGCCAAAGACGGGCGCGGTAAAGAGCGCCGTCAGGGCAGCCTGGGTGCCCAACAGCGTAAGCTCCCTAAACTCGGCACCAAAGCGACGCATGCGGTCGCCGACCCAGCTGCACAGACCCGCGATGACGCCGGTCAGGCCGGCCTCCGGTCCAATACTTCCACCAAACAGCAGCGGCAGCAATGCCGCGAGCGAAAGCTTGCCCAGGTTATCGTACGGATAGCGCCCGTCTTGCTTAACCTTAGCCATCACCTGGTTGAGGTCATCGGTCTTGGTGCCTGTCATCTTTTCGTATAGACCGATTAACAGGCCGCCCAGCAGGCAGACAAAAAACGGGTACGGCAAAAAGCCAAACGGGCCGCTGGCAAGCTCGGGCGAAGAGACGCCCAGCGCGTGCGGAATCTCGGTCCATAGATAGTCGATACCGTGCTCCATCGCAAAAAAGAACAGCCAGACCGCGGCACCTGCGAACGCACCGGTCACGGCAACGCTAACTAAAAACAGCGCGCGGTTTGTGGGTTTGGCAAGGTTGTCCATCGGGACCTCCCGCGGTCAAAGTCGACATAGATACGTTTTATTGTAGAGCGAGCGTTGCCCGAACGAGCCAACCATCCACGCCGCGAACGGCACCATTGGGAGCCATAGTGGGGCAGGCTCAAGACTTATCCGTTGATAATCGAGGCAATCTCGCGCAAATCGTCGGCAAAGTAGATGCCGTGCTGGCGCCTCGGGCTCGAAAGTCCTTTATCAATCATGTGCCCGAGCAGCGCCTTGAGGTCGCTGTAGTAACCGTCCAGGTTATACAAGATGCACGGAGCGCTCAGGTGCCCCAACGACACCGCGGACATGACCTCGGCAATCTCCTCGAGCGTGCCCGTCCCACCGGGAAAGGCGATGAACGCATCGCCGAGCTCAATCATCTTGGCCTTGCGCTCCGCCATATCGCTCGTCACGATGAGGTCATCGATACCGTCATGTTGAAACTCGGCCTCGATAAAAAAGCTCGGCTCAACACCCGTCACGTGTCCACCCGCCTCGAGTACGCTATCGGCGAGCGCACCCATCAGGCCCGATTTGGACCCGCCGTATACCAGCGCGTGCCCGTTGGCGCCAATCCAGTTGCCCAGCTCCTGCACCGCGGGCAGAAACGCCGGGTCATTGCCAGTGCTGGCACCCAGGTACACGGTGATGTTCATATTTGCCCCCCTGCTGTGGCGCGCGACGTTCGTCTTAGCGCTGGCGTCGACGATACTCGCGCACGCGACGCGAAAGATCGGCAAGCTCGTCGCGATCGAGCTCTTCCAAATGCTCCAGATCGTCCATAAAGCGCGCCATGGTGTCCTTTTGACGCATCTTGATAAGCGTATTGCAGTAGTTCACCGCCACGCCCGTGAGCATGGCGATGTAGAAGATGCTGATGACGCTCAAGACGACGGTAATAGCGCGGGCAACCGGTGTCTCGGCCGGGATGTCGCCAAAGCCGATCGTCGAGACCGTCTCAAAGCTAAACCAGAGCCCATCGCCAAACGTGAGGGTCGTAGGCTCGGACAACCAGACGGCCGTCGAGCACAGCAGGTAAAAGACGAGGAACAGCTCCGTAATGCGCACGAAGCCCGCCTGGCGTAACACGTCAGCAAGCGTCTTGAGCTTTTTCATCGCGACCCCTTTTCTCAGACGTCCAATCACATTCGCTCGGTATTGTCCCACGCCTCCCCCACAAACGAAACTAATCATTGGGGACGTTCTTAAATGACTAGTCAAACAAGAACGTCCCCAATGACTAGTCGTTTAAGAACGTCCCCGATGACTACCAGCTGCCGACTGGGGAGGCTGAGCTGGTATCCTTATGCGGTAATGTCTCGATTCGTTAGGATTGCATGTGAGAGCTGCCACTGTCCTTCGTTCAGTTATATATCGCGCTCTGGCCATTGTGCTTGCCGCGCTTGCCGTACTAAGTTCTATCGCGCCTGTCCAGGCTTTTGCCGATGACTCTAGTCAGCAAGTCAAAACGGTCCGCGTCGGCTGGCTCGTCAACAACGAGGGCTTCCAGAACGGCACCCCCGGCGAGCGTCTCTCGGGATGGGGTTACGAGTACCTCCAGACCCTGTCGTACTACACGCCCGGTTGGCGGTACGAATACGTCTCCGGCACCTTCACCGAGCTTATGGACATGCTCGAGACGGGCGAAATCGACCTCATGCCCAACATCTCCTACTCCGAGGAACGCGCCCAAAAGCTGCTCTTTTCCTCGAACCCCGAGGGCACCGAGCGCTACTACATCTACGCCAAGCCCGATCGCGACGACCTGACCAAGGGTGACCCCCAAGCGCTCCAAGGCCTTACCATCGGCTACAACCCCGACGTTATGCAAACCTTCGTTGGCCAGCAGTGGCTCGCCAACGAAGGCATTACCTGCACCTATAAAGAAATCGACACTGGTGGCGCTCTCTTTGACGCGCTCGCAAACGGCGAGGTCGACGCCGTCATCATGAACGACACCATTTCGTCGCCCGATGCGTCGCCCATGTTCTACGTTGGTTCGAGCGACTACTACTTTGCCGTCCCCAAAAGCCGCCCCGACCTAAGGGACGACATCAATGCCGCCATGTCGGCAATCGCCCGCGTCAACCCACGCTATATCGACGAAGTCAAATCTAACTACTCGGCCCAAAACAGCGGTTCATCATCGCTCAACGGCCCCGAACGTTCCTGGCTCAAAGCAAATGACAACACCATCACGCTCGGCTACATTACGGGCAAACTCCCCTACTGCAACGAAGACGAAGACGGCAAAATGGAAGGTTCGCTCGCATCGCTTGCGACGACGTTGCACGATAAATTTGGCATTACGGTCAAAACCGTCGCCTTTGATAGCTACAAGATGATGTCAAAGGCCCTGTCAAAGGGAAGCATAGACGTTGCGCTGCCGGTATACCGAGATTACTGGTTTGCCGAGCAATCAGGCGTTGTGCAGTCGATATCGTTGGGGACCACATCCCTCACCGCCATCCATACCGGAAGCAACCTGAACAAAGACCTTCAAAACATCGCCTGTACCAAATCATCGTTTATCAACCGAAATGTACTCGAAAGTCTGTTCCCCACAGCGACCGTGACCGAATACCGATCCGACGATGAAGCGTTCGACGCCCTCAGGAAGGGAACGGTGCGCTGCATCCTCGCCCCCAGTTCACGCGTAAAAACCATCGGTGACCGTTATGTTCTCGAGAACTGCGAGACGGCCGAGCTCCCTGACACCTGCGAGCTCTCGTGCTGGATTTCGCGCGGAAGGCCCGAGCTGCTGGGAATCATCAACAAGGGCATCATCAATGCCGGAGAATCGCTCTCCGCAAGCAATTACTCCTCCACGTCGTACACGGCCCAGGAATATAACACGCTTCAATTCCTTTATCGCAACCGTGCCGCCGTTGCAGCTGCCCTCATCGGTATGTTGTCGGTCGGCATCGTCCTGCTCATCTGGGCACTCGTGCGCGCTCGAACCGAGCGCAAAAAAGCCGATGCTGCCAACGCCGCTAAGACGGCATTCCTCACGCGCATGAGCCACGACATCCGTACGCCGCTCAACGGTATCCTGGGCCTTATCGAGATCGAGGAATTGAAGGAAGGCGATATCCAGGTCGCCCGCGAGAGCCGTGCCAAGGCGCGCGTTGCCGCCAATCACCTGCTCTCGCTAATCAACGACATCCTCGAGATGGGCAAGATCGAAGACCGCAAGCTAACACTGGAACATGTGCCTTTTAACCTCAAAGAGCTCTGTGACGATACGCTGGTGCTGTGCAAGCTCCGCGCGTCCAGTAACGGCATCACAATGCAGGACAATAGTCTGCCGTACGCCACGGGGCCATACATGGTCGGCAGTCCCACCCATATCCGACAGATCATGATCAACCTGTTAGACAACAGCATTAAGTACAACAAGCACGGCGGCTCCGTCACCTTTAGCTCAAAGACCAAGCCACTCGATAACGGGCGCGCTCTCTTTTGCTTTAGCGTTTCGGACACCGGCATTGGTATGACTCCCAAGTTTTTAAAGCATATCTATGAGCCGTTTGCCCAAGAAGGTGACGATGCGCGCAGCAAGTTCCAAGGAACCGGCATGGGCATGCCAATCGTCAAGTCGCTTATTGAACTGATGGGCGGCACGATTGAGATTTCGAGTGAGGTTGGCGTGGGGAGTACGTTCAACGTCCAGATTCCGCTCGATATCGACAAAGACCCTCAGGCAAGAGAACGCGCGGACGAGCAAGCAGACAGCTGCTCGCTTGCCGGCATGAACGTTCTTTTGGCAGAAGATAACGAGCTCAATGCCGAGATTGCCCAGGCGCTGCTCGAAAGCGAAGGCATTGTTGTAACTCGCGCCGCCGATGGCAACGAAGCGGTCGACCTATACGTTGGCCGTCCCGCCGGCAGCTTCGATGCGATTCTGATGGACATTATGATGCCGGGCATGGACGGCTACGAGGCAACCCGCGCGATTCGCCTGAGCGAGAAGGTCGATGCAGCCGATATCCCCATCATCGCGCTCACCGCCAACGCCTTTGCCGAAGACGCCAAGGCGGCACACGACGCCGGCATGAACGCCCATCTGTCCAAACCGCTCGACTTTAACAAGCTCAAAAACATACTCGCCCGCATCAAGAAAAACGGAGCTGTTTCGCTATAGTTTGTGCTCAACAACCATACGCAGCAGAAAGGAAGCCAACAATGTTTAGGCCCTTACGCCGAAAGAAACGCGCCATCACCGACGAGGAAGCGCGCGAGCTGCTCGCTACCTGCAAGCGCGGCGTCTTTGCCGTCAACGGCGACGATGGCTACCCGTACGCCATTCCCGTCAACTACTTCTTTGACACCGAGCACGACAAGATTTATTTCCATGGCGCCAAGGCCGGCCACAAGGTCGATTCACTCAAGCGCGATGACAAGGTCTGCTTTACCGTTTACGGCAACGAGTGGTACAAGGACGGTGACTGGGCTCCCTACGTTATGAGTACCGTGGTCTTTGGCCGCTGTCGCCTGGCGAATGACACCCCCGCGTTTATCGAGGACAAAGTCCGCCAGCTCGCCCTTAAGTACTACCCTTCTGCCGAGGAGGTCGAAGAGGAAATCGCCAAGGACATTAAGGGCGTCCAGCTCTACGAGATTACGATTGAGCATCTCTGCGGCAAGCAGATTCAAGAAAAGTAAGCCTCAAAAGCAAAACTCACAAATAGCAATATGGCCCGGTTCCAACCCACCTTGGAACCGGGCCATATGCTTATGAAGCGTCGGCGGCGATGTGCGCCAGCGCCTCGACGAGCTCTTGCGAGCTCACAGGCTTGCTCAGGTGCGCATCCATGCCCGCCTCGCGCGAAAGTTTGCGGTCGTCGGCAAAGGCGTTGGCACTCACGGCGATAATCGGCGTGGTCGCGGCATCCTCGCGATCGAGTGCTCGAATCTGACGCGTGGCCTCAAGGCCATCGATGCCAGGCATCATGATGTCCATCAACACCACGTCGTACTCGCACGGTGCGCTCGCGGCAAACGCCTCAACGGCAGACTCGCCATCCTTAGCATGCGTCACGACGGCGCCGGCACGGCTGAGCGTAAACTGCGCGATCTCGGCATTCAGATCGTTATCCTCTACGAGCAAAACGCGCAAGCCCTGGAGCGCATCACCATCGCCCGCATCCGCGCGAACTGCCTGAGGAATCTCGGAGCGCTTGCATTTCTCGAACGGCAGGCGGATGGTAAACGTCGTCCCCTGCCCCAAGACGCTCGTAAAGCTCATGGTTCCGCCCATAAGCTCGACCAACTGTTTTGCGATAGGCGCGCCCAGGCCAGTTCCCGATGAAGCGCCTTCCACCTGTTGCTCCTCGCGGCAAAACGGCTCGTAGAGGTGCTGTTGGAACTCCTCGCTCATGCCAATACCGTTGTCGGCGATCGTGTATTCATAGACGGGGACGCCATCCGTTGGCTCCACCTCGCGGCACACCAGGCGAACATAGCCGCCCTGGCGGTTGTACTTGACGGCATTGCCGGCAATATTGAGCAACAAGCGCTTGAGGTGCGTCACGCTCACCCGCGCATAGGGATGAACAAGGGTTCGTTGGTCACAAATAATTGTAACCAGACGCTCCTCGGCCTGGCGCTCCAGAATATCGCACACCTCGCGATTGAGGGCCACCAAATTTGTGGGCACGAGTTCCAAGTCAATCTGCCCGCTCTCCAGGCGACTCATATCCAGGGCCTCGTTGGCAAGGTCGAGCAGCAGTCCCGATGCCGTCCAGATTTTTGAGCGGCACTCAGTCTGCTTTTGCAGATCGTCCGCATTGGCATCGCCAACCTCGACCATGCCGCGAATGCCGTTGATAGGCGTGCGCAGATCGTGGCTCATGCGGCGCAGAAACTCCGTCTTTGCCGAGTTGGCAGACGAGGCCTCACGCGCCGCCTTTGCCAGCTTGTCGCCATAGTCGCGCTCCTGCAGCAACAGGTCGGTCATGCGCTGGCGCTCGGCACGGCGACGCATCATCACAACAGCGGCTATTGCACCGCCGTAGAGCACCAGCACGCAGGCGACAACGGCGGCGACGATTTCGAAATAATGCCGCGCCGAGGCATAGGTGTACACATAGAATTTATGCGCTTTTCCAAATGTACCCAAATACCACTCGCCGTCGGCGTTAATCAATTTGACCTTACCGGCCAGGCATCGATCCTTAATACCGTCGACAATGAAGACGTCCGTCGCAGGCAGATCGAATACGCCCAATACAGTGGGTTCAACGGCATTGGTCGCAACGACCTTGCCGTCGCTTTCGATCACGATATTGCCGCTATCGATGGTTTCATAGCCTTCGAGCAAACTCTGCAGTTTGAGCGTATTGCTTGCAACCGCCTTCGCGCTCTGATGCCTGACCGCGATAACGACGCCCTCGCCATCCCGCCGAGACACGCAGCCAATGTCTGCGACCGAATCATCCGCAAGCGTGATGCGGGCGGTATAGGACTTAAGCGGATGAGTTGCCACCTCCAGCACGGGTGATTCTTTGAGATACGTAGTGAGCGACTCGTAGCCCACGCCATCGGTCGAGGACTCGGACACCAAATTGCCCGATGCGTCCGTCACGATCAGTGCGCTCACGTTGAACTGGTCGGCATATTGCTCCAGCGTGGCGTTATCCACCGAACCGTCGCGCTCCATATCGCGGGCAGCCTCTCCGGCAATCTCCATAACGCGAATCAGGTTTTTGGTCGTATAGGCGCTGTTGAATGCATCGTAGGAAAGGCTCTGCGTCGCCACGTAATCGACAACGTCGGCAAAGCGCTGCTCGGCCTGGGCCGTCATGTAACCGTAGCTCATCATGCCGGCAACAACCGAGAGCGCTATCCCCAGCAGAGCGACAAGGAGCTATGCCCCTGTCGAACGATTGTCCCGCTCCTGAGCGGCGTGGTCGGGCGCATCGATCATGACAGGCCCTCCATATTCAAAAATGGCGAAGGGTCATCAAAGTACTTTGACACCAGACGTTCCATGGTGCCATCGGCAAGCATTTCTTGATAGGCATGAGCGAGCTTAACGTCGATGCCGCGCGTATCGTTGATATCGAAAGCGGTGCCCAAACCGACCTCTAGCAGCGGCTCATCCAGAATACGATACGTCACACCATAGTCCTTTTCGTAGGTGAGCAGCAAGGACTCATGCGCGGCGATGGCATCGACCAGGCCCTCGGCGAGCGCGGGGTTCAGGCATGAACGGTCCGAAAAGCAGTAGAGTTCCTTGATCTGCGGAACGTTTTCATTTGCGCGATTGAGCAAAATGCCCTCGGGCTTGGTGGTGGACTGAACCGCCACGATCTTATCCTCAAGATCGGCAAGCGTGTAGATATCGCTCTGGGGATCGACCGCGACCACCTGGCGGCTCGCAAGGTACGGGCCAGCCCAACGATACTCGTTTTCGCGACCCGTCATGCTAAAGCTGCCCATGACACAATCGAGCTCGCCGTTCGCCAGCAGTTCCTTCTTCTTTTCCCAATCGATCAACTGGTATTTTGGCTTGTAACCAATGCGGGCCAAAGCCTCGGTTAATATCTCGACGTCCAGGCCAACGATATCGCCGTACTCGTCGGTATACACAAACGGTGGATAGAGGTCGCTGCCGACGTTGAGCGTCTTGAGGTCGTCGTCTTTGACCTGCGAGGCGTCCAGACCTTCTAATGCAGACGTCGAGGCTTCGTCATTACGCCCAGAACAGCCAGCTATCACAACGACAAAGGCGCTCGCCACCGCAAGCGCAACAAACAGCGATATGGCAATCGAGCGGCGGGGTCTTTTCATCGAGCTCCAGACGATCCTGTTTACAGACTAAAATGCTGAAAGAATAGCAAACAAAACCTGTCGAGCGCCCAATGGTTACAGACGTTTTACCATGCGGGGCCTTCCAGCCGGCTTGGCAGAAGGCCCCGCATGCAGTGCTCACTTACCGTGCATTAAAAACGTAGCGGTCCAAGCGGTCGCACGCTTCCCTTACGCGCGAAAGCGGCAGCGCCAGATTCACGCGAATGTGGCAGGGCCCGTGGAACGGGCGGCCGTCCTGATACCCCACGCCCACGCGCGCCCCCTCGTCGAGCAACCACTGAATATCGCGGCCATGCTCGCGGCACCACTCGGTGCAGTCCAGAAACACCATGTACGTGCCCTGCGGACGTGAAAACGCGACGCCCTTCCAGTGTTTTTCTGCATACGTGCAGAAGTACTCGATATTGCCGGCAAGCACCTGGTTGAGCTCGTCCACCCACTCGTAGCCTTGCGGCTGGTAGGCACCGATAAGCGCGTGCATGGAGAGGACGTTCATCTCGTTGTAGTGAGTCTTGTTGGACACGGCGCACACGCGGTCGCGCAGCGTCTCGTTGTAGATGATGTGGTAGCTGCCGACCAGACCCGCCAGGTTAAACGTCTTGCTCGGCGCATAGAGGGCAACCGTGCGCATGCGGGCATCCTCGCTCACCGACTGCGTCGGGATATGCTTGTGACCCGGCAGGATGATATCGGACCAAATCTCGTCCGAGATCACCACGCAATCGTGCTGGCGATAGATGTCCATGGCGCGCTCGATCTCGTCACGCTCCCATACGCGGCCGCAGGGATTGTGCGGCGAGCAGAACACCGCGGCATGAATGTGGTTTTGGGCGAGCTTACGCTCCATGTCCTCAAAGTCCATACGCCACACGCCTTGGTCGTCGAGCTTAAGCGGGCTGTGGACAATGCAATAGCCCGCGGCTTCGATGGACTTGGTAAAGCCGATGTAAGTAGGGCTGTGGACCAGCACCGCATCGCCTGGCTGGACATACGCGCGCAGCGTCGACACGACACCGCCCAGCACGCCGTTTTCGTAGCCGATATGCTCCGGCGCCAAGCCCTCAACGCCGTTGCGACGGCTCTGCCATTCGATGATGCGGTCGAAGTACTCGGGGCGCGGATTGAAATAGCCGAACATGGGATGCTGGGCACGCTGAATGATGTGTTCCTGGACCGTGGGCACCGTGGCAAAATTCATGTCGGCCACGCACATGGGAATGCGGTCGAAGCCCTCGTCGGGTGCGTTCGGAGCCATACCGGGGATCTCGCCCCAGGAGTCAACGGCGATGGAGTCCATGCCGTGGCGGTCGATGATTGAAGTGAAGTCATATTTCATGCTGGGCTCCCGTGCAAAGTGATTGTTTTGGTAGGCGTTATTGTCCACCAGCACGGACGATTTTGGCATGGGGTTTGGCGCTTAATTTGACGGGTGCGGGCGAATGGCTGGTTAGTCTTGCGCGTCGTTGACGGCGACTACGGTTAGCTGGGTTTTATCGACCGTAAAAGATATGTCGAGTCCGGCGAAGGCCAGATGATAGGCGCGGTTTGGCTCGTGCTTGCTGCCCGCGCGGCGCGGATCTTGGCGAAGGACCTCGACCAGACCGGGGAGCTTTGCAGGCGGGACCATATCCTGCAGCGTCTGCGGGAACTCGATGTCGAGCTCTTGCCACGGAGCGTCCTCGATCCAGCCGCCGGTCGCATCCGGGTGACAGTCCGCAAACGGAATGTAGGGCTTAATGTCGTAGATGGGCGTGCCGTCGCGCAGGTCGGCCCCCAGCACATGAATGATGGGGCCATCATCGGTGAACTCGACACGATCGAGCTTGACGCAGGTGAGACCGATGGGATTAGGGCGAAACGGACTGCGCGTGGCAAACACGCCCACGCGCTCGGCTCCACCCAAACGCGGCGGGCGCACGGTTTTCGACCACTTGACGTTGGTGCCGGACCTGTCCTGCGACTTGGCATCGGCAGCTATGTCCTTAGCCGTGCCGCCGGGCGTTCCGTTTTCGAAGCGCCACAGCAGCCATAAGTGAGAGAAGGAATCCAGGCCCTCAACTGCTGCGTTGGAGGCAAATTCCGGTTCAAAGACGATGCGTCCCTGCAGATGGGGCGCCAAAAAGCTGTTGCGCGGAATGCCGAACTTCTGCGGCAGGTCGGTATGTATGTGTGCAATAGGTTCCATGCCGGCCATTGTACGGCATGGAGGCGTGGGGCGTTGCGCGCAATTCTTCGCCGCGGTTTCCCGTCGTGCAACCAACGGTTGCTTGGAAGGGTGCCTGCCGCCGCGTATGCTTAAGCCATCAACCAGCAGAAAGGAGCCGCTATGGCCTTTTCAGAAAAGCTCATCGCCATCCGTCGCGCCCATCACCTTACCCAAGAGCAGCTCGCCGCCAAGCTCTTCGTCACGCGCCAAGCCGTCAGCCGTTGGGAGCGCGGCGAGGTCACACCGGGCATCGACATGATGAAGCTCATTGCCGCCGTAACCGGCGAACCGTTGTCCCACCTGCTCGAAATGCCCGAGCATTATTGCCAGAGCTGCGGCATGATACTCACACCCGACGACTGCGGCACCGATGCCACGGGTGCCACGACCGACCATTACTGCAAGTGGTGCTACGACCACGGCAAGTACACCTACGACACCACCATGGAAGCGATGATTGAGGATTGCGCCCCGCGCCTGGCGCAAAACACCGGCATGTCGCTCGACGAAGCCGTCTCGCTCATGGGCGCCGTCCTGCCACAACTGGAGCGCTGGCGCACCGTGCAGGAAAACGAGGAGCGCTACGGCACCGAAGCGCGGGCGCGCTATGGCGATGAGGCTATCGATGCAGCAAACGAAGCGCTGCTGGACATGGACCCCGAGACATGGAACGACATGAAAGAACTTGAACGCGCTATTCTGGGTCAGCTCTCGATTGCCATGGGCATTGGCGACCCAGAGAGCAGCGAGGCCCGCAAACTCGTCGCAATGCACCGTCGATGGATTGGCCTTAACTGGGGACACGAGCCCCAAGACGAAGCATACCTGGGCCTCGCCCGCGGTTATCTTACCGACCAGCGCTTTGTTGACTACTACAACAAGCCCTGCGGCACCGGAGCCGCGGCGTTTCTGGTCCAGGCCATCGAGTCGTCACTGGTCCGCGCATAGACCGCGGCAGCTTTGGGTATTTCAATCAAAACCTCAACCGATTGGAGACCTATGGCTACTAATCATGAGCTCACGCTGTACGTTATGACCGGCTGCCCGTATTGCATAAAGGTCAAGCGCTTTCTGGCAGATAACGGCGTGACCATTCCCGAGCGCAATATCTCGACCGATACCGAAGCCGAGCAGGCACTCATCGCCGTCGGCGGAAAACGCCAGGTTCCCTGCCTGTTCATCGACGGCAAACCACTCTACGAATCGAACGACATCATCGCGTGGGCACAGGAGAACCTGCTCTAGCACGCGCACTCTGTCCATCCAAGGAACCCCACCGACCCAAACATGTACACCAGCATCCAAAGTCGACATTTTTCGACATCTTTGGATGCTGGCGTACAACTTTTGGGTAGCCATGGACGCTCTTAACCGGCTAATTGTTTGAGGCGACCTTTGGATTATGGCTGTTTGATGCCTCGGGAAAGAGTTTCCGAGGGAGCTGTGGTCAAAAAAGGGCAAATATGAGTACTGCTACCTGTTTAGTAGCAGCAATTTTGATCATTTCAGGAACTATTCAACGTTCCACTCGTCCGCAGACGACGTTATTTCTCCTCATATGTTCAATAAACGTAACTCTTAATGGGAACAAATCTCATCAGAAGCTACTATTTATAGCAAAATAAATGCAACCATAATTGCAACAGTACTCATATTTGCCCTTTTTTGACCACGACCCTCCAGAATAGTCGCCGAGAACGACACTAAATGACAAAATCCGGCACTTGGACGTTCTTGTATGACTAGCCATTGAAGGACACCCAACGACTACTCCAATTCGCGACACACTGTGTCGCGAATTAAGCTGGTCCCACTATCGAAGACCGGTGAGAGCTCCTGCCCAGAATCTCGATAGCTTAATAAAACGCTCCCCTCCGGAAGTTCAACGAGCATCCAAATTCCAAGCTGAAAAGCAAAGGAGTATCGAAGCCGTCAATGCTCATTTCCTATCGAGCAGGCGGATCAAAACAAGCTAATTAGCCCGATAAACTGCTTGTATTTTTGTCTACAAAACTGTATACAAAAAAGGGAATCCGAGAACCAGCGCTCGACATTATGTCGATCGATAGGAGGCGCCATGGATGCTGAGCAGCTTGAAAAAATGATGGGATTTGCCCCTGGAGAGTTAGAGAAAGCCGCGGAAGCTTACGAAAAAGATGAATGGCCGAAAGGCCGCACCGTTAAGCTGGGAAGGCCGCCGATCTCTGATGAGCCGAGCGCTGTCTTGTCGGCACGTGTGGGCGAATCGGTTCTTGAGGCGTTTGACGAAAAAGCCAAACGCCATGGGCAAACGCGCACGGAACGGCTCAGGGAACTCATAACACTTGATGCAATGATTGCCTAGGCACCGCTCCCCCGCCGAACCCAAACATGTACGCCAGCATCCAAAGTCGACATTTTCGACATCTTTGGTGCTGGTGTACAGCTTTTTGCTACATAGTCGTTGGGGACGTTCTTAAATGACTAGTCGTTAAAGAACGTCCCCAATGGCTAAAAGAACGTCCATTACAGTCGAAATTGTCAGCCCGGGACCGTCTCGGGCTACGATTGAGGCGCGCCCAGAACGGGCCGCCGACCGGGCGCCCGCGCACGGCCGAACGTCCCTGCCCCCGAGAGGGCCAGTTGGGTGCTGCCGGCGCGGGACGCGCCGCCCCCGACGGCTGATAGGAAAGTGCCGGGCAGGTGCCGCGGCTGGTAATGTGAGTGCCGAGGGGGAGGCCATCCGGTCGAACGACTACCGGAAGGATACCACCGTGAAAGCGCCATCCACCAGACCCGCGGCCGTGCTCGGCCTGGACGTCGGCAAGTCGTCGCACTGGGCCTGCCTGATCGACCGCGACGGGGAGGTGCTGGCCAGCGCCCCCGTCCGCAACAGGGAGGCCGAGCTCGACGCGCTGTTCGCCTCCGCGCCCGCCGGCACGCTCGTCGTCGACCAGTTCCGCAACATAGGGTCCCTCGCCGTGAGGCGGGCCCGCGCCGCGGGGCTCGGGGTCGCCTACCTGCCCGGGCTCGCCGCCAGCCGCGCCGCGGGCCTGTTCGCCGGCGAGGCCAAGACCGACGAGCGCGACGCCGCGGTGATCGCGCGGACCGCCCTGGGCGTGCCGGACTCCCTGTCGGGGGTCCCGGGCCGCGGCGAGGCCCTCGAGGCCGCCCGCGCCCTCTCGTCGCAGCGCGACCACGTCGTCGCCTGCGCGACCAGGGACAAGAACCGCCTGCGCGCGGTGCTGCTCGAGTCCTGCCCGGCCCTCGAGCTGTCTCTTATACACATCTCCGAGCCCACGAGACACTCGCTAATCTCG
>UQLA01000016.1 GCA_900541745.1 uncultured Collinsella sp. | reverse complement strand
AGCACGCGGCTGTTAACCGCGCTGTTGTAGGTTCGAGTCCTACCCGGGGAGCCAGGTTGTAAAACCCGTCGCTATGCGGCGGGTTTTTTCATATCGCGATCGCCAGGCGCGAACGTTGCCATATCAACATTTCGTGTCGAGGATGTAATCCCGCGACCCACCACCTCAACATGGCGCGCTCGTTGTAGAATATTGCAATGATTGCTCCCACGAGATGGTGCCGCGAGCACCAGATAAGGAGATTCTTGTGTCTGAGACCATTAACGGCAGCCTGAGCGTCTCGAACGACGTTATTGCCGATATTGCCGGTTATGCCGCGATGACGTGCTATGGCGTCGTCGGTATGGCCGAACAGCTCCAGGGCGCCGAGAGCGTGCGCCTGCTTGCCGGTCAGCGCCTCCGCAAAGGCGTACTTGTCTCCGCCGACGAGAACGGCCTTACGGTCGATCTTCACGTCGTGCTCGAGAACGGCGTCAACATGAAGTCCGTCTGCCACAATCTTTCGAGCTCCGTTGCCTTCACCCTGCAGGAAATCGCCCAGATCGATCCCGCCAGCCTTAAGATTGGCATTCACATCGACGCGCTCAAGAGCCGTCTGAACTAGCATCCGAAAACGGAGATTCAAATACCCATGATTGCAAAGACCATTCGCACCTGTTTTCCGATCGCTGCGGCTGCCGTTTCCGACAAGGCCGAGGAGATCAACAAGCTCAACGTCTTTCCCGTACCCGACGGCGATACCGGCACCAACATGTCGCTCACGCTCGCCTCGGTGACCAAGGAGCTTTCCGCCCTTCCCGCCGATGCCGATATGGAGGCCATCGCAGGCGCCATCACTCACGGCTCCCTGATGGGTGCCCGCGGCAACTCCGGCGTCATCACCTCGCAGATCCTGCGCGGTGTTGCCGAGGGTCTCGTTTCTGCCGATGAGCCCATCACGTCCGCCAACATCGCCTTCGCCTTCCGTCGCGCCGTCAAGGTCGCCTTCCAGGCCGTTCGTAAGCCCATCGAGGGCACGATCCTCACGGTGCTGCGCGATGTCTCGACCAAGGCTGACGAGTGCGAAAAGAAGAAGTTCTCGGCCGAGGACGCGCTCGATGCCATCGTCGTCGAGGCCTACCAGTCCGTCGCCCGCACGCCCGACCTGCTGCCTGTTCTGAAGGAGAACGGCGTGGTCGACTCCGGCGCTTTTGGCTTTGCCATCTTCCTTGAGAACTTTGTTGCCGCCGCGCTTGGCCGCAGCACCGTCGTCGAGGATTTCTCCGCCACGTTTGATTCCGCTGGCTCTGCCCGTGACGCGGCCCTTGGTCGCGTTGAGATCGAGGCCAACGACGACTGGGAGGGCTCGGAGTTCCGCTACTGCAACGAGTTCCTCTTTAAGGCCGACGCTCCCTTTGACGAGGACGAGTGCCTTAAGTTCCTGGGCTCCATGGGCGACTGCGAGCTGCTCGTGGGTGCCTACCCCGATTACAAGATCCACGTGCATTCCAACACCCCCAACCTGGTGCTCGAGCACATGCTGCAGCTCGGTCAGATCTACGAGGTCTTTATCCACAACATGGAGATGGAGGCCCACGACCGTACCGCCAAGATTCATGAGGACCAGGAGAAGGCCGCCGAGTCCGCCAAGGCGCTGGGCTTTGTCGCCGTTGCCGCCGGTTCGGGCGAGGCCGACATCCTCAAGTCCCTCGGCGTTGACGTGATCGTCTCGGGTGGCCAGACCATGAACCCCTCGACCGCTGATCTGCTGGGCGCCGTCGACCAGGTCAACGCGACCTCGGTCATCATCCTGCCCAACAACGGTAACATCCGCATGGCTGCCGAGGCCGCTGCTTCTGCCTGCACCAACAAGAAGGTCGCCGTCGTTCCCACCAAGACCGTCCCGCAGGCGTTCTCCGCGCTGTTCGCCGTCCTGCCCGATTCCGAGCTCGAGGACGCCGTTGCCGCCATGGTCGACGCTATCAGCGAGGTTCGCGATGGCGAAGTCACCCGTGCCGTGCGCGATTCCAGCGCTTCTGACGGCTCTCCGATTCACTCCGGTGACGTCATGGGTATCATTGCCGGTTCCATCGACGTGGTGGGCTCCGATGTGAAGCAGGTCACGCTCGACTGCATCAACCGCATGCAGGAGGAAGAAGAGGGTGACGCGCTGACGATTCTGGCCGGCGAGGAGCTGTCCGATGAAGCCTTCCAGGAGATCGTCGACGCCATCGAGGAGGCTCAGCCTGACCTGGAGATTGATGCTCATCGTGGCGAGCAGCCGCTCTATCCCGTGATCTTCTCGATCGAGTAGGCATCTGTCCATGTCCGAGCTGTGCTCCGTGCCGCGCGTCTCGGAGCGCTTTGCCCAGAGCAATGCGCTCGACGAGGATATCGCGCGACTCAAATATGTTTCGGGTAAACGTGAGGAGGCCCTTCGCCGTCTGGGAATTCGGACGGTGGGGGACCTCCTTCTCCATATTCCTCATCGATACCTGGACTTTACGCGCTCCTGGTCCATCGAGATGGCTCCCATCGGTACCGTGTGCACGATTGTCGCCACGGTCGATCGTATCGTCCAAAAGCAGCCTCGCCCGCGTATGCAGGTGACTGAGGTCTCGCTGGTGGACGAGACGGGCGTGCTGCAAGTCGCCTTTTTCCGTCAGCCCTGGATTGCCCAGCAGCTTAAGCAGGGCGACCGCCTGGCCGTGATGGGTAAGATCGAGTTTGCCTACGGCTTTAAGCAGATGGCCTCTCCGCATTTCGAAAAGCTCGAGGAGGGGCGTGCCGCGGGCACCATTCTGCCGGTCCACTATGTGAGCGATGGCGTGAGCCAGGCGTGGATGCGCCGCATCGTAAGCGGCGCGCTCGAGGTCGTCGGCAATCCCTTCGATCCGATTCCCGCACGCTTGCGCGTCAAGCGCCGTCTGATGAGCAATGCCCGCGCGCTGCGCTCAATTCACTTTCCCTCGAGTATGGCCGAGCGCGATATTGCGCGGCGGCGTCTTGCCTACGAGGAATGTCTCTGCTTGCAGCTCGCGCTTCGCCTGCGCAACGATGGCGGTATGGTCGACGTAGCGCCTTATACACATGCCGCGGGCGAGCACCTGGCAGCGCTCAGGGAAGCCCTGCCGTTTTCGCTGAGCGACGAGCAGGAGGCCGCGTTCCAAGACATCCTGCACGACATGTGCGATGGCGGGCGCGTGATGAACCGCCTGCTGCTTGGCGACGTCGGTACCGGCAAGACGGCTGTCGCCGCTTGCGCGCTGGCTGTCGCGGCCGATTCGGGCACTCAGTCCTGCGTTATGGCGCCTACGGGAGTGCTGGCGCGCCAATATGCCGATAAGACCGGCCCCTTGCTCTCGCAGGCTGGCATGTCATGGGCGCTCCTGACGGGTGCCACGCCGGCAGCCGAGCGTGACCAGATCCATGCGCAGCTGGAGTCGGGCGAGCTCGACGTCCTCTTTGGCACTCATGCGGTCCTTTCGGATAACGTTGCGTTTAAGCATCTGTCGCTTGTCATCATCGACGAGCAGCACCGCTTTGGTGTGGGCCAGCGCAATGCCCTGCGCGCCAAGGGTCCGGGTGCCGACCTGCTCGTTATGACGGCCACGCCGATACCGCGCACGTTGGCGCTCTCGGTCTACGGCGACCTGGACACGAGCATCATCCGCCATCGGCCTGTTCCGGGGGCGGGCGTTACGACGCGCGTGCTTACCGAGTCGAGCCGCGACCTTGCCTACGGCGCCATTCGCGAGGCGCACGAAAAGGGCCAGCAGGCCTATGTGATCTGTCCCCTCGTGGAGCCGAGTGACTCGGCCGACGAGCTGGAAGACGTGCCCGGTATCGCCCGCGACGACGAGGGCCGCGTGACCGTCCCCGTGCCGTTGCACGATACGGCAACCGAGCTCGACCGACTGCGCCTGGCCCTGCCGGGACTTATCATCGAACGCCTTCACGGTCGCATGCCGGCGGGGGAGAAGGACCGCGTGATCGATGCCTTCAAGCGCGGCGAGATCGACGTTCTCGTCTCGACCACGGTGGTCGAGGTGGGCGTCGACGTGCCCAACGCCACCGTCATGGTCATCGAGAACGGTGAGCGCTTTGGCTTGGCGGCCCTGCATCAGCTGCGCGGCCGCGTGGGCCGCGGCAGCGTGTCGGGTACCTGCCTGGTCATGACGCACTCCAAGGGCAACGGCGGCGCGTCGGCGGCACAAGACCGTCTCCAGTCCCTCGAAAAGACCTCGGACGGCTTTACGCTCGCCCAGATGGACCTGCGCCTGCGCCACGAGGGCGAGATCCTGGGCTATCGCCAGCACGGCGGCGTGACCTTGCGCTTTGTGGACCTGGACGCCGACGAGGACCTTATCGAATGGGCCCATTTGGACGCGGTCGAGCTCTTGCGGTATGCTTGCAACCTTGACTCCGTGGCGACGCGCCCCTTGCGCGATGCGGTCGCCACGCGCTATCGACATATTTTTAAGGAGGTCAGCGGAGGATGAGAATCATCGGCGGTGAATGGCGCGGCCGCAAGATCGAAGAGCCGCGTGGGCGCGATGTCACCCGTCCCACGACCGATCGCGTGCGCGAGGCATGCGCGTCCATGGTCATGTCGGCGTTCGACTTCGATTTGGACGAGGTCCGCGTACTGGACGCCTTTGGCGGCTCCGGCGCCCTGGGAATCGAGATGCTTTCGCATGGCGTCCGCTCGCTCACCACGTTCGAGATCGATCGCAATGCCGCTCGTCTGATTACCAAGAATATCGAGTCACTGTGCCGCGACCGCTCGCGTTGGCGCGTCGTTACCGGCGATGTGTTGGCGAGCGCCTCGCGCGGCCGTGTACCGGGCGGTCCCTTTGATCTGGTTTTGCTCGATCCGCCGTACGCTTTTGGCGCCGAGCCGGTCGAGGAGCTGCTGCAAAATCTTTCCCGGCAGGGTTTGCTGGCACCCGGGGCCTTTGCCCTGTTTGAGCATGCCGCATCTGATGCGGGCGCTCATCCAGCTGGTTTTGAGACCGTGCGAGAGAAGCGCTACGGCATAACCTCGGTTGACTTGCTGCGCTGGGTGGCCGAGGACGAGAACGACCATACTGGCGAGAACGAAAATGACGAGGATGCACCTTCGGAGGACACCCATGAATGACACCATCAACCGCGTGATCGTCCCGGGCACCTTCGATCCCATCACCTTTGGCCATATCGACGTGATCCGCCGAGCCCGCCGCATCTTTCCCAGCGTGATTGTCGCCGTGGCCGAATCGCAGGGTAAAAACGGCGTGGGTACCACCTTTATGCTCGACGAGCGCGTGGCGCTGGCCCGCGAGGCCCTCGGCGATTTGGACGGCGTCGAGGTACTGCCCTTCACCGGTCTGCTAGTCGACTTTGCACGTGAACGGGGCGCTGGCGCCGTCGTTAAGGGTCTGCGCGCCATGACCGACTTTGAGTACGAGCTGCAGCAGGCCGACCTCAACTACCGCCTGGATAGCGAGCTGGAGTCCATCTTTGTCATGAGTGCTCCGCAGTACGGTTACATCTCGAGCTCGGTGGTGCGCCAGATTGCGTCGCTTGGGAGCGACGTATCGACGTTTGTGCCGCCCAACGTGGTCGAAGCGCTCAAACATCGCTTTTCGTGACGTTTTTTATTGCCTGGTGGCATGTGGTAAACTAACACGATGATATGTTACCTATGAAAGGAGACCGGATGCCGGGCGAGAATTTTCCTGGCGACAGGATCGTGAGTCTTGTCGACGAGCTCGAGGGGCTCATCGAAGAGGCTAAGACGCCGTTCGGCAAGAACGCCCAGATGAAGGTTATCGACGCCGACGTCTTCTTTAACATCCTCGATGAGATCCGCATGAGCTATCCCGAGGAGTGGCAGAAGTCCCGCCGTATCCTCAAAGAGCGCGAGGAGCTTATGGCTTCCGCCGCCGCTCAGGCCGATTCCATCATTGCCGATGCTCAGCAGCAGGCGCTCACCATTGCCGGTGAGCAGGAGATCGTCCGCTTAGCCCAGCAGCAGGCCGACGACATCCGCGACCGTGCCCAGCAGTACGAGCGCGAGACGCGCTATGCCGCCGAGGATTACGCCGAGCAGGTCTTTACGCACCTCGAGGAGAACCTTAAGAGCCTGACCGGTACCGTCACCCGTTGCCGTCAGCAGCTCAATGAGGGTGCCGCCCAGCAGAATGGTCAATGGTAATGGCTGAGTTCCCGAGCGTGATCGTCGATCTTTCCGAGCAGCTCGAGTTTCCCGGAGACTCATATCCGCTGACCGGCAAGGTCGATGTCGCCGCCTACAGGGTGGGCGAGAAGGAGTACCAGCTGCAGGACGGCATTGCCTACGACGTGGTCTTTACCAACGCCGGCACCGGCGTTCTGCTCTCGGGTATGGTCCGCGCGCACGCCACCGGCGAGTGCGACCGCTGCCTGGAACCCGCATCGTTTGATATCGCCGGTGAGATCGAGGAGTTCTACCTCTTTAACGAGCCCGAGGACCCCGAGGCCTACGAAGACGGCTACGAGTTGCTGGGCGAGGACCGCATCGTCGATCTGGGTGAGCCCATCAACGACGCGGTCGTCATGGACACGCCGTTCGTCGTTCTGTGCAAGCCCGATTGCCGCGGCCTTTGCCCCACCTGTGGCATCAATCTCAACGTCGAGCAATGCGATTGCGCCGCCCAGGCGGAGGCCGAATGGGCCGCTGCCACGGAAAATCCATTTGCAGCATTAAAGAATCTCAAGCTTGACGAGTAAAACTGTGGTAGTATCGCTACTTGCGCGTAATCGCCACACTGGATAGTTCATAAGGAAGGTCACTATGCCCGTACCTAAACAAAAGCAGGGTCGTATCCGCACCCATACCCGCCGTTCCGCCAACATGAAGATCTCGGCTGCGGCTCAGTCCACGTGCCCCCGTTGCGGCGCTGTTAAGCTCCCGCACCACGTGTGCCCCAGCTGCGGTTTCTACAAGGACCGCGAGGTTATCGTTACCGAGTAACTGTATACTCTGGATGCGATGCCGTTCCAACTGGAACCACAATGGCCGGCTCAATGAGTCGGCCATTTTTGTATAAGGAGCATATGAAATGAGTAACGTTCGCGTTTGTGTAGACGTTGTGGGCGGAGACGAGAAGCCCCAGGTTGTCCTCGATGGCATCGAGGCTGCGCTCGCGGCAGATCCCGAGATTGAGGTCTTGGCCGTCGGTCCCGCCGAAATCGTCAATCCTTTTGCCGCAGCGCATGCCCGCGTGGAGGCTCTGGAGGCCCCCGATGTCATCAGTATGGAGGACGATCCCATCCGCGCCGTGATGACCAAGCGCAAGTCATCGATCGTGCTTGCATGCCGTGCCATTAAGAAGGGCAATGCGGACGCGTTTTTCTCGGCCGGCTCGACTGGTGCCATGACCGCGGCCGCCACGGCCTACGTCACGCCGTTTAGGTATTTGGCAGAAGGCAAGAAGCAGCCGGTCCGTCCGTGCCTGACCAACGCTCTGCCCAATCGCGCCGGTGGTCTGACGGTGCTGTGCGATATGGGCGCCAATCCCGATGTCGAGGTCGACGACATGGTGCGTTTTGCCCAGATGGGTAGCGCCTATGCGCGCGTCGTCTTGGGCATTGAGCATCCTCGCGTCGGTCTGCTCGGCAACGGCACCGAGGATGAGAAGGGCTCCAACTTTACCAAGGCGTGCTTCCCGGCCATGAAGGCTGCCGTTCCCGGCTTTGTGGGCAACTGCGAGGGTACCGACTTGACCTCGGGCAACTTTGACGTCGTCGTTGCCGATGGAATGTCGGGCAACATCGCGCTCAAGGCAACCGAGGGCGCCGCTAAGTTTTTGCTGCAAGAGCTCAAGGGTGCCTTTATGGCTTCGCTTGGCACCAAGATTGCCGCGCTGCTCATCAAAAAGCAGATGCGCGAGATCAAGGCAAAGCTCTCGGGCGATGCTAAGGGTGGCGCCATTCTGCTGGGCCTGCGTGGCGTGGTCCTGATCGGCCACGGTGCCACCTCGGTCGAGGCCGTCAAAAACGGTACGCTCGCCGCGGCGGAGGCCGTGCGCGCCGGGCTTGTCGAGAACGTCGCCAACTCTATGGACGGCATCGTTTTGTAGGAGCGAGTTAGAGCGCTGTTATGTGCCTCGCGGCCTGCGTCGTGGGGTAGAATCAAAACCGTGTCTTGGCGCTGCGCTTGCGGCGCCAGCGCGTTGATGTTCACGCAATACGAGAGGAAGCGCTATGGACCGCTCCGAAATCTTCGATAAGATCGCCGAAGTCGCCGCCGATGTGCTGGGCGTCGACGTCGCCGACATTAGCGACGAGACTACCTTTGACGATCTCGATGCCGATTCGCTCGAGCGTCTGCAGCTGGTAACGGCCATCGAGGACGAGTTCGACCTCGAGATCGATGACGAGACCCTGCTGTCGCTCAACTCTGTCGCCGACGCTGTCGACGCTATTGAAAACGCCAAGGAGGCCTAAGTCTTGGCTTTATCTCAACGACTCGCGCGCGCCCAGGAAATCCTGGGCCACGAGTTCAATAACAAGGTGCTGCTGCGTGCGGCGCTCACGCACCCCTCTGCCGTGGAAGGTCAGCCCGTCTCGGCGAGCTATGAGCGCCTTGAGTTTTTGGGCGATTCCATTTTGGGCGCCGTGGTTGCCCGCTCGCTCTTTGAATCCTATCCGGAGTTTGACGAGGGCAAGCTTACGCGCCTGAAGGTGTCCCTTGTCTCGGGCGCCACGCTGTCCGAGGTGTCTCACGAGCTGGGCATCGACGACATCATCATCTTTGGTGCCTCCGAGACCGGCACGGGCGCGCGCGGCCTGCACTCGGCGCTCGAGAACGTCTACGAGTCTCTCGTGGGCGCCCTGTACCTAGATGCCGGCTGGGACGTTGCGGCGGACTTCATCCACCGCACGCTTAAGCCCCATTTGGCCTCCGAGCGTGCTGAGCATCCTGCGAACCCCAAGTCGTTTTTGCAGGAGTGCGTGCAGGCCGACGGCCACGAGCCTCCGGCGTACAAGCTCGTTGGCTCTGAGGGCCCGGCACACGCACCGACCTTTACCGCCGTGGTGCTCATCGACGGTATTCGTCAAGGCCGCGGCACCGGTTCCTCCAAGAAGGAAGCCGAGGCGGCCGCTGCGCTCGAGGCACTCGACCGCATGGGCTATACCACCAACGGCGTGATTCTGAACAAGAAGCCTGTTTAAGCGAGGAACCGTGTATCTCAAGTCCCTCACGCTCAAAGGGTTCAAGTCGTTTGCCGACCGCGCCCATATGACGTTTGAGCCGGGCCTGACCGTCATCGTCGGTCCCAACGGCTCGGGAAAATCGAACATCTCCGACTCGATTCTGTGGGTTCTGGGTGAGCAGAGCGCCAAGCAGCTGCGCGGCCAGGCCATGGAGGACGTCATCTTCTCGGGCTCGTCGGCGCGCAAGCCGGTGGGTGTGGCCGAGGTCACGCTGGTGCTCGACAACTCGGACCATATGCTTCCCGTCGACTTTGACGAGGTCGCCATCACCCGTCGTATGTACCGCTCGGGCGAAAGCGAGTACCTCATCAACTCGAGCCCGTGCCGCCTGATGGACATCCAGGACATCCTGCACGATTCGGGACTGGGCAAGGATACGCATTCCATCATCAGCCAGGGCAAGCTCGATGCCATTTTGCAGAGCCGCCCCGAGGAGCGCCGTGCCCTCATTGAGGAGGCCGCCGGCATCTCCAAGCACAAGCGTCGCAAGGAGCGTGCGCTCAAAAAGATCAAGTCGATGGACGAGCATCTGACCCGTGCCCGCGATATCAACAAGGAAATCGCCCGTCAGCTGCGACCGCTGGAGCGTCAGGTCGATCGCGCGCGCAAGTACAAAGAGCTGTCCTCGCGCGCGAACGAGCTTACGCAGATGCTGGCCGTCGACGAGCTGCGTTCGCTGCAATCGCAGTGGAACGACCTGGAGAGCCGCTCTAAGGAGGGCGCCGCCGAGCTGGAGCTCGCGCAGTACCGCCTGGGTGAGAAAGAGCGCGAGCTCGAGAAGCTCCAGGTCATGCTCGAGGAAAAGGGCCTGTTTGTAGGAGACTTGGGCGAGCAGCGCCGCCATATGCAAGATGTGGTCGGTCGCATTAACTCCGACATGCGTCTGCTCGAGGAAAAGGGCCATAACATGGTGTCGCGCCTGTCCGACATGCGCGGCCAGATCTCGGGCTCCGAGCATCAGCGCCGTCGCGTGGTCGAGGAGCTCGAGGATGCACGCGCCCAGCTCGAGGAAGTGACCGGCGCGCATATGCAGGCCCAGGAGGACGTTGACGCCGCTGGTCCTGCCGCCGCCGAGCTTCACGAGCGCCGCGTGGCGCTCGATGCGCAGATTTCGCAGCTCACGCGCGAGCAGCGCGATGTGCAGCGCGTTGCCGATAATGCTGCGCTCGAGCTCGCCAAGGTAAAGGATTCGCTTTCCAATGCCGAGGTCGAGGACAACATGTATGCCTCGCGCCTGGAGCAGATCGATGAGCAGCTCGAGGAGGTCACGGCATCGCTTGAGAGCCGCCGCAACCGTGCTGAGGAGCTTGAGAGCGCCCTTGAGGCGGCTCGTCAGGCCCAGAGCGATGCACGCGAGGCCACCGAGACGGCGCGCGCTGCCCTCAAGGACCTACGTGCCCGCGAGAGCGAGGCGCGCAACAAGCTGTCCGAGGTGCGCTCAGAGCTCACTAGCCAAAAGAAGCTCGATGCTCGTATGGCCGACAGCTCGCCGCTCGTAAGCCGCCTGGTTGGCGCGCTGGGCGATGATGTTTCGGGCCGTCTGGGCGATGTGCTCGAGGCACCGCGTGAACTTGAAGGCCTGGTTGAGCAGCTGCTCGCCGGCGATATCGATGCTCTGTTGTTCGATAACGCTGCCGCACTTGAGCGCGCCGGTCGCGCTGCGCTGGACCAGAAGAAGGCCTCGGGCGAGGCGCTGCTGGTGGCGCGCAGCGTGAGCGGCTCTGCGGCCGCCGAGGGTGCCGCCGGTACCCGTCTTGTTGATCGCTTGTCCGTGCGTGCGGGGTACGGTCCGGTCGTCGAGGCATTGCTCGGCGGCTATTACGTGGTCGATGACTTGGCCGCCGCGCTGTCCGCGCCGGTCGTTGACGGCGTGACCTATGTGACTCCCGATGGCGCACGTGTTGCCTGCGGCGGCCTGGTTCGCGTGGGGCTTGATGCCGGCGAGGCTTCGGGTGCTCTGGAGCGTAAGCGTCGTATCCGCGAGCTGGAGGGCCTGGAGCCCGATCTTGCTGCCGCGTTTGAGCATGTTTCTGATCAGGTCGTCGAGGCCAATGCGGCCGTCGAGGAGGCGCGCGCCGCCGAGGGCGATGCCGCCGGCGAGATTGCCCGTCTTGAGGGCGAGCGCCGCTCCCTGCTGTCCGAGATCGGCCGCTTGGAGCAGAGTGCCAACAATGCCGAGGTCGAGCGCGTGCGCATTTCCAAGCGCCGCGAGCAAGCCGCAGAGGCCGTTCGTGCCGCACGTCCGCGCGTGGACGAGCTCACTCGTTCGCGTGACGAGTCCCGTGCGCAGGCGAGCGACTTAGGCTTGCAGATTGCCGAGGCCAACGACGAGCTCGATCGCGTGCGCCGTGACGATTCCGAGGCAGCCGGTAAGCTCGCCGACGCCAAGGTGCGCCTGGCCCAGACGAGCGAGCGTCTTCGTTCTCTGAGGGGCCGCGTGCCCGACCTGGAGCATCGCCTGGAGGGCATCGACCGTCGTATCCGCGGGACGCGTCAGGCCTCTCGCTCGCTTGAGCTGCTGCGCCTTCGTGTCGATCCCATGCACGAGCGCTATTCGGCCCTGCTGGAGCGTGCGTCGGATTGGGCCGCGCGCCTGCGTGACCAGGCTTCGCTTGAGGAGGCGGACTCGGCCTCGCTCAAGAAGACCATCGAAGACGCCAAGGCTGAGGTCTCCCGCGCCAAGGAGCGGGTCGATGCCGCCACGGCGACGCAAAACGAGTTCAAGGTTGCACGCGGCAAGCTCGAGGTACAGGTCGAGGCGGCCATCAAGGCCATCACCGCCGACGGTATCACGGTGCTCGAGGAAGCGCTCATGCTGCCGGCGCCCACCGATCGCGACGCCGCCGAGCGCGAGCTTAACCAACTCGTGCGTCAGATCAACAACCTGGGCCCTGTGAACCAGGTTGCCATGGAGGAATACGAGCAGCTCAAGCGCCGTGCCGATTACATCGAGGAGCAGCTGGCCGATCTGGAGAGCGCGCGCAAGGCGCTCACCAAGATCACCGTGGCGATCGACCGCAAGATGCGCAAGGCGTTCCTAGTGACGTTTGAGAAGGTCGATGCGAACTTCCGCGAGATCTTTGCCATGCTGTTCCCGGGTGGTCAGGCGCATCTGGAGATGACCGACCCCGAGCATCCGGCCGAGACGGGCATTGAGGTCGTGGCGCAGCCGCGCGGCAAGCGCATCACCAAGATGATGCTCATGTCGGGTGGCGAGAAGAGCCTGACGGCGCTCGCTCTGCTCTTTGCCGTATACCGTACGCGCACGGTGCCGTTCTATGTGCTGGACGAGGTCGAGGCGGCGCTCGACGACGCCAACCTGTCCAAGCTCATCGGCGCCCTCGATGTGCTGCGTTCCGATACGCAGCTCTTGGTAATCTCGCATCAGCGCCGTACTATGGAGGATGCTGACGTTCTCTACGGCGTCTCGATGCAAGCCGACGGCGTCAGTCGCGTCGTCTCGCAAAAACTCGATCGCGAAACCGGAAAGGTCGTGAATGCATAATGGGATTCTTTGACGCACTCTCGCGCGGACTTGAGCGCAGCCGCGAGGCCCTTAACGAGGTCTTCTACTTTGGCGGTGAGGTCGACGAGGATTTTTGGGAGGACCTTGAGGACACGCTCGTCATGGGTGACATGGGTGCCGAGGTTGCCATTCAAGTCTCCGATGACCTGCGTGATGCCGCTGCCAAGAAGAACCTCAAGACCGCCCCGCAGCTTCGCCGCGCCCTGGCCGAGCAGCTCGAGGGCCATTTTGTGCCTGTTGAGCGTGACCCGTTTTCCGATACGCCGAGCTGTGTGCTGTTTGTCGGTATCAACGGCGCCGGCAAGACCACCACGGTCGGCAAGATTGCGAGCGCCATGGCCGCCCGCGGCAAGAACGTGGTGATTGGTTCGGCCGACACCTTCCGCGCCGCCGCCATCGAGCAGCTCGATGTGTGGGGCCAGCGTGCCGGCGTTCCCGTCATCAAGCGTGACCGCGGCTCCGATCCTGCGAGCGTGTGCTATGACGTGCTCGACGAGGCCGATAAGCGCGGCAGCGACCTGGTGCTCATCGATACCGCCGGTCGTCTGCACACGAGCCCCGAGCTCATGCGCGAGCTCGCCAAGGTGGTCAATGTGACCCGTAAGCGCGCCGCCAATATGGCCGCCGGCCCCATGCCGGTCTCGGTCGTGCTTGTGATCGATGCCGCCACTGGTCAGAACGGTCTGAACCAGGCGCTCGAGTTTAACGAGGCGCTGGGCCTGGACGGTATTATCATGACTAAGCTCGACGGCACGGCTAAGGGCGGTATCGCCATGGCCGTGGCCGAGAAACTCAAGCTCCCGATCCTGCGCATCGGCGTGGGCGAGCAGGTCGATGACCTGCAGGAGTTTAACGCCAAAGATTTCTGCCGCGCCCTGGTGGGCGAGTCCAACTAAGGAGTGACTAGTGTTTGATTCCCTGAGCGATCGCCTCAACGACACATTTGACCGCCTGCGCGGCAAGGGTAAGCTGACCGAGGCCGATATTACTTCGGCCATGCGCGATATTCGCATGGCCCTGCTCGAGGCCGACGTTAACTTTAAGGTCGTCAAGGAGTTCGTTGCCAAGACTAAGGAGCGCTGCATGACCGCCGAGGTCATGGAGTCGCTGTCGCCGGCGCAAAACGTCGTCAAGATCGTGCTCGACGAGCTCACCGAGATGCTCGGCTCAACCGAGAGCAAGCTCGTCTTTAGCAACCGTATTCCCAATGTCATCATGCTCGTGGGCCTGCAGGGCTCCGGTAAGACCACGGCGGCCGTAAAGCTTGCCTACCTGCTCAAGAAGCAGGGCCGCTCGCCGCTGCTCGCCGCGTGCGACGTCTACCGCCCCGCCGCTGCCGATCAGCTGGCCACGCTCGGTGGAGAGATCGGCGTTCCGGTCTTCCGCGGCGACGGCGCGCACCCGGTCGATATCGCCAAGGGTGCCATCCAGGAGGCAGTCGACCACCTGCGCGATGTAGTCATCGTCGATACCGCCGGTCGTCTGCAGATCGACGAGCAGATGATGCAGGAGGCCGTGGATATTAAGAAGGCCGTCAAGCCCGACCAGGTGCTGATGGTCGTCGATGCCATGACCGGCCAGGACATCGTCAACGTGGTCTCGACGTTTGCCGAGCGCACCGACTTTGATGGCGTGATTATCTCCAAGCTCGACGGTGACGCCCGTGGCGGTGGTGCACTTTCGGTACGTCAGGTGACCGGCAAGCCCATCAAGTTTGTGAGCATGGGCGAGAAACCCGATTCGCTTGAGCCGTTCTATCCCGATCGCATGGCCAAGCGCATTCTGGGCATGGGCGACGTCGTCGGCATTATCGAGAAGGCCCAGGAGGCGGCTGATGCAGAGCAGCTTGAGGCTGCCGAGCGTATGCTGCGCGAGGGCTTCACCATGAACGATATACTCGACCAGATGAAAGCCGTCAAGAAGATGGGCGGCATGAAGGGCATCCTGGGCATGCTCCCCGGTGGCCAGCGCGCGCTCAACCAAATGGGCGGCAACCTGGACGAGGGCATCTTCGATAAGAACGAGGCCATCATCATGTCGATGACTAAGGAGGAGCGCCTGCGTCCCTCCATCATAAACGGCCAGCGTCGCGCGCGTATTGCCAAGGGCGCCGGCGTGACGCCCACCGAGGTCAACAGCCTTATGAAGCAGTGGGGCGAGATGAATAAGATGATGGGCCGCATGCGCACGATGGCCAATCAGGCGCAGGCCGGCGGCAAGAAGGGCAAAAAGGGTAAGAAGGGCAAGAAGATGCGCATGCCCAATATCCCTGGCCTGGACGCTATGGGTCTGGGTGGCATGGGCGGCCTGGGTACGGGCGGTCCCAAGTCCGATATGGAGCTACTGCGCCAGATGGAAGCGCAGATGCGTAATAAGAAATAGGGCTGTAATTCCAGCTTGATATGGCAAAGGCCACTCGGAAGCTACCGGGTGGCCTTTGTTGTTGGCTTCGGTTGTTGGGTTGCGTTCGGCTTCGCACCCCGAGCTCGCGGTGCCGTGCTGTTAGTGGCAGCCGCAGCCCTCGTGACCCTCGTGCTCGCGATGGCCGTGGCAGCTGCAGGACTCGCCATGTTCGTGGACGTGGTCGTGGTTATGGCCGTGGCAGCCGCATGTGGCCTCGCCGTTCTGTGCGAGCGTGCCGGCGATAAGGGCCTCGACGCAAGCGTCGCAGCTGCCCTGGGCACCTGCGTATACCGTAATGCCGGCTTGGGCAAGCGCGTTGATAGCGCCACCGCCGATGCCGCCGCAGATGAGCGTGTCAACGCCGCCGTTGGCGAGCAGGCCCGCAAGGGCACCGTGGCCGGTGCCGCCGGTGCCCACGACCTGCTCGTTGAGCACCTTGCCGTCCTGAATGTCGTAGATTTTGAACTGCTCGCTGCGGCCAAAGTGCATAAAGATGTTGCCATTGTCGTACGTGGTTGCCACCCTCATGGTGCCGACCTCCTTTGCTGGCCATACGGCCGTCGTTGTGGTGATGGGGGAGTACGCGATATTGCCGCCCTCGATGATGAGCGCTCGTCCGTTCACCAGCGCGTTTGCCACCTTGCGATGCGCGCGACTGCAGATTGCCGCCACCGTGGCGCGGGCAATGCCCATGCGCTGGGCGACGGCCTCCTGATTGAGGCCTTCCAGGTCGCACAGGCGCAGCACCTCGAGCTCGTCGACCGTCATGTCGATGGCGTCTCCGCTCGCCAGGCCGTCAGGGATAAAGCCGCGGTATTCGGGGATGATTCCGACGCGGCGCAGTTTTTCGCGTCTTCCTGCCATGTGCACTCCTTATCTGACATATGTCGACAATAGGATAACTCGATGCTCATTGAGCGCAAGGAATTTCTGGCATATGTCAGAAAATGAGGGCTTATGTTTGGGCTGTGGGGCCGCGTGCCCCTGGGCTACAATGAATCTCGCTTGTAGGCGACTGACAGGAGGGTCAATGAGCAAAGCTGATCAACAGTTTGTAACCATGTGCCGCGATATTCTGGACCATGGCACCACCACCGAGGGCCAAAAGGTCCGCCCGGTGTGGGAGGATGGCACCCCTGCCTATACCATTAAAAATTTTGGTGTCACGGCCCGCTACGACCTGCGCGAGGAGTTTCCGGCGCTTACCTTGCGTCGTACGGCCCTCAAATCTGCCATGGATGAGATCCTGTGGATCTATCAGAAGAAGTCCAATAACGTGCATGACCTCAACAGCCATATTTGGGATGAGTGGGCCGACGAGACCGGCTCTATCGGCAAGGCCTACGGCTACCAGATTGGCCAGAAGAGCCATTACGCCGAGGGCGACTTCGATCAGATGGACCGCGTGCTGTACGACCTCAAGCACACGCCGTACAGCCGTCGCATTATGACGAACACCTATGTGTTTAGCGATCTGTCCGAGATGCACCTGTATCCGTGCGCCTACAGCGTGACCTATAACGTCACGCAGCGTCCGCAGGATGACAAGCCGACGCTCAACATGATTCTCAACCAGCGCAGCCAGGATATTTTGGCCGCGAACAATTGGAATGTGTGCCAGTACGCCATTTTGCTGATGATGGTCGCGCAGTCGGTCGATATGATTCCCGGCGAGCTGCTGCATGTGATCGCCGATGCTCATATTTACGACCGCCATGTCGATATCGTCCGCGAGCTTATCGAGCGTCCGCAGTTTGCGGCTCCCAAGGTAACGCTCAACCCCGATGTGCATGACTTCTATGCTTTTACGACCGATGACCTGATTGTCGAGGGCTATGAGCACGGCCCGCAGGTCAAGAACATCCCTATTGCGGTGTAGGTGGCGCTCATGACGTGTAAGCTATCTGCCATCGTCGCCGTGTGCGATGACTGGGGCATTGGGTGCGAGGGCGACATGGTGGTGTCCAATCGCGCCGACATGCGTCATTTTGTGGCGTGCACCAAGGGTTGCCCGGTCATTATGGGGCGCAAGACGCTGCTGAGTTTTCCTGGCGGGCGTCCGCTTAAGAACCGCCGCAACATTGTGCTCACACGCGATGAGGATTTTGCCCCCGAGGGCGTTGACGTGGTGCATAGCGTTGACGAGGCTTTGGCCGCCGTGGCTGATGAGCCCGTTGCGTGGGTGATTGGCGGCGGCGAGGTATATCGACAGTTTTTGCCGTATTGCGTGGAGGCCGAGGTTACGCATAACCATTGCGTGCATGACGTGGATACGTATTTTCCCGATCTGGATGCCGATCCCGCGTGGGAGATTGCGCAGCGTAGCGGGGTCGCGACGATTGCCGCCGGCGAGGGTGACGAGGGTGTCGATTATGAGTTCGTGACGTATCGTCGCGTTGATGCTTAAATCTCCTTTTTGCCCACGGTATTATCGGGTTGATTGAATGCATGGGGCGGCGCTTGGCGTCGCCTCGTTTGATATAGGTGCTGCAAAGAAAGGTGCGGGCTGACTGCTATGACTGATGCCGTTGAGGTATTGCGAATTGATTCGCTCGAGGACGAGCGGCTCGATGCCTACGTGCGACTGACCGAGCGTGAGCTTCGCTGCGTGCTGGAGCCGCAGAAGGGTATTTTTATCGCCGAGAGTGCCAAGGTCATCGAGCGTGCGGTTCGCGCCGGATACGAGCCGGTGAGCTTTCTTTTGGGCGAGCGCTGGCTCGATCAGATGATGCCGCTGTTTGAGCGCCTGGCGGTACGCGAAGGTGCGGGCCCGGTTCCCGTGTTCGTGGCCTCGATGGAGCTTATGGAGCAGCTGACGGGCTTTAACGTGACGCGCGGTGCGCTCGCGGCGTTTCGTCGCCCGCGTCAGATTCCGGTCGATGAGTTCTTGGGCGGCGTCGTCGAGGCGGCGGGGGAGCGCCCGGTGCGCGTGTGCGTGCTCGAGGGCATTGTCGATCACACCAACGTCGGCGCGATTTTCCGCTCGGCGGCTGCGCTGAACGTCGATGGCATTTTGGTGAGCCCTACGTGCTGCGATCCACTGTACCGTCGCTCGGCCCGCGTGAGCATGGGCACGGTGTTCCAGGTGCCCTGGACGCGCATTGGCAGCGAGGCGCGCGTATGGCCGCATGATGGGCTGGCGGCGCTGCACGATGCCGGCTTTTCGTGTGCCGCCATGGCGTTGACGGATGATTCGGTGTCGCTGGACGACCCCGCGCTGCAGGAGATTGACCGCCTGGCAATCTTTATGGGCACCGAGGGTGCTGGCTTGGGCGCCAAGACCATTGCAGGCTGTGACCGCGCCGTGCGTATTCCGATGGCGCATGGGGTCGATTCGCTCAACGTGGCCGCGGCAAGTGCTGTCGCCTTTTGGCAGCTGTGCCCGCATGTGAGTAATGAGTATCACTACCAGCCGGGGCTGTATCACTAGCGGGGCGCGATATCCGAGCCGTGTCAGCGGGGGTGTTTCGGCCGACGCCGGTCGGTGCTAAGCTGGAAGTGGCTTTGGTCTTAAATTGCCGTTTTGTTGTTTGACGTACGCTGGTGGGGAGGGCGTGTGGCTAAGAAATCTACGGCTATCGATGTAACGCAGGGTGCTATTTGGCAGCAGCTGCTGTCGCTGTGCGTTCCCATCTTCTTTAGTTCGTTTTTCCAGCAGGCTTACACGCTTATCGGTACCTATATCGTCGGTCAGTTTGGCGGCAAGCTCGCGCTGGGTGGCATTCAGGCCACGATGGTGCTTACAGAGCTCTGCATTGGTTTTTGCGTCGGCGTGGGTGCTGGCTGTGCGGTCATTACGGGCCAGTTTTTTGGTCAGCACGATGACGAGCGCCTGAGCCGATCGGTCCATACGGCTATGACGCTCGCGCTGGTGGGCGGTATCGTTTTCTCGATTCTTGGCATAGTGTTCGTTGAGCCCATGCTGGTGCTTATGAACACGCCGCATGAACTATTGGCCGAGGGCGTGGCCTATGCCCGTTGCTATTTTGCCGCCATGGTTGCGGCGCTGCTGCTCAATATGGGAACGGCATTGCTGCGCGCCGTGGGCGACACGCGCGGGCCTGCTGTGATCATCGCTTCCGGCTGCCTTGTTAATGCGGTGCTGGATGTCATCTTCGTTGCCGTGCTTCATATGGAGGCTCTGGGCTGTGGCATCGCGGTGGCGCTGACCATTTGCTCCAACGCCACGATGATCGTGATTCGTATGATGCACGCACCGGGTGCGTGGCGGTTGTCGCTATCCAAGCTCGGTATCGATCGCAGCATTTGCAAGAGCATGCTTTCGTGCGGTTTGCCGCTGGGCGTTCAGTCTGCGGCGTATTCGATCTCGAACGTGCTGATTCAGGTGTCAGTCAACTCGTTTGGAGCCGATGTCACGACCGCTTGGGGCCTTTCCGGCCGCCTGGACGGCATTATCTGGATGGTGACCGAGGCGCTCGGCGTGTCGATCACCACGTTCTCGGCGCAGAACTTTGGTGCGCGCAATTACGATCGCATGCGAAAGGGATACCACACGTCGCTCGTGCTTTCGTTTGTGCTTATCGGCGGCCTGTCTGCCGTGCTGCTGGTGTTCTCTGGCCCGCTTTCGCGTTTGTTTATCGACGATGCCGCGATTTCGGCCTATACCACGACGATCCTTCATTTTATTGCGCCGTTCTACGCGATTTTCTCGATTATCGAAAACGCGTCCGGTTCCATCCGCGGTGCCGGCGTGAGCTTCCAGCCTATGATGCTCACAATCTTCGGCACGGTCGTGCTCCGCGTGGCGTGGGTGTTCGCGATTATGCCGCTCGATCCCTCGCTCGAACATCTGCTGCTGGTCTACCCCGTAACCTGGGTAATCACCGCCACGATGTTCACCATCTACCACCACAGCGGCAACTGGTTAGGCCGCGCCACCGCCTAGTCGTTTAAGAACGTCCCCAATGACTAGTATTCGATGCCTTGGCGGGCTAGGAGGCCTTCGTCGAAGTAGTGTTTGACGGGGCGCATTTCGGTTACTAGGTCTGCAAGGTCGGCGAGGGGCAGCAAGCCACGGCCGGTGAGCACGAGCTCCGTGGTGCTTGGTTTCATCGCGATCAACGCTTCGACATCTTCGCGCGTCACAAAGCCCCGTCGCATGGCTTCTCCCAGCTCATCCAAGATCAGTACGTCGACCTGGCCAATCTGCTCGCGCGCCAGCTCCATGATCTGTGCGGCGCAGGCTTCGGGCGTGTCGCGGTCGGCTTGTACAATGCGTAGCCCCAATCGAGGCGCTGCGTCATGTTCGGCGCAGTGCAGTTTCTTGGCAAACTGAAGCATGAGCACGTTAAGTCCATAGCCCGTGGCGCGCAGCGCGAGCCCCAGCGCAGCCGTCGTCTTGCCCTTGCCGTCGCCCGTATAGATTTGAACCTTGCCGACTTCCAGTGATGCCATCTCTGTCCTTTCGTGCCCGGCGTCGGTTTATCGCCGTCCGGGTTGGGTATTCTAGAAAACATTATCAACCCCAGTAGATGGAGTTCAAGCAGATGGAGATGGATGACAACAAACGTAGACGGAATATGATCCTCTACGTGCTCATCGCCTTCGTCGTCTACCTCGTGCTCTCGACCGTTCTGTTCCCCAACATCGGTCACACGCAGCAGATTACGAAGACCGATTACTCGACGTTTGTCAAAGCGCTCGATAAGAAGAGTGTCGACAAGGTCGAGTACAACACAGACGATTACACGATTTATTACACCAAGAAGGGCGAGGACGAGAACATCGCCTACAAGACGACCGGGGTGCCGAATGACGCGGGCTTTACCGATCGCGTGCTTGAATCTGGCGCCTCGCTTGAGTCGGTCGTTCCCGATAAGAACTCGGGTCTGATGACCTATTACCTGCTCACCCTCATTCTTCCCATGGCGATTTTCTTCCTGATTGGCTGGTGGCTCAACCGCCGCATGAAGAAGGCCATGGGTGATGACGGTCCGTCGATGAACTTTGGCGGCGGTGGTTTTGGCGGCGGCGGACTGGGTAAGTCCGGCGCGCGCGTGATCGCCTCCAAGGACGTGGGCGTGACCTTTAAGGATGTCGCCGGCCAGGAAGAGGCCAAAGAATCCCTCAAGGAGGTCGTCGACTTTCTGGAGAAGCCGCAGCGCTACGAGGAAATCGGCGCCAAGCTGCCGCGTGGTGCTCTTCTTGTCGGCCCTCCGGGTACCGGTAAGACCCTGCTTGCCAAGGCTGTTGCCGGCGAGGCGGGCGTGCCGTTCTTTAGCATTTCGGGCTCTGAGTTCGTCGAGATGTTCGTCGGCCGCGGTGCCGCCAAGGTTCGTGACCTGTTTAAGCAGGCCAAGGAAAAGGCCCCGTGTATCGTCTTTATCGATGAGATCGATACCATCGGCAAGAAGCGCGATGGCGGCGGCTTTAGTGGCAATGACGAGCGCGAGCAGACGCTCAACCAGCTGCTGACAGAGATGGACGGCTTCGATAACCACAAGGGTATTGTCGTTCTCGCTGCTACCAACCGCCCGGACAGCCTTGACCCGGCCCTGTTGCGCCCCGGCCGTTTTGACCGCCGTATCCCCGTTGAGTTGCCCGACCTGACCGGCCGTAAGAACATTCTTGAGCTGCATGCCAAGAGCGTGAAGACGCAGCCGCCGATCGACCTGACCGCGATTGCCCGCGCCACGCCCGGTGCCTCGGGCGCCGACCTGGCCAACATCATCAACGAGGGCGCCCTGCGCGCCGTCCGTGAGGGTCGCAAACGCGCCACGCAGGACGACTTTGAGGAGTCGGTGGAGGTCGTCATCGCCGGTCAGCAGCGCAAGTCCACGGTGCTGTCCGACCACGAGAAGCAGGTCGTTTCTTACCACGAGATCGGCCATGCCATCGTTGCCGCTCGCCAGAAGGGCTCTGCGCCGGTCACGAAGATCACCATCGTGCCGCGTACGAGCGGTGCTCTGGGCTACACCATGCAGGTTGAGGAGGACGAGCGCTTCCTGACCACGCGCCAGGAGGTCCTGGACAAGCTCGCCGTCTATTGCGGTGGCCGTGCAGCCGAGGAGCTTATCTTTGGCGAGATGACGACCGGCGCCGCCAACGATATCGAGCAGGCCACCAAGCTCGCCCGTAACATGGTGACGCGCTTTGGTATGTCCGATGAGTTTGGCATGATGGCGCTCGGAACCGTCCAGAATGCGTACCTTAACCAGGACACGTCGCTCACCTGCGCCCCCGGTACAGCCGAGCGCGTGGACGCGATTGTCGCCAAGCTGATCGAGGATGCGCACGACCGCGCTCTGCAGGTCCTGAAGGAGAACAAGTTTAAGCTCCACGAGCTGGCTCGTTATCTGTACAAGAAGGAGACGATCACGGGCGAGGAGTTTATGAATCTCCTTACGCGCGAGAATCCGCTGATGCCAAAGCAGCAGTAATACTGGTCGTGCATTGTCAATCGCCCCATTTGAGTGTTTATTTCAAATGGGGCGTTTTGCGTGGGGAGAGTTGTATATGAAGATCGTGGTAAGTGCCTGCTTGATGGGCGAGAGCTGCAAGTATAACGGGCTCGACAACTATCATCGCGAGCTGGTCGAGGCTTGCGAGCGCACGGGGACCGAGGTCCTCTTGGTGTGCCCTGAGGTCTTTGGCGGCCTGCCCACGCCGCGCAAGCCGTCCGAGATTGTGAACGGCGAAGTCCGTACCTGCGAGGGCGCCTCGGTCGATCGTGAGTTTCGCCTGGGCGCTCAACGTGCGCTCGATATGTGCGAGCAGGCGGGCGGCCCGTCCGAGATCGTTGCGTGCATCCTGCAGGACCGCAGTCCCTCGTGTGGTGCGGGTCACATCTACGACGGCACCTTTAGCGGTACGCTCACCGCGGGCAACGGTGTTTTCGTCGACCTGCTCCTGCGCCACGGCTACCGTGTGATCCCGGCAAGCGAGTTCGACCCCAGCATGTTGGAGCAATAAAAAACCACCACAAAGGTGCCTGTCCCCTTTGTGGTGGTTTTGGCCTGGGTCTAGAGCGTGTGGCCGTAGGCGTTGGCGGCTTTGATGGCGGCGGCGAATTTTTCGTCGGTGAAGGGCTCGGGGTTTCCCTGCTTCCACTCGTTGGTGGCGTGCGCGTACTCGCACAGGGCAGGGATGTCGGCCTCGGAAAGCTCGACCTGCTCAAGCGTCACGGGCAGGCCCATCTGCTTGTTAAAGGCCGCGTAGCGCTCAAGGTTCTCGGTGTCTCCCGTATAGGCGAACAGCACGAGCACGCCCAGGCTCACGACCTCGCCGTGCAGATAGGAGCCCTCGCGCGGAATGCTGCACGTGGCGTTGTAGAACGCATGCGCCACGCTCGAGTTGTAGTAGTAATCGTTTTGGTTGGTCAGGTTGGAGACGTAGCCCGTGTTGACCACGATATCGAGTGCGATTTGCTTGACGGCCTCGCTCGACAGGTCCTGGCGCACGTCCTCAAGACCCTGGACGCCATAGGTAAACAGCGGCTCGGAGCAGGTGTGGGCAAGCGCCAGGCCAAGACCTGCGGTGTGCTCCAAATTACCGGCGCTCGTGGCGTACTCGACCTCGGGCTGCTTAGAGAGGGCATCGCCTACGCCGGCCCAGAAGTACTCTGCCGGTGCCTCGGCGATGATCTTGGGGTTGATGAAGATGTGCGCCGGTCGGTTGGGGTACGAATAGCCCTCGAGTGATCCGTCGTCGTTGTACACGACGGCAATGGCGGTCGCGGCGGAGCAGTTGGAACAGATCGTCGGGACCGTAAAGACGATCTTCTTGAGCTCGATGGCTGCGGTCTTCACGGTGTCGAGCGCCTTGCCGCCGCCGCATGCGATAAGCACGTCTGCCTGCTGGCAAGCGGGGGAGTTCACGACCTTGGCGATATTGGCGCGTGTGCTGTTGGTGCCGTAGACGCGCGTCTCCAGAATCTCGACGTCGGTGCCTGCCAGCGCGGCTTCGATTCCGGGAAGGGCTGCGGCTAGTGCACGTTTGCCGCCAATAATGGCGACCTTGGTCGCTCCGTATTCGGCCAGTGCTCCGGGCAGCTCGTCAAAGCAGTCTTCGCCGACGGTGTAATCACTCATTCCGATTGTGCGCATGGCAGCCTTCTTTCGCTCGATAAAGTGCTTACAGGTATTTTGCTCCTAGAGCAGGGCTGTAATAGCGAGAAATTTCGAACGTATAAAACCAGTGTTGAGGGTTTTTCGCCGGCGCGGAACGTGCTAGCATACTCCGCATAAGCGTTGATGGGGACGAGTAGTCGGCCGTCCGCATGATACAGAGAGCGGGGAGCGCTGAGATCCCGTGCATGCGACCGATGAAAATCACCCCGGAGCTGCGGTCCCAACGGACGAGCCGCATAGGCACGTCTTAGTAGACATCGCCGAGATGGCCGTCGATACAGGCCAGCCGAGTAACGGATGCGAGCGCGCGGCGACGCGGGCGAGGGCATCTAAGCTGGGTGGTTAAGCGAAGAGCTTTTACGGGCAGTCTGCCCGTTTTGTGGCGCTTCGTCCCAGCTTGTAGGGACGGGCGCTTTTTTGGTGCCCAGAGGGCGTGCGCGCCCACGATATGAAAGGGGTACCGTGGCAAACGAGTACAAGCAGACGATGAATCTGCCCAAAACCGGATTTCCCATGCGTGCCGGTCTTTCCAAGTCCGAGCCCAAGCGACTCAAGGACTGGCAGGACAACAAGGTCTACGAGCAAGTTCTAAAGAAGAACGAGGGTCACAAGAAGTTCGTGCTGCACGACGGCCCTCCGTACGCCAACGGTCCGATCCACATCGGCCACGCCATGAACAAGATCTCCAAGGACATGATCAACCGTTATTGGATGATGCAGGGCTGCGAAGTTCCCTATGTCCCCGGTTGGGACTGCCACGGTCAGCCGATTGAGCACAAGGTCGAGGAGAAGCTCGGCACCGAGAAGTTCAACCAGACCTCCACGGCTAAGATCCGCGAGCTTTGCAACAAGTTCGCCGTCGAGAACATCGAGCTGCAGAAGGCCGGCTTCCGTCGCCTGGGCGTGCTTGGCGACTGGGACAACCCCTACCTGACGCTCTATCACCAGCATGACGCCGCCGACATCGAGGTCTTCAAGGCCATGTTCGACAAGGGCATGATCTATCGCGGTCATAAGCCCGTCCACTGGTGCAAGCACTGCCACACCGCACTCGCCGAGGCCGAGATTGAGTACTCCGACGAGACGAGCCCGTCCATCTTCGTGCGCTTCGAGATGACCTCCAAGCCCGCCGGCCTCGAGAACTTCGACGGCCCGGTTGACTTCATCATCTGGACGACCACGCCGTGGACCATCCCCTCTGACCAGGCAGTTTCCCTCAAGCCCGGCGCCGCCTACGTCGCCGTTGAGCACGACGGCCGCGCCGAGGTCATGCTCGAGGACCTGGCTCCCAAGTGCTGCGAAGAGTTTGGCTGGGAGTACACCCCGGTCATGGTCGACGGCAAGCCCTACGTGGTTCCCGCCGAGACTTTCCACCACATCCACTACAAGCAGCCGATCTTTGACGGTGTCGAGGGCGTGGCGCTGCTGGCCGATTACGTCGGTGTCGATGACGGTACCGGTATCGTCCATAACTCGCCCGGCCACGGTGTCGACGACTACTTTGCCTGCCTCATGGAGGGCATCACCGACATCTGCATGCCGGTCGATGACGACGGCAAGTTCTACACCGGTGAGGAGTTTGGCACCGGTGGCCCCTTCAGCGGTATGGACACCGATGAGGCCAACCCGCACATCATCGAGTTCCTGCGCGAGCGCGGCACCCTGGTCCTCGAGAAGAAGATCACGCACAGCTATCCGCACTGCTGGCGCTGCAAGCACCCGGTGCTCTTCCGTGCTACCGACCAGTGGTTTGTCTCGATGGATAAGACCGGTTTGCGCGAGCAGGCTGGCAAAGAGGTCCGCGAGAACGTCAAGTGGTATCCGGCCCACGCGGCCAACCGCATCGGTGCCATGGTCGAGCAGCGTCCCGACTGGTGCATCAGCCGTCAGCGCAACTGGGGCGTGCCCATCCCGAGCTACACCTGTGCCGACTGCGGCGAGAAAGTCATGAATGACGCCACGCTCGACGCCGTCATCAAGCTCTTCCACGAGAAGGGCTCCGACGCCTGGTTCACCGACGCTCCCGAGAGCTACCTGGGCGAGGCCTGCGTCTGCCCCAAGTGCGGTGGCCATCACCTCAAGGCTGATAAGGACATCCTCGACGTGTGGTGGGACTCCGGCGTGTCTTGGAAGGCCGTCTGCGAGTACCGTCCCGAGCTGGAGTATCCGGCGGATGTGTACCTCGAGGGCTCCGACCAGCACCGCGGTTGGTTCCAGAGCTCGCTGCTCACCTCGGTGGGCGCCAACGGCCACGCTCCGTACAAGGCGGTCGTCTCGCAGGGCTTCACGCTTGATGGCCAGGGCCGTAAGATGTCCAAGTCGCTCGGCAACGTCATCGACCCCAATAAGGTCTGTGACGAGATGGGTGCCGACATCATCCGCCTGTGGGTTGCATCCGTTGATACCAGCTCCGACGTGTCCATCGACCACGAGATCCTTGCCCGTACGTCCGACGCCTACCGTCGTTTCCGCAACACGCTGCGCTTCCTGCTCTCCGAGCTCGAGGGTCAGTTTGAGCCCGAGACCGACGGCGTCGCCTTTGCCGACCTGCTGCCGCTCGACAAGCTCATGGTTGCCCGTCTGACCCAGGTCCAGGCCGAGGTCGACGATGCCTACGCCAGCTACGAGTTCCCGCGTGCCTACCGCGCGCTCTACGACTTCGTGGTTACCGAGCTCTCCAACGTGTACCTCGACGCCCTGAAGGACCGTCTGTATTGCGACAAGCCCGGCTCGCTCGAGCGCCGCAGCGCCCAGACCGTGCTGGCCGAGCTCTTCTCGATGCTCATGCGCGACCTGCAGCCGATCCTGTCCTACACGGTCGACGAGGCCATGGCCTATGCGCCTGCCGGCTGCGTTGACCACCAGAAGTACGCCGCGCTGCTCGATTGGTATAAGTCGCCCATCACGGTCGACGAGGCCAATGAGTTTGAGGGCGTGCTCGAGGCTTCACTCGAGCTCCGTAGCGCCGTGACCAAGGCCCTTGAAGATGCCCGCTCCGCCGGCACCTTCACTAAGAGCCAGCAGGTCCGCGTCAAGGCGGTCGTTCCCGCCGAGATGTACGCGCTGCTGACCGGCGACAAGGCGGTCGACCTGGCCGAGTTCTACATCGTCTCCGATGTTGAGCTGACCCAGGGCGAGGAGCTCTCCGTTGCCATCGAGGCTGCCGAGGGCGAGTGCTGCGACCGTTGCTGGAACTACCGCACCACCGTCGGCGAGTACAACGGCCACGCTCACATCTGTAAGCGCTGCGCGGAGGCGCTGAACTAGCCGTTGGGGACGTTCTTAAACGACTGTCAAACAAGAACGTCCCCAACGTCAACTTTTGTCACGTCCAAGCGGCATTCTGTTTTTCGGAATGCCGCTTTCGTTTTTAGCTGGTTATTTCGCTTGCGTTGGTGGATATGTCGTGCGTTCTGCTTATGGCAATATAAGATGGATTATTGCGTAAATGGAATTTGATTATCTGAGGGTAGGGGATTGATTTGGGTCGTGCTGGGGATATGACGCCGCCTTTGCGTTGGCGGTTGGGTGTTGCTGGTGGGGTAGCGCTCGTTGTGCTGCTTGTCGACCAGCTGACCAAGCTTGCGGTTCGTGCCGTGGGCGATGCTCTGCATGTGACTGTTATCCCCGGTGTCATCGACTTTATGTTTGTCCGCAATATCGGCGCTGCCTTTAGTATGGGTGAGGGGCATGGCATCGCGTTTGCCGTGCTGGCGTTGGCGGTCATTATCGCTATTGCCGTGTACCTCGTTCGTGCACCCCAGCTCGCCCATCTTGAGGTTGTGGGCATGGCGATGGTTGCGGGCGGTGCTATCGGCAACGCTATCGATCGTTTGGCCTTTGGCTTCGTGACCGATTTTATTGCCACCACCTTCATCGACTTCCCCGTCTTCAATGTGGCCGATATCGGCATTACCTTGGGCGTCGTGCTCGCCCTCTTCGGCTACATGTTCTTGAGCCCTGCGGCCCGCGAGGTCGATGCGACCGCCGAGCTTAACGCCCGTGACGAGTCCCGCGCTAAGCGCAAGGCCCAGCAACGTGGGGAGCGTGCCCGCAAAATTCGCGAAAGGAACGAGCGCTAATGGCCGACATCCATATTCTTGTTGCCGACGATGCCGCTGGTCAGCGTCTTGACGCTTATCTGGGCGCCAATGACGGCTGCCCTACACGTTCTGCCTGCGCGCATCTGATTGAGGGCGGTGCCGTATGTGTCAATGGCGAGACCTGCCTGTCCAAAAAGTACGCCGTGCGAGCCGGCGATCGTATTTCGGTCGATTTGCCCGAGCCGCACGATCCCACCGATGTGATTCCCGAGGCCATCCCGCTCGACATTCGCTATGAGGACGATTATCTCATTGTGCTCTCCAAGCAGCGCGGCCTGGTGTGCCATCCTGCGCATGGTCATGAGAGCGGTACGCTCGCGAATGCCCTGGTCTATCACTGCGGTATCGACCATCTGGGCACCGTGCAGGGCGAGGACCGCCCCGGCATCGTGCATCGCCTGGATCGCGATACCTCGGGCCTTATGCTCGCGGCAAAAGACGACGACACCCAACGCGCGCTTCAAAATCTTATCCGCACGCGTACGCTCGACCGTCGTTATATCACACTTGTTCACGGGCACATCGCCATGGACGAGGGCACCATCAACACCGGCATTGCCCGATCGACGCGCGACCGTGTCAAGATGGCGGTTTCGGACGATCCTTTCGCGCGCCAGGCCATTACGACCTTTAAGGTCCTCGAGCGCTTCGATTCCACGCGATTTGACGACGGCTATACGCTCGTCGAGTGCCACCTGTTTACGGGCCGCACGCATCAGATTCGTGTGCATATGCGCCATATCAACCACGCCTGCGTGGGCGATCCACTCTACGGCAAGTGCGATGCACGTGCCGATCAGGGTCTGACCAGGCAATTCCTTCATTCCTGGCGCGTCGCATTCGACCATCCCGTGACGGGCGAGCGCATCGAATGCCGCGACGAGCTGCCGTGGGATCTCGCTGCGGTTCTTGACGACCTGGCCCCGCGCTCGCTTGGCCGCACCGCCGCCGGCGACGACATCGTCCCGCAGCTTGGCCTTCTCGAAGCCTAGCCGGTATTAGGTGGTTTCTTGAACTCGGTAAGCCTGCGGTAAGATATACGATTGTTTACGTAACGCGTTCCTGGGAGCCTGCATGCTCGCCTTTTTACAAACCAACACACCCATCGTGATTTTCAACCAGATTGTCGTCACGCTGCTCACGGTCTGCTTTCTGTACCAGGTGGTCTTCTTTGTCATCGGCGCTCTTCGTGGCGAGGTCGCGCCTCCCAAGGCCAAAAAACTCCACCGCTATGCCTTCTTTATTGCGGCGCATAACGAGGAGGCCGTGATCGCCAACCTCGTTCGCTCCATCAAGGATCAGGACTATCCGTCCGAGCTCATCGAGGTCTTTGTCGTTGCCGACGCCTGCACCGACAACACCGCACAGCTCGCGCGCGAGGCCGGTGCCATTGTTTACGAGCGCAATGACCTGGCCCGCAAAGGCAAGAGCTGGGTCATGGACTTTGGTTTCGATCGCATTCTCAACGAGTATCCCGATACGTTTGAGGGCTACTTTATCTTCGATGCCGACAACGTTATCTCCCGCGATTACGTCTCCAAGATGAATGATGCCTTTGACCAGGGCTTCCATGTGGTCACGAGCTATCGCAATTCCAAGAACTTCGGCAGCTCGTGGATTTCGTCTGCCAACGCCACCTGGTATCTGCGCGAGGCCCGCTTCCTCAACAACGCGCGTAATATCTGCAAGACATCCTGCGCTGTCTCGGGTTCGGGTTACCTTATTTCGGCGAGCGTGATCGAGGGCATGCACGGTTGGCAGTTCCATACGCTGACCGAGGACATCCAGTTCACCACGTTCTGCGCGATTCACGGCATTCGCATTGGCTATGCGCCGGCGGAGTTCTTTGACGAGCAGCCCGTGACGTTTAAGGCGTCCTGGAAGCAGCGCATGCGCTGGACCAAGGGTTTCTACCAGGTGTTCTTTACTTATGGTAAGCACTTGGTCAAATCGACGTTCCGCTATCATCGCTTTGCCGCCTACGACATGTTTATGACCATCGCTCCGGGTATGCTGCTTTCGCTGATCTCCATGCTCGCCAATGCCACGTTCCTCATCGTGGGCGGGCTTTCGCACGGCTTCTTGGCCACCGAGGTCGAGATGCAGGCTTGTGCCGCCTCGCTCATTATGACCTTCGTGATGATGTACCAGACCTTCTTTATCCTGGCGCTACTCACGACCATCTTTGAGTACAAGCACATTCATTGCGCGCAAAAGTGGCGTTTGGTGACCAACCTGTTTACCTTCCCGATCTTTATGTTCAGCTATATCCCCATCACGGTGGCCGCTCTGTTCCTAAAGGTCGACTGGGTCCCGACGCAGCATGCCGTCAACGTTACCCTCGACGAGGTCATGCAAGGCGCCAAATAACCACCACCAAAACCACCACAAAGGGGACAGGCACCTTTGTGGTGGTTTTTGCGTTTGAGCAGCTGTCCATGGAGGTGCACGATGTTTTACATTCCATTTTGGATCTGCGCCTTTGCCGGTGCGGTGGTTGATGCCCGTGAGCGACGGTTTCCCAATGAGCTTGCCGGCGTGTGCGCGGTGGCGGCGTTAGCGGGCGTTTTGCTCGACAAGGGCGTTAACACTGCGCTTGACCATGCCGGTCTTGCGGTCATCGTCTACCTTGCCCTTGTGCTCACTGAGTCGCTCTGGCGTCGTGTTCGCCACGCTCCCGGCATCGGCATGGGGGACGCCAAGGCGCTCTTCGCGCTTTGCACGCTCGACCCTATGGGCGGCATCGCGGCATTTGCCGTCGCGCTCCTGGTCCTTGCCCTCTCCTGCCTCTTCACAAAATCGCGCTCCCTGCCATTGCTCCCGTTTTTAGTGCCGATTTTTGCCATAATCGAGGTCGTGGGCTGCACATTGTAACCGATTGCGCATCCTTCTTAAGGAGCATGCCATGGCAACTAATCAAGAAACGGCCGTCATTAAGGCGCGCATGGGCCGTATTCCCTCGGCGTTGTCGCCCGAACTTGTCGAGCGTATTTCCGTCGATCGTGTTTCGGGTTCCGTCAACCCGTATCGTTGCAACGACGAACAGGTCATTCGTCGTATTGATCGCGCTGCCGACAAAGGCACGCTTATGCGTCCGGCGTTTATGCGCGATACCGAAAAAATTCTTCATCTTCCGGCGTACACGCGTTATGCAGGTAAAACGCAGGTCTTTAGCTTCCGTAGCAATGATGATCTGTCGCGCCGCGGTTTGCACGTGCAGCTTGTCTCGCGCATCGCGCGCGATATCGGTCGCGCCCTGGGGCTTAACTGTGATCTGATCGAGGCGATTGGCCTGGGCCACGACTTGGGACACACGCCTTTCGGCCATGCCGGTGAGCGCTTTCTCAACGATATCTATCACGAGCGTACCGGCCGCTTCTTTTTCCATAACGTGCAGTCGGTCCGCGTGCTCGATGCGCTGTATGGCCGCAACGTGTCGCTCCAGACGCTCGACGGCGTCTTGTGCCATAACGGCGAGTACGAGCAACGCGTGTTTGAGCTCTCGGACATGGGTTCCTTTGACCAGTTCGATCAGACGGTTGAGGACTGCATTGCCAAGGGCTATAGCGCAATTGAGCACCTGCGTCCCATGACGCTCGAAGGCTGCGTGGTCCGCATCTCGGATATCCTTGCCTACGTTGGGCGCGATCGCCAAGACGCCATTGCGGCGGGCCTACTGGCGCCCGATGCTTTTGACGATGGCCTGGGTGGGGCATACAACAGCTGGATCCTTACGCATGCCTCCATCGATATCGTTGAGCACAGCTATGGTAAGCCGCGCATCGAGATGAGCGAGGAGCTGTTTGAGGAAATTCGCCGAGCCAAGCGCGAGAACTACGTAAAGATCTATAGCAAGGGCGGCATCGAAGGCGACTCCGAAGCGGAGCTGCGCGAGGCGTTCGAAAAGCTCTACGACCGTTGCCTGCAGGATATAAACGAAGGTGACGAGTCCTCGTACATCTTTAAGCATCATATTTCTCGCATTGAGCAGCAGCTTTCCTACTACGATCGCGCCTATGCCTGGCAGGATGACAAGGATCAAGCGGTGGTGGATTACATCGCGAGCATGACGGATGGCTATTTCTGCGAGCTCACGAGCAAGCTGTTCCCGGGATTAAAGTTTCCGCACCGTACCTATATTAACGAACGGTAGTTCGTATATATTCGGTATACTGTTAGTGGAAAACGTTTTTGATTGATGCATGGGATGGCTATGGACGACCTTTTTTCTGCCTCGACGCGCGAGCGTTCCTTTCAGAATGCGCCGCTTGCGGTGCGCATGCGACCCAATTCGCTCGACGAGTACGTGGGTCAGCAAAAGGCTGTCGGTAAGGGCTCGTGGCTGCGTGCTGCGATTGAGCATGACGTGCTATCGAGTGTGATTCTGTATGGGCCGGCCGGTACGGGCAAGACGACGCTGGCCCACATTATCGCTAACCATACCAAGAGCGAGTTTGTCGAGGTCAGCGCCGTGACGGGTACCGTGAAGGATCTGCGTCGCGTGATTGACGAGGCCAAGACGCGCCTGAATACCTACGACCGCCGCACTATTCTTTTCATCGACGAGATTCATCGCTTCTCTAAGTCGCAGCAGGATGCCCTGCTGCATGCGGTTGAGAACCGCACCGTCATTATGATTGGCGCCACGACGGAGAATCCGTACTTCGAGGTCAACTCGGCGTTGCTCTCGCGTGGTCGCGTGGTGGAGCTTGAGCACTTAAAGGACGAGGACATCGCGACGCTCATCGAGCGTGCGCTCGAGGCACCGCAGGGTCTGAACGGCAAGTTCTCGGCCGATGAGGATGTGGTCAAGACCATTTGTACGTTGGCCGCGGGTGATGCACGCTCGGCCCTGACGACACTTGAGCTGGCGAGCGAGATTGCCGTCACGCGTCCCGATACCGAGGGAACGCCAGCGCCGGCGGCGGGGGAGCGCTATCCCATCACCGTGGATGACGTAAAGATTGCCAACCCGCGTCGTGGCTTTTCGTATGACAAAAACGGCGACATGCACTACGACATTATCAGTGCGTTTATTAAGTCTATGCGCGGCAGCGACCCCGATGCCACGATCTATTGGCTCGCGCGCATGATTGACGCAGGGGAGGATCCCAAGTTTATTGCGCGCCGTATTATGATCCACGCTTCTGAGGATGTTGGCAACGCCGATCCGCAGGCGCTTTTGGTGGCGCATGCCGCGTTTAAGTCTGCCGAGGTCATTGGCTATCCCGAATGCCGCATTAACCTGGCTCAGGCTGCGCTCTATGTGTGTTTGGCGCCAAAATCCAACGCGTGCGAGGCTTCGATCGATGCGGCGCTGGCCGATATTCATAGCAGCGGTTTACGTGAGGTGCCGAGTTATCTGCGCGACCGTCATCGCCCGGGCAGCGACGAATACGGTGTGTATAAGTATCCGCATGATTATCCCGAAGGCTGGGTCGATCAGCGCTATTTGCCCGAGGGGCTGGAGCGCGGTGCATTTTGGCAGCCTGCCGGCCGTGGTTGGGAAGAGTGGCGTGTGGAGCAAAGCGAGCGCGACCGTAGCGGCAACGCTCCCAAGTAGGTCATTGGCGCCTCGCGCATTCCCTTTGGGTAACTTTCCCCTTCTTTGGGGTACCATGAACAACGTCTGTATTTCGATTCCTTTGGGAGGCTTGTATGAGTCCCATTCAAATCGCCCTGCTGGTGCTCGCCGTTGCCGGCGTGTGGGCTGTTATCGAGCTCGCGCTCACGCTGCGCAAGACCCGCACCGTCGTTGATTCGCTCGACAAGACGGTGAGCGACCTCAACAACACGCTCGCCGAGGCACAACCCGTGGTGGCAAAGCTCGATGGCGCCGTAGACGAGCTTACGCCGGCACTTGCCCAGGTGGAGCCGCTGCTCAAGTCGAGCAAGACCGCGGTTGACGCCCTTACCTCCAATCTTGTAGAGGTCGAAGCCGTGGTTCGCGACATCTCTGAGGTTACGAGCAGCGTGGCCGAGGCAAGCAACGCCGTGTCGAGCGTGACCGACTCTGCGGCTGGCGCCGTGCAGAAGCTCTTCAATAAGGTGAAGGCTCCTGCAGCCGACGCCGATCGCAAGCTCGCCGCCGTCGAGGCCGAGCAGCCTATCGAGCGCGTTCTGATTGGTGAGGCTGAGGACGAGGCCGCCGATGGTGCGGATGCAGCTCAGAAGGCCGCAGCCAAGCCTGCTCAGTATTACACCTATACGCCCGCCGAGACCTCCGAGGAGTCCTGCGATGAGTAGCGAAGCAACCTGCCCCATTACGCTGAGCGTTGCCGGTGATCCGCGTCTCGCGCGCTTGGTGCGCATGACGGCCGCCAACGTCGGCGCCCTGTGCTCTATGTCCGTCGATCGTATCGAGGATATTCGTATGGCCGCCGAGGAAGCCTTCATCTTTGGCTGCACGGCCGTTGATTCCGACGATATCTCGATTAAATTCGATGTCGACGAATCTCATGTGGGTATGACCTTTACCTTTGGCGATCAGGCGACTGTCGATGAGGATGACCAGGCTGCCGTATATGCCGAGCTCATTTTGGCGAGCGTGTGCGATTCCTACGAAAAGACTGCGGCGCCCCTAACGCTTTCCCTCGACCTCAAGGCGGATATCTAATATGACCGAACGTTCCCGGAGCGGCAAGACCGCTTGGGACAAGGAGAAAACCCGCGAGCTGTTTCGTCGTTATAAGGAGACCGGTGATCCGGATGCCCGCGAGCAGCTCGTTATGTCCCATATGAACCTGGTAAGGTTTCTTGCCAACAAATTTAAGAACCGTGGCGAGCCGCTCGATGACCTTTTGCAGGTCGGCTATCTGGGCTTGCTCAAGGCTATCGACCGCTTTGATCCCGAGCGCGGACTTGAGTTCACGACGTTTGCCACGCCCACCATCCTGGGCGAGATTAAGCGTCACTTCCGCGACAAAGGCTGGAGTGTGCGCGTGCCGCGTCGTCTGCAGGAGCTCTCTGCCAAGGTCAACCAGGCTACCGACAAGCTCACCAACGAGCTTCAGCGTTCGCCCAAGGTTGAGGAAATCGCCGATTACTTGGGCGTGACCGTCGACGAGGTGCTCGAAGCCATGGAATCGTCCTCGGCCTATACCTCGGTGCCCATCGAGGCCCCCGGTGCATCCGACTCCGACGATGCGCCTTCGATTCTCGACCGCTATGCCGACGACGACAACGAGCTCGACTTTACCGATGACCGCCTGGTGATTGAGGAGGCCATTCGCGATTTCTCGCCGCGCGAGCGCGAGGTGATCGAGCTGCGCTTTGTGAAGGGCATGACCCAGATCGAGATCGCCAAGAAGCTGGGCATCTCGCAGGTACAGGTCTCGCGCCTGCTGCGCCGTACCCTTAAGAAGATTCAAGACAAGATTGACCCCGACGGAGTGATGGTTCGTTCATGAGTGAGCACCCCCAACAAACCGACCGCACGCTTCGCGATACCCGTATTCTGACGCTGCGCATTTGGGGCGTCGTCGGCTGCATTGTCATCACTGCCGTCATCTTTAACCTTATGGGCATCCTGGCGCCGGTTATCGAGTTTTTGGCAGTCGGCTCCATCATCGCCTTTGTGATGTCGCCGATCACCAACTGGCTCGAGCACCATGGTGTGAATCGCGGCATCGGTTCGCTCATCGCGCTTATTGTGGTCGTTGCCGTGCTCGTCGGCGTCGTTTGCATCTTGTCGCCGATTCTCTTTGGTCAGATCATGGAAGTCCTGAGCCGCCTGCCCGAGCAGCTTCGTGTTGCCGGTGGCGACCTCAATGAGATGATCTCGCATGCCAAGACGCTCAACAACACGCCGCTCAAGGAGTATCTGGACGATAACCTTTCTTCGCTCGTTACGGTGGCGTCCAAGTATGTCTCACAGATTGCCGCCGAGCTTGGCCGTGGTGTATTCCCCCTCATCACCAATACCGCGTCGCAGCTGTTTGTTATCTTTCTTGGCTTAGTGCTTGCCTATTGGTTGGCCTGCGACTATCCCCGTATGCACCACGAGGTCTGCACCATCATTGGTCAGGAAAAGGAGACCTCGTACCGTTTTATGGTCGCGATTCTTTCGCGCTCGGTCGGCGGCTACATGCGTGGCATGGTCGTGACGTCCATCTGCGGTGGCATCCTCGCCTTTATCGGCTTTACGATCATCGGGCATCCGTATGCCGCACTCATGGCCATCTTTACCGGCATTATGCATTTGGTCCCGGTTGTCGGTCCCTGGGTGAGCGCGGCGATCGCCACGGTGCTCGGCTTTATGTTCAGCCCGATGCTGGCGTTGTGGACGCTTGTCGTGACCATGGTGGCCCAAAATGTCACCGACAACGTCATTTCGCCTAAGGTTATGCAGAGCTCGGTGCAGGTGCATCCCGTCATGAGCCTGACGGCCCTCGTTATTGGTTCGGCACTCATGGGTCCCATCGGCATGGTCATCGCCATTCCGCTGTGCGCGGCCCTCAAGGGCATTTTCGTCTACTACTTTGAGAACGAGACCGGTCGCCAGCTCGTGGCATACGATGGCGCCGTGTTTAAGGGCACGCCGTATCGCGATGCCGAGGGCAACCCGGTCGCCGCCTATGACGCGCTTGGCGATGATACGTTCATCTATGAGTCCGAGCTCATTGGCAACGAGACCGCGCCGGAGGCCAAGGCTATGCCCAAACCAGAACTCGATAATCCCTGGATTAAGCTCTCGGGTCTTCAGCCCGACGCGACAGGCTTTTTCAAGAATCCCTTCGCCAAGGATGACGATTCCAATACGGACGACGACACCAAAACCGGCATCGACGGCTCCATGGACGATTCGGATTCCAAATAGGCCCTGTTAGCGTTTCTTGATGTTGTAAAAGACAAGAAACACGAGCAAAGCGATTGATAAGGGGCCGGCTACGTAGAAAAAGAGAATGTCAATTGCGCGTAGAGTGTAATAAGCCTTATCGCCGGACATTACTGCATACAATACGTAGCCAAATGCTGGTTGGTTTGCGTACCAGCAGGAGAAGGCCAAGAGCGCTAAAAGTGCTACTACCAGAAGTGCATTCAGGACAAATCGTTTGCTTTTCATCGATCGCTCCTTCCGGATGGTTCTTATATAGCATTTTACCAAACCTATTTTTTTTCAAAGGATTGCTTAGTCCTAAATAACATGCACTTTCGCTGGAGGGTCGCTGTTTGGCGGCCCTCTTTTTTGCACAGGCGCGGTGGGATGGTAATATCGTTACGTTTGAACTGTTTCGATGTGAAACCGAGGAGATTCCCTCTATGAGTGCTGACTACCCGTCAATGACTACGGCCGAGATTCGCTCCAAGTTCCTCAACTTCTTTGAGGAGCGCGGTCTTAAGCTCTATCCTTCTTCGTCCCTCGTCCCCGACGATCCTTCGCTGCTGCTTGCCAACGCCGGCATGAACCAGTTTAAGGAGTACTACCAGGGTAAGAAGACCATGAAGGAGATCGGCGCGATCTCCTGCCAGAAGTGCGTCCGCACCAACGACATCGACTGCATCGGCGAGGACGGCCGTCACCTGTCCTTCTTTGAGATGCTCGGCGACTTCTCCTTTGGCGGCGTCTCCAAGCAGCAGGCCTGCGCTTGGGCCTTTGAGCTCATCACCAAGGAGTTCAAGCTGCCGCTCGACCGCCTGTACTTCACCGTCTTCACCGAGGACGACGAGACTCACGACGTGTGGCGCTCCCTGGGCGTTGCCGAGGATCACATTTCGCGTCTGGGCGAGGACGACAACTTCTGGGCCGCTGGCCCCACCGGCCCCTGCGGTCCGTGCTCCGAGATCTACTTTGACATGGGCGAGGAGGTCGGTTGCGGCAGCCCCGACTGCAAGCCCGGCTGCGACTGCGACCGCTTCCTTGAGTTCTGGAACCTCGTGTTTACCCAGTACGACCGCCAGGAGGACGGCTCCATGCCGGAGCTGCCGCACCGCAACCTCGATACGGGCATGGGTCTGGAGCGCATGGCCGCTATCATGCAGCACAAGACCGCCAACTACGACGGCGATCTGATGCAGCACCTCATCAAGCTCGGTGAGGAGATCAGCGGCAAGACCTATGATGCCGACGATTATTCCGGCGCCAGCCGCTCCCTGCGCATCATCGCCGACCACTCCCGTGCCGTCGACTTTATGATCTCGGACGGCATCCTGCCCGGTAACGAGGGCCGCGAGTACGTCTTGCGCCGCCTGCTCCGTCGTGCCGTGTTCCACGGCCGCCTGCTGGGCATCGAGGGCGCCTTCCTGACCAAGTTTATCGACGAGGTCAACGCCCAGATGGGCGAGGCCTATCCCGAGCTGCTCAAGAACGTCGCACTCGTTAAGGGCATCGTTGCCTCCGAGGAGGAGCGCTTCTCCACGACGCTCGACAACGGCCGCGTTTACCTGGACGAGGCCCTGGCCGCGCTCGTCGACGGCGCTGTCCTTCCGGGCGATGTTGCCTTTAAACTGCACGACACCTTCGGTTTCCCCATCGACCTGACTGTCGAGATCGCCGGCGCCGCCGGTCACGACGTCGACATGGACGGCTTTACCGCCTGCATGGAGGACCAGAAGGCCCGCGCCCGCGCCAACGCCAAGGGCGATGCCTGGGGCAGCTTCAACGACGTGTGGGTCGAGCTTTCCGACAAGGTTGCCGCGACCGAGTTCGACGGCTATGACAACGACGTCATCGAGGGCGCCAAGGTTGTCGCCATCGTTCGCAACGGCGAGTCCGTCGAGTCTGCTTCCGCCGGCGAGGACGTCGAGGTCGTGCTCGACCGCACCCCGTTCTACGCCGAGATGGGTGGCCAGCAGGGTGACGCCGGTGAGCTTTGTGCCGAGGGCGTTGCGCTGACCGTTGCCGACACCAAGAACCACAACGGCCTGTATGCCCATGTCGCCCACGTTGCCGAGGGCACGCTGACCGTCGGTGCTACCGTGACCGCCGCGCTCGACGCCGAGCGCCGTGGTTTCCTGCGCCGCAACCACACCGCCACCCACCTGCTCGACGCTGCGCTTAAGCAGGTCCTTGGCGAGCATGTCTCCCAGGCCGGCTCGCTGGTGACGCCCGAGCACCTGCGCTTTGACTTCACCCACTTCGAGGCTCTGTCCTCCGAGCAGCTCAAGGCCGTCGAGGACCTGGTCAACCAGCAGATCTTCGCTTCCAAGCCGGTCGTGACCCGCGTCATGGGTATCGACGAGGCCAAGGCTGCCGGCGCTGTCGCCCTCTTTGGCGAGAAGTACGGCGACGTCGTCCGTGTCGTCTCCGTGGGCGCCGAGGATCAGCCGTTCTCCCGCGAGCTCTGCGGTGGTACGCATGCCGCCAACACCGCCGAGATCGGTCTGTTCAAGATCATCTCCGAGTCCTCCACGGGCTCCAACGTCCGCCGTATCGAGGCCGTGACCTCCAAGGGCGCTCTCGATTACATGGCCGACCGCCTGGCACTCGTTGACGCCGCTGCCGCTGCGCTCAAGTGCCGCGTCGACGAGGTTCCCGCCCGCGTGGAGAACCTGCAGGCCGAGCTGCGCGAGACCGCCGGTAAGCTCAAGAAGGCTCTGACCGGTGGCTCCTCCGATGCGATTTCCAGCGCCATCGACGGTGCTGTCGAGCTGAATGGCTACAAGCTCGTTGTCGCTGAGCTCCAGGGCCTTGAGGCTGCCGACCTGCGCAACGTTTGGGACACCGTGCACCAGAAGGTCGCCGGCCCCGTCGCCTGCGTTGTTGCCAGCGTGACCGAGAAGGGCACCCCGGCCCTGCTCGCCGCCGGCTCCGATGACGCTGTGAAGGCCGGTTTCCACGCCGGCAACGTGATCAAGCAGATCGCGGGCCTGGTCGATGGTCGCGGTGGCGGTCGTCCCAACATGGCCCAGGCCGGTGGCAAGAACGCCGCCGGTATCGCCGATGCCCTCGCGGCCGCCAAGACCGCGCTCGGCGCCTAAGAACCTAAGTAGTCGCTGTGGTCGCGCTCGCACTGGACATAGGGGAGACCAGGATTGGCATTGCCGTCTCGAGCCGTGATGGCAAGATGGCGATGCCTGTCAAGGTACTTCCGGCTGCCGAGGTCACTGGCATGGCAAAGACGTTTCGCTACCTGGTCGAGGACTACGAGCCCGATATCCTGGTAAGCGGACGTCCCTTGACCATGGCCGGTGAGCCCGGCCCCCAGGCCGAGCGCGTCGCCGCCGTGGCCCAAAAGATTGCCGACGAGCTCGAACTTCCGCTGGAGTTTGAGGACGAGCGTCTGTCCTCGCAGGAGGCCAAGCGAATCCTTCGAGAGCAGGGGCTCAACGAAAAGCAGATGAGGGGCAAGATTGACATGATCGCCGCCAGCCTGTTCTTGCAGACATGGCTCGATCGTAAAAACGAGGAGGTTCAGCATGTCTAGCGCTTCCGATCCGCGCCAGCAGAATCGTACACGGCAGCCCGCGCCGCGCCCTGCTCAGCCTGGTCAGCGCCCTGCGCAGCCGACGCAGCGTTCGGCTCAGCCTACTCAGCGTGCTGCTCAACAGCCTGCCGCTCGTCCCGCGCAGCCCGCTAGCGGCGCTCGTTTTAAGCAACAGGCTCCTGCCCAGCGCACGCAGGGGCAGGCCTCGCAATCGCGCTCCCACGCACATCATGCTCATGGCTCGCACGGCGTTGCTCCAGCCACGCGCTCGAGCTATAACACACACGCCCGCCGTGGTACCCAAAAGAAAAGCTCCCCGGTGCCTATGATTGTCGGTGGCGTCGTCGCCGTGCTTGCGCTTGTCGTGATCGTTTTCTTTGTCGTGCCAGCCGTCAAGGGCTTCTTTGGCGGTGAGGATGCGAAAGTCGCTGCTGGCCAGCAAGTTACTATCACAATTCCCGATGGTGCCTCGGGTGACACCATCGCTTCGATTCTCTCCGAGAACCATATCGTCGATGATCCCAAGGATTATTACGCGGCGGTCAAAAAGCTCAACGCCGACATGTCGCTTAAGCCTGGTAAGTATTCGTTTACCACGCTTATGGATGCCACGAAGGTCGTCCAGCAGCTTATGGAAGGTCCCAACGCCGGCTCCGATGCGCTCACGATTCCTGAGGGCCTGACGGTTGACCAGGTCGCTGACCGCGTGGCCAAGGCATACGACAGTATCTCTAAGGAGGACTTCCTTAGCCAGGCTAAGGCGAGCAATTATGTGAATGATTACGCTTTCCTTAAAGACGCCGCGAACGATTCGCTCGAGGGCTTCCTATTCCCCAAGACGTATTCGTTGGGCAAGGACCCAAGCGCCGATGATGTGATTCGCGCCATGCTTGACCAGTTCAACGCCGAGTATAAGTCGCTTGACTTTGCCAGCTGCGAGGCCAAGATCAAGGAGCGCTATGGCGTGGAGATGTCCGATTACGACATCGTTAACCTTGCCTCGATCGTCGAGCGCGAGGGCCTCAACGCCGACCAGCGCGCGCATGTGGCCTCGGTTTTCTACAACCGTCTGGCGGGCAAGCTCGATGGCCTGCGCTACCTCAACAGCGATGCGACTATGATGTATGTCACCGGCGGCGAGGTTACCGCCGACGACCTGCAGAGCGATAGCCCGTATAACACCTATAAGCACGAGGGCCTCCCGCCCACGCCCATTTGCTCTCCGTCGCTCGAGGCGCTCAAGGCCACCCTTGAGCCGACCGACTCCGACGACCTGTATTTCTACATTACGCAGGACGAGGAGTATTTCTCGAAGACCTACGAAGAGCATCAACAGTCTTGGAATTGATCATGAGGATTTTTAGCCCCAAACGATATGTTGCCTCGGTCGATCGCATCGATCTCGATACCCTCTGGGCCGACGGCAAACGCGCCATTCTGCTCGACCGCGATAACACCCTGGTGCCACGTGATACCGAGCAGGTACCCGCTGCAGTTTCCGCTTGGCTCGAGGCCGCCCATGCCAAGGGCTTTAAGCTGTGCATGGTGTCCAACAACTGGCATCGCGACCAGGTCATGGCATCGGCTCGTGAGTTGGGGCTCGAGGCCATCAGCCACGCCATGAAGCCCGCCCCGTTTGCCTTGAAGGCGGGTCTTAAGCGTCTGGGCGCCACGGCCGATGAGGCTGTACTGATCGGTGACCAGCTGTACACCGACGTATGGAGCGGAAACTTTGCCGGCGTTGACACTATTCTGGTCAAGCCACAGGCAACCCAGGACCTGTGGTACACGCAGATCTTCCGTATCTTTGAGCGCCGGGCCCTGCGCGACCTTCCCTGCGAGGAATAGGTTTCGCCATGTCTCAGCACATCAAACACGGCTGCGACCATATCTTCTTTATCGGCTTTTTGGGCGCGGGCAAGTCGACGCTTGCGCGCAATGTGGGCACTATGTTCAAGCGTCGATTCATCGATACCGATCGTTTGGTTGTGCGTCGATGCGGCAAGTCGGTGACCGAGATATTTAAGACCGAGGGCGAGGATCGTTTTCGCGAGCTCGAGACCTCGGCACTCCGTTCGCTTCAAAGCGAGCGCAGTCTGCTGGTATCGTGCGGGGGTGGCATCGTCGAGACGCCGGTGAACATTGAGCTGATGCACGAGATGGGTACATGCGTGTACCTCGAAGGCGACTTTGAGGACTCGTTGCGCCAGATTCGCCGCTCCGATACCCGACCCGATTTCCGCTCGCCCGAGCATGCTGCGCGCCTGTTTGAACATCGCCGTCCGCTGTATCGCCAAGCCGCCGTTATTACCCTTGATATTCGCAACAAGTCCTTCGAGGACGTTTCCTACCTTTGTGCCGAGAAGCTTTTGGAGCGTGGACTGCTATGATTCGCCGTCAACTTATCAATTTCCAAAACCGCAGTGTCGATGTCCGCGTCGGTCTTGGCGCGTTCGAGGAGCTGTCGCGCATGTTTGCCTCGGCTGTGGGCAAGCCTAAGCGCGCGATGGTGGTTTGGAACGGCGCCACATCCGAGCGCTTTGGCGAGGTCGTCGAGCATGCGCTGGTCGACGCCGGTTTTGCCGTGTCGCTGCTCGCCCTCGAGGTTTCTCCTGCCGGCGCTACGCTGGCCGATGCCGATACCGTCTTTGGCGCCCTGTCAGCTAACGGCATTACCTGCGACGATCTCGTTGTCGCTGTCGGCGACACGGCGACCTGCTCGGTCGTTTGCTGGTGTGCCAATCAGTGGTGCGGTCGCACCGAGTGCGCCTTGCTGCCGACGACGTTCGACGCCATGCTCACGGTCGCGACGACCATGAAGCCGCTCGTCGCCTCGTCGGCGAATGCGCTTCCCGCTATCGCGTTCCGTCCCGAGCCGGGCTTGGTCGTGTGTGACCTCGACCTTGTTCGCGAGGCGGACTCCGAGGACCTCAAGCTTGGCTATGCGGTGCTCGTGGGCACTATGCTCTCGAGCAGCAAGTCGCGCTGGAACCAGTTCTCCGAGACGGTCCCCGAGATTCTCGCGGGCGAGGAGGTCGCGCTCGTCAATGCCGTTCAGTGGTCTCAGACTGCCCGCAAGGACGTACTGATGGCTACGAACCCGAGCGCCCGCCATGCGCTCGATTTTGGTAAGACGGGGGAGCGTACCCTGCGCGCCTGCCTGGGCGATGCCGCTTCGCAGATCCCTGCCTACCAGTTGTTGTCCGAGGGCATGCGTTTTGAGGCGCGCGTTGCCCACGATGCTTGCGACTTCGATATCGATTACGTTTTTGAGGTCGATGACTGCCTGGAGGACTTTGGTATAGAGGAGCTTGCCTTCGATCTGGAGCCCACCGCGTTTATCGAGGAGTTCCGCAGGCAGCAGTTCGCCCGCTCGAACCGCAGCATGTTGCCGCTGCCCGCGGCACTCGGCGCCATTCGTCTAACGAGTGTTGAGGACGAGGTCCTTGAGCGCCATGCTCACGCCTACTTGGCTTCTCGCAAAGAACTTCTCTAAGATTTATTGACATCCATCGTCTTTCGTATCATGTTGAGGGGCGGGTTTTCAATCGGTTGCGGATCGCATGCGATTCCGTCGTTCGGTTGAGACCCGTCCCGCACTTTTTGAGACAATAAGAAAGGAATCTGCATGTCTGAGTTTGCTGCCGGTCCTGCCGGTCGTATCGAACGTGTCCGTGCCCTGATGGTCGAGCGCGGCTACGACGCTATCGTGGTACGCGACGAGGCCAATCTTCGTTGGCTCACGGGCGTGAAGGGCGTCTTCGACTACACCTTCGAGTTCCCGCACGCGGCGTTTATTACGGCTGACCAGTGCCTGTTCCATACCGACTCGCGCTACCTCAACAGCTTTGAGGAGAACACGCCCGCCGGCAGCCCCTGGGTCTACGACATGGACGAGGGCACCATCCCCGGTTGGGTCGCCGGCAAGATTGCGGCCAACAAGTGCCGCGTCTGCGCTGTCGAGGACGACATGCAGATTAATTTCTATCAGGGTATTCAGCGTGGTCTGGAGGACCGTTCCGTCGCCTGCATGTTGCCGCTGATGCATGACGACATTCGCAAGATGCGCGCCATCAAGGACGCCGAGGAGATCGAGCTCATGCGCCATGCGCAGTCGATCACCGATGCCGCCTTCCAGCACATGCTCGGCTTTATTAAGCCCGGCATGACCGAGAAGCAGGTTCGCAACGAGCTCGAGAACTTTATGTTCGCCAACGGTGCCGACAGCCTGGCCTTCGGCTCCATCGTTGCGAGCGGCCCCAATACCGCCAATCCGCATGCCGTGCCGAGTGACCGCGTGATCGAGAAGGGCGACTTCGTCCTCATGGATTACGGTGCGGGCTACTGCGATTATCGTTCCGACATGACGCGCACCGTCGTGATGGGCGAGCCTACCCAGGAGCAGCTCGACCTGTACGCGCTCGTGCGCCGCACCCACGAGGAGTGTGTCGCTGCTATCCATCCGGGCGTCGAGGGCAACGACATTTTCAAGCTTTCCAAGAAGATCATCGGCGATGCCGGCTATGGCGATTACTACAACCATGGTCTGGGCCACGGCGTGGGCATCGACATCCACGAGCTGCCAAACTTTAACCGTAGCAAGAACATCATCGAGGTCGGCTCGGTTGTCACCATGGAGCCCGGCGTGTACCTGCCCGGTGTGGGCGGCGTGCGCCTGGAGGACTACGGCGTGGTCACCGAGAACGGCTACGAGCCTTTCACCAAGACCCCGCACGACCTGCACGTCATCGATTGCTAATACACCTCGGTAGATTTTTGGGGCGGGGCGTCCGGAGTAATTCGGGCGCCCCGCGTTCTCTTTTTATGCGCTCGCTGCAGGCGAGCTCTGCAAGTGTATAATTTCGGTCGTATGTAATTTGGACGCTTGTGCGTTCTGCCCATAACAAGAAAGGTCGCTATGCCTACCATTTCTACCGCCGACTTCAAGAACGGCCTCGGTCTCCGCATTAAGGACAAGGTCTACACCATCGTCGAGTTCCAGCATGTCAAGCCGGGCAAGGGCGGCGCGTTTGTGCGCTACAAGACCCGCGACATCAAGAGCGGCCGCGTCGTCGAGAACACCTGCAACGCCGGCACCAAGTTCGAGAGCGTTATGCTCACCACCCGTGAGTTCCAGTACCTCTACAACGATGGCACCGACTACATCTTCATGGACAACGAGTCCTATGAGCAGGTTCCCGTTCCCGAGGACATGGTGGGCGAGAACTCCAAGTGGCTGCGCGAGAACGACATCTGCCAGCTGCTCTTTGCCGACGATGAGCTCATGGGCGTGACCCCGCCGATGTTCATCGAGACCACCATCGTCCAGACCGACCCGGGCTTTAAGGGCGACACCGTCCAGGGTTCCACCAAGCCGGCCACGATCGACACCGGCGCTGTCATCCAGGTCCCCATGTACCTCAACGAGGGCGAGGTCATCAAGGTTGACACCCGCGACGGCAAGTTCGTCTCCCGCGTCTAGCAACCATCTCTTCTAGGAGGACTCATGCCCCAGGAAATCAAGATTGACGGCATCGGCATTTCGCCCGATGTTCTGACCGCCATCGTCTCGCGCGCCGTGTCGGATGTCGAGGGCATCGCCTCCGTTGGCGTCAAGGACCTTGCCACCAACCTTGTCTCCATGATGCTCTCGTCCAAGGCCCCGGCTTCCGAGCCGGCGGTCGAGGCCGAGGTCGTCGGCGACAAGCTCGCACTCACCGTGCGTGTCGTGGTGTTCTTTGGCTATCCGTTCAAGAAACTCGCCGAGGCCGTTCGCGCCGCCGTGGTCGCCGCCATCGATGCCCAGGTGGGCGTCGAGGTCGAGCGCGTTGACGTTTGCATCGACGGCCTCGTTTTCCCCAAGGAGTAACCTTTGAGCCTTAAGGTTTATCGCGGGCGCACGCTTGCCCGCAGTCAGGCGCTGCAGCTGCTGTTCCAGGCCGAGGCCACGGACAGCCCGCTCGAGCGCGTCCTCGAGGGCGATTTCCTGATTTCGAAGGGTCCCCTCGACCCCTATGCGCTGGAGCTTTGCCGCGGTGCCTACGAGCATATCGATCGCATCGATTGTGCCCTGCGAGCCGTCGCCAAGAACTGGGATCTTATGCGCATGCCCGGTGCCGACCGCAACCTGCTGCGTATCGCCGTCTACGAGATGCGCTTCCTCACCGACGAAGAGGTCTCGGACGCCATCGTCATCAACGAGGCGGTCGAAATCGCTAAGGCTTATGGTACCGACCAGTCCGCATCGTTTGTCAACGGCGTGCTGGGCAAGATCGCTCGCAGCGAGGAACTGCCGGGCGAGGACCTGTACCAAGAGCTGCTGGCCGAGGATCGCGCTCGCGAGGAGGCACAGGCTGCCGAGGCAGCCGCCAAGGTCGCTGCTGCTCAGGCTGCTGCCGGTGTACTTGCCGAGGGTGCGGACGCTGCTGAGGCCGTCGAGGCCGACTCCGTCGAGGAGTAGCCATGCCAGAGGGTTCCGTCCGCAACTTCGATGAGATCTCGGATCGCCTGGACCAGATTATCGCCACCGTTCGCTCCAAGGATACGTCCTTGGAGCGTTCGCTCGATTTGTTTGACGAGGCGATTGAGCTGGGCTCCCGAGCGGTCGATATGGTCGACAAGTTTGAGCTGACGCCGCGTGAGGCCGACAAGCTCGAGCAGGAATACGATGAGGATGCGGCAAACGAGTCCCAAGATAGACAGGCTGCATCTCCGGATACGAATGGTTGATGGCATTCATGAAACGCGTGCGTCTCGATGACGAACTGATTTCACAGGGCATCTGCGCCGATCGCGCGGATGCCCTTCGCACTCTTATGGCCGGCTTGGTTTCGAGTGGCGGTGAGCGTTTGACCTCTCCGGGGCTCAAGGTGACGCCGGGCCTGCCGCTGCACGTTAAGGGGCGCATCCCGTATGTTGGGCGCGGCGGGCTCAAGCTCGAGGGCGCGCTCGATGCGTTTGGAATCGATCCGACGGACCTTGCTTGCCTCGATGTGGGATGCTCCACGGGCGGCTTTACCGATTGCCTGCTCAAGCGCGGCGCCGCTACTGTCGTTTCGGTCGATGTGGGGCGCGCTCAGTTCGACTGGTCGCTGCGTCAGGACGATCGCGTGACGCTCCACGAGCGCACGAATGTGACGCAGTTGCCCGAGCTCGGCTACGGTGACGCTATCGACCTGGCCGTGTGCGATGTGTCGTTTACGAGTATCGCGAATATCATCGACGCCGTGCTGGCATGCCTGAAGCCTTCGGGTTCATTTTGCACGCTCGTAAAGCCTCAGTTTGAGGCGCCGGCTGCGCTGGTGGGCGAGGGCGGTATCGTGACTGACCCCGGCGTTCGCCGCGATACACTCGTGGCGGCGATTGAGCTGTTCGCTGCCAGGGGCCTGTTCCCGCTTGACGTGTGCGTGTCGCCCATCCATGGCGCTAAGGGCAACGTTGAGTTTTTCCTGTACGGCACGAGGTTTGCCCCTGGCGAGCGCGCCGAAGATGAGTTGCAATCCCAGGTATCGGCTTTGAGCGAGAAAGCAGCAACGCTATGAAGGTCTTTCTGGTTCCCAATTACTACAAGCAAGAGGCGGTCGAGAGCGGCCTGATGCTCGAGCTCTGGCTGACGCGCCAGGGCTACGAGGTTGCATGGGCTGCCGACCAGCGCTCCAAGATCCAGAGCACGCCCGATGTTGACGATGCCGACTTGGTCATCACGCTCGGCGGCGACGGCACACTGCTGCGCGCCGCCCGCATTCTCAACTACCGCGAGATTCCCATTTTGGGTCTTTCCTATGGCCACCTGGGCTTTTTGACGGCGGCCAGTCCCGAGGAACGCGATATTTTGCAGGTTGTGAGCGATGCCCTGTCCGGTGAGCTCCACGTGAGCCGCCGCGCCACCATCGCCGCGGATATCGTCTCGGTGCGCGATGACGGCACGAAGGATGTCGTGCGTTCGTTCGCCCTCAACGACATGGCGCTCACGCGTGGGCCCCTGTCCGATATGGTCGAGTTTGACATCACGGTGTCCGGCCATCATATCGATCGCCTGCGCGGTGACGGTGTCGTCGTGTCGACGGCGACTGGCTCCACCGGCTACGCGCTTTCCGCCGGTGGCCCTATCGTCAGCCCCGATTACACGGGCATGGTTTGCGTACCCATCGCGCCGCATACCATTCAGGCTCGCGCCTTCTTGACCTCGCCGAGCGATGTCGTCGAGATCTTTATGTCAGACGATCGTCCGAGCGTGCCGGCGATTGCCATCGATGGACAGTTTATTACCTGCGATGGCACGGTTGAGAGCGTGGCTGTGCGTCGCGGTCCCGGTGATGTGCTGCTGCTGGATTACGGCCCCGAGAGCTTCTATAACTCGGTGAGCCGTGTGTTCTATGGAGTGCGTCATGATCGATGAGCTGCAGGTTTCCAACATCGCGCTCATTCGCGAGGCGACGTTGGTTCCGAGTACCGGCTTGACCGTCCTGACCGGCGAGACCGGTGCTGGCAAGACCGCGCTGCTCTCGGCGCTCAAGCTCATTTTGGGCGAGCGCGCGGATTCGTCGACGGTTCGCGAGGGCGAGGCGCTTGCCAGCGTCGAGGCGCGCCTGTTTGACGGCCCGCACGACACGGAGGGTTTTACCGTACAGCGCAGCCTTTCTGCCGAGGGCCGCAGCCGCGTAAAAATTGACGGCCGCATCGCCAGCGTGCGCGAGCTTTCGGAGCGCGTCGGCGTGATGATGGATCTATGCGGCCAGCATGAACATCAGCGTCTGCTCGACCCGGCGCACCATGTTGCCATGGTCGATGCTTGGGCTGGGCGCGCGGCGCTTGAGGCGCTCGAGAAGTATCGCACCTGCTTTAAGGCTTCGCGTGCCGCCGCCAAGGAGCTTCGCCGTGTGGAGGAAGCCTCACGCGCGCAGGGAAGTCGCGTCGAGGAAGCGCGTTTTGCTCTTGAGCGTATCACCGAGGTCGACCCCAAGCCAGGCGAGTACGAGGAGCTCGAGGAGCTGCTGCCGCGCTCGGAGCACGCCGAGGTCTTGGTTGCGACGGCCAACGAGGCCCATGCATCGCTTGCTGCCGAAGGGGGAGCGCTCGATGCCGTGAATGGCGCCGTTGCCGAGCTTTCACGCATGGCGACCGTTGACCGCAAGCTCGGTGACATCGCCGATGCACTTTCGGATGCCTGCATCTCACTTGAGGATTGTGCCAACGAGCTGCGTGCTTATCGCGATGGCGTTGCGTTTGACCCTCGCGAGCTCGCTCGCATGCGCGAGCGATATTCAGACCTCAAGGGCCTGCTGCGTCAGTGGGGTCCCACCATGGACGATGTCTTTTCCATGCGCGACCGCTCACAAGAGCTGCTGTCCCTAGTCGATGATGGTGATGAGCAGATTAAGAAGGCTCGCGAAGCGCTTGGCGCAGCGGAGCATGAACTGTTCGCCGCCGCCAAGGCGCTTAAGCGTGTACGCAATACGGCAGCCCCGCGTTTTTGTCACGAGGTTGGCCGTCAGATGGCGCGCCTGGAGATGGGCGGCGCCGAGCTCGTCTGGGAGTCGCGCGATCTTCCACGTGCCGAATGGACGCCGGCGGGCCCTTCGAGCTACGAGCTTTTGTATCGCAGTGGTGCCGGATTGACTCCGCGACCTCTACGCCGCATTGCCTCGGGTGGCGAGCTGAGCCGCGTGATGCTGGCGAGCAAGGTTGTCCTTGGCAACGCGGATGGCGTGGATACGCTGGTGTTCGACGAGGTTGATGCCGGTGTGGGCGGCTCTACTGCACGTGCTCTTGCTGGTGTGCTGGCCGATCTCGCCGCCACGCATCAGGTGATTGTCGTAACCCATCTGGCGCAGGTCGCCGTCATGGCCGACAAGCATTACGTGGTCAGTAAAGAGCTCGGTGACGGTCCTCAAACGCATTTGGATGAGGTAGCTGGGGACGCCCGTACCGCAGAGATTGCCCGTATGCTGAGCGGCGATCAATCGGAGGCAAGCCTAGCGCACGCCAGGCAGATGCTGGAAGAAGCGCGTGCTTAGACCGAGCCGCCACATACATGTCCGACCCGGTCGCCACGAAACCGGCCCATCTACTACGTTTAATAGGCAATCGGCAACCACGTCAAGAAATGCAATAAGAAAACCGCAGGTAGAACGCCTGCGGTTTTCTCTATTTTCGGTATGTGGTTGGGCCATGCGGATAAAACGTAGTAGATGGGCTGGTTTCGTGGCGAGTGGCGCCCTTCGGCTCCTCAAAATGTCTATTCCACGACCTTATCCGGTTGGATGAGTTCCTCGTAGTAGCTGATGTGCTCTCGGGCGTCCTCGATTTCGGGCAGCAGGAAGTTGTAGATGACCTCTATGATCATCGTGGCGCTCATCTTGGAGAACGCGAAGTCCCCCGTTGTCAGCAGTGCCTCGTGATTGACGGTATTAAAGGTGTAGTCGGCTAGGCGCGCAAGTGGAGACTTGCTGTCGCTGCTGATGACGACTACAGTGGCGCCGCAATCGCGAGCTGCTTTTGCCATGCGGTTCAGTCGACGCGACTTGCCAGAGTTCGAGATCAGCACGATGACATCACCAGGGCGCAACGTGAGCGCGAAACCAATCGAGGTCTCGCTGATGGTGCTTGCCATGCAGCGAAGGCCCAGCTGCGAAAACTTAAATGTCGCATCGAGCGCGACCGCGTTCGTATTGCCCACGGCGGCGAACTCAATAACGCCGGCATTCTTAAGTGCGTGCACAACTGCGGCCAACGTGTCGTGATCTATGCCGTCGATGGTCGCATTAAGCTCACTCACCTTGGCGGCGAGGATATTTTTAAGGCTCTGCTCCATGTTGTCGAGCGAGACCTCGTCTGTCAGGCCCTCGTTGCGCTGGCTTTCCAGATCGCGCGCCAGTGAAAATTGAAAGCTGCGAAAGCTGCCAAAGCCCAGCTTGCGGCAAAAGCGCGAAACCGTCGCCTCAGACGTGGCGGCGGCTCGTGAGAGCTGGGCGGCCGTCAGACGCGGTGCCTCGGACTGGTGCTCCAGAATATAGTCGACAATGCGCTGCTCGGATTCGCTGTATCCCTTGTGGGTGCTAATGAGGGAGAGCGCGCTCTTGCTGCTATCGGTCATGGATGGCTCCTGGTTGGCATGAAAATCGGACTTGTTTTTCAATGCCATAGTATACGGGCATTTTCAAGTACAAGATACACCTTGCCGTTTCAAGTGTTGATGGTAAACTTTCACTTACCGTTTACGGTTATGAAAGAACCTTTCACCGGAGAATTGCGCCTTGTCTCTTCTCACGCGGACGGTAGGTTGGTATCTTTCAATTGTGGAAAAACGCGCATTGAAGCGCGTTTAGGGGAGCGCCTGCGGGCGCAGTACTCAAGAAGGAGGGACACATGGCTAAGTTTGACATCATCGCCGCGACCGGTTGCCCGACCGGCATTGCGCACACCTTCATGGCGAAGGAGGCGCTGGAGAAGGCAGCTGCCGAGCGAGGTCTGACCATTAAGGTCGAGACTCATGGCCAGGTCGGTGTCGAGAACGAGCTCACCAAGAGCGAGATCGCCGGTGCCAAGGCCGTCGTCGTCGCAGCCGATAAGGATGTCCAGGCCGAGCGTTTCGCCGGTAAGCCCATGGTTTCCGTCGGTGTTTCCAAGGCCCTGTCCGTCGAGGCCGCCGGAAAGCTGATCGACCGTGCGCTCGCCGCCAAGGGCGACGGCACGGTTGCCACTGCCGCCGATGTCGAGGACGAGGTCGAGGAGAAGGAGTCCATCGGTCACGTCATCTACAAGCACCTCATGAACGGCGTCAGCCACATGCTGGTCTTCGTCGTTGCCGGTGGTGTTCTGACCGCCATTTCGTTCCTGTGGGGCATCACGTCCTTTGATTCGACGGCTTCCGACTACAACAGCTTTGCCGCGATGCTCAAGATTATCGGCGGTATTGCCATGAACCTCATGGTTCCGGTGCTCTCCGCCTACATCGCCGAGTCCATCGGCAAGCGCCCGGCGCTCGTCCCCGGCTTTGTTGCCGGTATGATTGCCATCCAGGGTCTTCCCATCAACGCCGATACCGGCATGATCGACGCTGGAGGCTCGGGTGTGGGCTTTGGCTTCTTGGGCGGCATCGTCGGCGGCTTCCTCGCTGGCTATGTCATCCTGTTGCTCGAGAAGGTTTTCTCTAAAATTCCCGCGAGCCTTAATGGCCTGAAGGCAATCTTCCTGTATCCGCTTTGCTCTACCGCCATCGTCGGCCTGGTCATGCTCGGTATTTCCGGCCCCATGGCTGCCATTAACCAGGGCATGATGGATTTCCTGCAGAGCCTCGGTAACTCCGGTCCGGTGATCCTTGGCCTGGCCATCGGCTGCATGTGCGCATTTGACATGGGCGGCCCGGTCAACAAGGCTGCTTACGCTACTGGCACCTTCCTGCTCGGTACCGCTCTCGAAGCTGGCGTCGGCACCGAGACCTACAACTTCGGCACCAACTTCATGGCTGCCGTCTCCGCCGCTTGCATCGTTCCGCCGCTGATCACCACCTTCGCCGTCGTTGTCGGCAAGAAGTACTTCAGCCAGGAGGATCATGACGCCGGTATCGTCAACCTTATCCTTGGTTGCACCCACATCACCGAGGGCGCCATTCCGTTCATGACCAAGAACATCTGGCCCGTCATGCCTATTATGATGGTCGGTTCTTCCATCGCTTCCATCTTGACCATCTTCTTCAACGTTCACGATCCGGCGCCTCACGGCGGCTTCCTGGTCCTGCCCGTTGTCGAGAACGGCCCGCAGTGGGTTCTCGCGATCCTCATCGGCGCAGTGGTCGGTGGCATCCTGTTCGTGGCCTTCAAGAAGTACGACTTCGAGAAGAACCAGAAGCCCGCTCCTGCAACCAAGCCGGTTGATGCCCCCAAGGCCGCTGCCGTCGAGGCCCCCAAGGCCGAGGCTTCCGACTTCGTGAAGGTCGAGAACGTCTTTGTCGCCGAGGACTTCGCTTCTCGTGACGAGGCCCTGAGCTTTGTCTCCAACCAGGCCGTCAAAGCCGGTATCGCCAGTGATGCCGACGCCGTGATGAACGCCTTCCTGGCCCGCGAGGCCGAGGGCACCACGGGCATGATGGAGGGCTTCGCCATCCCGCATGCCAAGTCCGACGCCATTACCGAGGCCGCTGTCATCGTCGTCAAGGACGACTCTGGCGTGACCGGTTGGGACACCATGGACGGCGCTCCGGTCAACGTTGCCATCGCCCTGCTCATCCCGGGCGCTCAGGCTGGCACCACGCACCTCAAGATCCTGTCCAAGGTCGCCGAGGCGCTTATGGACGAGGACTTCCGTGCCACCGTCAAGGGTTCCACCGACGCCGCCGAGATCGCCAAGACGATCAACGCCCGCCTGGTCTAATCCAGCAGTTAGCGAATAATATCGCCCCTTGCAACAAAGGCGGAGACCCTCTCCAGGGCCTCCGTCTTTTTCATCCCCAAATAAGTTGCGGTGAAATAGGGACTGTTTAAACGATTCAACCCCAAATTCAGTCCCTATTTCACCGCAACTTAAAAAGGGCATAGAGGGGACTGCCTATTGAGTCTTTGTCGTGAACAGATCTTCAGCCAGAATTCTTTTCGGCTGGCATTGCTCTGGACCGACTGAATTTCCGCAGCTTGCTCGCCCACGGGGGGCCGGGCGCGGCCTGCGAGATTTATCGCGAGTTCCGCACGAGCCGAAGAGCACTTAATGTGCTCTTCGTGCGAGCAGGACTGTAGAGCAGGAAATATCACTGGCCGCGACCGGCCCCCTGTGGGCGAGCAAGCGGACGACAAACACATCTGTCCAACAATTCGTCCGAAACATAATGAAAAACAGTTTGATGTGAGTTAATATAAACAACGTCGTTTATCTGACTCCTGCCGCATGCATGACAGGGGTTAAACACAAAAAAGGAGTCAATTATGGTTTCTGAGAAGGCTACCCTCGTCAATCCGCAGGGTCTTCACATGCGTCCGGCCGGCCTCTTCGCCTCCACCATGGGCAAGTACGCCTGCGACGTGACTGTCGTCACCCCCGAGAAGGAGGTCAACGGCAAGTCCCCGATGGCCCTCATGGCCGCTGGTATCCCCTGTGGTACCGAGGTCGAGGTCAAGTGCGACGGCGCTGACGAGGCCGAGGCTCTGGCTGCTGCCATCGAGCTCATCAAGAGCGGTCTTGGCGAGTAGAACTCAAACGGGTCGCATGTTGAACAATTAAGTTCATACTTGGGGGCGCAGTGACCTGTATTAAGGTAGCTGCGCTCTTTTGTCATGGATATGGCAAAACGCTTTATCACATGACACGGAGAGAGGAATGGGAATGTATCAGGGAGTCAACGCATCCGAGGGCATCGGTATCGGCACCGTCATGGTCGCCGTCGATCCCGACTTGACGTTTGAACCGCACGAGGTCGCTGATTCGGCAGCAGAGAAAGAGCGCTATCAGGCTGCTCTTTCGGTCTTCTGCGAGAAGACTCAGGCTCAGGCCGACCACATGAAGGAGACGGTGGGCGAGGCCGAGGCCGAGATCATGAGCGGGCACATTGTCCTGGCTCAGGATCCGGGCATGACCGACGCCATTAACGCCGCTATTGACGGCGGCACCTGCGCCGAGCAGGCGCTCATGGACACCTCGACCATGTTCGAGAACATGTTCCTGTCCATGGACGACGAGATGTTCCGTCTGCGCGCGGCCGACATCGCCGACATCCGCACCGGTATTCTGGCCGAACTGCTGGGCAAGGAGGTCGTCGACCTCTCCGTCCTGCCCGAGAACACCGTCGTTGTCGTGCACGACCTCACGCCGTCCATGACCGCCACGATCGATAAGGCTCACGTTGCCGGTATCGTCACCGAGACCGGTGGCCGCACGTCGCACTCCGCGATCATCGCGCGCGCCCTCGAGATTCCGGCTGTCCTTTCGGTCTCTAACAGCTGCACCGCGCTTCGCAACGGTATGACCGTCGTCGTCGACGGTGGCAAGGGTGTTGTCGAGGCCGATCCCGACGAGGAGACGCTCGCTGCCTACACCGCCAAGGCCGAGGCCTTCGCTGCCGAGAAGGCAGCCCTCGAGGCCTTCCGTGGCAAGCCGTCCGTGACTGCCGATGGCATCAAGAAGATCATCGCCTGCAACATCGGTAATCCCGATGACGTGCCAAACGCGCTCGATCACGATGCCGAGGCTATCGGTCTGTTCCGCTCCGAGTTCCTGTTCATGGACTCTGCCGAGCTTCCTTCCGAGGAGGAGCAGTTCAACGCCTACCGCAAGGTCGCCAGCGCGCTCAAGGGCGCTCCGGTCATCATCCGCACGCTCGATGTTGGTGGCGACAAGGAGATTCCGTACCTGCACATGGTCAAGGAAGATAACCCCTTCATGGGCTTCCGCGCCGTGCGTTACTGCCTGGCCAATCCCGACCAGTACAAGGTCCAGCTCCGTGCTCTGCTGCGCGCCAGCGCCTTCGGTGACGTCAAGATCATGATCCCGCTCGTCACCTGCGTCGAGGAGGTCGTGGCCGTCAAGGAGCTCGTCGAGCAGTGCAAGGCCGAGCTGACCGAAGAGGGTCGCAAGTTCAACGAGAACATCGAGGTCGGCATCATGGTTGAGACGCCTGCCGCTTCGCTGCTCGCTGACCGTCTTGCCGAGGTCGCCGACTTCTTCTCCATCGGCACCAACGACCTGATCGGCTACACCATGTGCGCCGACCGTGGCAACGACACCATCTCCAACCTGTACCAGGTGTACTATCCCGCCGTGCTCCGCTCGCTCAAGAACATCATCGAGAGCGGCGTGAAGGCCGGCATCATGGTCGGTATGTGCGGCGAGGCCGCTGCCGATCCGCTGCTTGAGCCGCTGCTGATCAGCTGGGGCCTGGAGGAGTTCTCGATGAGCGCTCCGTCGATCCTGCGCGCCCGCAAGACCATCAGCCAGTGGACCAAGGCCGAGTGCGACGAGCTCGCCGAGAAGGCGCTCGCCTGCAACACCGCCGCTGAGGTCAAGGCACTGCTCGAGTCCGCAGCTCGTTAATTTGGTATCAGAGGTAACCGCGTGGTTGGAATGGGCCGGCCACGCGGCCCTCACATATACAGGGGGTACTGTAAATGTTCTACACGCTAACTGCTAACCCGGCTGTCGACATGACGGTTTCGAGCTCTCCGCTCGAGCCCGACGAGAACGTCCGCACCGGCTCTGCCAGCTACACGGCCAACGGCAAGGGCCTCGACGTGTCCTTCGCCTTTAAGAAGATGGGCGTCGACACCGTCGCGCTCGGCTTCTTCGCTGGCTTCACGGGCAAGTTCATCGTCGAGGAGGTCATGAATCTGGGTTGCCTGTGCCGCCCGGTCTGGACCGACGGCATCACGCGTATCAACACCTACGTCAACGATGGCCAGCACGAGTACGGCATCCTTAACCCCGGCGCCCCGATTACGCCGCAGCACCAGGAGGAGCTCTACAACATCCTGGACACCGCGGGCGATCTTGAGTGCCTGATCGTCTCTGGTTCCGTGCCTCCCAAAGCTACGCCCGACTTCCTGGCTCAGGTCATGGAGCACGCTCAGGCTCGTGACGCCGACGTCGTACTGGACCTGTCCTCCGACAAGCTCAAGGAGCTCGCTCACAAGAAGCCGCTGCTCATCAAGCCGAACCATCACGAGATGAAGGCCATCTTCGGCGTGCCGGTCGACACCGACGACGAGGTCCGCGTTGCCATGAAGCTCGCCCACGACGCCGGCGTCCAGAACGTGCTGCTCACCCGTGGTAGCCGCGGCGACGCTTACTTCTCCAACGGCGAGGACATCTGGTACGCCAAGCGTGAGTTCAACATCAAGTTGGTCTCTTCCGTCTGCGCCGGCGACTGCACCCTCGCTGCGTTCCTGCACAAGTGGTACAGGGATCGCGACAACGTCGAGGAGGCCATGAAGCTCGCTATGGCCACCGGCGCCAACGTTGCCGAGTCCGTGGGCATTGGCGACTTCGGTCACGTTGACGAGTACAGCAAGCGCGTTGCTGTCCGTAAGCTCGATCGCAAGTAAGCGAAAAACGACATATTCGTGCGCATGCGGCGTCTCGATTTCGATCGGGGCGCCGTTTTTTGTCCCATCCGAACCTTGGCGCCGCACTTCACGCGTTCCACACCGTTCGCCGAGTTGTTGTAGCCTTTTGCCGAAGCGTGGAATATACTTTCATTAACACGATGCTGCGTGAAAGGAACATTCATGATTTATACGCTTACTGCAAATCCTGCCATTGACTACAACATCTCTTGCGACGGCCTGTCCGCCAATACCGTTACGCGCACCCGCAACGCGGTCTACACCCCCAACGGCAAGGGTCTCAACGTCTCGTTTACGCTCGACCACTACGGCGTCGACACCACGATCCTGGGCTTCTTTGCCGGCTTCTCGGGTGAGTTCATCGTTAAGGGCGCCGAGGCCCTTGGCGTGCCCGTCAAGCCCGTGTGGACCGACGGCATCACGCGTGTCAACGTGTTCCTCAACGCCGGTCCCGACACCGAGTACAACATGGTTAATGCCGGTGCCGCCATCAATGCTGCCAACGAGCAGGAGATGTTTGAGCTCATCGATTTGCTCGACGACATGACCTGCCTGGTCATTAGCGGCTCGTTGCCCCCCAATACCTCCGAGGGCTTCTTGGCCGAGGTCCTGCGTCGCGTGAAGGCCAAGGGCGCCGAGTTCGTACTCGATATCTCGAGCCATCAGCTGGTCGACCTCATTGCCATGGAGCCGCTGCTCATTAAGCCCAACGACGACGAGTTGCTCGACATCTTTGGCATCAAGGTGAGCGGTGGGGACGACGAGTCCGTCAAGGCTGCTATGGCCGAGCTGCACGCCAAGGGCGCTAAGAATGTGCTGCTGACCCTCGGTGGCGACGGCGCGTACTTCTCCAACGGCGAGCACATCTGGTTTGCCAACCGCACCTTTGAGGTCAAGGTGCTGTCGACCGTTTGCGCCGGCGATTCCTCGCTCGCTGCCTTCTTGTCCGTATGGCACGACGCCCCCGAGTGCGTCGAGGACGCCCTGCGCCTTTCGATGGCCACCGGCGCCAACGTGGTCGAGTGCCCGGGCTTGGGCGACTTTGCCAAGGTGGACGAATATAAGAAGAACATCGAAGTTCGCCAGGTTTGCTAGCTGCATCGATAGATCGTTGCCGAACACCCGCTTTGGATCTCCGAGGCGGGTGTTTTTTGCGCGCTTAACGTATATGGCGTCTGCTGTCTCGTTATATCGAATCGACGACGCGATTGCGTGTGCGCGCTTTCCCGTTTCTTGTTAGACTTCTTGAGAACCATCGATTAACGCTCGCAAGCGCAGGAGGCCATAGGCATGTGCAATGTTTCGCTCAACGGTACGCAGCCGACCGATGCCTCCATCCGTGTCCTGCGCGCGCTCGAGGCAGCCGGTCTTGAGGCTTGGTACGTAGGCGGTTGGGTGCGCGATGCCCTGATGGGGCGCCCCAGCCACGATGTTGATATGTGCTGCAGCGGCCTGTGGCAGGAGTCTAAAGCGGCGCTCGAGGCGGCTGATATTGCCGTGGTTGAGTCGGGCATTAAATTCGGTGGCATTACGGCTATTTGCGATGGCGAGCGCATTGAGGTCACCACCTACCGCCTGGACGGCTTTTACACTGATGGCCGTCACCCCCAGAGTGTGGAGCGTGCGGTGTCGCTTGAGGACGATCTGGCGCGTCGCGACTTTACCGTCAATGCCATGGCATGGCATCCCGAGCGCGGTCTTGTCGATCGCTACGATGGCCGGGGCGACCTGAAGCGCAAGCTCATCCGCGCCGTCGGGGATCCCAAGCGTCGTTTTAACGAGGACGCGCTTCGCATGCTGCGCGCGGTGCGTTTTGCCTGCCGTCTGGATTTTATGATCGAGCCTAAGACCAAACAGGCGCTTGCCGAGTGCGCGCCGCTGCTCGATGCCGTGGCACGCGAGCGCGTTGGTATTGAGCTTGAGGGCATTCTTTCGACCGGCCACGGGGGAGACGCGATGCTGCGCTACCCCGAGCTTATTTGCGCCGCCGTGCCCGAGCTCGCGCCCGCGCGCGGGTTTGACCAGCGCAGTGTCTATCATGCGTTTAACGTCTACGAGCATATCGCCCGCGTGCTGACGGTGGCAGGGGAGCTGGCACTGTGCGATGGCGTCGCGCCCTCGTCGAGTCTTATGTGGGCGGCGTTTTTGCACGACGTCTCCAAGCCCGATTGCTTTACGGTCGACCACGCCGGCAGCGGTCACTTCTACGGTCATCCCGAGCTCGGCGCCAAGAAGGCGCGTGTCATCATGGATCGCTTGGCGCTCTCGCACGATTTGGTGCGCGATGTGTGCCTGCTGATCAAATACCATGACAAGCCGCTGCGTCCCGAGCGATCCTGCCTGCTCAATATGATGCGCGCGCTTTCGGGCGAGGGTGTCGATACGCCGCGTCTGATGGATGAGCTCATGGACCTTAAGCGTGCCGATACGCTCGGCAAGGCACCGTCGTGCTTCTATTACGTCGAGACGATCGAGGAGATGCGCGCGCTGACTCACGAGTTGCTGGCGGCGGGGGAGCCCTATACGCTCAAGATGCTCGCCATCAATGGTGGCGACTTGATTCGCGCCGGCGTCAAGCCTGGGCCGGATATGGGGCAGCTGCTCAACGCCGCCCTCGATGCCGTGATCGAAGACAACATTCCCAACGAGCGCGAGGCCCTCCTGGCCAACCTCAACCTGGGGTAGTTAATTTGGGGCTTTTTTAGCTACCCCTGCCAGAATCATTAGCGGTTCGTGCGATTGACAGCAGGGGTAGCTAAAAAAGTCCCGTCCCAAATTAACTACCCGGCTGACCTGCGCGTTCCATAACCTGCCGACAATTTTTCGGCAATTTGGAATTTATTCTTGCGCTCGCGTTTTTTGTCCCGTAATATATTTCCTCGCAGCACGGCAGTGCAGATGTCATGTGGCCCGTTCGTCTAGCGGTTTAGGACGCCGCCCTCTCAAGGCGGAGATCACCAG
>UQLA01000015.1 GCA_900541745.1 uncultured Collinsella sp. | reverse complement strand
CTCGGAGATGTGTATAAGAGACAGGTAGACTATCGAACAACGTTTATTAATCGCGCGGTATCGTTGCCGCGAGAAGGGGTTGCGCCATGCAGGAGCTTGAGGATCGTATTCGCCATGACGGCATCGTAAAGGCCGGTAACGTCCTTAAGGTTGATGCCTTCCTCAACCACCAGTGCGACGTTGAACTGTTCGATCACATGGGCGCCGAGTGGGCCCGTCTGTTCGAGGGTGTCGAGATCAACAAGATCCTGACGATCGAGGCTTCGGGCATTGGTATGGCCTGCATCGCAGCTCAGCATTTTGGCGGCGTGCCGGTGGTCTTTGCCAAGAAGGCCCAGTCCATCAACCTCGACGGCGAACAGTATGCCACGACCATCTACTCCTTTACCAAGCAGAAGGAGTATCCGGTCATCGTTGGCAAGCGCTTCCTGTCCGAGGGCGACAAGGTCCTGATCATCGACGACTTTTTGGCCAACGGTTGCGCGCTTGAGGGTCTTATCAAGATCTGCGAGGCCGCGGGTGCCGAGGTTGCCGGCATCGGCATCGCCGTGGAGAAGGGCTTCCAGGGCGGCGGCGATAAGCTCCGCGAGCGCGGCTTCCGCGTTGAGAGCCTGGCTCGTATCGCCGATATGGATTGCGAGAACGGCGAGATCACCTTCGCCTAAGCGCGCAACACAAGCGATTGGTATGCGATGTGACAAAGGGGCTGTCCCTTTGTCACATTTTTTTGTATGAGGGGAGGTGTTGATATGGATGAGAACAAGATGGGATGGCGCGAGTATGCGCGCTATGCTGAGATGTCGGTCGAGGAGCTGGCGCGTGATTGCGAGGCACAGGTGTTTCGTGCGACGGGTCCGGGCGGACAAGGCGTCAACACGACGGACTCGGCGGTGCGCATGAAGCATGGGCCCACGGGGATTGTCGTGACGGCGCGCGAGAGCCGTAGCCAGTTTCAGAATCGCAGCTGCTGTCTGCGTAAGCTGAGGGCAGAGCTTGAGCGTCGTGGCCGTCCGCCGCGCCGTCGCGTCAAGACCAAAGTGCCACAGCGATCGCGCCAGCACAGGCTCAACGACAAGCACTTCAACGCGATTAAAAAGGCCAACCGTCGCAAGCCGGGCGGGGAGGAATGATTCTCTCAATAAGTTGCGGTGAAATAGGGACTGTTTTGCGGCTTTAGCTGCATAAACAGTCCCTATTTCACCGCAACTTAGGTGGGGTTAGCGGGTTGGGCGCCAGACCTCGAGGACGCCGGCGAGGATGTCGACCTCGATGCGCGAGGCGACGATGGGCTCGCCGTCGGCTTGGATGGGGTAGTCTGGCTCCTCAAAGGTGAGCTCGGCATGGCGGCATCGGCGTATGCGAACCGGTGGCAGCTTGGTATGGTGGCCGTCCTTGGCCGAAAGGAACATAGGCAGGGCAACCGCGCGAGGGACAGGGCCGCATGCGTAGCAGACGTCGAGCACGCCGTCGCAGGGGTCGGCATCGGGGCAGATGCGATAGCCCGAGCCATAGGTGGGACCAAGCTGAATCGCCATGATGATCGCCCTCACGCGCTCGGCGGGCGCGCCGTCAAAGCTGACTGTCATGGAGTAGTTGCGATAGCGCAGGCCAAACTGCTCAAGTCCCGAAAGGGTGTAGAGCGGAGCGCCCGTCAAGCCGGTCTTTTTGCGCAGCTCGGTGGTGCCAAGGCCGATGGCGGCATCGATGCCGACCGAAAGCGTCTGGTCGTAGTACTCAACGGTAGCCTCGCCGCTACCGCTTGCGGGGTTCCATGAGCGAATCCGCCCGATGTCCTGACGTTGAAGCTCACAGGTGAGCAGCGCGCCATAATCCTTGCCGGAGAAATCTTCGATACCGAGCGTTTGGGCAAAATCGTTGCCGGAGCCCACGGGTAGGATGGCAAGAGCGGGGCGGGCGTCCTCCTTTTGCGTCATAAGCCCGTTGACGACCTCGTGAATCACGCCGTCGCCGCCAAGGGCGATAACGGTGCGATAGCCCTGGGCCCGTGCGGCCAGCTCCTTGGCATGCCCCATGCGCTCGGTCAGCACCAAGTCAAACTGGGATGCGCGTGCAGTCATGTCCAAAAAGCGCTGCAGGCGCTCGGCAACCTCTTGCGCGGCGCCCGACTGGGCGGCTGGGTTGGCGATGATGAGCGTGCGGCCAAAATCAGTTGCGTGCATGGGGCGACTCCCGGAGTGTGACATGACAGTGCGGTCGCGCTCAGGTCGAATTGCCCCTGATTGTGGCTGCACGGCGATTATTACATCTACTCTATCAGGTCGTTGTGGCGCTCGATGGCATCCGCTACCGTACCGCCCTCATCCACAATAAGCGAACGGCGTTTGGGCGAGACAATGCGCTGCGCGGGATATACGCCGCGGTGGCCGCCGGCGAGATAGCTGATAAACGCCACGATCACGAAGAAGCCGGCGGCCGTGCCGTGGAACAGGTCGATGGCCATCATACAGGTGGTGATGGGCACGTTAAGGCCGGCGCAGAACACGCCGAGCATGCCGAGAGCCGCCAGAAAGCTGGGGTCGATTCCGACGAGGCAGCCGATCCAGCCGCCGAGCGCCGCACCGATGCCAAACAGAGGCGTGACCTCGCCGCCTTGGAAGCCGGCGCCCAGGGTGAGCGCTGTCACCACGAGCTTGATGGCTGCGTCGGCAAGGGTCGTGTTACCGGCGAACCCTGCGCCCGAGAGCCAGGTGGCAAGGCCGGCATACTTCCAGGCGTCGAGCATCGCGTAGGCCGCGAGCACCACGAGTGCGCCTATGAGTGCGCGAACGAGGTAATTGGTGATAAAGCGACCGTACAGGCTCTTGACGGTTCGAACCGACCAGGCAAAGAGGCGCGCCGTCAAACCGAAGATAATGGCGCTGATAGCAACGATGACAACCGTCCTTGGTGTCATGTTGGGAACGCTGGCGATAACATTCGCCTCGTACTCGGTTCCCAAGGCAAGCGACGTAAAGTAGCCGGTAAACGAGGCGACCAGGCAGTAGATGCCCGCGGTGTAGTCGATTTTGCCGATAAAGCACATCTCCATGCCAAAGAAAGCCCCGGCAAGGGGCGAGCCGAATACGGCGCCAAAGGCCGACGAGATGCCGGCGAGCATGAGGTCGTGGTGGTCATGCTTTTTGAGGTGGGCGAGGCTCGAGATGTTGCTGGCGATGGTGCCGCCAATTTGCACCGCAGCTCCCTCGCGACCGGCCGATCCGCCCGTTAGGTGCGTGAGCGTGGAGCAGACGAAGGTGAGGACGGCCATGCGCATATGGATGAGGCGTGTGCCCAGAGCGGAGTCGATGACCAGGTTGTTACCGCGTTTGGCGGCAAGACCGTGGTTTTTGTACACCCATGCGGTGGCAACGCCCACAACGGGAAGCAGTGCGTAAATCCACGCATGGTGCTCGCGATAGTCGGTCGCGATATTCAGCGAGGCCAAAAATGCCCAAGCGGCAACACCCATGGCGAGCGAGACGATGACGACGAGCGCGAGCAGTTTGGCGCTTGCAAACAGGTTGCGGGCGTTGCGGCGTGTGTCGGCGGCCAGGAGATGCTCGGAGCGGGTGAGCTGATGCCTGCCTGCCATGATGACGTCGTTCAGGGAGAAAAAGCCGCCGTCGTCGAGCGGCTGGGAATGATCCTGCGTTTCGTTTGCGCTTTCGGTTTTGTCGTTATGAGCCATACGTTCCTCTTTTAGGTTGCAACGCAAGCATTATAAAACGCGGTAAACGCGACGAGCCGGTGGGTTGGTTTCCATTCTGTTTCGCGGCCTGCAACCGACAGGTGTATTTGCGGGTACAGGCCGAGTCGCGGTCGTGCGTCGGGGGATTATACTGAGACAAGCATAAAGAATCGGTGCCCCTGTTGTGCGCCGTGGCATTAAGAGGTGCATATGGCAGAGAAACTCATTCCGCTGGAGGACGCGCAGTCGATTGTCCTGTCGCACGTTGCTCCGACCGATCTCGTCGAGATTCCCGTGTGGCAGGCGGCTGGTTTTCCCTTGGCCGAGGATGCTGTGGCCGATATCGACATTTCACCGTTTGCCAACAGCGCCATGGACGGGTATGCCGTGCGCACAGCCGATCTTGCTGCTGCCACCGGTGACACTCCGGTGACGCTCTCTGTCGTAGGGCACGAGGCAGCGGGCCATGTGTTTGAGGGCGCAATCGGCGTGGGCGAGACGGTCCGCATCATGACGGGCGCGCCGGTGCCCGAGGGTGCGGATGCCGTGGTGAAGTACGAGATCGTCGAGGTGCTTGATGGTGACGGCAACGAGGGCTCGCACGTGAGCTTCTCGATGCCTGCCAAGGTGGGGGAGAACGTTCGCTCGGCTGCTGAGGAAGCGCATGCTGGCGAATCCGTGATGCGTGCTGGAGAGGTTGTGGCCCCGGCTGGCGCCGGCTTGCTGGCAAGCGCCGGATACGCGAGCGTGAAGGTGCACGCTGCCCCACGTGTGGGCATCATCTCGCTGGGCACGGAACTGGTCGCACCGAGTAAGGTGCCGGCGCGCGGTCAGATTCGCGATTCCAACTCCTCGGCGTTGATGGCCGAAGCACTCGATGCGGGAGCCGAGCCCGTGTTCTACGGCATCGCGCCCGACGATGAGCAGGCGATTGCCGAACTGGTGCATCGCGCCGTGCAGGAGTGCGATTTTGTCATTACGAGCGGCGGTGCCTCGGCGGGCGACTATGACTATGTGACGGCGCTGGTCAAGCGCGAGGGCGAGGTGCTCTTCGATCGCATCTCGATGCGCCCGGGCAAGGCCATCACGTTTGGCTTGCTCGGGGGTGAGCCCTACCTGGGGCTTTCAGGCAATCCGGCCGCGGCGTATGTAGGCTTTGAGATGCTTGCCCGTCCGGCGATCCGCAAGATGCGTGGTTTTGCCGAGGGGGCGCGTCCCGTGCAGCAGGCGACGCTCACACACGGCGTGAAAAAGCGCCAGGACCGACGCTTCTTCGATCGCGCCACGGTTTTGCGCGACCCCGAGACCGGTGAGCTGTTGGTGACCGAGGCCAAGACGCAGAATTCGGCGCTGCTCGGCACGATGCAGCGGGCCAACTGCCTGCTGCGTATTGACGAAGGACCGTGCGAGCTCGAGGCGGGAGATGTCGTGGATGTCGTGCGTGTCGACCTGCCCGAGGGCACGGTGCTATAGGAGGAATGCTATGGAGCTGAAGATATCGATCGTGACGTGCTCGGATACGCGCGATCTTGCTCAGGACGAGGCTGGAGCCGCGCTTGAGGAACTTATCGAGGCGCAGGGCTGGACGGTCGCCTCACATGTGGTCGTGCGCGACGACGTCAGCGAGATTGGTGATGCCATTGTGGAAGCCGCCGATGAGTGCCACGCCAATGTCGTGCTCACCTGCGGCGGCACGGGGCTTTCGATGCGCGATGTGACGCCCGAGGCGACGCGTGCCGTCTGCGACCGCGATGTGCCGGGTATTGCAGAGGCAATCCGTGCGTACTCGATGACCAAGACGCGCCGCGCCATGCTCTCGCGCGCTATTTGCATGCAACGAGGTCATACACTTGTCGTAAACTTTCCCGGTTCTACGAAGGCCGCCCGCGAAAGCTGGGAGGCCGTGAGTGACCAGCTGGAGCACGCGGCTCAGATGACAGCGGGCGGCGGACATACCAACTAAGCTATTTACCTGCGGCGGGGCGACCTTATCAGTCGCTCCGCTTTTGTTTTCCGCCGAATCGACGCCGAGGTGCACAGTAACTTGAAACTATATTCTCTGGCGAGAATAATTTCTCACTATCATTATTCGCGCAGAAGTATAATCTGATTGCAGATTAAAGCCCGCGGTGGGGTGCCCGGGCATAAGGTCCGAAAGGGTTGAACATGTTCGATATGGTTTCTCGCCGCGGATTCGTCTCGCTTTCTGCTGTCGCCGCTGCCGGCCTTGGCCTTGCCGGCTGCTCCGGCAACAAGACGTCCGAACCGGCCGGATCCGATGCCGGTTCTGCCAAGGCCTCTTCCAAGAAGGAAACCGTCGAGCTGCAGGTCTTTGCCGCTAACTCCCTCGAGAAGGCCCTTCCCGAGGTCCAGGAGCTCTACACCGACCAGACCGGCACCACCTTTGCCGATACGCAGTTTAAGGCCTCCGGCGACCTCGTTGAGCAGATGAAGGCCGGCGCCACGGTCGACGTGCTCATCACCGCTTCCAAGGGCACCATGGATGACGCTGAGACCGCCGAGCTCGTCGACGCCGACACGCGTGAGGACATGTTCGTCAACGACCTCGTGATCGTTCGCGCCGAGGGCTCCGACACCAAGATCGAGGCCATCGCCGACGTCGCGAACCTGGACGGCAAGATCGCCATTGGCGACGCCAAGACCGTCCCCGCCGGCAAGTACGCCAACCAGGCGCTGGCTTCCGTGGGCCTTTATACCGGCACCGAGGGCGACGACGGCGAGTATGCGCCCGAGATCGCCGACAAGGTGGCCCTGGCCGACAAAGTTGGTACCGCCGCCGCCTATGTGTCCACGGGCGACTGCGTGGCTGGCTTTGTCTACAGCTCCGATATCTTCCGCTACGACGGCATCGAGGAGGCCTTCGTGTGTCCCGAGGATTCGCACAAGCCCATCGTGTATCCGGGTGCCGTTGCCGAGAGCTCCGAGCACGCCGACGAGGCCAAGGCGTTCATCGACTTCTGCCTAACCAACAAGAAGGCTCAGAAGATTTGGGCCAAGTACGGCTTTGAGCTTTCCGCGTAGTGCGGCTTGGCGCGATAATTCCATCGTTTTGTGTTTCACTCCGTCCTTGTATTCGCTTGGAGCTTTTCGTGCTTAATAGATTCCGCATGCTTGTCGCCTGTGCTTTGACCTTCGCGCTTTGCTGGGTGCCGGGATTTGCGTTTGCTGGGGACGCTGAGGACGGGGCCCAGACTGCTGCGACCGCTCATGGGCTTTCCTATGGGATCGAGGGTTTTGAGCGGTTGGCAAAGGGGACCGCTCGTGCCATGGAGGGCCAGCCTGAGGGCTACCGGTTTCCCGTTGACGAGGACGTGGACCTTGTAGCGGCGCCTGCTGCCGATCGCGTTGTGATGTGGATATCGCCCAAGGCGGTCGAGAAGTATGGATTGGATCTGCAGGACAACGAGTGCGTATCGGGTCTCAAGGCCCTCGTCTGTGAGCTCGACAGCGCAAACTGCATGGGAGGTGCGCAGCTAGAGGACGTGGATCTTCCTTGGTATGTCACGGCGGAAACAACGTTTGAGACCGGCGGGTATACCTATGGCTTTGACGAGCGCGGTGCGGATGGGGACCGCTATGTGGTGATTGCATCAGCCTCGGGTGATGCCAAGGGCGGCGCGCGTTGGCTTGATAGCGCTCAAATGGTAGAAGCATCGTCTGTCGTGTTGCGGGACGAGCGGGGGTCCTTGACCTCTCTGGCCTCCTTTTTGGGCGACATCGACTATCGCCCGTTTTGGGTGTCCATCAAAACGAGCGGCCTTGCCCTGCTGATCTCCTTTGCACTGGGCCTGTTTGCCGCATGGAAGACCATGGGTACCTCGAGCCGCGTGAAGGGTTTGCTTGATTCGGTCTTTACGATTCCTATGGTGCTGCCGCCCACGGTCTGCGGCTTTCTGCTCCTCATGCTGTTTGGCCGCTCGACCGGGGTGGGCCAGTGGCTCATTGCGCACGGCATCTCGATTGTCTTTACGTGGCCCGCGGCGGTGATCTCTGCCGTGGTGGTGTCGTTTCCCCTGGTCTATCGTACGGCACTCGGAGCCTTCGAGAGCCTCGACACGCAGATGCTCGATGCGGCGCGCACGCTGGGCTGGTCCGAGCGTCGCATCTTTACCAAGCTTATGATGCCGCTTGGCTGGCCCTCGATTGCCGCCGGCACGGTGCTCGCCTTTGCCCGCGCGATGGGCGAGTTTGGCTGCACCCTGTTCTTTGCGGGCAACTACGCCGGCATTACGCAGACCATTCCCATCGCCATCTACTTTGAGTGGATGGGCGGCAACACGTCGGTGGCCCTCTTTTGGGTCGTGGTCGTAATTGCGTTCAGCTTCCTGGTCATCCTATTCATCAACATGTACACGGCACATTCGCAAAAGTACCGCGAGCGTGGTCTTTCCCGTGCGGAGCGCAAGCAGGCCAAAGAGCTCGCCGGTCAGGGCGATTCGCTCGATCCGGCGGGCGGCGATGCTCTGCGTATCGATCGCGAGGCATTGGCTGAGCTCATGCGCGATGAGCCCGCTATGCAGGGAGGTCGATAGGCCATGTCACTCGTTCTGGACATAAAAAAGCGCTATCCGGGGTTTATGCTCGATATGCAGCTTGAGGCCGGCGAGGAGCGTGTGGCGCTGCTTGGTGCCTCGGGCTGCGGCAAGAGCTGCACGCTGCGCTGCATTGCCGGTGTTGAGACGCCCGACGAGGGCAAGATCGTCGTCAACGGCGTGACCTTTTTTGACTCGGCGGCGGGCATCAACCTGTCGCCCCAGGAGCGAAAATGCGCCCTGCTGTTCCAAAACTACCAGCTTTTCCCCAACATGACGGTGGCCGATAACGTATGCGCCGGTGTAAAGGATGCGGGCGACGCCGCCGCGCGCAAAAAACTTGCCGAGCGCTACCTGGGTATTTTTGGACTGGCCGACTTTGCCGACCGCTATCCCGCGCGACTCTCGGGCGGTCAGCAGCAACGCGTGGCGCTTGCCCGCATGGTGGCGGCGCATCCGGGCATTTTTATGTTCGACGAGCCCATGAGCGCACTCGATTCCTATCTTAAGAGCGCACTCGAGCAGAACATGCTCGACCTGTTCGATGTATGCAACCGCACCGTGCTCTACGTGAGCCACGACATCGACGAAGCGTGCCGCCTGTGCCCGCGCATCTGCGTGATGCACGACGGGCATGTTGAGGAGATCGGCTCCGTCGAGGACGTGGTCCGCCGTCCGCAGACGCTGGCGGCACTGCGCCTGACGGGCTGCAAGAACACAAGCCGGGCGCGCAAGATTGGCGACGAAGAAGTTGAGGCCCTCGACTGGGGCATGACCTTTAACGTTGGTCGCGAGGTTCCCGATGACGTGGCATATCTGGGCATTCGCGCAAGCTACTTCCATGTGGACAACCGTGCCGAGCGGGGTCGCAACAGTTACGACTTGCATGTGGCTCGCGTGAGCGATTCTCGCTTTGAGCGCCTGGTGCTGTTGGACGTGCCGCGTGTTGATGCGCCGACGCGCTTGCAGTGGAAGGTGAATAAGGTGAGTGTACCCGTGGAAGAGCTGCCACAGGCGGGTGAGACCCTGCGCATGCATTTTGATGCCAGCAGGATTCATCTCGTTTGCCGATAGCGCGGCGTGCGGGTACGGCCGGGAATCGGCTTTTTGGCCGTCCGGCTCCTTAGCGGGTCGCCATTCGCCGAATCGGGGATGACAAAATCTTATCAATCTGATAACTATTTATCAGACAGCGAGATGCTCGCATCCCGAAGCTGTCGTACACGTGTCGGCGGTGTTCGTCTGGATGATGACCGCTGATATAGTTTCCTTCAATAAGAAAAAAGGAGGGTGCGCCGGTGCTGCAGATGACATATTCGCGTCGCGTTGCCGCGCGCGCCCTGTATATGGCTCGGAGCCGCATATGAGCAGGTATGTTCACGGCTCCGGGAGAGACGACGCACAACTAAATAATCGACCGCAAAGCAGGTTCCCTAAAATTCCGGGTTTGAGCACGGTCGGGCAATCGTCGTCCGTCGTGCATCGATACCGTTGTTATCCGATTTTGGTTCGAGAGGGGAACCGTTATGGCTGAAGAATTTGATTTCCATCCGATGTGGGAGAGCCTCGGCATGAATCTTGCCGACCATGACATGCTGCTGGGTGCCGTGGGCCAGATGTATGGGGACATGTTCCTGACGCAGAACAATCGTCCCAAGTCCACGTCCTACCTGGACTTTGTGGCCACCAACATCCATAGCGGCCGCATTAAGGAGATGCTCGACAAGAAGGAGCCTGGCGAGGCCACCAAGATCGTGGGCTCGTTCTGTGTCTACGTGCCCGAGGAGATCGTACTTGCCTGCGACGGTATCCCCGTGGGTCTTTGCTCGGGTGCCGATTGGGCAACCGATAAGGTCGAGGAGCACCTGCCGCGCAACACCTGTCCGCTTATCAAGAGCTTTGCCGGCTTTAAACTGGGCGAGGTCTGCCCCTACATTGAGTCGAGTGACCTGGTGGTGGGCGAGAACACCTGCGATGGCAAGAAGAAGGCTTATGAGTTCTTTGCCACGCAAAAGAACATGTACGTCATGGATATCCCCAATGTGCACGACGAGTCGACGCTCGTGACCTGGAAGGCCGAGGTCAAGAAGCTCGCCGCCAAGATCGAGGAAGAGTGCGGCGTCACGATAACGCCTGAGCGTCTGAAGGCCGCCATTCACGCCGTCAATGAGAAGCGTCGCGCCTTGCAGCGCCTCGCTGCCACGCGCGCAGCCGACCCGGCGCCCATCAGCGGCCTCGACAGCCTGCTGACCGTCCAGGCCGCCTTTATGGACGACACGCCGCGTCTGACCGGAGCCATCAACGATATGGCGGCTGAGTGCGAGCAGCGTGTCGAGGCCGGCGAGGGCGTGGCGCCCAAGGGGACCAAGCGCATCCTGTACACCGGCACGCCCATGGCCGTGCCCAACTGGAAGCTGTTCAACCTCATCGAGAAGGCCGGCGGCGTTGTGGTAGGCGAGGAGTCCTGCACGGGTTCGCGCTACTACAAGGACCTGGTCGACGAGTCCGGCGAGACGGTCGACGAGATGCTCGATGCCATCGCCGAGCGCTACTTTAAGATCAACTGCGCCGTCTTTACGCCCAACGACCAGCGTATGGAGGACATTGTCCAGATGGCCAAGGACCTGCATGCCGACGGCATCGTCGACGTGGCCCTGCAGTTCTGCACGCTCTACGAGATGGAGTCGTTTGCCGTGGAGAAGGCCGCCGAGGAGGCAGGCATTCCGTTTATGCACGTCGCCACCGACTACGCCGGCGAGGACGCAGGCCAGCTGCAGACGCGCATTGAGGCTTTCTTGGAAACCATTTAGGTCTATCCGTCCCGGCGGCTTCCCCAGGCACCCGATCTTGCCGTTCAAACCGTCGCTTGCGTACCAAAGTATGTGGCGCTTCTCTTTCACGGCAACCTCGGGCACCCGGGAAAGCCGTTTCCTTGGCTGGTTAAAAGGTTTGTTAAGGAGTTATATGTCGGAAAATATTGAGCAGCCGTTGCCGCGCACGTTTGAGGAGTTCAACGAGCAGCGCAAGGCATCGTTTATCCGCGTCAAGGATTATAAGCAGGCGGGTAATCGCCTGGTCGGCTTTTTGTGCAGCTATACGCCGCTCGAGATCATCGATGCCGCGGGCGCTGCAAGTGTGGCCTTGTGCGGCACATCCGACGAGGTAATTCCCGAGGCCGAGAAGGTGCTGCCGGCAAATCTGTGTCCGCTCATCAAGTCGACGTACGGTTTTGCCTATTCGCAAAAGTGCCCGTTTACGTACTTTAGTGACATGATCATCGGCGAGACCACCTGCGACGGCAAGAAGAAGATGTACGAGCTACTCAACGAGCTCAAGCGCACGCACATCCTGCATCTTCCGCAGGGCCGCGATCGCGCCTACGAGCGCGAGGGCTGGTACGAGGAGTGCCGCCTGCTCAAGGAGGAGCTCGAGGGCTTCTACGGCATCACGATTACCGACGATGACCTGCGCGCTGCCGTCCGTCGTCGCAACCGCTTGCGCGCGGCCCAGCTCGACATGTTTGCGCTGCAGGCCAACCAGCCGGCGGCCATGAGCGGCGTCGACCTGATGAGCACCATGTTCGCCGGTACGTTCAGCTTTGATATCGAGGCCTATACGCAGCAGCTGGAGCAAAAGGTTGCCAAGCTGCGCGAGGCCTACGACGCGGGCGAGCGGCCGGTCGCGGCGGATGCCAAGCGCATTCTGATTACCGGCTGCCCGGTGGGCGGCGTGATCAACAAAATCGGCCGCACCATCGAGTCCAACGGCGGCGTGGTCGTGTGCATGGACGACTGCTCGGGCGAGCGCACGGCGGCCATGATGATCGACCCGGAGGCTCCCGACATCCTGCGCGCCATCGCCGACCGCTACCTGGACATTAACTGCTCGGTCATGACGCCCAACGACGGCCGTATGGAAAACACGCTGGCCATGTCCGAGAAGTATCACGTCGATGGCGTGGTAGAGAGCGTGCTACAGGCCTGCCACACCTTTAACGTGGAGAGTGCGCGCATGCAGGAGGCCGTCGAGGGTGCGGGTATTCCGTATATGAAGATCGAGACCGACTACAGCAACGGTGACATGGGCCAGATTGAGACCCGCATCGCTGCCTTTATCGAAACCCTCTAGCTTCCTCAGGCACCGGATCTTGCTCCTCAAACCGTCGCTTGCGTACCCAAAGTACGCTGCGCTTCTCTTTCGGGGCAATCTCCGGCACATGAGAAACTTAGAGCTAAGGCGCCTGAACGCGCCGCTACCTTTGATGTTTAGATTGGAAGAGAGCCATGATAGGGATCGGGATCGATATCGGGTCTACGGCGGCTAAGGCTGCTGTGGTCGATGGGGAGGGTTCGGTGGCGTGGACGTGCGTGCAGCCAACCGGGTTCTCCTCGGTCGATGCTTCCGAGCGGCTGCGCGAGGCACTGGCAGCGGCGGGCTATGACGTGACGGGCGACGATGTGCGTGTGGTCGCGACCGGCTACGGCCGTGTCGCCGTGCCCTATGCGCACAAGCTCGTGACCGAGATTACCTGCCACGGCACCGGTGCCGTGCGCCTGTTTGGCGATTACGGCACGGTGATTGACGTGGGCGGCCAGGACACCAAGGTCATTCAGCTTAAAAGTGGCCGCGTGGCCAAGTTCGCCATGAACGACAAGTGCGCTGCCGGTACGGGCCGCTTTTTGGAGATCATGGCCGACCGTCTGGGTATTTCCCAACAGCAGATGGCCGACCTTGCGCGTTCCGGTGAGCCCACCAAGATCAGCAGCATGTGCACGGTGTTTGCCGAAAGCGAGGTCATCAGCCTGATCGGTCGCGGTGAGCCGCGCGAGAACATTGCGCGTGGCGTGATCGACAGCGTGGTCTCGCGCGTGGCGACCATGGCCGGACAGGCCGCGGGCGCCCCGTACTACCTGACCGGCGGTTTGTGTGAGAACGCCTTCGTGGTGGAGCGGTTAGGCGAGCTACTGGGGTCGCCGGTGACCACCTCGCCCCAGGCTCGCTTTGCCGGTGCCATCGGTGCTGCCGTCCGCGCCGCCGCCTTGGCCTAGGGGTGTACCGCGACATGCGCATCCTCAATATCTCGGCACAAAAACCAGATAGCACCGGCAGCGGCACCTACCTTGCCGCGCTCGTGCGCGAACAGATCGAGACGGGGCATCGCGCCGCCGTGCTTTGCGGCGCGGCGCCGGGTGATACCCAAGGTGAGCTGGACCGGCTTGCTGCCGTGTTTGCCGTACCGTTCGAGTCGCCCGAGCTGCCGTTTCCCATCTGTGGCATGTCCGATGTCATGCCCTATCCCTCCACGCGCTATCGTGACCTGACGCCTTCGATGCTCAAGGCATTTGAGCGGGCATTTGCTGCAGCAATCGATCGGGCGGTGGCTGAGTTTCGGCCCGATCTGGTGCTCTGCCATCACCTGTATCTGGTGACCGCATTGGCGCGCGAGTGCGTCCGGGGCGTGCCGGTTGTTGCCGTGTGCCATTCGACCGATCTGCGCCAGCTGCGTTCGCATGCGCTCGAGCGCGATCGCATCGTAAATGCGGTTCGTCGGCTCGATGCCGTCTTTGCGCTCCATGCTGAGCAGGCTGAGCAGATTGGCCTGGTGTGCGGCGTCGATGCCGATCGCATCCACGTGATTGGGACGGGCTACGACCATCGCGTCTTCTGCCGCGACGCAAGCGTGGCGAGGCGGCCGGGATCGCTTGTGTACGTGGGCAAGATTTGCTTTAAAAAGGGCGTCGAGTCGCTGGTTCGAGCCGTGTCATTGCCGATTGACGATGGCGTCCGCCCATCTGGCTTGGTGCTTGTGGGCGGTCGCGGGGACGATGCCGAGTACGCGCGTATCGAGCGCTTGGCCGCGGCCTCGGATGTGCCGGTGAAGCTGGCGGGGCGCCTGGATAGCGATGGACTCGTGCATGCCTACCGCAGTTCCGACGTCTTTGTGCTGCCTTCGTTTTACGAGGGTCTGCCGCTCGTGACGATCGAGGCCCTCGCGTGCGGCTGCAAAGTTGTGGCGACCGATTTGCCCGGCGTTCGTCCCTGGATGGAGGCGATGCTTCCCGGTGCTCCCGTGACGTGGGTGGCATCGCCGCGTATGACGGATGTCGACACGCCCGTGGCGGCCGACCTTCCGTTGTTTGAGCGCGCACTGGCAGATGCTATCGCGCAGGCGCTTGCGGCGCCGCCTTCGACGTTCGAGCCGTCGGCGGTCTCTTGGGAAGCGTGCCTGGGGCGTATACTTAAAGTCGTTGATTTGTCGGAAGGGGGTTCGTATGGCTGACGATCAGATTAAGCTCACGTTTATGACTGCCGCGAGCGGTTGAGCCGCTAAGCTGGCTCCCGGAGCCCTCGCCCAGGTCCTGGGCGACTTGCCCAATGTGCATAACGACAACCTGCTCGTGGGGTTCGATACCTCCGACGATGCGAGCGTCTTTCGCGTTGGCGATAACTTAGGCCTCGTGCAGTCAATCGACTTCTTCCCACCGATGGTCGACGACCCGTTCCTGTTTGGCCAGATTGCCGCGGCCAACTCGCTGTCGGACATCTACGCCATGGGTGGACGACCGAGCCATGCCATGAACCTGCTCTGCATACCCAGTTGCCTGGGCGTCGAGGTTGCCGGTCAGATTCTGGCGGGCGGCGCGAACAAGTGCGTCGAGGCGGGCTGCTCCATCGCGGGCGGCCATACCATCAACGACGACGAGCCCAAGTACGGCCTGTCCGTGAGCGGCTTTGTCGCGCTCGACCGCATACTCGCCAACAGCGGCGCACGCGCGGGCGATGTTCTGCTGCTGACCAAGGCAATCGGCTCGGGCATCATCACTACGGCCATTAAGGGCGAGCTCGTCGAACAGGATGACGCCAGTCCGATGTTCGACTCGATGCGCACCCTCAACGAGGCCCCGATTCGTCTGGCCGAGGGACTTGAGCTTCACGGCTGTACCGACATCACGGGCTTTGGCCTGATCGGGCATGCGTGCGAGATGGCCGAAGGCTCGGGCGTGCAGATTGAACTTGCGTCGGGGGCGGTACCGCTCTTTGACCAGGTGCTCGATATGGCGCGTTTGGGCATTATTCCTGCCGGTGCCTACCGCAACCAGGACTTCTTTGGACCGCGCGTGGCTGCCGACGATGACCTGGAGCTGGGCATGTTGGATGCACTGTACGATCCTCAGACCTCGGGTGGTTTGCTTATCGCGGCGCCCGCTGCCGATGTGGATGAGCTTGCGCGCCGTCTGCATGCCGAAGGACGTATCGCCGCCGTCGTCGGTCGCGTGTGCGAACCGGTGCCAGGCGGTCCTGCCGTCCACGTTGTCCGTTAACGACACGTTTATTGAGCTATGTACCGTTCTAAAACGATTTATTCGAAAGGAAAAACTATGTCTACCAAGATTGAAGTCAATGCCATGGGCGATGCCTGCCCGCTGCCCGTCGTCAAGACGCTCAAAGCCCTGAAGCAGCTCGATGGCGAGGGCGCCGTCGTGACCGCGGTCGATAACGAGACCGCCGTCAAGAACATCTCCAAGATGGCGCAGGAGAAGGGCTGCACGGCCTCGGTCGAGAAGATCTCGGACGCCGAGTGGCACGTGACCGTGGCGACCTCTGGCGCCGTTGCCGTGGCCGATCCCGAGCAGGATGGCGCTGCCTTCTGTGATGCCAGCGCCGGCAAGGGCAAGCTCGTCATTTCCGTCTACACCGACTGCATGGGTCGCGGCGACGACGAGCTGGGCCACAAGCTCATGAAGGCCTTCATCTTTGCCGTGACGCAGCAGGAGGAGCTACCCGCGACCATGCTGTTCTACAACGGCGGCGCCAAGCTCACCGTCGAGGGCTCGCCGGTGCTCGACGACCTTAAGGGCCTGGCGGAGCAGGGTGTCGAGATTCTCACCTGCGGTACCTGCCTGGACCACTATGGCATTAAAGACCAGCTTGCGGTGGGCGAGGTCACCAACATGTACGTGATCGTGGAGAAGATGGAGCAGGCCGTGCGCGTCGTGCGCCCGTAGCGTATTGGTTGGAGTTGCCATGAGGGAGAAGCGCCCGGCGCTTGTCATCACGTTTCCCACCACGGCGGCCGCCATGGGCTGCGAGTCCCTGTGCATCGAGCGCGGCCTTCCCGGGCGAACGATTCCCGTGCCCGGGGAGGTCGCTGCCGGCTGCGGTCTGGCGTGGAAGGCGTTGCCTGCCGATGAGGACCTGCTGCGCGGCGAGCTTGCCGCGGCGGGCGTCCCCACCGAGGGCTTTACCGTGATCGATATGTGGGAGGTCGTGCGATGATCTACCTGGATAACGCGGCGACGACCATGCACAAGCCGCAGACGGTCATCGATGCCGTGACGCAGGCGATGTGCTCGCTCGGCAATGCCGGACGCGGCGCGACGTCGGGCGCGCTTGACGCGGCGCGTACCATCCACGGCTGCCGCGCCAAGCTTGCGCGTTTGCTGGGCTGCCCGCGTGCTGACCATGTTTGTTTTACGCCCAACTCCACCGCGGCGCTCAACACCGTCATCAATGGCGTGGTACGCCCCGGCGACCGTGTGGTTACGACGGTGCTCGAGCATAACTCCGTGCTGCGCCCGCTCAACCGCTTGGCTGCCGAGCAAGGCGTGACAGTTGAGCATGCGGGCTGTGACGCGAACGGCGTACTCGATTACGACGAGCTCGAGCAGCTGGTCACGCCCGGTGCACGTGCCGTGGTGGTGACGCACGCCTCTAATGTGACCGGCAACGCGGTCGACATTGCGCGCGTGGCGGCCATAGCCCATGCAGCCGGCGCGCTGGTGATCGTCGATGCCTCTCAGTCTGCCGGTACGGCGAAGATTGACATGGATGCCATGGGGCTCGACATTGTGTGCTTTACCGGCCACAAGGGGCTCATGGGGCCCCAAGGCACCGGCGGCCTGGCCGTGGCGGAGGGCATTGACGTGGCTCCGTGGGCCATGGGCGGTACGGGCGTGCACAGCTTCGACGCGCTGCAGCCGCTTGAGTGGCCCACGCGCTTGGAGGCCGGTACGCTCAACGGCCATGGCATCGCGGGTCTTTCCGCAGGTCTCGACTTTATCGAGGCCCAGGGTGGGGTCGAGGCGATCTCGGCACACGAGCGAGCACTGGCGGATCGCTTTCTCGCTGGCGTGCGCGAAATCCCCGGCATTGCGCTCTACGGTGCGTTTGACCAACCCGCGCGCTCGGCGATCGTGTCGCTCAACGTGGGTGATATCGACTCTGCCGAGATCTCGGACGCGCTCATGCAAGGGTGGGGGATTGCGACCCGTCCCGGTGCCCATTGCGCCCCGCTCATGCACCGTGCGCTGGGGACCGAGCGTCAGGGCGTCGTTCGTTTCTCGTTTGGGTATTTCAATACGGACGAAGAAGTCGACACCGCGATTGGCGCTTTGCGCGATTTAGCCTGCTAAAGCTGCTAGACCGTTTATACTTGCGGGACGGGTCTTTTGCCCGTCCCGTTTTTGTTTTGATTCGAAAGGTGCTCTCATGGCCTCATCCGCCTCGCGTGGTCTACGTTCCGACCATGTCGTTACCGTCGGCATCGCCCTGTTCTCGATGCTCTTTGGCGCCGGCAACCTCATTATTCCGCCGCTGCTGGCGCTGCAGGCAGGCTCTGCCACGCCGCTTGCCATGATCGGCTTTTTGATTGCCGCCATCGGCCTGCCCGTTATGGGCTTTATCGCTGTGGCGCTTGCCGGAACGGCGCGCGAGCTTGCCGGCCGCGTGCACCCCAAGTTCGGCGAATTCTTCGTTGCGGCGGTGTATCTGGCCATCGGTCCGTGCTTGGCCATTCCGCGTACGAGCTCCACGGCCTTCGAAATGTTGGTGCCGCTGCTGCCCGAGGGCATCTCGCTTGGCACGGCTCGCCTGGTGTTTGCCGTCGCCTTCTTCGTGGTCGCATTTGCACTTACGTTACGCCCCGGCGTCATCACACGCGTGCTCGGCCGCATTACGGGCCCCGCGCTCATTGCGCTCATCGTGTTGGTCGTGGGTGCCGCCGTGGTCTCGCCGTTGGGTCCCGCTGCCGCGCCGCAGGCTCCCTACAATGCCGGTGCTGCCGTGCAGGGCTTTTTGACTGGCTACCAGACCATGGACCTGCTCGCGTCGCTCGCCTTTGGCATCATCATCGCCGAGACCATCCATGAGCTCGGCGTTACCGACGATAGGCGCGTGGCCTTTGAGATCTCGCGTTCGGGTGTGATCGCCGGCGTGCTCATGACCATCATCTACTGCGGCCTGGCGCTTGCCGGCACGCAGCTCAGCACCGTGATGCCCGATGCCACCAACGGCGCCGCCATCCTTGCCCGCTCTGCCTCCATGCACTTTGGTCTTGCCGGCACGGTTGTGGTCTTCGCCATCTTCTTCCTTGCCTGCATGAACGTGTGCATTGGCCTTATCAGCTGCTGCTCGCGTTACTTCTGCGAGACGTATGTGGTTAAAGGGGGAGCGGAGGCCTCCGAGGAGGCCATGCGCTGTCCCTTTGCGATTCTCGCCTTTGTGTTCGCAGCGTTTTCGTGCGTGCTCTCCAACGTGGGCCTCGACGTGATCCTCATGTTCTCGGTGCCCATGCTCAATGCCCTGTACCCCGTTGCCATCGTGCTGGTACTTATGGGCCTGGTTCACGGCTTTTGCGACGCACATCCGCAGGTGTGGGTCTGGGTCGGCGGCGTTGTCGCGGTGCAGAGCGTAATCACTTCGGTCCGCGACGCGTTCTTTGCGGGCGTGTGGCTGCCGTTCGATGCATTACCGCTGGCAGATATCGGTGCTGCGTGGGCACCGGTTGCTGTGGTGGCGTTTGTGATCGGTCTGGTTCATAGCCAGTTTGTCGCACATTCGAGGAGCTAGGGTTTCTGCGCTTGCACAGGCGGGGAGTCTCCCCTATAATTTCCTTCGCTTTGGGACACGCAAGGTTTAGACCTTAGCTGCTCAACACCTTCGGGACGTGGCGCAGTTTGGTAGCGCGCCTGCTTTGGGAGCAGGATGTCGCAGGTTCAAATCCTGTCGTCCCGACCATATCTTGCGGGCGTAGTTCAATGGTAGAACCCCAGCCTTCCAAGCTGATGACGCGGGTTCGATTCCCGTCGCCCGCTCCACAAGATATATGAATGGCTCTGATTCCTTTTGGGACCAGAGCCATTTTCATATACATGCCGGGACCCCACATCCCCTCCTAAGTTGCGGTGAAATAGTTCCTGGATTAGCCGCAAAAGCTGTTATCCAGGAACTATTTCACCGCAACTTATTGAGGCCGAGCGGTCTGGGTCGATGATGGGTTCTGTTGTCGAGAAGATGAGGGCAGCCGGTCAGGAGTCTGCGTAGGGTTTTGTGGTTGGTATACCGTAGCCGCGCATCATGGAGCCGAACGCTTTGACATCGTAGGTGTCTGAGAGCTTGAAATGGATGACGTTGTGGCCCATGGCACGCAGGTTCGCATCGCGCATGAGGGCAGCTCGATAGGTTTTTGCCGCAGTATGTTCCGGATCATTTTGGGCATCGTCCTCAAACTTGCCTAGTCCATGCAGCTCAGTCAGCATCCAAGAGCCGTTTGGCATCTGCCAGCCGTAATCTGCCAAATAATAGCCGGCGTTTCCCGGTCGAGTGATTTCAACCTGAAGTTCAGGAGCGGCAACCCCCGCCAGAATCATTGCCGCCCGTGCTTCGGATTCTCCGCCGTTATCCGATCTGCCATCCATGTGTTCAAAAACGTCAAATGCGCGCGCAATGCCGTGCAGTCCGCGGCAGTTCGCTTGTGCATATGTACGCAATTCTTCACGCTCGACACCGTACTCACGAGCCAACCCGTCGGCATAGCCTAGTGCATATCGAAAAGCGCTCGTTCGGGCGATGTCGACCACCGTGCGATATGGATCCGTTAACGTAAACGGGCCGAGATGCCATACGTCGCCCGGCCGCCATCGTCGGTATTCAACGAATTCGTACATATCGCGTCTGGTGGAACGCGGCAGCAGCACTTGCACCTTGTCGAGAAGCGAATATGCAGAACCGATGCCATAGAGCAGTGCCGCCGTTGCTCCACAAAACACGGCATCCGGTTCAACGACCGCAATAGCGGATGCCAATTGAAAGATGCGATCTTCGACGCCGAGGTCATTCCAATATGCGGGATCAGCGTAGACATGGTTGTAGAGTCGAATAATCATCTCTTTTTGCATGAGCGCGTAGGCACAGCGTTCATCCCATTTTTTGGTAGCTACAAACAGATGCCCGCCATGATGGGCCTCGAATAACCGGAAGAACAGCTCTATTTGCGGTTTGGAACAGCGTTTATCATGGCTCATTTTCGACCCCATGGTCTCGAGGGGGAGTGAATGACACTACGCTATCCCATATTTGGTTCGCCAGACCTTGCCATAAACTGACCAAAAGCTTGACGGGGCAGGTCAGAGTCATGAGTCAGGGCCAAACAGATCGGCAAACGGTTGATTAGTGCCCCTCGGCGGCACAAAAAACCACCCTTACAGAAAGTTGCGGTGAAATAGTTCCTGAAAAGCTCGAATAAGCTTAAATCCAGGAACTATTTCACCGCAACTTAGGAGGGGATGGGGCTGAGAGGCGGGCGATGCCGTTGCCTGCCGGTTAGCTGCGGGGGCGGTGGCGGAGCTTGTCGATGGTGGAGTCGGTGCTTCGGCTGCGGGCTTCGGCTGCGGTTTGGCGCTTGTGGCGGTAATCGATCATGCCTTGGATGATGGGCTTGCCAAAGCTCACGACATCATCGTTGTAGATGGCGGTTCGGGCGGCGAGGAGGCAGTCGGTAAAGTCCATATGGGTCTTGCCAAAGAGTTTGACGGCAAGGGAGACAACGGTGGGCTCGTCGACCATGACGTCATCGAGCAACTTGGTCATGGCCGTCGCAATCTCCACACGCGGGACCTTGTAGACGTCACGCAGCGTAACGGCGACGCGCGTGATGATCTCGGGGTAGACGCGAGCGGTGCGCGTGGCGATGACCTTGGCGGCGCGCGGTGACAGGACCTCGTCGTCGTCAAGCAGGTAGCGTAGGATGACGGTCTCGTCGATGATGGTGCTACTCATGGATATCTACTTCCTCGGGACCCAAAATCGAATCGTCGCTTTCTGTAGCAAGGTACTCAATCCAGGCGTTACGCTCCTCGGAGCGGCGATTGGGGTCCCCATATGCTTTGAGCGATCCATAGGCGGCGGTGCCGTCCTTTGAGCGCACGGCGACCGGCTGAAAGGGAAGCTTGCGCATCAAAATGCTCTGCGCGACAAAAAGACGGACGGCCTCGGCGAGCGATGTGCCCATGGCGTCGTAGAGACGCTCGGCATGTTGCTTGTCTTCCTCGCGAATGCGCACCTGCAGGATGGCTCGTTTTTGAGTCGATGACATCACTGGCCTCCCTTAATGAGCGTGCAATATGAATAGTCATATACAGTAACGGCTAATAATAGCCAATCTTACAACCACTACTTTATTGCACTAGAGTAATTGAGTGTAAACGATATTACAAACGTACTACATCCTTCAGAAATGAGCGTGAAATCTTTCTTGGGCGTACGCGTGTAATACACTCGCCTTTATAGCTTCCAGAGAATAATCCCAACCAGCCCAAACCCCTGCAATACACTCGTATTGCAGGGCCTATGCTCAAGTTTGCCCCCTGCAACTGCGTATATTTAACCTGTATATCGTTGGAGAAACTCTACCGAGTGCATGTTTCGCCGTATGCATTCGATACGTCGATGCCAGGCCACGGGCGGCTTGGGTCAATGTCGACAGGGTCTCTCCGACAAGGGATTCAGGAGGGAGTGAACAACATGGGTAATAAGCGAGTCGTAGCCGATTCTTCGCGCTGCATTGGGTGTCAAACCTGCATGGCGGCGTGTATCGAGGCGCACGACATCCCCGGTAACATCGCCGCGCCGCGCCTGCGCGTGACGCGTACGTACGAGATCTCCGCACCGGTGGCTTGCCATCACTGCGAGGATGCCCCGTGCGCGAAGGCCTGTCCTACGGGCGCCTTGTTCTTTGATCCAAAGAACCATCGCATCGGCGTCAACGAGGACAACTGCATCGGTTGCAAGAGCTGCGTCATGGCATGCCCCTTTGGCGCCGTGAGCGTGGCGACCACGCAGGTTCCGGTCTTGATGGGCGACGTTCGCGTGGGTTCGCAGACCAAGAGCTTCGTGCTCAAGTGCGACCTGTGCGTGGACCGTCCCGGCGGTCCGGCGTGTGCCGAGGCGTGCCCGACCAAGGGCCTCACCCTGGTAGACGATGAGCGCCTGGCGGAACTGACTGCCGAGCGTGCCCGCGCCACCATCGAAAACGAGGCGTAGGCGGGCGGCCATACAAGCCCAACGATTGTCAAATAAGTACCGATTAATCGGTAGCAGAGAAAGGAAGGAGGGTGTCATGGAGAAGCATAAAGTGATCTGCCCGTATTGCGGCGCCGGTTGCCAGTTTAACCTCTTGGTCCAAAACGGCCAGGTCGTGGGTACCGAACCGCTCAACGGCATCACCAATCAGGGCGAGCTGTGCCTTAAGGGCATGAGCGGCTACGACTTCATCAACGACACCAAGATCTTGACTCCTCGCGTACTGCACCCGATGATCCGCCGCACTAAGGGCGCGGATCTTGAGCGCGTAAGCTGGGACGAGGCACTGGATTTCACCGCATCTAAGATGCAGGCCATAATTGACGAATATGGTCCTAACGCTGTCATGACCACCGGCTCTTCGCGAGGCGGCGGCAATGAGGCGAACTACGTTATGCAGAAGTTTACGCGTGCGTGCATCGGCACCCACAGCGTGGACAACTGCGCCCGTACTTGACACGGCCCTACTGTCCTCGGTCTGATGGACACGGTTGGTTCAGGTTGCATGTCATGCTCCATCCCCGGTATGGAGGATGCGGGCTGCATTTTCCTCTTCGGCTATAACCCTGCCGATTCGCACCCCATCGTCGCAAGGCGTATCGTGCGAGCCAAAGAAAAGGGTTGCAAGATCATCGTCGCCGACCCGCGCCATATCGAAACCGCGCGTATCGCCGATCTCTACCTTCCGATCAAGAACGGTTGCAATGTTGCGTTCCTCAACGCCTTTGCCAACTGTCTGGTCAGCGATGGCCTCTACGACAAGGAATTCGTCGCCGAGCACACGAACGGCTTTGACGAGTGGTGGGAGACCATCAAGAACTACACTCCCGAATCCGTACAGGACATCACGGGTGTCGAGCCCGCGTTGATTCACCAAGCTGCCGAGATGTACGCCACGGCGAAGCCCTCTGCCATCATTGGCTGGGGCATGGGCGTATGCCAGCAGAAGCAGAACCTGAAGACGGTGCACACCATCGCCTCCATCGCCTGCGTTGCCGGCCAGATCGGCAAACCCAATTCCGGTCTCGCGCCCGTGCGTGGCCAGAATAACGTCCAGGGCTCCTGTGATATGGGCATGCTGCCCAACCTGTACCCTGGCTACCAGAAGGTCACCGACCCGGCAGTGCGCGCCAAGTTTGCCAAGGCTTGGGGCGTGCCCGAGGAAAAGCTTCCGCTCGAGGAGGGCTACAAGCTCACCGACCTGGGCCACCTGGTCGACGAGGGCAAGGTGCACTGCTTCTACAACTACGGCGAGGACCCGGTGCAGACCGAGCCCGATTCGGCCGGAATGCGCAAGACGCTCTCCGAACTGGATCTGTTCATTTGCCAGGACATCTTTATGACGCAGACGACCATGCTCGCCGACGTCATCCTGCCTGCCACCTCTTGGGGCGAGCACGAGGGTGTCTTTACCGCATCCGACCGTAGCTTCCAGCACTTTGACGCGGCCGTTCCGCCCAAGGGCGAGTGCCGCCACGACTGGGAGATCTTCGCGGACCTGTCTACGCGCATGGGCTACCCCATGCACTACGACAACACCGAGCAGATCTGGAACGAGTGCATTAGCCTGTGCCCCAACTTTGTGGGCGCGACCTACGAGAAGATGGCTCCCGAGGGCGGCTACGCCCAGTGGCCCGTCAAGAGCCTCGATGTGAACGACCACGGTACGCCCGACATGTTCGCTGGTGGCAAGTTCACCACCAAGGACGGCCGCGCCAACCTGATGGCGCACGACTGGGAGGCGCCCTCCGAGCTTCCCGACGATGAGTACCCGCTCATCCTGTGCACCGTCCGCGAGGTCGGCCACTACAGCTGCCGCTCGATGACCGGCAACTGCAAGACGCTGGCGCTGCTTGCCGACGAGCCCGGCTTTGTCCGCATGAATCCCGCGGACGCCCAGGCGCGCGGCATCAAGAACGGCGACATCGTCTCGATTCACAGCCGCCGCGGCCAGGTATACAGCCGCGCCGACGTGAGCGATCGCATCAACAAGGGCACGGTCTACATGACCTACCAGTGGTGGATCGGCAAGTGCAACGAGCTGACCATGCACAAGGTCGACCCGGTCTCGCATACGCCCGAGGACAAGTTCTCCGCCTGCCAGGTCGACGCTATCGCTGACCAGGTCTGGGCCGAGGGCGAGGTGGAGCGTCAGTACACCGAGCTCAAGCAGGCTCTGGTGGACGCCGCCGCTCCCCAGGACGTTGAGCCCGGCGCCGCCAAGTTCGACGACGAGACGCACGTGAACCAAATCGTGTAGTCCCGTTCTCGTTGGCTATTTGGGCCGGGCGTCCCGTACGTTCGGGAGCCCGGCCCGTTATTTTGAAAGGAAGTGGGGATGAACCGCTTCATCGACATCAACCCGGAGAGGTGCATCGGCTGCGGAACATGTCAGTCCGCCTGTGCCGACGCTCACCGGATGCAGGGTCTTCAGGATACGCCGCGCCTGGCGCTCGTGAAGACCGGCGGTATTTCGGCCGCCCTTGCCTGCCACCATTGCGAGGGTGCCCCCTGCGCCGAGGTCTGCCCGGTGAATGCCATCGAGCACGATGGCGACCGCATCCACGTAAAGGAGCAGGAGTGCATCGGGTGCAGGCTGTGCGCCATCGCGTGCCCCTTCGGTGCCATCCATCCCGATGGCACGTCTATCGCCGGTGTCGCAGGCATGTGCGACCCGACGCCTTCGTATCCTAAGTCCCTGAGCAGCCTTCTTACGTGGGCTCCCGGCCAGTACACCTGCGCTGTCAAGTGCGATCTGTGCGCCTTCGATCCGGACGGCCCGCATTGTGTGGCGGCGTGCCCCACCAAGGCGCTGACCGTCATGGGCGGCGCGGCCGATCGCGAGCTCGACGAGGCCAAGCGCCTGCGCTCGATCGAAAACGGTCCGTCCGTCGACGTTACCGCTGTGGCCCAGGGCCTGTCCGAGAAAGCAGAAGGGAGCGTAAACAATGGATAGCATGACGCTGTTTATCGCATCGCTTGCCGTCTCGTGCATCGGTGCGCTCGCCTCGGTTCTGCTGATCAAGGCCGATAACGCCGCCAAGACCGCCGGCTGCCTTATCGGCGCCGTCGCCGCGGTGCTTTCGTTTGTGGCCGGTATCCAGGCCGTGCTGGGCGATGTCACGTCGGTCGACACCATCGTGTTCTTCCCGTTTGCCCATTTCCAGCTGCTGCTCAATCAGCTGTCCGGCCTGTTCGTGGCGCTCATCTCGGTGCTCGCTTTTGCCGGCTCGATCTACGGTCTCAACTACTTTGATGAGTACCCGGGCAAAAAGGGCCGCGCCGGCTTCTTCTTTAACACCTTTGTGGCGTCCATGATGCTCGTCATCACCGCCGACAACGTGTTTTGGTTCCTGGTCGCCTTTGAGCTCATGTCGCTGACCTCGTACTTCCTGGTCGTGATCGAGGAGAACGAGAACTCCATCCATGGCGGTTGGCTCTACTTTGTGATCGCGCACGTGGGCTTTGTGCTCATCATGGCGAGCTTCCTCACCATGACCAACTTCGCCGGTGGCTCGTTTGCCTTTGCGGATTTCCGCGCCACGCAGTTTAGCCCCGCTGTCGCATCCGTGTGCTTTGTGCTCGCCTTCTTTGGCTTTGGCGCCAAGGCCGGTATCATCCCGCTGCACGGCTGGCTGCCCAAGGCACATCCCGAGGCGCCGTCCAACGTGTCGGCCCTCATGTCCGGCGGCATGATCAAGATCGGTATCTTCGGCATCCTCAAGGTTGGTCTCGACCTGCTCTCCGCCTCGGGCGTTCAGGTCTGGTGGGGCCTTATGGTCATGGTCTTCGGTGCGATCTCGTCGGTCCTCGGCGTGGCCTTCGCCCTGCAGGAGCATGACATCAAGCGCCTGCTGGCCTATCACTCCGTCGAGAACATCGGCATCATTCTGCTCGGCGTCGGCGCCTCCATGGCCGCCATGGCGCTCAACTCGGTCGGCATCGCCGTCCTGGCCCTGATGGCCGCCCTCTACCACACGTTTAACCACGCGATGTTTAAGGGCGAGCTGTTCTTGGGCGCCGGTGCGCTGCTGTACTCTACGGGTACGCGCAATATGGAGAAGATGGGCGGCCTGTTCCGTCGTATGCCGGCAACGGCCATCTGCTTCCTCGTTGGCGCGCTTGCCATCTCGGCCATCCCGCCCTTTAACGGCTTTGTTTCCGAGTGGTTTACCTACCAGTCGCTGTTTAATGCCGCCATGCAGGGCGACAAGGCCGTCATGATTGTGGCCGTGTTCGCTGCCGTCGCGCTTGCCATTACCGGCGCGCTGGCTGTCACGTGCTTCGTCAAGGCCTATGGCGTCTCCTTTGCCTCCGCGCCCCGTTCCGAGGCTGCGGCCAATGCCAAGGAGGTTCCCGCCCCCATGGTGTTCGCGCAGGGCCTGCTCGCGGCCATCTGCGTCGTGCTGGGCATTGGCGCTCCCGTGATCGCGCCCGTGCTGGTCGATGTCGCCGCGTCCGTGATGCATCCGTACGGCGGCGTGTTTGCCGCCGAGGGCATGGAGCTCATGAACCAGTACTCCGGCGCTGCCACCTCCACGCCCGCGATCGCTATTGCGCTCGTGGTGCTCGTCGGTCTTGCCTGCGGTTATCGCAAGCTCAAGACCGTCGGCAAGGTGCAGAAGTCCCAGCCGTGGGCATGCGGCTATGCTCCCAACGAGCATATGCCCGTCGTGGCCACGACCTTTGCCTCCGAGGTGTCCTGGTTTATGCAGCCGCTCTACACGCTGCGCGACCGCTGCACGGCCGTCTGCTGGTCCATCGCGCACTTCTTCCAGAAGCTCACCGGTGTGGCCGAGGCTGTGGAGCCCGTACCCGACAAGGTTCTCGTCGATGCCCCGCATAAGGGTGTCGAGAAGCTCGCCGACCTCGCGACTAAGCTCGAGGGCGGCAACTACAGCATCTATATCTGCTACATCGTCGCGGCACTCGTGGTGTTCCTCGTGCTCGCCGTGAAAATGGGTTAAGGAGGGGAGAGCATGAACAACATCGTACTTGCCGTTCTGCAGGGTGTGGTCGTCATGGCCGTCGCACCGTTCTTCTCCGGTCTCGGCCGCGTGATCCGCGCCAAGATGCACAACCGTCGCGGCCCCAGCATCATGCAGGACTATCGCGACCTGGCCAAGCTCTTTGCGCGCCCCGAGTCCCAGAGCGAGGATGCGAGCTTTGCGCTGCGCATCATGCCGCCGCTGTTCTTCGCCGTCGCCTTTATGCTCGCGATGGGCCTGCCGCTCTTTACGGCACAAAGCCCCATCCCGGTCTTTGGTGACGCCATCACCATCATGTACAGCCTGGCGCTCGCCCGCTTCTTCTTCGCCCTCTGCGGTGTGGATTCGTCCAACGCCTACGCCGGTATCGGCGGCGTCCGCGAGCTGCTCATGAGCGTGCTCATCGAGCCGTCCATGCTGCTGGCGCTGTTTGCCGCCGCCCTGGTGTGCGGTTCCACCGACATCGCCACCATGGGTCAGCACATCATGACGGGCGCCATCGACGCGCCGGTCGCCGTGATCCTTGCCGGCATCGCCTTTGCGATTGCCTGCTACATGGAACTCGGCAAGCTGCCCTTTGATCAGGCCGAGGCCGAGCAAGAGCTTCAGGAAGGTCCGCTCGCCGAGCTTTCGGGCCCGTCGCTCGCCATGGCCAAGCTCGCCATGTCCATGAAACAGGTCCTGGTTGTCGCTTGGTTCTGCGCGATCTTCGTCCCCTGGGGCGAGCCCGCGACCGTGGGCGCCGCCGCCGTTCTGGGCGCAGTCATCTTCCTTGTTAAGTGCCTTATCGACTTTGTCGTGTGCGGCGTGATCGAGAACTCCTGCTCGCGCTCGCGTTTTAAGGTGCTCGGCAATCAGACCTGGGCCGTCGTGGGCATCGCCGTTCTGGCGTTTGTCTTCGTGGTCGTCGGCGTGTAGGAGAAGGGAGAAACAATGTCATTTGCAGTCAGTCTGTCCCTTCTCGGCTTGGTCGCTATCGCGGCCCCGATGGTGGCCTCGGTGCTCGTCGCCCTGTTCCCCCGTCCGTACGCCAAGTGGTTCAGCGTTTTGGGTGCTGCCGTCTCGACGGTCTGCACCATCGCCCTCGCCGCGAATTTCGCTGGCGCCGGCATGCCCGACACGCAGGTCCCCCTGATCTCGTTTGGGCAGACCCTCGTCATGGGATTCACCTTCGATCGCATGAGTACGCTGCTCGCGCCCGCCTTTGTGGGTATCGGCCTGCTTGTCGTGATCTATTCGATTCCCTATATGAGCGAGAACAACCGTGAGCATCCCGACGCGCCGCGTCGTCGCTTCTACGCTTACCTCGCGACCTTCATCGGCGCCATGGCCGGCCTCGTGTACAGCTCGACCCTTTTGGGCCAGCTCGTGTTCTTTGAGATCACGGGTGCGTGCTCTTGGGGCCTCATTAGCTACTACATGACGCCTACGGCCAAGAAGGCCGGCATGAAGGCCCTGATCATCACGCATATCGGTGCGCTCGGCCTGTATCTGGGCGCCGCCATCGTGTTTGCCCACACCGGCACCTTCGCCATTACCGCGATTGCTGGCCTCGACGCCAAGCTCAAGGCTATCGTCCTTTTGCTCGTGCTGTTTGCGGCCTGGGCCAAGTCCGCACAGGTTCCCATGTACATGTGGCTGCCTTCGGCCATGGAGGCGCCGACGCCTGTTTCGGCCTACCTGCATGGCGCCTCGATGGTCAAGGTCGGCGTGTGCGTGTTCGCGCGTGCACTCGTCTCTGCCGGCGAGATTCCCGAGATCGTGGGCTGGGTCGCCATTGTCGACGCCATGGTCACCATGCTCTTTGGTTTCCTTATGTACCTGCCGCAAAAGGACATGAAGCGCCTGCTGGCTTTCTCTACGATCGCCCAGCTCTCCTATGTGTTCTTTGGTCTGGGCCTTTCGGTCTTTGGCAGCCAGCTGGCCTTTGACGGTGCCGTGTGCCACATCTTTAACCACGCTTTCGCCAAGACGCTGTTCTTCCTGATCGCCGGTTCGTTCTCCTTTACGCTCGGCACGCGTATGCTGCCCAAGCTTCGCGGCATCGTAAAGAAGTACCCGATCTCGGGCGTGGGCTTTGGTGTCGCGGCGCTCGCCATTGCCGGTGTGCCGCCCATGAACACGTTCTTCTCGAAGTTCCAGATCATCGCCGGCGGCTTTTCTGTGGGTGCCGGCAACGTTGCGATCCTGGTGCTCGTGTGCATCATGGTCGCCGAGACCGTCGCCACCTTCGCCTGGTTCCTCAAGTGGATGGGCTATTGCCTGCCCGGCGAGCCGAGCGACGAGGTCGCTGCGGGAGCCCCGCTTCCCCGCGCGATGGCGTTCGTGTTCATCGTGCTCATCATCATGGTCATCGTCAGCGGCCCGCTTTCGGCCAGCTGGATCGGTTAGGAGGTGGAACGACATGGGTTATTCGATCGTCAACATCCTTGGCGGCCTTCTGATCGTCACGTCCACCATGGTGGTCGTCTCAAAGAACATCAAGCACGCCATCAGCTGGTATGCGGTACAGTCGCTGGTGCTCGTGGGACTGCTCGCTACGCTCGGTGCCACCACCGGTGCGCAGGAGCTGCTTATGTGGGCTGGATCCGCCTTTATCACTAAGGTCGTCCTGGTCCCTTATATCCTTAACCGCGCATATAAGAAGATGGGCGAGCCGAGCGACGCATCGCTCAAGGCCGGCCTTAAGCCCGCGTGGGCCATCTGCATCATCGCCGTCGAGGTCGCGATCTGCTTTGCCGTCGTGACGCAGATCAGCCTGCCCACGGCCGAGGTCGCAACGCCTGCGCTCGCTATTAGCTTCGCTCACTTCTTTGTGGGCCTCACCTGCATCATCTCGCAGCGCAACATCATGAAGCAGATCTTTGGATACTGCCTTATGGAAAACGGCAGCCACGTGACGCTCGCGCTTTTGGCCCCCACCGCTCCCGAGATCATCGAGATCGGTATCGCCACCGACGCCATCTTTGCCGTCATCATCATGTCCATCGTCGTGCGTCGCATTTGGGACGACTCCCACTCGCTCGATGCGCGCGACCTGTCCGAGCTGAGGGGGTAGTCCATGGAAACGTTGATTCTCGCCCTGCTCGCGACTCCTTTGGTGTTCTCGCTGGTCATGGCGTTTTTGCCCAAGAACACGTCCTATAACGTGTTTGCCGGTCTCAACCTGGTCTCCGTCGCAGCCGTCCTGGTGCTGTCGATTATGACGGCCGGCGACGTCCTTATGAGCGGCGAAACCGCGAGCGCTCTTGGCCTGTGGTTCCACCTCGATTCGCTGGGCGCCATCTTTGTGCTGCTCATCGGCTTTATCGGTTTTCTTACGGGGCTGTTCTCGCTGCCCTATGTAAAGGCCGATATCGAGGAGGGCTCCATGCCCGCCGAGCGCGCCAAGCAGTATTTTGCGCTGTTTAGCCTGTTTGTGTTCACCATGCTGCTCGCGTGCCTGTCCAACAACATGATCCTCACGTGGGCCGCCGTGGAGGCAACCACGCTTTCCACCGTGTTCCTCGTGGGTATCTACAAGAACAAGACGGCCCTCGAGGCTTCTTGGAAGTATGCGATGGTCTGCACCGCCGGCGTGGCCTTTGGCTTGTTCGGTACGCTGCTGATCTACGCCAACGCCGCCGACGTGATTCCCAACGCCCACGAGGCCGCATTCCTGTCATGCGTGCTGCCGTACGCCGACCAGTTCGACCCGACGCTCATGCGCCTCGCCTTTGCGTTTATCGTGATCGGCTTTGGCACTAAGGCCGGCCTGTTCCCCATGCACACTTGGCTGCCCGATGCCCACTCCCAGGCCCCGAGCCCTGTCTCGGCCCTGCTCTCGGGCGTGCTGCTCAAGTGCGCCATGCTCGTGATCATGCGCTTCTATGGCTTTACCATCCAGGCCGTGGGCGCCGAGTATCCGCAACTTTTGCTGCTGATCGTCGGCACGCTGTCCATTTTGGTGGCGGCGCTTTCGATGTTTCGCCAGGACGACCTCAAGCGCCGCTTTGCGTACTCGTCTGTGGAGAACGTGGGTGTTATCGCCCTGTGCCTGGGTATCGGCGGCCCGCTGGGTATCGCCGCGGCCCTGCTGCACTGCGTGTTCCACGGCTTTACCAAGACGCTTGCCTTCTGCGTGTCCGGCAACATCCAGCACGCCTTTGGCACGCGTAGCCTGGCCAAGATCCAGGGCGTCGTCGAGGTTGCCCCCGCAACCGCCGCGCTCGCCGTCCTGGCGCTGCTCGGTCTTGGCGCCTTCCCGCCCTTTGGCATGTTTATCTCCGAGTTCCTGACTTTTGTCGCCGGTGTTACCGCCGGTCCCATGTGGCTGGTCGTCGTGGTCGCCCTCGGTCTTACCGTGGCCATCTCCGCGCTCACCCGCATCGCACTCAAGTCGGTATTCGGCCATGCGCCCCAGGGCATGGGCAAGCATGAGGCTCCGGCGCTCATGCTTATTCCCGAAATCATCCTGGCTGTCATGATCTTGTGGTTTGGCATCGCCACCCCGCTGCCTCTCGTGCACGGTGTGGAGACCGCGACCGGCATCGTGCTCGAGCAGAGCACCGAGGAACTTCACGCGACGCCGATGTACCGCGCTGTGTTCGGTACCGAGACCGCTCAGAGCGAGGTGGAGTAACGAATGATTGAAACTGAGAACAAGGTGTATGCCCGTCGCTGCGAGAGCCATGTCGAGGCCCTGCGCCGCGCCGTTCCGGGCTGCATCGAGAAGGTCGAGTGGCAGTGCGAGGACCAGCTGACGATTACCGTCAAGCAGGACAAGCTGCCCGAGGCCGTCCACTACCTGTACTACGAGCGCTACGGCTGGATTCCCGTGATCATCGGCAACGATGAGCGCAGCCTGTGCGGCCGTTACGCCGTGTACTACGTCATCTCCATGGAGGGGGAGGATCCCGGCTGGGTGACCGTCCGCACCGAGGTCGATCCCGCCAAGATGACGTTCCCGTCCGTGACGCCGTTCGTCCCCGCCTGCGTGTGGGGCGAGCGCGAGCTGCGCGATATGTTCGGCCTGATCCCCGAGGGTCTGCCCGATCGTCGCCGCCTGGTGCTGCCCGATGACTGGCCCAGCGGCCTGTACCCGCTGCGCAAGGACTCCATGGACTACCGCTTCCGTCCCGCTCCCGCGAGCGACATGGAAAACTACGAGTTCTTGGCCGACACCAAGGGCAAGGAGACCACGCTCGTCCCTATGGGCCCGCTGCACATTACCTCCGACGAGCCCGGCCACTTCCGCCTGTTCGTCGAGGGCGAGACGATCGTCGACGCCGACTACCGTCTGTTCTATGTGCACCGCGGCATGGAGAAGGTCGCCGAGACGCGCCTGAACTATGACGCTGTGACGTTCCTCGCCGACCGCATCTGCGGCATCTGCGGCTGCGCCCACTCGGTGGCCTATGCCGAGGCCGTCGAGCGCGCCCAGGGCATTCATGTCCCGCCGCGCGCCCAGTACATCCGTGCCATCATGCTCGAGGTCGAGCGTCTGCACTCGCATCTGCTCAACATTGGCCTGGCGTCGCACTACACGGGCTTCGACTCCGGCTTCCAGCAGTTCTTCCGCGTCCGCGAGAAGTCCATGGACCTGGCCGAGAAGCTCTCCGGTCACCGCAAGACCTACGGCCTCAACGTGATCGGCGGCGTGCGTCGCGACATTTTGGCCGAGCAGAAGCTCTCCACGCTCACGACCATCCACCAGCTGCGCTCCGAGGTTCAGGAACTCGTCGACATGCTGCTCTCCACGCCCAACTTTATTGAGCGTACGAGTGGCATCGGCATTCTGGACCGCAAGATCGCTCGCGACTTCTCGCCGGTCGGCCCGCTCATGCGTGGCTCGGGCTATGCCCGCGACGTGCGCTTTGACCATCCCTTCGACGGCTACGCCGATCCGGATGTCCAGAAGATGCATGCTGCCACGGCCGACACCTGCGATGCCTTCGGCCGTACCGCCGTTCGCATTCAGGAGGTCTACGATTCAATCGACATGATCGAGACCATGCTCGAGAACTGCCCATCGGGCCCCATCCTCACCACGGATTGGGAGTACACCCCGCACAAGTACGCCATCGGCGCCACCGAGGCGCCGCGCGGCGAGGACGTGCACTGGGCCATGCTCGGCAATAACCAGAAGTGCTACCGCTGGCGCGCCAAGGCCGCCACGTACAGCAACTGGCCGGTCCTGCGCTACATGTTCCGCGGCAACACCGTGGGCGACGCGGCGCTGATCGTCGGCTCGCTCGACCCGTGCTACTCCTGCACCGACCGCGTGACGGTGACCGATGTCGCCGCCAAGCGCGACCACGTGCTTGACAAGGAGCAGTTCGAGAACGTCTGGCGCGACAAGTCGCCGCTTGCGGGCGAGGGCACCATGGCCGCTCCGCTCGATGAGGAGGCGCTCTAATATGCTGAAGCTTTGGAAGGTTAACGCCAAGGCCGGCGACGCGACGGTCAAGTACCCGTTTGCGCCGTTCCCCACCAACAAGGACATGCGCGGCAAGCCCGAGCACAATGCCGAGCTCTGCATCGCCTGCGGTGCCTGCGGCGTGGCGTGCCCGGCCGATGCCATTCGCATGGACACCGACCTTGCGGCTGATACCATCACCTGGTCGATCGACTACGGTCGCTGCATCTTTTGCGGCCGTTGCGAGGAAGCCTGCCCCATGGAGGCCATCAAGCTCACCGAGGAGTTTGAGTTGGCCGTCATGAGCAAGGACGACCTCACCAGCAAGAGCGTCTACACGCTCGAGCACTGCTCGCGCTGCGGCAAGCCGTTCGCCCCGCACAAGGAGATCGACTACGCCAAGCGCCTGCTGCAAAAGGCCGGCGGCATGGAGGCCGAGCAGGCCGCCCGTACCGTCGGTATGTGCCAGGAGTGCAAGCGCGAGCTCGACGCCCTGCGCGCCGCCTCGGCCGTAAAGACCGGCAACGCGCGCGGCATGGCCGCCAACGAGACGCTTGCGTCCGGTGAGCCCCAGGGTCCCGGCATGGAGTATCTGGGCGGCCACGGCGTGAACCCGGAGTATATCGACCGCGAGCTCAACCCCGATGCGCCCGAGATTCCCGCCGGTCCGGCGCCGGTCGAGGGCATCATCATGGATTTTGAAACGAAGGAGGAGTAACCATGGCCGAACCCACGCTTTTGCCCGAGCGGCTTCAGTACCGCCCGACCAAGATCGAGCTCGACGAGAGCATCGAGAAGGCCAAGGCGACCCTTCTTAAGAAGATCAAGCGCTCGGTGTACGTCTACCGTGTCGACTGCGGCGGCTGCAACGGCTGCGAGATCGAGATCTTCGGTTCCATCACGCCCGTCTTCGACGTCGAGCGCTTTGGCATCAAGGTCGTGCCTTCGCCCCGTCACGCCGATGTGCTGCTGTACACCGGCGCCGTGACGCGTGCCATGCGCATGCCGGCCCTGCGCGCCTTTGAGGCCGCACCCGATCCCAAGATTGTGGTGTCCTACGGCGCGTGCGGCTGCACCGGCGGCATCTTCTACGACAACTACTGCGTCTGGGGTGGCACGGATAAGATTCTGCCGGTCGATGTCTATATCCCCGGCTGCCCGCCCAGTCCCGCGCAGACCGTCTACGGCTTTGCCATGGCGCTCGGTCTGCTGGACCAAAAGCTCCATGCCGAGACCACGGTGGAGGCCGCCGGCGAGCAGGCCGATATCCTGCACCCCGGCGTGCCGTACAAGCTGCGCGTTGCCATCGAGCGCGAGGCTCGCGCCATGAGCGGCTACCGTTACGGCCGCGACCTGGCAAACGAGTTTATGGACACGCTCGAGGGCGCGCCCAAGGGCGATATCCGCGGTGCCATGGCGCTGCTCATCGACAAGCAGGACGATCCGCGCCGCGTCGAGGTCTACTCGGCGCTGCAGGATCTGGTGCTGGCCGGAGGTCGCTAGATGGAGCTCACGGACCGCTCTGGTTATTTTGCGGGCCCCGGCATGCTCGGCGGCTCTTTTGGCGATGCCTCGCGCGCAAGCGACGAGGCCGCCGAGGGCGTCGCCGACCCCTGCCTGGGCCATGCGCCCGACCAGGTGGTCTTCTATGAGCTCACGCGTAAGTTTGTGGAGACCGAGGAAGACGTTCCCCAGGAGGCCTGCGACGTGCTGTACTACACGCTCGCCGTGGGCCACCACACCGGCGTGCTCGACTGCTTTGAGCCGCGCCTGTCGGTGCCGGTGAACGTCTTCTATTCGCTCGTCGACGTGCTGCCGGAGGGGGAGGCCAAGACCAAGTTCGAGGCCATCCGCTCCTTTGGCGAGTGCCAGCTCGACAAGGCGGCGGTGCCGTCGCTGCTCGAGGCCTGCGATGCGCTGCTCGACGAGCGCGGTTTTCGCGGCTCGGCCAAGGCCGGCATCTCGGTGTTCGATGACGACTTTGGCCTGCATGCCCAGCAGGTCGCGTTCTTAATGAAGTTTCGCGATCTGGTTGAGCGCGTGCGCGATGTTTCGGGTGTGTATCTGACGGGAAGGTTGCAGTAATGGGTCGCGTTGTGGATGGTCGTGTGAACGGCGCCCCGTTTGCGGGTATCGTGCTCACGGCGGGAAGCGTGCTGCGTGCCGACGATGCCGCCGGCCCCGTGCTCTCCAAAAAGATGGAGGACGCGCCTCTTGCCGGCTGGTACACCATCGATGGCGGTCAGACGCCCGAGGATGACATCATCGAGGTCAAGCGCGAGCGTCCGCCTCGCCTGGTCTTGGTCGATGCCGCTGACATGGCGCTGCCCGTCGGGTCCATCCGCTTGCTCGACAAGCGCGATGTGGCCCGCAAGTCGATGTTCACCACGCATTCGCTTCCTTTGTCGATTCTGATCGAGGAAATCGAACAATCGTGTGATGATATCGTCTTCGTTGGGATTCAGCCGGGCGATACGGAGTTCTATAACCCCATGTCCCCGGAGGTCTTTGAGGCCGTCGACGCCGTGTACGACGCCGTGGCCGCCAACGACTTTTCCCACTTTGTCCGCTTGGGGCAGGAGCTATAGCAGCGCTTGCCCCTGCTGAATAGGAAAGAAGTGATTGACATGGCAGATTCCAAGGTGGAGTACCCCGCTCCCGATTGCCTGGCGCCCGCCGCGATCGAGGCCAAGACCGAGGCCGCCGGCGTGACCAAGGCTAACCTGCCGGTCGCTAAGGCCTTTCTGTTGGCAATGTTCGCCGGCGCGTTTATCGCCTTCGGCGGCCTGTTCTTTACCGTGTTTTTGAGCGACAGTACGCTGGGCTGGGGTGCCCAGCGCGTCGTGGGCGGTCTGTGCTTTTGCCTGGGCCTGGTGCTGGTGCTGGTGTGCGGCGCCGAGCTGTTTACCGGCAATTCGCTTATGGTCTGCGCGCTCAAGAGCAAAAAGATCACGCTGGTCCAGATGCTTAAGGCCTGGGTCGTCGTGTGGGTCGGCAATTTTGTCGGTGCTCTGTTCATCGTCTTTTTGGTGTACATGGCCGGCATCTATAAGCTCAACGGCGAGGCGGTCGCCAACTCCATGGTGAGCGTCGCCGCCGGCAAGGTGACGGTCGACTGGGTGACGATCTTCTTCCGCGGCATCCTGTGCAACATCTTTGTGTGCCTGGCCGTGTGGATTGGCACTGCGGGTAAGACCGTAGTCGATAAGGTTGTGGGCATTTTGCTGCCCATCGCCGCCTTTGTGGCCTGCGGTTTTGAGCACTGCGTTGCCAACATGTACTTTTTGCCCATGGGTGCCGTGATGCACGCGTGCGGCTATGGTGCCAAGGTTGCCGGGGCCGATGCGCTCAACGTCGCGGGTATTGCGTTTAATCTATCCGCCGCCACGCTGGGCAACATCGTGGGCGGCGCGGTTCTGATCGCGCTCGGCTACTGGTTTGTCTACGCCAAGAAGTCCGAGGCGTAATAAGCTGGAATGACGTACGGGCCTCCCGAGGGGCGTTTGCCTTTTGGGAGGCTCTTCGTGTCTTGCTGCGGTAGATGCTGCGGGCTTTGCGTCGCGGCAGCTGGTGGCAGAGCTGTGGTGCGGCGGGGCTTGAACCCCTGAGCTGGAAGGAATAATCGAGATGGCATCGAGAGCTATGCATGACGGTCGCTCCGTGGTGACCACATGCGGGGGATGTTATGCCGATTGCGCCTTTGCGGCACGCGTTGAGGACGGTCGCGTGGTGGCCGAGTTGCCGGTGCCGGGGCATCCGTGCGCGGCGCGTGCCCTGTGCGCCCGCGGACGGCATCGCCTGGCAATGCCGTTTGACGAGCGCGACCGCATCATGCACCCCATGCGCCGACGAGCTGATGGCTCGGGGTTCGATGCGATTACCTGGGACGAGGCGTTTGCTCAGATTGCCGAGCGTCTTTTAGGGATTGTTGACGAGTGCGGGCCTCGTGCGCTGGGAATGACGCTCGGCGTGCCCTCGTTCGACCGCTACTGGGCGTATCGATTTATGCATGCGCTGGGTTCGCCCAACGTGTACGGTGCCGATGGCGCCTGCGAGGTAAGTCGTCTCACCGGATGGGAGCACAGCCTGGGCTACAGCCCCGTTTCCGACCTGGCGCATACCGACTGCATCATGTACCTGGGGCGTTCCATTGTCGATTCGTCGACGACGGGGGCCGTCGATGCACTCAACGATGCGCGCCGGCGCGGGGCGAAAATCATCGTGGTTGACCCCCGGCGCAGCGGCTCGGCCGCGCTTGCCGACCGCTGGCTGCGCGTACGCCCGGGCTGCGACTTGGCGCTGCTGTTGGGTATTGTCCACGTGTTGATTGCCGAGGGCCTGTACGACCACGAGTTCGTGGACCGCTATACCACGGGTTTTGACGAGTTGGCACAGGCGGCCCATGCTTGGACGCCCGAGTGGGCCGAGTCGATGTGCGACGTGCCGGCCGCAGAGATTGTCGCCACGGCGCGCGATCTGGCTGCCGCCGCGCCTGCCGCTGTGGTGGATGCGGGCTTTCATGGCGGCATCGGTATCGCGTATGCCAATAGCACCCAGACCGCGCGCGCTATCTGCTTGGTCGATGTGCTGCTGGGCTGCATCGGGCATGCGGGCGGCGCGCTCAATCCGCCCACGCCGCTTGTGTTGGGCAACCTCGATCCCGCACGCTTTGCGATGCCGCCGGTACCGTGCGGGCCCAAGCTGGGGTCCGAGCGCTATCCACTGGTCGATCCGGTGCGCGGCCTGTGCACGACCATCGGTCAGTCGATTCTTGCCGGCGATTTGCGCGGGCTCATCGTCTATGCCAGTAACCCCGGTGCGGGCTATGGCAATGCACAGGCTTGGTTGGGTATTTTGCAGCAGCTCGACTTGCTTGTGACGATTGATATTCGTTGGTCCGAGACGGCGCGTGCTTCTGACTTCGTGCTGCCCGACGTGACGTATCTGGAGGCCGACCGCGGTGTGGGCACAGTCGTGGGCGTCAACGATTCGCGCGTGTTCTACCGCAACGCCGTGCTGCCCGTGCAGCATGACGGCACACGTCCCGGTCGGGAGATTTTTGCCGGTCTGGCGCAGGCGTGTGGCGTGGGCGAGTATTTCCAGTTTACGTCTGACGATCTGACGGCTGCCCAGGTGGCGCCTTTTGGGATCGATCTGGACGAGCTCAAGGAGCGCGGCTGGGCCGATACGGGCGTGGCGCTGCCGTCGCGCACGGGTGAGCCGGTGATTCCGCTTGCCGACGGCAAAATTGCGCTGGCAAGCGACGTATGGGAACGAGTCGGCATGGGTCGTGTGCCCAACTGGATTGCGCCCATGGTGGAGCCCGGCCCGGGGATGTTTCGCCTCATTAGTGGCAACCGTCCCTTTGAGTCGCACACCTCGCGCAGGCTTGCGGCCCAAGGTGCCGCCGAGGCTGGATCGGACCTGGATGCCGTGCAGATGAATGCCGATGCTGCTGCACACATGGGCATCGCCGACGGCGAGATCGTCGAACTCGTGAGCGATTTGGGCCGCGACCGCGTGCGCGTGGAGACGACGCCGTATCTGCATCCGGCGTGCATCTTTACGTCGGCCGCCCCCGGCGGGCGTTCGTTTGGCGCCGATGCCGGTGGCGTTCAAGCCTTGGGTGTGGGCCCGCTCGACCATACGCCGCTGCGCTGGGACCCGTTGACGGGTGCCGCGCTCACCCAGGAAAACGCCGTTCGTGTGGAAAAGATCGCGGCGCGCGAGGATAATAACGATTGATTGACTCAGCCGATCGAATTGGCTGATAGTTTGACGTTCGAACGATTGATTCACCTTTGGTTTTGAAAGGCCGCACATGAGCGATAGCCAGAACATGTCCGATGAGGTACGCGCCCGCCTTCGCGCCATCCCTTCCGTCAACGAGCTGCTTGCCGAGTGGCTGGTGGTGAAGGCGGCGGGGGAGACCTGCGACGCGGTGGTCCATGCTGCCGTGACGGCCGAGCTCGACGAGGAGCGCGCTGCGATTCGTGCCGGTGCAGCCCCGCGTTCCAAGCGCGACCTGGCCTCGGCCATCGAGTGGCGTGCGCATCGCTCTGCGCTGCCGAGCCTGCGCCCAGCAGTTAATGCCACGGGTGTGGTCATCCATACCAACTTGGGCCGCGCCCCGCTCGCGAAGTCGGTCGCCAAGGCCGTGGCCGAGGTTGCGCGCGGGTACAGCACGCTCGAGTACAGTGTGGACACTTGTTCGCGCGGGTCGCGCAAGGAGCACGCCGCGCAGCTGATCCGCTCGCTCACCGGTGCCGATGACGCGCTCGTGGTCAACAACAACGCCGCCGCGGTACTGCTGGTGCTGGCGACCCATGCCGCAGGCAAGGAGGTTATCGTCAGCCGCGGCGAGCTTGTCGAGATCGGCGGCAGCTTCCGCATCCCCGATGTCATGGCGGCTTCGGGCGCCAAACTCGTCGAGGTCGGCGCCACCAACCGCACGCATTTGGACGACTATGAGCGCGCCATCACGCCCGATACGGCGATGATCCTCAAGGTCCATCCTTCCAACTATCGCATCGAGGGTTTTCACGAGGAAGTGAGCTCAAGGGAGCTCGCCGCCCTGGCCCACAAGCATGGTCTGCTGTTCTACGAGGACCAGGGTTCGGGCGCGCTGTTGCCCGATGACATCCTGGTGCGCGGCGGCGAGGAGCCTACGCCGGCTTCGGTTGCGGCGGGGCTCGATTTGGTGTCGTGCTCGGGCGATAAACTGCTCGGTGCCGCACAAGCGGGCATTATCATGGGCCGTCGTGACCTGGTCCAGGCCTGTGGGTCACATCCGCTTATGCGCGCCTTGCGTCCGGGTAAGCTCGCACTGGCGGCGCTCGAGGCTACACTGCGCATCTACATGGATGGGGCGGATGTGGCCCATCGCGAGGTGCCGGTGCTCAACATGCTCACGCTCCCGCAGGCTCATCTGGAGGGTCGTGCCCGCAAGCTGCGCGATCGGATGGTCGCCGGGCTCGATAAGGCCGGTTGCCCGTGCGCCGTTCAGGTGGAGATCGTCGAGGAATCGTCGACTCCCGGCGGCGGTTCGCTGCCTACCGTGGAGCTGCCCACGATGTGCGTGGCCGTCTGCCCGGTCGACGGGCGCCTGTCCCTCGACGCGCTCAAGCGCTCGCTCGTCCAAGATTTCGATACGCCGGTCGTCACGCGCGCCTCGCACGACCGCATTTTGTTTGATGTGCGCACACTCGTGGGCGACCGCGATATCGAGACGGCGGCATCGACGCTCGTCGCGTGCGTTGAGAAGGCGGTTGCACGATGAGTGAGGTTCAAGCGCTGGTGGAGTGTCCCGTTGTCGTTGGCACGGCGGGCCACGTCGACCACGGTAAGTCGGCGCTGATCGAGGCGCTGACCGGCAAGAATCCCGATCGTTTGGAGGTTGAGCGCCGTCGCGGTATGACCGTGGAGCTGGGCTTTGGCGAGCTGGCGCTGCCAAGTGGCAAGATTGTTGGCCTGGTCGACGTGCCGGGCCATGCGCATTACTTGCGCGCCATGGTGCAGGGCGCCACGGGTATCGACGTGGCCGTGCTGGTGGTTTCGGCCGTCGAGGGCGTGATGCCGCAGACCCGCGAGCACGTGCATGTGCTGGAGCTGCTGGGCGTTACGCATATGGTGGTCGCGCTGACGATGTGCGACCTGGCCGATAGCGAAATGATTGAGCTGGCCGAGCTCGACGTGGACGATTTTCTTTCGGATACCGTGTTTGCGGGAGCGCCGACGGTGCCGGTGTCGTCCAAGACCGGCGCGGGGATCGATGACCTGCTGACTGCGCTCGACGAGCAGGTTGCCGCTTGCTGGGATGCCTGCCGTGCCCGTGGCGAGCTCACCGATGCCGCACCGCGTCTGCCTATCGACCGCTGCTTTACGATCAAGGGCGCCGGTACCGTGGTGACGGGAACGTTGCACGATGCACCCGTCGCGGTGGGCGATGAGCTCGTCGCGCTGCCGTCGCGTACGGTCTGTCGCGTGCGCGGGATTCAGGTGCATGGCGATACGCCGCGAGCGCTGCCCGGTCAGCGTGTGGCGCTCAACTTGGTGGGCGATGCCGTCGCCTCGCTCGATCGCGGTGAGATGCTCGGCGTGGCGGGCCGCTTTGGTCAGACGATGCGCTTTATGATGGCGTTTACGTATTTGGGTCGCGAGGGAGCCAAGCCGCGTGTGCTCGAGTCGGGTGCGCGTGTGCACGTGATGGCGGGTACGGCCGAGGTCGTCGGTCGCATCATGTTCATGGAGGGTGAGGCCCCCATGGCGGTGGGCGAGACCCGTAATGTTCAGGTGCGCTTGGAAAACTCGCTGCCGCTACGTGCCGGGGACCATGTCGTGGTGCTGTCCTATTCGCCCGTGATGCTCATTGGCGGCGGGCGCGTGCTGCTTTCGCGCTGCCGTCGCTCGCGCGAGCTTGCCGAAGGAGAGCGTGCGCTGTATGCGGCGCTCGAGTCCGGCGATATCGCGGGCGGTGTGGGCGCTTGGCTGGTGCTGCAGACGCTGCCGGTTACGACGGTTGATGTTGCCGCGGCTTTGGATCTTGGCGTCGGCGAGGTCGATACCGCACTGCGCGGGTTGGTGGCGCAGGGCGCTGCTTGCGCGCTTGCTGGCTCGGATGGCTCGCTGTATGCAGATTCTTCCTCGCTCGACGCCGCGATGGATGCACTGGCGGCGACCCTGTCGGCCATGCACGCGGCGGCTCCCAAGGAGACGGGCTTTACGCCCGGCGCCGTTGCCCATGCTGCGTGGCCTGCCGCTGATGAAGGCGTTGCCGCAGCTCTGATTGCCGAGGGCTGCTCGCGTGGCGTGTGCGCCGCCGAGGGCGCCGAGGTATTCGATCCGCATTCGGCCGCCGCGGCGGCACGCGTGGTGCGAGAGGCTTGCGAACGGATCGTCGCGCTGCTTGACGAGGCCGGCCTGGATGCACCGGCGCTTCCCGAGGTGGGCGAACAACTGCAGCTCGGTCGCGACACCATGACGCGTGCCCTGCGCGAACTTTCGCTCAACCGCTCGATCGTTAAGGTCGAGCGCGACGTTGCCCTGTCTGCTGCCGCCGAGGCCCATGCGCGTGAGCTCGTCGCCGCCGCCATCGAGGCAGCCGGCGGCGCAGCCACCACGAGCGTGCTGCGTGAGGCCCTGGGCGTGTCGCGCAAACGCGCCATCAGCATCTTGGAGCACCTGGATGCCGTGCGCTTTACGGTGCTCGACAAGGATGCCGGCGGCCTGCGCTCCCTGCGCTAGATTGGCTGCTCGGTTTGGTAAAATACGTCCGCACTTGGGAACGGATGGGCTCCGGTGGGCTCCGCGGTCCTCAAAACCGTTGCGAGGCGTGCAAAACGTCTTGGATGTGTTCGATTCACATACGTTCCCGCCATACGCTACCAGCGCTTTTGTGCTCGCGGTCTTGCTGCGTGCCGCAAAAGCGCTGTTTTGTTTTTGCATGGGTTTGCCGTGCCGCCCACTTTATAGGCGACGGTATTTGGCTTCGTGTGCTGGGTTTTGAGCATGCCGATGGGGGTGGTTTGCCGTATGACTACCGTAAGACGGACCGATCTTTCTTGTGTCGTCCAGGCGGGCGGATTGTCGTCGCGCATGGGCTGTGATAAAGCGCGCATGGCGTTTTGCGGTGAGCCGCTCATCGAGCGCGTGCTGGGTCGGCTGGCTCAGGTTGCCGGCGAGCTGGTTGTGACGACGTCGCGCCCTTGCGAGCTTGCCTATCTTGAGGAGCGCGCGTTTGGCGGCCTGGTGCCGCGTGTGGTGGCGGATCTTGAAGGGCCGGCGGGTGCCATGCGCGGCATCGCGAGCTCGTTGGCCGCGGCCCGATTGCCGCTCGTGGCGATCGTCGCCTGCGATATGCCGTTTGTCTCGCCGGAACTCATCGGCGCGCTTGCCGATCGTGTTGAGGCCGAGGCGCTCGATGTGTGCGTGCCGCACGAGGAACGGGGGATTGAGCCGCTTTGCGCCGTCTGGCGCCGTGACGCGTGTGCGCCGATTGCCCATGAGCTGCTCGCCTGCGACAGCCAGCGCATTCGCTGCCTGATCAATCGCGTTCAGGCTGGTTATATGGATGAACCGCAGATCGTTAAGGCCGCGGGCTCGACGCTCTGCTTCGAGAACGTCAATACGCCCGAGGAGTTTGCGGCGGCCGAGTTACTCGCCTAGACGATTGGAGTTGCCATGTCTCATGATATTTGCCCCGACACGGGAGAGCCTTGCACTTGCGATGGTTCCGAGCCCTGTACCTGCGGCTGCGGTGGCTGTGGACATACCGCGGAAGAGGAAGCGGCCGCCGCGGCGTATCGTGAGGCACACCGCGAAGGCCCATCCGGTGATGCCCCCGACCACGAGCGCAAGATTATCGTGTCGTTTGACAGCACCTTCGATGTGATGGAATGCGAGCAGCTGTGCCTGGATGCCGGTGTGCCCGGGCGCATTATGCCTTTGCCCGGCTCCATTACCGCAGGTTGCGGCCTGTGCTGGGCCATGCCGTTCTCGGGCGATGCACTCGCCGCCTTCCGCGCTGCCACCGAAGGTCGCATAACCCCCGCCGACTACCATCAGCTCGTCCTCTAACCGCCTGCACCACAAAGGCGCCTGTCCCCAATGTGGTGGTTTGGAACATGCGGACGAAACAGCTTCGAAACACGCGATTTGTTCGTCAGGCACTCAAAAACGCCTCTACCTGCATCGTAATCAAAACGAAACATCTGCTTGTCGGCTTATGCGAAACTTTGCTGCAACAGTGCGATATTATCCATACTCGATAAAGCTCGCGGCGCATGGTACGCCGCGAACGACACCTTTCTTTTCCATCAATTGGAGGAAGCATGAGCTATACGCAGAAAGTTCTCGACGAGCTCAAGGCCCGCTATCCCGAGCAGCCTGAGTTCATCCAGGCCGCAACCGAGATCCTCGGCACCATCCAGCCGGCGCTCGACGCCCATCCCGAGTACGAGGAGGCCGCTCTGCTTGAGCGCCTCGTCGAGCCCGAGCGCATCGTCATGTTCCGTGTTCCCTGGGTCGACGACCAGGGCAAGGTTCAGGTCAACCGCGGCTATCGCGTCGAGTTCAACTCTGCCATTGGACCCTACAAGGGCGGCCTGCGCTTTAACCCGACGGTCACCCTGGGCATGCTCAAGTTCCTGGGCCTGGAGCAGATCCTCAAGAACAGCCTGACCACCCTTCCCATGGGCGGCGGCAAGGGCGGCTCCGACTTTGACCCCAAGGGCAAGTCCAACAACGAGATCATGCACTTCTGCCAGTCCTTCATGACCGAGCTCTATCGCCACATCGGCCCCAACACCGACGTTCCCGCCGGCGACCTGGGCGTTGGCGGCCGCGAGGTTGCCTACCTGTTCGGTCAGTACAAGCGCCTGACCAACGAGTGGACCGGCGTCCTCACCGGCAAGGGCCTCTCCTTTGGCGGCTCGCTCGCCCGTACCGAGGCAACCGGCTACGGCCTGGCCTACTTTGTGGACGAGTACCTCAAGAGCCGCGGCGACTCCTTCGAGGGCAAGAACGTCGTCGTTCACGGCTCCGGTAACGTCGCCATCTACGCGGTCCAGAAGGTCTCCCAGCTCGGCGGCAAGGTGCTGGCCTGCTCCGACACCCATGGCTGGGTCGAGGATCCCGACGGCATCGACTACACCGTGCTCGAGCATGTCTACAACAAGAAGCGCTCCGGCCACGACAAGGGCGTCACGCTCGCCATGTACGTTGACGAGAAGCCCAACGCCGTGTGGCACGAGGGTGACGGCCGCGGCGTGTGGCAGCTTCCCTGCGACATCGCGCTGCCCTGCGCTCGCGAGAACACGCTGCTGCTCGAGGACGCCCAGGCGCTCGTCGCCAACGGCTGCAAGGTGGTCGGCGAGGGCGCGAACATGCCCACGACCATCGAGGCCACGACCTACTTCCAGGAGAACGGCGTCGCCTTTATGCCCGGTAAGGCTGCCAACGCCGGCGGCGTGCTCGTGTCCGGCCTGGAGATGAGCCAGAATGCCGAGCACCTTTCCTGGACCTTCGAGGAGGTCGACGGCAAGCTCGAGCAGCTCATGCGCGGCATGTTCCACAACGTGGACGACACCGCCAAGAAGTACGGTGAGGAGGGCAACTTCGTCATGGGCGCCAACATCGCCGGCTTCCTGAAGGTCGCCGACGCCATGCTCGCCCAGGGCGTCTGCTAAATCTTCGCTCGACATAGCATGTGATGAGGCTCCCAGCTATCCGGCTGGGAGCCTTTTTCTATGGTGACGATGGCGGCGCCCCCTCGTTTGGTACACTTAAACGTACTGGACAAGTGGAGAGATGGGGGAGAACGTGCTCAAGTTCGGTACCTACGTCCGTGTTGGAAACGCGGCCGAAGCCTATGAGCTCTTGCAGAAGAACCGCAACAACAAGATTGTGGGCGGCGGCATCTGGATGCGTCTGGGTTCGCGTCGTGTGGCGACGGCAATTGACCTTTCGGCCTGCGGACTCGATCGGATCGAGGAGACCGAGACCGAATTTCGCATCGGTGCCATGTGCACCCTGCGCCAGCTCGAGCGTCATGCCGGGCTCAATGTGCTTGTCAACAATGTCTTTGAGTTTGCCGTCCACGATATCGTGGGCGTTCAGCTGCGCAACACCGCCACGGTGGGCGGCAGCATCTACGGCCGCTTTGGCTTCTCGGATGTGCTCTCGGCGTTCCTGGCGCTCGATTCGTATGTTGAGCTGACGGGTGCCGGCCGCGTGCCGCTTGCCGAGTTCGTTGACATGGGCTACGTGCGCGACGTGATCGAGCACGTGGTGGTCGTCAAGCACGATTACCGTGCCAGCTATGAGGCCGTGCGCAAGGCCGCGACCGACTTCCCCTCCTTAAACGTCACCGCTGCCTGGTGGGACGGCTCCTGGCACGTCACCGTGGGCGCCCGCCCGCTGCGCGCGACCTTGCTGCAGGGCGAGGCATGTGGCCTCACCAGCGAGCAGCCTTCCGAGGACGAGCTGCGTGCCCTGGCCGCATCCGTGCGCGCGCTGAGCTACGGCAACAACCTGTGGGGCTCGGCCGAGTACCGCCGTTGCATCTCGGCGCCGCTCGCCGTGCAGGCCGTGCGCCGCGCCGCCGGCATCGAGCTTTCGGCCGCGCTTGCCCGCGAGCTCGAGACCGTGCAGATCCCTAAGTTCGCCACGGACGAGTATTCCTGCCGCCGCGTGCCCGGCGTCGATTCTAGCGAGGTGCGCTAATGGCTGCCAAACTCATCGATCTTTCCTTTACGCTCAACGGTCGCAAGGTCAAGGTTCAGATTGCCCCCGACACCATGCTCTTTGCGCTGCTGCGCGAGCAGGGCTGCGCGTCGGTGCGCTGCGCCTGCGAGACCACCAACTGCGGTCTGTGCACAGTGTGGCTCGACGGCGACCCGGTGCTGAGCTGCTCGGTTCCCGCCGCCCGTGTTGAGGGACATACCATCACCACGCTTGAGGGCCTTAAGGCCGAGTCCGAGGCGCTCGCCCGTGCGATGGCTGCCGAAGGCGCCGAGCAGTGCGGTTTTTGCGCCCCCGGCCTCATCATGAACGTACTGGCGCTCGCCCGCGCCGCCAAGGAGGACCCGAGCCTCGTCGCCACGCGTGAGGAGCTCTCGCGCCAGCTCGCCGGCAACCTCTGCCGCTGCAGCGGCTACGAGAGCCAACTGCGCGCCATCGTCCGCTTCCTCAACGAATCCGGCGTGCAGGTGGGCTTTGAGATGCCCGAGCTGCCCGTCAACGACACCAGCTCTGACGGCGTCTCCTACAAGCAGATTACCCACAAGCAGCCCAAGAAGGACTCGAAGGCTCTGCTCGAGGGCCGTCCCGTCTACACGGGCGATATGGTGCCCGCCGGCGCGCTCATCGTCAAACTCAAGCGCAGCCCGTATGCCCGCGCCAAGATCCGCTCCATCGATACGTCTCGCGCCCTTAAGGTGCCGGGCGTCGTGGGCGTCTACACCTACGAGGACGTGCCCCAGCGCCGCTTTACCATCGCCGGCCAGAGCTATCCGCAGCCGAGTCCCTACGACCGCCTCATCCTCGAGAACCTGGTGCGCTACCAAAACGAGGAGGTGGCGATCGTCGCCGCCGAGACCGAGGAGGCTGCCGACAAGGCGCTCAAGCTCATTAAGGTCGACTACGAGGTGCTCGAGCCGCTGCTCGACTTTACCCAGGCACTCGATAACGACATCGTGGTCCACCCCGAGGGCGACGTGACCTTTATGTTCCCGCAGGGCGGCGATGTCCCGCGCAACCTGGTGTGCAGCGGTACCAGCGATTATGGCGATCTGGACGAGGCCTTCGCCCAGAGCGACATCGTCTTCACCCGCACCTACACCAGCCAGGCCACGCAGACCGCGCCCATGGAGACCTTCCGTGCCTTCGCGACGACCGACGCGTTCGGCCGCATCTCGGTGACCACCTCTACGCAGGTGCCCTTCCACGTGCGTCGCATGGTTGCGCAGTCGCTCGATATTCCGCAGTCGCAGGTGCAGGTCATTAAGCCGCGCATCGGTGGCGGCTTTGGCTCCAAGCAGACGGGCTGCTGCGAGATCTTCGTTGCATTCGTCACCCAGCAGACCGGCCGTCCGAGCTATTGCTGCTACACCCGCGAGGAGACCATCACCGCGGGCAACTCGCGCCACCAGATGCAGATGACCGTTAAGCTGGGCGCCATGAACGACGGCACCATCACGGCCATCGACCTGCACACGCTGTCCAACGCCGGCGCCTATGGCGAGCATGCCACCACGACGATCGGCCTTTCGGGCCACAAGAGCTTGCCCATCTACAACCACGTGAAGGCGAGCCGCTTTTGCTGGGACGCCGTCTACACCAATACCAACCGTGGCGGCGCGTATCGTGGCTACGGTGCCACCCAGGGCCAGTTTGCCGTGGAGAGCGCCGTCAACGAGCTCGCCGACATGCTGCACATGGACCCCGCCGACCTGCGCCTTAAGAACATCGTGCGCGAGGGCGAGACCATGCCGCAGTACTACAACGAGAAGCTCAACGCCTGCGCGCTCGACCGTTGCCTGCTGCGCGCGATGGACATGATCGGTTGGCGCGACAAGCCGCTGGCCGTGGACCTGGGCGACCGCGTGCGCGCCCTGGGCTGCGCGCTCACCATGCAGGGCTCGGGTATCTCCAACGTGGACATCGCCGGCATCGACATGCGCCTGGAAGAGGACGGCTTCATTACCATCGGCACCGGCGCCACCGATAACGGCATGGGCGTCGATACGATCCTGGCGCAGATTGCTGCCGAGGAGCTGGGCGTGGAGAGCTCACAGATTGTGGTGCGCGGCGTTGACACCGACGTGTCGCCGTTCGACGCCGGCTCGTACGCGAGCTCCGGTACGTACGTGACGGGCCTGGCCGCCAAGAACGCCGCGACCGAGCTGCGCGAGAAGATTTGCACCAAGGCCGCCCAGATGTGGGACGTTGACGCCGCCGACGTGGTCTTCGACGGCCAGTACGTGCGCCTGTTCGACGAGCGTGCCGCGCGCGAGCAGAACCGCTACCTCACGCTGCGCGACTTTGCCAACCTGTGCGTCAAGAACATCGCGGGCGGCGACGCGCTCACCTCGCATGCCTCTGCCTGCCTGCCCGTTTCGCCCCCGCCGTTTATGGCCGGCATTGCCGAGGTCGAGGTCGACAAGGCCACCGGCAAGGTGACCGTGGTGGATTACGCCGCTGCCGTCGATTGCGGCACTGTGATCAACGAGGCGCTCGCGCGCGTCCAGGCCGAGGGCGGCATTGCCCAAGGTATCGGCCACGCGCTCTACGAGATCGTCGAGCACGATGACCGCGGCCGCCTGCGCACCGGCAACTTTATGAGCTACAAGCTGCCCACGCGCCTGGATATCGGCAGCATTCGCGTGGCCTTTGAGCCGAGCTACGAGCCGACGGGTCCGTTTGGTGCCAAGTCGATCGGCGAGGTCGTCATCAACACGCCGCTCGCCGCCGTGGCCTCGGCCGTCGCACACGCCACCGGCCACCAGGTTCGCTCGCTGCCGATCACGCCGGAGAAAGCGCTGCTGGGGGAGTAGCGGGTCAGCGAACAAGCCGTAATTGGCGGGGCGGGGTCACTCGTCCCGCCTTTTGCACTCGTGGTGAGGTCGTGAGCCTGTAAAAGGTGTGCGTGCGCTTGTCGTTCGTATCTGCTATCATTCCTAGTCTGTGCGCTCATGCGGGCGTGGCGGAATTGGTAGACGCGCCAGATTTAGGTTCTGGTGGGATTCCCGTGAAGGTTCGAGTCCTTTCGCCCGCACCAACGCACCTGCGTCGGCTTTCGCCGTCGCGACTCTTTGTTGCATAAAGGTACCAGCACCTCAGATAAGCTGGGCAGTATGAGGAGGAACGTGTTGAACATCACCGCTTCTGACGTCAAGGACGCCAAGCTCACCGCTACGGTCACCATCCCGGCCGCCGACGTCGACGCCGCGATCAAGAAGGCCTACAAGGACACCGCTAAGAAGTACCGCTTCCCGGGCTTCCGCGCCGGCAAGGCTCCCCGTCCGGTCATCGACTCCGCCCTTGGCGCCGAGGCTACCCTCGCTCAGGCCACCAACGACCTGATCGCCGCCAACGAACCCGTCGTCCTCAACGAGCTGGACATCGTCCCTACCAAGAGCGGTGACTACAAGGAGCTCGACCTCGCCAAGGATCACGAGGACTACACCTACACCGTCGAGTTCTCTCTGCGTCCTGCCGCTGAGCTCTCCTCCTTCGATGCTGTCGAGATCGAGATGCCTCCCGCGGAGGTCACCGAGTCCGAGATCAACAACCAGGTCGAGATGCTCCTCAACTACCGTGCCACCTTCGAGGACGTCGAGGGTCGCGCCGTCGAGGCCGAGGACTACGTCACTGTCGACCTCAAGGCCGTCGAGAACGCCGACAACTTTGCCGCCGAGGGCCGCATGCTCATCGCCGGTAGCGACAGCAACCCCAAGGAGTTCAACGAGGCCCTGATCGGCGCCAACGTTGACGACGTCAAGACCGTCACCTGGACCGACGAGGTCGAGGAGGGCGAGGAGGCCGAGACCCACACCGTCGAGGTCACCGTCAAGGGCATCAAGGTCCGCAACACCCCCGAGCTCACCGACGAGCTCGTTAAGTCCGACTTTGGCTTCGACAGCATCGACGCTATGCGCGACGCCATCAAGCTCGAGATCGAGCAGGACAAGGCTTCCCGCCTGCCGGCCGAGAAGGAGAACCGTTGCGTCTCCGCTCTCGCCGAGCGCCTGCAGCTCGACGAGATGGACGCCGACTACGAGCAGTCCGTCTTTGAGGAGCTTGGCCAGAACTTCCTGTCCAACCTCGCTGCCCGCGGCATGACGCTGGACACCTGGCTGCCCGCTTCTGGCCTGACCATGGAGCAGTTCATCGGCGACCTGCACAAGCAGGCCAACGACGTTGCCCGTGAGTCCCTGGCGCTCGACGCCCTCGCCCGTGAGCTCAAGATCGAGGTCACCGAGGACGACATCAACGCCGAGTTCGAGAAGGCCGGCGTCAAGGACGTCGAGGCTTCCAAGGCCGAGTTCATCGCCGATGGCCGCATGCCTGCCGTCCGCGAGTCCATCCGTCGCTCCAAGGCCGTCGACCACCTGGTCGAGAACGCCAAGGTGACCGAGGTCGACGAGACCGCCAAGGACGCCGAGTAATTCTCGCCACCTTTTCCGCGAGCGCATGGATGCGCCCGTGATGGGGTAAAGTTATAAGCCGGTTATCCGGTTGCTTCGTACGGTGCCAGCCAATGCATAGCATGCGGGCACCGTACGTTTATCTAGAACCAATTTGGTCCGCAAGAGAGAAATGGAGATGCGTATGATCGCTAAGTTCGATTCCGCCCTCGTGCCATATGTTATCGAGCAGACGCCGCGCGGCGAGCGCAGCTACGATATCTATTCGCGTCTGCTCAACGACCGCATCATCTTCTTGGGCGAGGAGATCAACTCCGTCAGTGCCAACCTGGTCGTTGCCCAGCTGCTGCATCTTGAGAGCCAAGATGCCGAGAAGGATATCTCGCTCTACATCAATTCGCCCGGCGGCGAGGTCTACTCCGGCCTGGCGATTCTGGACACCATGAACTTCATTAAGCCGCAGGTTTCCACCATCTGCGTCGGTATGGCCGCGTCTATGGCCGCCGTGCTGCTTTCGGCCGGCGCCAAGGGCAAGCGCTTCTGCCTGCCGCACTCAAAGGTCATGATTCACCAGCCCAGCGGCGGTGCCCAGGGCCAGCAGACCGAGATCGAGATCGTGGCCGAGGAGATCAAGAAGACCCGCCGCGAGCTCAACCAAATCCTGTCCGACGCCTCGGGCCAGCCGATCGAGAAGGTTCAGGCCGACACCGAGCGCGACAATTACCTGACCGCTGCCGAGGCCCTCGACTACGGCCTGATCGACCGTATCGTCACTTCGCGCGACCTCGCCGCGAAGGACGCCTAGGATGGCCGGTAACATGCAGGACAACTTTGACGAGAACGGCAACCCCATTCGCTGCTCCTTCTGCGGGAAAGAGCAGGGCCAGGTCCGTCGTCTCGTTAAGGGTCCGACCAACATCTTTATCTGCGATGAGTGCGTCGCCGCCTGCTCCGAGATTCTTGAGGAGTCGCTGGCTTCGGACTTTATGGACGCCGCCCGCAACGGCAATCTCCCGGGTTTCCTCAACGACCGCGGCCAGGCTGCGTCCCAGCCCGCCGTTGACCCCGAGGCCGAGGGCTTTGAGCTCGAGGACGACCGTCAGGTCATCACGCACGTGCCGACGCCGCACGAGATCTATGACGAGCTTTCGGCCTATGTTATGGGCCAGGAGGACGCCAAACGCGCCATGTCGGTTGCCGTGTACAACCACTACCGTCGCGTGATCGAGGGCGGTGCCGCGGTGTCCGCCCTTGACGAGGCATCGGGCATGGGCGCCCAGTTTGATGACGATATGGACGAGGTGGAGCTCGCCAAGTCCAATATTCTGTTGCTCGGCCCCACCGGTACCGGTAAGACGCTGCTGGCCCAGACGCTTGCGCGCATTCTCGAGGTGCCGTTTGCCATCGCCGACGCCACCGCGCTCACCGAGGCCGGTTACGTTGGCGAGGACGTGGAGAACATCCTGCTCAAGCTCATCAACGCCGCCGATGGCGACATTGAGCGCGCGCAGGTGGGCATCATCTACGTGGACGAGATCGACAAAATCGCCCGCAAGGCCGAGAACCTCTCCATCACCCGTGATGTTTCGGGCGAGGGCGTTCAGCAGGCGCTGCTTAAGATCCTTGAGGGCACGGTTGCAAGCGTTCCGCCCACCGGCGGCCGCAAGCATCCCCAGCAGGAGCTACTGCAGATCGACACGACCAACATCCTGTTCATCTGCGGCGGTGCCTTTGTGGGTCTGGATAAGATCATCGCCGATCGCGTGGGCAACAAGGGCGTGGGCTTTAACTCCGAGATCGCCGGCCCCACCTCGGTCGACGAGAACGACCTGCTGCGCCAGGTGCTCCCGCAAGACCTCAACGCCTTTGGCATGATCCCCGAGTTTGTGGGACGTACGCCCGTCGTCACTCAGACGCAGGCGCTCGACGAGGACGACCTGGTGTCGATCCTGACCGAGCCCAAGAACGCCGTGGTACGTCAGTACCGCAAGATGTTCCAGCTCGAGGACGTTGAGCTTGAGTTTGAGGACGCCGCCCTGCATGAGATCGCCCGCATGGCGCTTGCCCGCAAGACCGGCGCCCGCGGTCTACGCGCCATCTGCGAGGACGTGCTGCAGCAGACGATGTTCGACCTCCCCAGCGAGGAGGGCGTTGCCAAGGTCGTCGTAACCGAAGCAGCCGTAAAGGGCGAAGAACAGCCCCAGCGCATCTACGGCTAGACCTGCCTAAAATGTCTTTGCAAATAGCCTCCGACCACCCGTGGTCGGAGGCTATTTTATATATACGCAATAACCCCAACTACCTGTGTTATTCTGTGTGTTTGTTTAAGCCTCAGCGAAGTCGTTCAGACTGAAGTAATCGATACCTAAGGGGAGGAATGCAGGCCCGATTTTCGTAGATTCCGCACGAGCCGAAGACCACTTAATGTGGTCTTCGCGCGAGCCAGGACTTGACCGAGCGAAAATCGGGCCTGCATTCCTCCCCGGCGGGACAGGGAGAGATATATGGAAGAAATGCACAAGAACTACGATCCGTCGACTAACGAGCCGGCGATCCTGCAGAAGTGGCTCGACGGCGGCTACTATAAGCGCCGTGAGGGCGTGGGCGACTGCACCGTCACCATTCCGCCTCCCAATGTGACCGGCAAGCTCCACATGGGCCACGCCACCGATGACTCCATCCAGGACGCTATCGTCCGTATGGCCCGCATGCGCGGCAAGTCCACGCGCTGGGTGCTGGGCACCGACCACGCCGGTATCGCCACGCAGACCAAGGTCGACAAGAAGCTCAAGAGCGAGGGCATTAGCCGCCTGGAGATTGGTCGCGACAAGTTTGTCGACGCCTGCTGGGATTGGACCCACGAGTACGGTGGCATCATCGTCGAGCAGATCAAGCGCATGGGCTGCTCCGTTGACTTCGATAACGAGCGCTTTACCATGGACGAGGACTACGCGCAGGCCGTGCGCAAGGTTTTCTGCGACTGGTACCACGATGGTCTGATTTACCGCGGCAAGCGCATCGTCAACTGGTGCCCCAACTGCACTACCGCCATCTCGGACGACGAGGCCGAGTACAAGGACGAGAAGGGCCACCTGTGGCACCTGCGCTACCCGCTGACCGAGCCGGTCAACGGCCAGGACTACATCGTCGTCGCCACCACGCGCCCCGAGACCATGCTCGGCGACACGGGCGTCGCTGTCTCCCCGAAGGATCCCGAGAAGGCCGCCTTTGTGGGTAAGACTGTCAAGCTCCCCATCGTCGACCGCGAGATTCCCATCTTTGAGGATTGGCACGTCGACGCCAACTTTGGTTCCGGCTTTGTTAAGGTCACCCCGGCCCACGACCCCAACGATTACGCCATGGGTCAGGCTCACGATCTGCCGCAGATCAACATCTTCGACGAGCACGCGGTGGTCGTCGAGGGCTATGGCGAGTTCACCGGCATGAACCGCGACGAGTGCCGCGAGGCCGTCATCAAGTGGTTCGAGGAGCACGACCTGCTCGATCACGTCGAGGACCTCGATCACTCCGTCATGCACTGCTACCGTTGCGACTCCGCGCTGGAGCCGTGGCTGTCCGAGCAGTGGTTTGTGGCCGTCGACAAGCTCAAGGGGCCGGCGCTCGACGCCGTCAACTCCGGCAAGGTCACTTTCCACCCCGCGCGCTGGACGCAGACCTACATCACCTGGATGGAAAACCTCAAGGACTGGTGCATCTCACGCCAGCTGTGGTGGGGCCACCGCATCCCCGTGTTCTACTGCGAGGACTGCGGCTGGGAGGACGCCCTTACCGAGGATACCGACGTGTGCCCCAAGTGCGGCGGTCATCATGTGCATCAGGACGAGAATGTGCTGGATACCTGGTTCAGCTCGCAGCTGTGGACCTTTGCCACGCAGGGCTGGCCGCAAAAGCCGGAGCTGCTCGAGGGGCATCACCCCACGACGGCGCTCGTCACCGCGCGCGACATCATCGCGCTGTGGGTCGCCCGTATGGTCATGAGTTCGCTGTACTTCCTGGACGAGGTGCCGTTTAAGGACGTCGTCATCTACCCGACGATCCTGGCCAAGGACGGCAGCCGCATGTCCAAGTCCAAGGGCAACGGCGTTGACCCCATGGACCTCATCGGAATGTACGGTGCCGACGCCATGCGCTTCAACCTGCTGACGCTGTGCACCAACAACCAGGACGTCAAGTTCGACGCGAACATCGACAAGAAGACCAAGAAGCTCATCGACAGCCCGCGAACCGACCAGGCCAAGAGCTTTGTGACCAAGATCTGGAACGCCAGCCGCTTCCTGCTCATGAACATGGAGGGCTACACGCCCGGCGAGCCTGTCGTGGAGACGCCGGCCGACGCTTGGATGTTCAGCCGCCTGGCCAAGGCCGTGAAGATGGTCACCGAGGGTATCGAGAACTACACCTTTGGCGACATGGCCCGCGGCGTGCAGCAGTTCTTCTGGAACGAGGTCTGCGACTGGTATGTCGAGGTCACCAAGGCCCGCCTGAAGGGCGAAGGCCGTCTGCAGGCGCAGCGCAACCTGATCTTTGTGCTCGATACCTCCATTCGCCTGATGCACCCGCTTATGCCGTTTGTCACCGAGGAGATCTGGGACAACATGCCGGCGAGCGTGCTCGATCTGGACGCCGAGGGCAACGTGGACCGCGCCGAGGCGCTCATGATCGCCAAGTGGCCCGAGCCAGCCGACTACACCAAGTACGTCGACGAGGACGCCGAGCGCGCGTTTGAGCTGTGCCGCACCGTTGTTTCCGCCGCCCGCGCCACGCGTTCGCGCTATCGCTTGAGCCCCAAAGCCGAGCTCGACGTGGTCGTGCGCGCCGGTGCCGAGGACATCGAGAAGCTCGAGAGCCTGCGTTCTACCATCGAGCCGCTGGCAAACACTGCCTCGCTGGTCATGGGTACTGACGTTGAGAAGCCGGCCGCGAGCATTGCCGTGGTCGACAGCGGCGTCGAGGTCTTTGTGGTGCTCGAAGGCAAGGTTGACCTTTCGGCCGAGAAGGCACGCCTGGAGAAGGAGATCGCCGCGGCTCAGAAGGAGCTCGCCGGCTGCGAGAAGACGCTTGCCAACGAGGGCTTTGTGGCTAAGGCCGCGCCCGCGGTGGTCCAGAAGAAGAGGGACCGTGCAGCTGAGCTCAAGGAGATCCTGGCGGCGCTGACTGCTCAGGTTGCTGACTTCTCGTAGGGCTTACTGAGGGGCGCGTCCCGACGCTTTGCTCGCTACTGCGGACAGTCCTGCGCAAGACGGACAACACATTAAGTGCTGTCCTTTGCGTGCGGAACTTGTATCGAGCAAAGCGTCGGGCCGCTCATAGTTCGTTTACGTGGTTGTTTGCAACTGGCGTGAAAGGGCCACTGGGTTGTGGCCTTGATCTCGCTGCAAAGCGGTGTTTGGCTGATATTTTGAATGGGAGGGGCTCGTTGTTTATTGCGGGCCTCTTTTTATGTTGAGGGGACTTTGGGTTATGGCTAAGCGTTCTGGGTCGTATTCTGTGCCGTTCTCGTTTGATTTGCTTTCGTTTGTTGAGGCTGTTGGGCTTGCTGCTGATACGGGGCGGATTTCTGGGGATGCTGGTCCTTTGCTCGAGACGGTTGTCGATATGCTTGATGAGCTGGGACGTCCGGATGAGTATTTCGATTGCATTCAGGTTGCCGGTACCAATGGCAAGACTTCGACCACGCGTTTTTCGGCTGCCATCCTTCGTGGAGAGGGGTTAAAGACCGCACTGTATACGTCTCCGCAGTTGGTGCGCTATCCCGAGCGCATGGAGGTCGATGGGCGCGTCGTGAGCGATGAGGCGTTTGCCCGTGGCGTTTCTGCCGCCGTCGAGGCGGGGCATCGCGTGAACGCTCGTCGTGTGGCGGTAGGGGAGCGCGCTTACACCATTACGCCGTTTGACCTGCTGACGGCTGCCGCGCTGGTGGTGTTTGCCGAGGCTGCAGTGGACGTTGCTGTGCTCGAGGTCGGCATGGGCGGTCGTTGGGATGCTACGAGTGCGACCGATCCTGTCGCCGTTGCCATTACGGGCATTGGGCTCGATCACACACGCATTCTGGGCGATACGCTCGAGGCCATTGCGGGGGAGAAGGCTGCGGTTATTAAGCCCGGACGCTTGGTTGTGCTGGGTGAGGGTACGCACGAGTCGAGCGTTCAACGCGTGATGGATGCTCGTTGCCGTGAGTGCGGTGTGGTGCCGCTCGTGGTGAGCCATACGACGACCAAACTTCCGACACACGTGGGCGATACGGTGGAGTTTAGCTGCACCACGCCGCGTGCCATTTATACGTCGAGTATGGTTAAGCCGGCGTATCAGCCGCAGAATGCCGCGTGCGCGATTATGCTGTGCGAGGGCTATCTGGGCCGCGAGCTCGACCACGATGCGCTCGACGCTTCGCTTATGGGTTGCCCCACGCCGGGTCGCTTTGATGTGCTGGGAATCAATCCGCTCAAGCTGATTGATGCCTGCCATAACCCCCAGAGCTGCGAGAACTTTGTGAGCGCGCTGGACGAGATCGATCCGTGCGTAGAGAATCGCCCCACGCTGCTATGCGCCGCGCTGGCCGACAAGGATGTGGCGGGCATCGTCGATGTGCTGATCCCGGCCTTCCCGCGCGTGGTCGTAACCCAGACCGATTCCGATCGCGCCCTGCCGGCGGAGGAACTCGCTGCCCTTGTGGACGCCGACAAGTTCACGGGCGTGTACCCCAGCGTATCCGAGGCCCTCGCGGCCTTCGATGCCGCGGGCGTGCCCTTCGTAGCCGCCGGCACCATCACCCTAGCCGGCGAAGTAGCCGGCCTGCTCCGCTAGAGCCTTTCCGCTGGGCAGCTAGTTGGCCTGCTAACCACGAAATGGGCCTATCTACTACGTTTGACCGGTCACCCCCGAACACACCGAGAATTGCAAAATAAAAACCGCAGGTAGAAGGCTTGCCAATTTTCAAAAAAGACCCGCATGGTCGACCCATGCGGGTTAAACGTAGTAGATAGCCCGTTTTCGTGGCGCATCTCTAGACTGTCAAATTGGTCGACTTGGCCCCATGGCAGTTGCGGTGAAATAGTTCCTGGATTATGCCTTTATGGGCCAACCTGGGAACTATTCCACCGCAACTTATTGAGGGGCTATTGGGTAAGGGCTAGTCGAGGCGGACTGGGTCGTGGGGGTAGGCGTTGAGGATTTCGACGCCGGACTCGGTCACCAGGGCCAGGTCTTCGATGCGGACGCCGGTGCGGCCGGGGAGGTAGATGCCCGGCTCGATAGAGAACGTCATGCCCGGCTCTACGACCTGCTCGTTGACAAGGGAAACGTCACCAGGCTCGTGGTCCTGCAGACCGATCGAGTGTCCCAGGCGGTGCGTAAAGAACTGCCCATAGCCAGCGTCCTCAATCACGTCGCGCGCGGCACGGTCCAGGTCGCACATGCGCACGCCCGGGGCGATGAGCGCCTCGGCGGCCTCGTTGGCGCGGCGCACGATGTCGTAGATGCGCGCCGTCTCCTCGTCCGGCTCACCCCAAAAGAACGTGCGCGTCATGTCCGAGCAGTAGTTGCGGCGGCGTCCGCCAATGTCGAACAGCACCACGTCGCCGCGCTTGAGTACGGTGTCGTCGGGCTCGTGATGCGGGTCTCCGGCGTTGGCGCCAAAGCTAACGATGGGCGGAAAGCTAAAGCCCTCGCAGCCGTGCTTGCGGTACAGGCCGAGCATCTTGTCGGCAATTTCGCGCTCCGTCACGCCCTCGTGAACGAGCTTGATGGCGTCGGCCATCACGGCGTCGTTAGCGGCCGAGGACACACGCATGAGCTCCTGCTCGTCGGCATCTTTGTGGGTGCGTGCGGCGGCGACGGCAAAGTCGCCTAGGAAGAACTCGTTCGCGGCGTGGCGCTCCATAAGGGGCATCAAAAAGCCGGAGCGCATGACGGTGTCGATACCGAGCGGTTTGGTCGGATCGATCTCGCGTGCGATGGCGTCGGTCACGACGTCGGTATCGGTGTGATAGGCGACGCGGGCATTATCGTACTCGGGCAGCTGATGCAGGGCGTTGACCAAGATCACGGGCTCGGCATCGCGCTCGAGCAACACGCCACAAAAACGCTCGAACATATCGGCATAAAAGCCGGTCAGATAGTAGATCGACCACGGGTCATTCACAAGCAGCTGCGCGCCGGGGTGCTGAGCCTCGAGCGCATCGAGCACGCGCGCCACATGCTGGTCATCGACATGTGCCATACATCGTCCTTTCGCTAGGTTGCCACCATGGTATCCCCAATGCCAGGGTAGTCAATTTGGGACGAGGCTATTTTAGCTGCGCCAAACATGCGGAATGATTTTTCTGGGGCGGGCTGATAGGTAAAAGTAGTCAATACAGTCTCGTCCCGAATTAGCTGCTTTCAAAATCTATGGCGGATTACGGGGCTGGACCTGTATTACTTGACCATGGGAATAATCGCGAAATTAAAACCGCAGGTAGACGGCTTATCAAAAATCGAAAATTGCCGGTATGGATGGGGGTCTCCGAATCAGCCCCGTAATCCGGCATGGTTTTGAAATGGCACTAAAGTAGGTACAAGCTAAATACCGATTCCAAGGATAGTTGCGGTGAAATAGTTCCTGGATGCCGGGGTTTGGCGGAAATCAGGAACTATTTCACCGCAATTGAGGAGGGGCGGGGTGGATGGCGGGGTAGCTAAAAGAGTTCCGTCCCTAATTGGCTACTCAGGCTCGGTCGATGTCCATGCTGGCGATGAGGTCGATGTTGGTGTTGAGGAGGTTCTCCAGCACGACATCGCCCATGCGGATGGGGGCGTCGACGACCAGGCCGCGGATGAGGGCCATGGCCTGGGCGTGGAGTTCGAGCGGGATGGCTTCGGCCGTGCGCACGGGCAGCAGGGCCTCGTCGCTGCTGGATACGGCCACCGTGGTGGTGAGCACGCGCATGGGGCAGGTGAGCTCCTGATGTGCGAACTTATCACCGCGCGGGCAGCTGTTGCCGGTTACGGAGCGCACCTCTACCACGGCGCCGTCTGGGCTGCGCTCGACCTCCACGGTCAGGAGGCACTCGGATGGGCAGGTGGTGCAGTTGAACTGCAGCGTTTCAATCGCGTTTGTGCTCATGACTCTACGCCTCCTCAATAGGGTCAACGGACAGGACAATCTCGCTAACACCCAGGTCGAGAGCGCGCTGAATCACCTTTGCCGGCAGCGGAAAGCTTTCCATGACGCTCGGCTTAAATGCACGTACCTTGCCTGCGAACAATTCCTCGCCGCCAGCGAGAATGCGCACGCGGGCAGCATCGACCGGTCGGCGTACGCGGAAGTTGAGTTTGGTGAGCGCCACGGCCGTAATGCGTCCCGGCAGCCCGTAGCCCGCGATACCGGCAGGGGAGACCGTGAGCTGGCAGCCAGGGCCCGCAGTATCGGGCTCGACATTCGCACTGCCACCCAGAGCGTACGCCGCCGCAGCCGCGCCGGCGTGCTCGGACTCGGTCGTCACATTGTCTGCTAGGTCGTGTACGTGCAGCACGTTGCCGCAGGCAAAGATGCCCGGCACGCCCGTTTGCAGACTCTGGTCCACCACGGCGCCGCGCGTGTGCGGGTCAAGCTCAACGCCCGCGGCAACCGAAAGCTCGTTCTCGGGAATCAGGCCCACCGAGAGCAGCAGTGTGTTGCACGAAACGATGCGCTCGGTTCCCGGTATGGGCGCAAGATGCTCGTCGACCTGGCTTACTTCGACGGCCTCCACGCGATCGTGTCCAATCACGCGCGTCACGGTTGTGGACAGGTGCAGCGGAATGCCAAAGTCGTCCAGGCAGTTCTTCACATTGCGACGCAGGCCATTGGCGTACGGCATGAGCTCGTACACGCCCTCGACCGAAATCCCCTCGAGCGCGCAGCGGCGCGCCATAATCAGCCCGATGTCACCCGAGCCTAAAATGACGGCGCGCGAGCCAGGCTTGAGGTTCTCGATATTGATGTATCGCTGCGCCAGGCCGGCCGTAAACACACCGGCGGGACGGCTACCGGGAATCTTGATCTCGCTACGGGTGCGCTCACGGCAGCCCATGGCAAGGACGACCGCCCGTCCGGTGAGCTGCAACATGCCGGTGGGGCTCATGAGCGTGACGGTGTGGAGTGCGGCGTCTTTCGTGGACGCGCCCGAATCAATTCCAAGCACCATGCTGTCCAAGAACAGCGCAATGTTGGTCGTGCGCACCTGGTCGATAAAGCGCTGCGCATACTCGGGACCGGTGAGCTCCTGCTTAAAGTGCGACAGTCCAAAGCCGGGGTGAATGCACTGGCGCAGGATGCCGCCCAAGTGTTGCTCGCGCTCCACGATGGCCACGCGCGCGCCGGCCTTATGCGCGGCAAGTGCGGCAGCCATGCCGGCAGGTCCGCCGCCGATAGCAATCACGTCGAAGGCCAGCGTAGGTACTGCCTCAACGGCATCGTTATCAATCGCGCTCGATTTGAATTCCGCCATCCTAGCGCACCCCCTTCAAAGGTCCCTCAACGAGCCACGAGCCAGTGTCCTCCAACAGCACCTCGCTGGGGTCGCAGCCCAGCTCGCGGGCCAGAATTGCCACCACGCGGCTCTGACAAAAGCCACTTTGACAGCGGCCCATGCCCGCACGGCAACGGCGTTTAACGCCCTCGACTGAAATCGCACCCGGGCGGCGGTGAATCGCGGCAACAATCTCGGCCTCGGGCACCGTCTCGCAGCGGCAGACGATCTGTCCCCACGCGGGGTCGGACTCAATGAGCTCCTCCTTGCGCGCAAGCGGCGCACGGTCGAAGTCGTCCGGCGCGCGGCGAATCGGATTCCAATCGGCCCGCTCGCGCAGGGAAACACCGGCATCGCGCAAGATCTGCTCCATGCGCTCGGCAATGGCCGGCGCGCTCGCCACGCCTGGCGACTGAATGCCCGCCGCCTGAAACAGCCCCGGCTCCACGGCCGACTGCCCAATAAAAAAGTCATTCGTCCCCTGAATGACCGGACGCCCGCCGGCAAACGCGCGCACTATGCGGCGCGTGTCCAGATCGGGCACCAGCTTGCGCGCTCCCGTCAGCAGCGCGTTCACATCGCTTGCATAAGTCTGCGTGTCGCCCGGCTCGCGCACGGCAGCGGTCGCGGTGATCACGGTGTTGCCGTGCACGGTGCCCGTGACGATAACTCCCTTGGACACCGGCGTGGGCACGGGGTAGAGCGGCATGAGCGCGTGCGACTCCTTGTCCAGCACCACAATGTTTCCCTGGCGCCAGACCATCTGGAACTCCTCGGCGCCCGCCATATGCGAGATGTCCGCGGCGCCGTTGCCCGCGGCGTTGATCAGGTAGCGGCAGCGCACATCGCCGGCAGGTGTGGCCAGCGTAAAGCGTGCGGCCCCGTCTGTAGCCTCGACGTCAGCAACCTCAATCGCTTCCACCGGCGCGGACCGCATAAATGTCACGCCGTTGGCCACGGCGTTCTCCAGCGCGGCAATGGCCACTTCAAACGGATCGACAAAACCGGTCGAGGGACACCACAGCGCGCACGTCGCCTTGGCACTCGCACGCGGTTCCAGCTCGTGGATGCGCTCGGGGCCGATAATCGACAGCTCGGGCACGCCGTTGGCTAGGCCGTTGCTGCGCAGCTTCTCCAGGTGTGCGCGGTCTTCGTCGTTAAACCCCAGCACCATCGACCCGGTCCGGCGGAACAAAAAGCCTAGCTCCTGGGCCCACGTGCCATATAGCTCGCAACCACGAGCGTTGACCTGCGCCTTTACCGTGCCCGGAGCCGGATCGTAGCCGGCGTGCACCAGGCCGCCGTTGGCCTTCGACGCGCCCAGGGCGATGTCGTTGGCCGCCTCGACCACGCAAATAGACAGGTCATAGCGCGCGAGTTGTCGCGCGATGGCGCACCCGGTGATGCCCGCGCCCACAATCGCGATATCAAACGTTTCCGTCACAGTGCCTCCCAGACAAGTTGACAGGCTGTCAATAAGACTATCCTACGGTCTGCACACCCCCAGCGCAGCGGCAATGCGGCGAACAGCCCCGCTGCATCCGCCAACGGCAGGCGAGGGGAGACTCAAGACCATCGGTGACCTCGTCTGCCGCCCCTGGCGTCAGAGGTTTGTCTCGATCTGTAACAGTAAGCAGAAGAGTTGGGTTCCAGATGTTACAGATTGAGACGTTTGCCAGACGGCCCTCCGTTTGTCTTAATCTGTAACAGTAAGAGGGGAAAATCGGTCCTATGTGTTACAGATTGAGATTTAAAGTCAGGGAGAGATTCTTCTGTCTCGTTCTGTAACATCTAGACCCGGATTCCGCTCCCACCTGTTACGGATTGAGATGTTTGTGTCCGCGCCAGCCCCGTACCCAGCCGTGGTCCCATATAAACAAACCCCGTGGTAAACTTGACCGGACTGTAATTATTCCGAAAGGTACACCTCAATGTCCAAATACATCAACGAGCTCATGTCGCCGCAGCTTATGGGCGTCATCTATGCCTTCGTGGGCTTTATCATCGCCCTGTACGTGCTGTCGGTCGTCTATGTGTTCATCGACGCTCGCCGCCGCGGCGCCAGCGCCTACGTGGCATGGGGCATCATCGCCCTGATCCCGTTTGTGGGCCTCATCGCCTATCTGGTCCTGCGCCCGCACTCCTACGCGTCCGACCGCGAGGAGCAGGAGCTGGACATGGCCCTGCGCGAGCGCCAGCTTGCCCAGTACGGCACCTGCCCGCAGTGCGGCGCCCCCATCGAGAAGGACTTTGTCGTCTGCCCCGTGTGCGATACCCAGGTTCGCAACGTCTGCCCCAGCTGCCATCGTCCGCTCGATGCGCACTGGAAGGTCTGCCCCTACTGCCGAACTCGCATCCAGTAACGCATCCATCGTCGGGCCGGCCGCAAGCCACGGGCGCACCGCGGGCATCCCGCGCAAACGCCCCGCGCCGCACACGCACCCCGCCCCCACACGATGAAGCATGCGTAGAAAATCGCCCGCCGTGCCATTAAGGTGCGGCGGGCGCTTGTATACCAAGGCAACCTGCCTATAATGATGCAAGTCAAAAACGCCGAGCGCATCGCACGCACTTGCATCAGGCATCCGAGAGGAGAAAACATACCCATGAAGGCACTCTACAATGACGGTTCGGTGGCCGAGCTCCCGCAGGACGAGGTCACGCACGTCATCCGCCACTCCGCCGCGCACATCATGGCGCAGGCCATCAAGCGCCTGTACCCCGAGGCCGACTTTGCCTACGGTCCCGCGACCGACAACGGTTTTTACTACGACGTCGACCTGCCCGAGGGCGTCAAGATCAGCGAGGACGATTTCCCCGCGATCGAGGCCGAGATGAAGAAGATCGTCAAGGAGAACCTCAAGTTCTCCGTGTACGAGAAGCCTCGCGCCGAGGCCATCGCCCTTATGGAGGAGCGCGGCGAGAAGTACAAGGTCGAGCACATCGGCGACCTGGACGACGACGCCCGCATCACCTTCTACCAGCAGGGCGACTACATCGACATGTGCGTCGGCCCCCACATCTGCTACACCAAGGCGCTCAAGGCCTTTAAGCTCACCGGCGTCTCGGGCGCCTACTGGAAGGGCGACAAGGACAACAAGATGCTCACCCGCATCAACGGCGTCGCCTTTGCCACCAAGGAAGAGCTCGACGAGCACATGCACATGCTGGAGGAGGCCAAGAAGCGCGACCACCGCAAGATCGGCCGCGAGATGGACCTCTTTATGATGCGCGACGAGGCCCCCGGCTTCCCGTTCTTCCTGCCCAACGGCATGATCCTTAAGAACACGCTGCTGGACTACTGGCGCGAGATCCACCACAAGGCCGGCTACGTGGAGATCTCCACGCCGCTCATCATGAACAAGCAGCTGTGGAAGACCTCGGGCCACTGGGACCACTACAAGGACAACATGTACTCCACCGTCATCGACGACGAAGAGTACTGCATTAAGCCCATGAACTGCCCGGGCGGCGTGCTGGTGTACGCCTCCAAGCCGCACTCTTACCGCGAGCTGCCCATCCGCGCCGGCGAGATTGGCCTGGTGCATCGCCACGAGCTGCGCGGCGCCCTGCACGGCCTGTTCCGCGTGCGCTGCTTTAACCAGGACGACGCCCACCTGTTTGTGCGTCCCGACCAGCTGACCGACGAGATCGTGGGCGTGGTCAACCTCATCGATTCCGTGTACCAGAAGTTTGGCTTTAAGTACCACGTTGAGCTTTCTACCCGCCCCGAGGACTCCATGGGTTCGGACGAGGACTGGGCTCGCGCCGAGGAGGGTCTGCGCACCGCTCTGGAGAAGCTGGGCATGGACTACGAGGTCAACGAGGGCGACGGCGCCTTCTACGGCCCCAAGATCGACTTCCATCTGGAGGACTCGCTCGGCCGTACCTGGCAGTGCGGTACCGTCCAGCTCGACTTCCAGATGCCGCTCAACTTTGATTTGGAGTACGTGGACGCCGACGGCACCAAGAAGCGCCCCATCATGCTGCACCGCGTATGCTTTGGCTCCATCGAGCGCTTTATCGGTATTCTGATTGAGCACTTTGCGGGCAAGTTCCCCACCTGGTTGGCTCCCGTGCAGGTCAAGGCGCTTCCCGTCTCTGAGAAGAGCCGCGACTACGCCCACGAGGTGTGCGCCAAGCTGGAGGAGGCCGGCATTCGCGTGGTCTGCGACGACCGCGACGAGAAGATCGGCTACAAGATCCGCGAGGCCCGCAGCATCGACCGCGTGCCCTACATGCTCATCCTGGGCGAGAAGGAGGTCGAGGCCGGCAACATCTCCGTCCGCGATCGCTCCAATGAGACCGTTCAGATGAGCGTCGACGAGTTTGTTGCCAAGGTGACCGAGGAGATCCGCACCCGCGCCTAAGGCGACGACCAAGGTTTATAAACCGCATGTATACGCGACTGTCCCATGCACGGGACAGCCGCGTTTTTTATGCCGAGCGTGGGGCTGGGAAGAGTTAGTTGCAGTTGCGCAACGCTCACAAGATGCCGACAACCCCCGTAACTGTTTGGCAAAACAAAATGACCCCGTAACAATCCAATATTGCCCATGTATAAGAAAAGCAGCTGGTAGAGCGGCTTTTTTGTTGCGCAAAAATGTACAGATTTTTGTAGCGGGGTATGGAGATGTGTCCGCTCGGTTGATTTCCGATCTCAGCCGAACACATTGAGCTGATGGCTCGCTCCCGCAGT
>UQLA01000014.1 GCA_900541745.1 uncultured Collinsella sp. | reverse complement strand
CGTCCGCAACCACCCGCTCACCACGCGTCGCTACTATCACCAGATGAACTACTAATCCTTTCAAATTGCTGCTGTTGCCTGCAGGCGAGCTGTTCTGAACGTCTCGCCTGCAGGCTTATTTCTGGGGTTAATCAGAATAGTTGCCCAGTACCTCCTAGTTGCGCTGGTCGCATGATGGCGTCTATGGACGAGCAAGCATTTGGCATTACGATGCTTGGTCGTCCGCTGTTTACGAGCCTGTTTGTCGGCTTGATCCTTGGCGATGTCCAGCAGGGCGTTATCGTCGGCGCTGCTTTGGAGTCCATGTTCATGGGCGCCATCATGGTCGGCGCGGCGGTTCCTCCCGAGGTCTATGCCTCCGGCGTGCTTGGCTGCGCGTTTGCCGTCATTACGGGTACGGGCACGGCAACTGCCGTCGCGCTCGCCCTTCCCGTCTCCGTCTTCCTTCTCTACTCCGTGATTAACTTTGCAACGCGTATCGTCGCCGCCCATCTGGGATACGACCTGGGAACCAAGTTTCTGCAGCAGTCCGAAGAGAACAACCTTATGTCTCGCATGACGCATGCTGCCGGTGTCCTCGGAATGACCGTTATCGGCGCCATGATTGCGGCACAGGTCTCGCTGTCCACTGCTTTGACCTTTGATGTGGGCGGTTCGGAGATTGTCCTGCAGGATCTGTTCGATTCGATCTTCCCCGGTCTGCTGCCCTTGCTGGCAACCTTTGCCTGCGTTGCCCTCTATAAAAAGGGTGTCAAGACCATTTGGATTATTATTGGCATCTTCGCGATCTGCATCATCGGAACGGGCTTGGGAGTGTTCGCGGCGGCGTAAAGTTGACTGCTATGCTTGTGCGTTGGATAACTAACTGACCGTTTGAAAACGGGGCTCGGCGTAAGGCCGGCCCCGTTTTTTGTTTGAGGGATTTTCCGGCTGTCCAATAATCCACGCTCGTCCATCACTCACGTATCTCTCATCTCTCATTCGTCACTAATACGAGAGATAACTGAAAGACGAGAGATAAATATGAGAGATAACTGATCAGCAAAGAGACAAGCAATCATGGTATTGTCTCAATACTGATTGTTCTACCAGCAAAAACATGTTTAAATGAAACAAATGACAGATATCTTATCTTTCATCTCTCACTTATCTCTAATATGAGAGATAGCAGAAAGATGAGAGATAATTACGAGAGATAACTGAGAGACGAAGGAAATCTATTCGCGGCATTCTCCGCCGGGCCGAGCGAAAGGACATGCAGATGAACGAAAACGAGCTGACCGGTCTGCTCGAGTCTTTAAGGCGCATGGGCTCGGACGATCTTAACGTCGAGGTCAAGGAGAGCGCCACGACGCTTTCCCGCGACGTATGGGAAACGGTTAGCGCATTCGCGAATACCGCTGGCGGAATTATCGTGCTCGGCGTGAGCGAGCGCGCGGGCTTTGTCCCGGTTGAGAACTTTGAGACCGAGAAGGTGCTCAACCAATTCGTAGCGGGTATGGGTGATGCCGGCGGGCGCGGAAAACTGGCCAATCCGCCCAAATACACCATTGAACGCGTGGAGCTCCAGGGCACCGTGGTTCTGGTCATCACGATTGAGGAGCTCGACCCGTCGAGCAAGCCTTGTTATGTCATAGAGCGGGGCGCTCAAGGCGGCAGCTACAAACGCATCGATGATAAAGATGTTCCGCTCTCGTCGACCGAGGTCCTGTCCTTGTCATCGTATGAGCGGACGAGCCCCAGTGATCGCGATGCAGTGCCCGACGCGGTCGCAGGCGATCTTGACGAGGCCCTGGTCGACCGCACGATAGAGCGTGCTTTCTCACTGACACCTCGTGCGATGCGCGGCGCGCCGGACAAGAAAACGAAGCTGGAGCGCCTGAATTTCCTCGACTCCCAGGGCAATGTCACTAAGGCCGGACTCCTGGCCGCGGGTGCCTATCCCCAGCAGTTCTATCCCAAGCTCTTTATCGATGTGGCGGTCTATGCCGGAACGCAGAAGGGCGCGGCGGGGTCGTTGAGGTTCATGGACCGTACGATCTGCGAGGGAACGTTGGGCGAAATGATCTCGGATGCCGTCGCGGCAATCGCCAAGAATTTGCGGCGAACCTCGACGATCCAAGGCGTCTCGCGTGTCGACTCGCTGGAGATTCCCGAGGAAGTCCTGCGCGAGGCAATCGCCAACGCCGTAATCCACCGAGAATACGGAGATCGGTTCTGTGGGCAGTCGATCGCCGTTGACGTCTTTGATGACCGTATCGAAGTGACGAACCCCGGCGGCCTATACGGAGGAAAGACTCGCGAGAACCTGTTTGACGGCAGCTCCCGATGTCGCAATGCGACGCTTGTGAAGCTCATGTCGATTGTTCCACTGCCGGATGGCGCAGGCTCGCCGGCTGAGGGAAATGGCTCGGGCATCCCGATGATGATCGATGCCATGCGCGCTCATGGTTTGGCCGAGCCCCTGTTTTGCCCGGGATTCGATCGGTTCAAAGTGGTTCTCTATCGCTCAAAGGTCGAGCCGGTCGACCACGGCGGTGACTTAATTGTGGCGGCACTTAAGCGTTGCGGTGAGCTGGGTACGCGCGAGTTGGCGGAGCACACAGGGCTCACAATTTCCCAGGTTAGGTCGCGCGTCAACACACTCATTGCTCAAGGCGAGCTTGAGCCCACAGCGCCGGCGACGAGTCGTAACCGCAAGTATCGACTGTCGGAGCGTGCGGAATAAATGCGCCAGCGGACGAGGTGACCCAATAATCGACTCTCGATTGGCGCCCGCTAAGGTAAGGCGGTTGTTGCCCAGTCGACGGCGAAGTTAAAAATCCGGATTACGCTGGCATAGTCCCGAACCCATCCATCAAGAACAGCCTAAGAACCAGCTTGATGACATTTCCCGGTTTGACTTCAGCCGTGCCAAAGACGCTGCGCTCGGCGAGCTCGCTGCAGTATGCATAGATGTCGCGGATAAGGTCCGCGCCCGAAAGCGTAAACATGTAGCCTGCGTCCGAAAGCGCATTGGGTGCGGCGGGCAACTTGGCCATCTGGCAGAACGTTTGCAGGTCGGGCGCCATAACATTCTGGTAGTCGAGGTGGCCGCTGGCATCCTGTGCGGCAAGCTCCAATTGGCGCACAAAATCCAGCGCCGCCGCTAACACAAAGCTCGGCGTAGGCGCATTGACGTCCTCTGTGCTCGCCACAAGCCTGCCCGCCGCCTGCGTGACAAGCCAGGCGACCTCGCGCTGGCAGCGCACGGCCTTGCGCGTCACCGGCTTGATGGACGAAGAAGAAACGCTCCCCTTAGGCGGATTCGAAACAGCCACAAGACCCTCCCATGAACGACCCGGCCCAACAGGCCCGGATGAAACACGTGTTACATCAGTATACGGGGAAGTGGGGTGGAAAAACGGAGTCGACAGCGTGAACTGCCGGCTCCGGATTGCTTGCCTTAGAGGCCGTACGCTTCGACCATAGCTTCGCCAATGCGATGGGGCACGCCGGTGACGAGTGCATTGCCCATGCAGAAGGCTCGATGGCCGTCAGTCATGCCCGTATCGGTCCAGCCTTTCGGGAATCCCTGAAGCTGATCGAGTTCGTCGGGAACAAGACGGCGGAAACGGCCATCGGGACATTCGATGACGTGCTTGAAGCGGCTCGCTCCCGTGCCGCCTTCTCCTGTGAGGATGGTGCGGCTCGGCTTGTCGGTGGCATCCGGGAAGCTCATGGCTCCTTCGGAATACGTGTACGTAAAGCCTGTCTTTTTGTTAGTGCGCTCTTCGCGCTTGCTGCCCTTAAGGTAGCGCCAGTCGGGAAGCTTTTCGTCGGAGATGTAGAACTGCTCCGGGACATCAGCCTCGTCGACAAGCACGTCGCCAAGCACATGGCGCTCACCGTGATAGTCCTCGGCAAAGTCGCAGGTCAGAACATGACAACCCTGCATGACGCCAGCATTCTTGAATTGAGAGGTCTTTTGGCCGACGCCAAAACGAGTTGAGTTCTCGTAGGGGTCGGGTAAAACGTCGAGCTCGGACATCTCGTCGGGATAGATGGCGGGGAAGGCTTTAGCCATGACGCCGTTGTGCATGCGATCAACGAGATCAACCTTGCCAGCGTCCTTTTCGCAGAAGATATAAACACGCTTGCGACGCTGGGGGAAACCGTATTCGGCAGAGTTGACCACGCGCCATTCGACCGTGTAGTCGAGGTCGGCAAGACAGCTTAGGATGATGGCGAAGTCGCGACCGCGTTGAGACGCGGGCGACTTGAGCAGGCGGTCGACGTTCTCAAAGAGACCGAACTTGGGCTTCTTCATTTCGAGGAAGTGATAGATGTCCCACCAGAGGACACCCTTCTTGCCCTCGATGCCGTGCGCCTGATTGAGCGGGCGTGCAACAGAGTAGTCCTGGCAAGGGAAGCCACCGACGACCATTTGCACGTCGGGGATTTCAATCTCGCCGGCTTCAGCCTGCTCCAGGACTTTATTGATGTCTTCGTTGACAACGGAATCATCGCCGAAGCGATCCGTGTAGCAACGGGCGGCGAACTGACGCGCCTTGGTTCCGGGCGGTTCCCACTGGTTGGCCCAAATAGTGCGGAAGGGGCCGGCTGGTTTCATATAAAACTCGGGATGTCGAGGGTCGGCATAGCCTTCGAGACCCAAACGAAATCCACCGACGCCCGCAAAAAGCTCGGCAATATTAATCTCAGACACGTTTCTCCAATCGCTACTGTGTCCGTTTATGGTGCTCACAACAATAGCCGATCGAGGGGACAAGATCAAGACCTCAATTTTCTGGGCGTTAGTAGTTGCTCTGAACTACTATGGGGTTAGTTGCGAGTTTCGGAGGTATCCCGTGTCCAAGAAGCGCCTCGATTTCAAGCGCATGCTTGACGATACTGATTTTTCTGACCCTTCAAGCATTGAGCGCTACGCTGCCAATCTCGACGGCATGACGTTCCGCGATATTCTCGAGCTCGGTATTGCCCCGGAAGGGGAGAGTGCGCCCAAGGACTTTGGCTCCAAAAAGTACAAAGGCGGTATGGGTACTCTTATCGAGGAGCGCTACTTTGGCTACAAGGCCAATAGCGACGACCGTCCCGATTTTCCCGAGGCGGGCGTTGAGCTCAAGGCAACGTGTTTCGATGTGCTCAAGAATGGCCGTAAGTCTGCGGGTGAGCGTCTTGTCCTGACCATGATTCCTTACGACCGTCCTGTTTCGCTCGACTATGACAATTCTCACCTCAAGACTAAGCTCAGCAATATTCTGTTGATTTATTACGGCCGAGATCGTTCTATCGACAAATATGACCAGCGTATCGAGCGCGCTGTCATGGTGCGTCTTCCCGAAGAGGACATGAAAATCATTCGCGCCGACTACGAGAAGATCATTTCCTATATTCAGGATGGCCGTGCGGACGAGCTTTCAGAAGGCATGACGACTTATCTGGGTGCTTGCACGAAGGGCGCAACTGAGGCCACGATGTGGGCGGACCAGTATTATGAATACTTCAATACCGATACGGGTGAGATTGAGCGCCATCGCGCAAAGCGTCGCGCCTTTTCCCTCAAGCGCTCGTATATGGACTATGTGCTCCACACTTATGTTCTCGGTGCTCCGCGAGTCGGGGAGAGCATTGTTCGGGACGATGACAAGTCTATCGATTTCGAAAGTTACGTAACTGGACTTATCGAGCGCCATTACGGTGAGACCGATCGTCAAATTGCCGAACAGTATGGACTGGAGTACACGGGCAATAAGGCGCAGTGGACAACGCTTGTCTATCGCATGCTCGGAATCAAAAACAGTGCTGCCGAGGAATTCGTCAAGGCAGGCATTTCCGTTCGAACTGTTCGAGTTAACAACAGGGGGCACATCGAGCAGGCTATGTCGTTCCCGCCGTTTGAGTTCAAGCGTTTGATCGAGGAAGACTGGGAAACGTCGCCTTTTCATGCGTGCCTTGAGACCAATCGCTTCTTCTTCGTTGTGTTTCGCGAGGACCACGATGGCGTGCTGCGTCTCGACCGTTGTCTGTTCTGGGCGATGGGAGAAAACGAAATCGAAGGCCCTGCGAAAGCTTGTTGGGATGAGACGCGAAAGGTAATACGTGAGGGCGTTGAGCTCAATCCGTATCGGGATGCGAGCGGAAAGCTCAAAGTGACTAACAACCTGCCCGGTATGGCAGACAATCCAATTGTTCACGTTCGTCCGCATACGTCAAAAGCGGCTTACAAGTTTGCCGATGGAACAGAGATCGGTGACATCGCAAGGAATGCTTACGAACTGCCCGACGGGCGTTGGATGACGAAGCAATCGTTCTGGTTCAACAAGGGCTACCTGGAGCATATTCTGGGGCTGTAGCGTTTCGAGATTATTTAACAATCAGCCCCTGCTCCTCGATACCTCGATGTTGCCCCTACAAATAAATCCCCTCACCGAGCTGCTTGTGGAACTGAGTGTGATGGTCGCGTGCCCAGGTAAAGAGCGCCTGGTCAAAGTCGGTGCGCGCGGCCGGGACGCCAAAGACGCCGGCAACTTCGACGCGCACAAACTCCAGTGCCGGCAGCTTGTTGATGGCAGTGAGGGCAAACGGGGACGAGGGCTCTTCGAACAGATAGCGGCTGCCTTGCAGCGCGTCGCAACTGGTGCACGTGTTGCCGAGCAACGGGGCTTTGGAGGCTCGCGCGCCTACGGGCTTGTAGCCGCAGCGCTTATGAAGGTAGTCGCGGATCTCGCCCGGCACGCAACCAAGAGTGGGCACGATGGCGAGTGCGTTGGCATTGGCCGTGTCGATGGCAATGTGCCCGGCTTCGTTGGGCGCGTGCGCGATGGCGATGCTCTCGTCGCTATCGGTTCGATAGGGAATGCCGAAGGCCGCGACCGAGGTCTCTTTGTGACACTTCCAGCATTCGCGCTTGCCCAGTACTAGATATATATACGGCGCAGAGGGGTCGGATCGGTCAATACCGGGCAGCCACTCGGCAAAGGGCTCGGGGTTGACGCCGCTGGGTACATACCAGATCTTCTTGGTCCGGTCCCATTTGGCGCCCAACGCCTTGGCTTCTTCTTTGTGCGAAAAGGGAACATCGAGCTCGGTGCGCATGGTGGCTCCTTGGTGCTGCAGGTGTAAGTGGCTCAAGGATACCGCAGGGTGTGGACGTTGTGGCGTTTTGCCGAGAAGCTGCGGCTCGGATGGGTTCGAGACGCGTTGGTCTCGGCCTCGGTGGCTATTGAGCGGTTGGAGCAGCTTGCGGCGCAGTTTTGTGCCTGGCTATTGTTGCTGTTGGGGTATTGAATTTGTTTGGCAGCCATTCGTCAGGTGAATTGATGTTACGTTGCGATGACGGTTGGAGCTGCCAGCGGATTTGGCGACATAAAACAAAACAGCCCAGAGGACATAGCCTCTGAGCTGCGAACATTTGGTGGGCGTTAGAAGATTTGAACTTCTGACCTCTTCCGTGTCAGGGAAGCGCTCTCCCCCTGAGCTAAACGCCCGATCAAGGGTGCGCAAGTGCGCAAGGGATAATATAACGGAGCCTGAACTCGGTGGCAAGAACATTTTTAAAAATCGCTTACATTGTGGAATTCGGGGGCTTTGTCGTATCCATTTCAAAAGAGTCTGCTGCCGCGATTTGGCTGTCGACTAATACAGGGCCATTGCGGTATCGAGCTATGGAAAGACGCCTGCGGAATTGTCCTACCGATAAGCGGACAAGCCTCCGGCTGGTGCCTTCGCCGTGGTAAGGTAAGCCGAATTGTTTCCAGGCTGTTTCGGGGGAGTGGAATGAGCAAAGAGTGTGTCGAGCAGGTCGAAGGCGCGGGGGCTTCGGTGCCGATGACCGATATATCGAACATTGATGTGCCCGAGGGCACCGACGAGCTCAGCCGCAGCACCCGCCGCGCATGGCGCGACCGCCTGAACAGTGCCTCGACGCACAAGATGATTACGGGCGTTCTGGCCACGCTGGTGGGCGGTTCGTTTTGGGGTTTTTCGGGCACCAGCGCGAGCTTTCTGTTCGATACTTATCACGTTGATACCCTGTGGCTTATGAGTGTGCGCCAGATTCTCGCCGGCCTGCTCTTTATGGCCGTAGTGGTCACGCGCGATCGCGAGCGTCTGGTCAAGCTCTGGACCACGCCTGCCGACCGTAGGCAACTGCTGCTTTTTACCGCTTTTGGCCTGCTGTTCAACCAGTTCTGCTATCTTTCGGCCGTGCGTCTGACCAATGCCGGAACCGCGACGGTGCTTCAGTGCCTGCAGCTGGTCATCATCATGGGCTACACCTGCATCACCGATCGCCGCAAACCGCGCATGCGCGAGGTTATCGGTATCGGCCTGGCCCTTGGCGGCACGTTTTTGATCGCCACCGGCGGCGACCCCACGAGCCTGAGCATCTCGCCGCTCGGTCTGGTGGCGGGTCTTATGTGCGCGGTGAGCGCCACCTGCATGGCGGTGATTCCCGCCAAGATTCTGCCCGAATACGGCAGTCCCATCGTTACGGGTTCAGCCATGCTCACGGCTGGTATCATCACCTGCACCATCGTGCAGCCTTGGGCCCATATGCCGGCGCTCGATGCCGCCGGCGTCGAGGCACTCGCGGTGTTTGTAGTCGTGGGCTCGTTTTTGGCGTACATGCTCTATATGCAGGGCGTCAAGGATATCGGCTCCGTACGTGCGAGTCTCATCGGAACTGTGGAGCCGGTCTCGGCAACCATTACCAGCGCCGTTATGCTGGGCACGGTATTTTTGCCGACCGATCTTATCGGCTTTGCCATGATCATCGTGATGATGTTCCTCACGGTGTAGCCCCTGCGGTTGCTTTAAAGGATAATAGGCTGGCGGCGCGTTGCTTTGGCGGCGCGCCTTTGTCTATAGAGAGGACCTCTTATGAAGTACTTTGGCACCGACGGATTTCGCGGCGAGGCCAACGTTGGACTGACCGTAGAGCATGCGTACAAAATCGGCCGTTTTGTGGGTTGGTATTACGGTGCCAACCGCGGGGCCAAGGCGCGCGTGATCGTGGGCAAGGACACGCGTCGCTCGAGCTATATGTTCGAGGCGGCGTTGGTGAGCGGCTTGGTCGCGAGCGGCGCGGACGCCTACATGCTGCACGTGATCCCGACGCCGGGCGTGGCGCATCAGACCGTGGAGGGCTGCTTCGATTGCGGCATCATGATCAGCGCGAGCCACAACCCGTTTTGCGACAACGGCATTAAACTCGTCAACAGCGACGGCTTTAAGATGGACGAGGACGTGCTGGAGCTCATCGAGGACTACATCGATGGCAAGAGCGAGGTGCCGCTGGCAACGGGCAACCACATCGGTGCCACGGTGGACTACATGCAGGGTCGCAACCGCTATATTGCCTCGCTCATCGCGAGCGCGAACTTTTCGCTGCAGGGCGTCAAGATCGGTCTCGACTGCGCCAACGGCTCGGCATCCTCGGTGGCCAAGCCGGTGTTCGACGCGCTGGGCGCCGATGTGCGCGTGATCAACGCTGCGCCCGATGGCTTTAACATCAACGTCGACTGCGGCTCTACGCATATGGAGCGTCTGCAGCGCCACGTGGTGGAGCAGGGCCTGGACGTGGGTTTTGCCTATGACGGCGATGCCGACCGCTGCCTGGCCGTGGACGAGCGCGGTCGCGTGGTCGACGGCGACCAGATCCTGTACGTGTGCGGCGTGTATCTGAACAAGCACGGGCGCCTCTCGGGCGGTACCGTGGTGCCGACGATCGCCAGCAACTTTGGCCTGGTCAAGTCGCTGGAGCTTGCCGGCCTGAGTGCCGTGACCAGCGGCGTGGGTGACCGTCACGTGTACGCCAAGATGCGCGAGGGCGGCTTCAGCCTGGGCGGAGAGCAAACGGGCCACACGATTTTTGGCGATATCGAGCGCACGGGCGATGGCATTATGACCTCGCTGCGCGTGATGGAAGTGATTCGCGCCGAGCGCGAGACGCTCTCGCAGCTCACGGCTCCGTGCAAGCTGCTGCCGCAAGCGCAGGTTGCCGTGCGCGTGGCCGACAAAGATGCCGCGCTCGAGAACATGGGCGTGCAGAACGCGATCGCCGAGGCCGAGGCCGCGCTGGCGGGCGAGGGCCGCGTGCTCGTGCGCAAGAGCGGAACCGAGTCGGTGATTCGCGTGCTGGCCGAAGCCCCCGACCAAGCTGCCGCCGACGCCGCCATGAAGCGCATCGCCAGCGCGCTGGAAGCCCTGTAGGGGCCTTCGGGGCTGTTTAGCAGGGGGTTACTAATAGGTTGTGGCCAAAAAGTGGCAAATATGAGTACTGTCACTAATTTGGTAGCAGCAATTTCTGCCTCCAAAGGGCATCTTAGCGTCTCCCAAATAGCCTGTAGGCCAACGATTTTCTACATGTGTTCAATAAATAGGCCCTCAAATGAGACCAATTCCCATTTGATGGCCTATTTTTACCTGAAATAAATGCAATAAAATCGGCAACAGTACTCATATTTGCCCTTTTTTGGCCACGACTCCCCAATGACTAGGTGAAAAGGGGGCGCCGCGGAACCAATTCCGCGGCGCCCCTTTGCGTTGCGTGTTGCCTAAGCTTTACAGCTCGTAGAGCGTGGTGAACTTGTCCTGCAGGTAGCTGCAGTAGTAGCGGGCATCGAACGCCATGCCGCAGGCGCCCTGGATGAGTTCCGGCGCGTCTTTGGCGCGGCCCCACTGCCAAATGTGCTCGCCCAGCCAGGCACGGACGGGCGCCAAATCGCCGCTCGCACAGGCGCCGGTGAGGTCGACGCCGTCGCGGCACATGGCCGGCACAAACATGGCGTCGTAGGCGCTGCCCAGCGCATACGTGGGGAAGTAGCCAAACGAGCCACCGCTCCAGTGCGTATCCTGCAGGCAGCCGTGCGTGTCATCGGGAACGGGAATGCCCAGGTACTCGTCCATAAAGCGGTTCCAAAGCGCGGGGATATCCTTGGCCGTGGCCTCGCCGGCAAACAGCATACGCTCGATCTCGTAGCGCACCATAACGTGCAGCGGGTAAGTGAGCTCGTCCGCCTCGGTGCGGATCAACGACGGCTGTGCGATGTTCACGGCGTGGTAGAGCGTATCCTCGTCCACGCTGCCATAGACCTCGGGCGCGTGACGGCGCAGCACCTCGAGCAGCGGGCCCATAAAGGCGCGGCTGCGACCCACGGTGTTCTCGAAAAAGCGGCTCTGGCTCTCGTGGATGCCCATGGAGGTGCCGCCCTCCAGGCAGGTGCGCGCATAGGCAGGATTGACGCCCAGCTCGTACATGGCGTGTCCCGCCTCGTGGATGATGCTGTAGACGTTGGAGATGCAGTCGTTCTCGTAGATGTGCGTCGCGATGCGCGCGTCACCCACGGCAAAGCCCTCGCTAAACGGGTGCTCGGTAAAGGCAAGCGTGGTGTCGTTCAGGTCCAGGCCGACGAGCTTCATAAGGTCGAAGCTCATGGCACGCTGGGCGGCCTCGGGCACGCGGGCGTGCAAAAAGTCGGCATCGGGCTGCTGGCCGCGCTCGCCGATGGCGTGCACGAGCGGCACGACCGTTGCCTTGACCTCATCACAAAACGCGTCGAAGCTCTTGGCGGATAGGCCGCGCTCGTACTGGTCGAGCCAAACATCGTACGGGTCGCGCTTGGGGTCCATGAGCTCGGCCTGATGCTTAAGCTGGCCGACGATTCTATCCACATAGGGCTCAAAGCTCGCCCAGTCATTGGCCGTCTTGGCCTTGTGCCACACGGCGTCGGCCTCGCAGGTGAGCCTGGTCCAGGCCTCAGCCTCCTCGGTGGGGATGACGCTTGCCTCGCGCTGGTCGCGGCCGAGCACGCGGATCTCGTCAAGCAGCTGCGGGTCGTCGATCTTGCCGCCGGCGACGGTCTCGCGTGCCAGCGAGTGCACAAGTTCGACAGACTTTTCGCTGGTCAGGAGCTTATGGTGCTCGCCGGCAAGAGTGCCCATGGCGTCGGCACGGGCGGCGGCGCCGTTGGCGGGAGCAATGGTCGCGCCGTCAAACTCGGCAATCTTGAGCAGGTACTCGCGGGTCCACAGCTTGCCCTCGAGCTTGCGGAATTTTTTAACGGCCTTATCGACCTTCATGCCTTTGGGCGTCTTGTCCGCTGCGGGCTTGGCCTTCTTATCGAGTTTCTTTCCCATACCATATCCTTGATCTCGCGAGCCGAGCGCCACGGATGGGCGCACGGCCAGTTTGCACAGCTACTTGCCTTGTACCCAGCACGAACAAAACGGAACGCGGCGATACGCCCACACAATGTGCTATCCTATAGCCCAATGCGTTGACGGAGAGGGTTTTGCCCGCCGCGTCGCCGGCAAGAGAGGGAAGGTCATGGGCTGCAAGCCTTCCTGCGGTGACAAGGGCCAAGCGTTCACTCCCGAGCAGCGACCTCAACGGGCACGTGGCCGGCGGCGGCGATGTCTCCAGTAGGGAAGCCGTGAGCCTCGCGACAAGGGGCAAAGAGTGGGCGCGGCGGGCCAGACATCCGCCGGGTCAAACAAGGTGGTACCGCGGAATTCAACCGTCCTTGGGCAATGCACATGCCCGAGGGCGGTTTTTTGTTACCGAACCGGGCCGCACATCCGCAGCGCCGGGTGGCTCCAGCCGCCGCGGCAAGTGGATGCGCGAGAGACGAAAGGGAAGACATGAGTCTGATTGATGATCTGGTCAAACTCGAGGAAGAGGCCAAGGAGCTCGTCGCAGGCGCCGACGACGCCGCAAAGCTCGAGGCCGCGCGCGTTGAGCTGCTCGGCCGCAAGGGCCGCATCACCGGCCTGATGCGCATGATGGGCAAGCTCGCCCCCGAGGATCGTCCCATGATGGGCAAGCGCGCCAACGAGATGCGCCAGCTGATCGAGGGCATGCTCGACGAGCGCACCACCGAGATGAAGGCCGCCGCCCTCAAGCACGCACTCGAGCATGAGGCCGTCGACATCACGCTGCCGGGCATCCGTCCGCAGATCGGTCACCAGCACCTGATCAAGCAGATCATCGAGGAGGCCGAGGACATCTTCTGCGGCATCGGCTACACCGTCGAGTCCGGCCCCATGGTCGACACCTCCTACTACAACTTTACCGCGCTCAACGCCCCCATGGATCACCCGAGCCGCTCGGCCCGCGATACCTTCTACGTGGTCGACAACAACCCCGGCAGCGTCGCGCACCCCGAGGCTCACGCCCACGGCGAGTCCGACGTGCTGTTGCGCACCCAGACCTCGGGCGTGCAGATCCACACCATGGAGTCGCAGAAGCCGCCCATCTACATGATCTGCCCGGGCACCGTCTACCGTCCCGACACGGCCGATGCCTGCCACCTGCCGCAGTTCAACCAGATCGAGGGCCTGGTCGTCGACGAGGGCATCACCTTTGGCGACCTCAAGGGCACGCTCGACTACTTTGTTAAGTGCATGTTTGGCGAGGATCGCAAGACGCGTTACCGCCCGCACTTCTTCCCCTTCACCGAGCCCAGCTGCGAGGTGGACGTGAGCTGCCACGTGTGCGGCGGCAAGGGCTGCAACTTCTGCAAGCACAGCGGCTGGATCGAGATCCTGGGCTGCGGCATGGTCGACCCCAACGTTCTTATCAACTGCGGCATCGACCCCGAGAAGTACACCGGCTTCGCCTTTGGTATTGGCGCCGAGCGCGTCGCGGCCCTGCGCTACGACCTGCCCGACCTGCGCACGCTCATGACAGGTGATATGCGCTTCTTGAACCAATTTTAGGCTTGCCCAGGCACCCCATCTTGGCGTTCAAACCGTCGCTCGCGTACCTTTAGTACGCGTCGCTCCTCTTTCACGCCAACCTGGGGCACCTGGACAACCCTAAGGTGAACGTCTTCATTTGATATTCCTCCCTTTGCGGAGATTAAGAACTAGGAGAGCTACATGCGCGTTTCTTACGACTGGCTCAAGACCATGATCGATATTCCGGAGGATCCCAAGACCCTTTCGGACGAATATATCCGTACCGGCACCGAGGTCGAGGCGATCGACACCGTGGGCGAGTCCTTCGACCACGTGGTGACCGCCAAGGTGCTCACCAAGACCCCGCACCCCGATAGCGACCACATGTATGTGTGCTCGGTCGACGTGGGCGACAAGAACCTCGACGCCGACGGCAACCCCGCTCCGCTGCAGATCGTCTGCGGCGCGCAGAACTTTGAGGCCGGCGACCACATCGTCACGGCAATGATTGGCGCTGTCCTGCCCGGCGACGTCAAGATCAAGAAGAGCAAGCTTCGCGGCGTCGTGTCCATGGGCATGAACTGCTCCGCACGCGAGCTCGGCCTGGGCGGCGACCACTCCGGCATCATGATCCTGCCCGAGGATACGCCCTGTGGCATGCCGTTTGCCGAGTACGTGGGCTCGAGTGATACCGTGCTCGACTGTGAGATCACGCCCAACCGTCCCGACTGTCTGTCCATGATCGGCATGGCCCGCGAGACCGGCGCCATCTTCGATCGCGATTTCCACGTTGAGCTGCCCGCCATCAAGACCGAGACCGGCCGCGCGACCGACGACGAGCTTTCGGTCGAGATCGCCGACGAGGGCTTGTGCGACCGCTATGTCGCCCGCATCGTGCGCAACGTGAAGGTCGGCCCCTCGCCCGACTGGATGGTCAAGCGCCTTAACGCCCTGGGTGTGCGCCCGCACAACAACATCGTCGACATCACCAACTATGTGATGATGCTCACCGGTCAGCCGCTGCACGCCTTTGACCTGGACACCTTTGCCGAGCGCGAGGGCAGGCGTCGCGTGGTGGTTCGCGCCGCCCAGCAGGACGAGAAGTTCACGACGCTCGACGGCGAGGAGCGCACGCTCGACGCCGGCATGGGCCTTATCACCGACGGCGAGCGCCCCGTGGCGCTGGCCGGCGTTATGGGCGGCATGGATTCCGAGATCGAGGACGACACCGTTGACGTGATGGTCGAGAGTGCCTGCTTCAACGCCGGTCGCACCTCGCACACCAGCCGCGACCTATCGCTGATCTCCGACGCCTCCATTCGCTTTGAGCGCCAGGTCGACGAGACCGGCTGCGTGGATGTCGCCAACGTCACGTGCGCGCTGATCGAGGAGATCGCCGGCGGCGAGGTTGCTCCCGGCTATGTCGACGTTTTCCCCGCGCCCAAGACCATCGACAGCATTAAGCTGCGCCTGGCCCGCGTGCATGCCATCTGCGGCGCCGACATCGAGCCCGACTTTATCGAGCGCTCGCTCACCCGTCTGGGCTGCACCGTCGAGCGCGACGGCGAGGACTTTATGGTCACTCTGCCGAGCTTCCGCCCCGACCTGCCGCGCGAGATTGACCTGATCGAGGAGGTCCTGCGCCTGTGGGGCATGGGCCGCGTGACGGCGACCATCCCGGCTGCCAAGAACCATATTGGCGGCCTGACCCGCGAGCAGAAGCTCACCCGCAAGGTCGGCGAGATCCTGCGCGCCTGCGGCCTCAACGAGACCACGACCTTTGGCTTTGCCGCCCCGGGCGACCTGGAGAAGATCGGTATGTCCACCGAGGGCCGCGGTTGCCCCGTGGTGCTCATGAACCCGCTGGTAGCCGAGCAGACCGAGATGCGTCGTTCGCTGCTGCCGGGCCTGCTGCAGTCCGTTGCCTACAACGAGGCGCACGGTACGCCCAACGTGCACCTGTACGAGATCGGCAGCCTGTTCCACGGTCGCGAGAACGCCAGCCTGCCCAAGGAGACCAAGTCCGTGGCGGGTGTGCTCTCGGGCCAGTGGAGCGAGCAGTCCTGGAACATGAAGTACCGCAAGCTGCGCTTCTTCTTTGGCAAGGGCATCGTCGAGGAGCTGCTTGCCCAGCTGCGCATCGAGAAGGTTCGCTTCCGTCCCGTCGAGGGAGAGGGCTATGCCTTCTTGCAGCCGGGTCGTGCGGCCGAGGTTCTGTCCGGCGGCACCGTGCTGGGCTGGGTCGGCGAGATTCACCCCGAGGCGCGCGAGGCTTGTGGCATCGATGAGGTCGTCGTTGCCTTTGAGCTCGACCTGGACAAGCTGATCAAGGGCGCCCGCAACCAGGAGAACTACCGTGAGTTCTCGCAGTACCCGGCTGTTGAGCACGACCTTGCTATCGTGGTCGACAACACCGTGACCTGTGAGGATCTTGAGCGCCGCATTACCAGCGCCGGCGGCAAGCTGCTCGAGGGCGTGCGCCTGTTCGACGTCTACCGCGATCCCATCCGCATCGGAGCGGGCAAGAAGTCCATGGCCTTTGCGCTTACGTATCGCTCCGACGACCACACGCTCACCAGCGAAGAGGTCGAGAAGGCACACCAGAAGATCGTCACCAAGGTGTGCAAGGGCGTAAACGGCGAGGTCCGCGGATAGGGCTTGCGCCGGGAGTGTAGGGCCTGATGGCGGTTGCTGTGGGCTCTGCGTGACCGCGGTGTTCGGAATAAGGCACCGACGAGCCTTCATATGTGACATACGCATTACAAAACGGCGCACTGCTTTGTCGGCAGTGCGCCGTTTGCTATCATAGCCCGCGTGGTGTTACGAATTCGCCAACTCGTAACACTGTCGAAATGGTTCATGCGGCGCTGCGATTCTGCGCGCCGGCAATCGGGAGGCGTATATGCACATTCCAGATAATTATCTGTCTCCGCAGACCGATGCCGTCATGGCGGTGGCAATGGTGCCCGTTTGGGTCCACTGCATCAAGAAGGTGCGCGCCACGCTCGATCGCGAGCACATGGCTTTCCTGGGCATCTGCGCTGCGTTCTCCTTTTTGCTCATGATGTTCAACGTGCCGCTGCCCGGCGGCACCACAGGCCACGCCGTCGGCGGCGCACTCATCGCGCTGCTGCTGGGCCCCGAGGCCGCGGCTATCGCTGTCTCGGTCGCGCTGGCGCTGCAGGCGCTGCTATTTGGCGATGGCGGCATCCTGTCCTTTGGCGCCAACTGCTTTAACATGGCCTTCGTGCTGCCGTTTGTGGCAGCCATCGTGTTCCGTGCGCTCAACGGCCGCCTGCACGACAAGAGCTGGGGCACCTCGGTTTCGGCCATCGTAAGCGGCTGGGTCGGCCTGTGCCTGGCGGCCCTGTGCGCGGCAATCGAGTTTGGTATTCAGCCGATGCTCTTTACCAACGCTTCGGGCGCGCCGCTGTACTGCCCCTTCCCGCTGTCTATTGCAATCCCTGCCATGATGATTCCGCATATGCTGGTTGCCGGTGTCGTCGAGGGCGTGGCGACGGCCGCCATCTACGGTTTCATTAAGAAGACGGCGCCGAGCGTTATCGTCGGGCCCGAGGCCGTCGATGGCCAGCTTGCTGCCGAGGGCGCTGCTGCCAAGAAGACCTCGCTGGTTCCCACGCTCATTCTGGTCGCCGTGCTTGTCGTGGCCACGCCGTTGGGCCTGCTGGCCACGGGTGACGCTTGGGGCGAGTGGGACGCCGAGGGCGCCGCGACCGCCGTTCAGGAGGCTGGCGACGACAGCCTGCAGGCTTCGGTCGGCCTCGATACCCCGACCTTTGCCGATGCCCTGCCCACGGGTGATTATCTGCAGGCCTATTCCGAGAAGCAGGGCCTTGGCTTTGCCGGCCAGGCCGCGATGTATATTCTTTCGGGCGTGATTGGCGTGGCGGTGCTTACCATCGCATTCCGCCTGGTCTCGCTGACGGTCAAGGAAAGCGGTGCTCATGGCAATAGCCAAGCTGCCTAGCTGGCTTGCGGCCGAGGAGCAATACGAGCCCGCGAGGGCTCGGCATCGTGTGATGCAAAAGAATGTCCTGCACCTGGCGAGCCTGCTTGAGCGGGTTCGCCTGGGTGGAGGCGCGCACGAGGGCGGGTCGATGGTCGACCGCGCCCTTTCTTGCGTTTCGGCTCCGGTGCGCCTGGTGGGGATGTTCGTTTGCGTCCTGTGCGTGTGTCTGACGCAGAGCCCGCTGTACCTGATGTTGATGGCGGCCATCGCGTTGGTGCTCGTTGCCGTGCGCCCCGTACGCGGGCTGCGGGCAACCTTTGTGCCGGCGTTGGCTGCCGCGGGGTTTGCCGTGGTTCTGGCGCTTCCTGCCCTGCTACTGGGTGCTTCTGCCACGGGCGCCATGCTCAAGATTGCACTCAAGACCTTCATTAATGTGTCGCTGGTGCTGGGCGTTTCGTGGACGCTTACCTGGAGCCGCATGTCGGCGGCGCTCAAGATGCTGCACCTGCCCGACGAGGTCATCTTTACTTTCGATATGGCGCTCAAGCACATCGAGGTGCTGGGTCGCACGGCGCACAATCTGTGCGAATCGGTCATGCTGCGCAGCGTTGGCCGTGCGCCTGAGGGATTTTCGCGTACCGACTCGCTGGCGGGTATCATGGGCATGACCTTTATCAAGGCGATGGAATGCAGCCGCGCGATGGACGAGGCCATGCTGTGCCGCGGCTTTGCCGGTACGTATCCGGCGCCCGCGCGCGCCGGGTTTAGCTGGCGCGATGCGGTCTATGCGGCCGGCGTGGCGCTGCTGGCAGTGTTGTGCGCCGTGCTGTAGTGCGGGCGGCCGAGCCGTCGATGTGAGTAGGGAAGGGCGACGTTTTGACGATCGATATGAAGAGTGCGGCGGGCACGAACGGTGCGGGCGGCGCCGAGACCACGCCGCTCATCGAGTTTCGCGACGTGGTGTTTTCCTATGCGGGGCATACGGTTGTCGATGGCGTGTCGCTGCAGGTCGATCGTGGTGAACTCGTTGCCCTGCTCGGTCCCAACGGCTGCGGTAAGACGACGATTATGCGCCTTATTAACGGCCTTGAACTCGCGGACGCAGGGGCATACCTGTTTGACGGGCACGTGATCGATGCGGCGTTTCTAAAGGATTCCGCGGCCGCTCAGCGTTTTCATCAGCGCGTGGGCTTTGTGTTCCAGAATGCCGACGCCCAGCTGTTCTGTGCTACGGTGGGCGAGGAAGTTGCCTTTGGTCCCGCGCAGATGGGGCTGCCGGCAGACGAGCTCGAGCGCCGCGTGCGCGATGCCATGGGGCTGTTCCAGGTTGCCGACCTTGCCGACGCCTCTCCCTATCAGCTCTCGGGCGGGCAAAAGAAGCGCGTTGCGCTGGCTGCGGTCGTATCGATGAACCCGGATATCTTGGTCCTCGACGAGCCTACTAACGGACTTGACGAGGACTCTTGCGACATCGTGGTCAACTTCCTACTGGCCTATGTTGCTGCCGGTAAGACGGTCTTGATGAGCACACATCACCAAGATTTGGTACGCCGCCTGGGGGCCCGCGCCATCTATATCGATCGATATCACCATGTGGTCGAGGCGCCTTCGCCGTCGTATGGAACCGAAAGCGGTGCTACGGACTAGTTGCTGCGTAGAGCGTGCGTAGCCGCCCGCGCGGCTTTGCCGTGATGGTATAGTTATCCAGGTTTTTTATGGGGGTGGCTATGCCAAGCTGGAACATTCATATCGCTCAGACGGAGCGTTTGCTGGAGCGCACCGGTGCGCTTGCCAAGAACGTGCGCGACCGCAATGCCTTTTTGTTTGGCTGCGTGGTTCCGGATATCTTCGTGGGCTATATGGTCCCTGGCATCGCCGATCCCATTCCGTACCGCATTACGCACTTTGCCAAGCCTGAGCCCATCCCTAAGCCTCGTGAGCATGAGTTCTGGGATACCTATGTGGCACCGTTGCTTAAAAGTTCGCCCACCGGTGCGCCGGCCGCGGCGACCTCGATTATCGAGGAACGCGAGCGGCTGAACCGCGTGCACTATCCCCAGCGCTACAAGGATGCCGAGCCGGTTGTCGGTCCCGGCGCCTGTGAGTTCTCGCTTGCGTCCGAAGATGTGGCGCAGTCGTTGCTCGATTTGACGCTGGGCGTCTGGTCGCATCTGGTGGCCGATACCGTATGGAACACGCGTGTGAATCAGTACCTGGAGGCGCACGGCGGCAAGCCGTGTGAGGAGTTCCGCATTAAAAAGCAAGGCGACTTTGACTGGTTTGGCAAGACGCTGGGCATTGTCTCCATCCCGCGCGCGACCGATCGCCTGTATACCGCTGCGACGCGTTTTGGGCAGTATCCCATCCATAAGGAGTATGTGCTCAAGACCATCGGCGTCATGCACGAGATTGTACGCGAAAACCCCGACGAGCCCGATCATCCGCCGTATCGCCTGTTAACCGAGGAGTTTTTCGATGCAACGTTTACCGAGGTCGTCGAGCTAACCGAGGCAGGCTTTGCGGCTCGCGTTGCTGCACCTGACGTTCCTGCAGTCCCCCTGATCGCTAGCTGCTAACGGGCCGGCTTAACGGTGAACAGTTCATCCCAATTGACCAACAGCTCCCGTCGAAGGGCGTAAACACGGCAAACGAGCTGCACATTTCGTAGTATGCTATAAGCAGCTGGGTGCGTGTCATGCCGTGCGCCGGCATTGGCACGGAAAAAGGGCCCGGAAGGCAATGCCTTCCGGGCCCTTTGCAATGCAAGTGTGCTTGCAAGTGCGTTTTAGCGCACCTGAGCGACGTAAGCAACGTTGGTCGAGGAGACCTTGTCCTCGAGCTGGACGCTCATGCGGGGATCGCCGGCGGTAGCGACGGTCAAATCGCCAGTCTTGACGTAGCCGAGCTCCTTAGCGGTCTCAATCGCCTTGACGATCGTGCCGTTGACGGTGCCCTGGGTAATCTCGGCCTGGTGCGGGATAACGCCCCAGTACATGATCATCTGCTGGACGGCCCACTCGTGGCGGGAGAACGCGCAGATCGGCATGTTGGGACGGAAGTGCGAGATCAGGCGAGCGGTACGACCGGTGGTCGTCGGCACGGTGATGCACTTGGCGCCAACGGTGGTGGCCATGTTCACAGCGGACATACCCACAACGTTGTTGACGACGCGGGTGCCGTGAGCGTCAGCCGGAACCTCGAGCGGAGCGTGAGCCGGGAGGTACTTCTCGGTCTCGAGAGCAATGCTGGCCTGCATCTTGACGGCCTCGACCGGGTACTTACCGGCAGCGGACTCGCCAGAGAGCATGACGGCGTCGGTGCCGTCGTAGATGGCGTTAGCGACGTCGGCAACCTCGGCGCGCGTCGGGCGCGGGTTCTGCTGCATGGAGTCGAGCATCTGCGTAGCGGTGATAACGGGCTTGTAGGCCGCGTTGCACTTCGCGATGATCTCCTTCTGGATGTGGGGAACGAGCTCGGGCTTGATCTCGATGCCCAGGTCGCCACGGGCGACCATGATGCCGTCGGAAGCCTCGAGGATCTCGTCGAAGTTCTCGACGCCCAGGGCGCACTCGATCTTCGGGAAGATCGTCACGTGCTCGCCGCCGTTCTCGCGGCAAAGCTCGCGGATGCCGCGGACGGACTCGCCGTCACGGATGAAGGAAGCGGCGATGTAGTCGATGTTCTCGGTCAGGCCAAAGAGGATGTCCTGACGATCGCGCTCGGTGATAGCGGGCAGCGAGATGTTGACGTTGGGCATGTTGACGCCCTTGCGCTCGCCGATCAGGCCGTCGTTCTTAACGACGCAAGTCATGTCCTGGCCGTCGACGGACTCGACCTCGAGGGCAACCAGGCCGTCATCGATCAGGATGAGGGAGCCCTTCTCGACCTCGGAGGGCAGAGCCAGGTAGTCGAGGGAGATGTGCTCAGCGGTGCCGTGGAAATCCTCGGTCGTGGGCTGAGCGGTGACGACGATCTTGTCGCCGGTCTTGACGGCAACCTTCTTGCCATCGACCAAAAGGCCGGTGCGGACCTCGGGGCCCTTGGTGTCGAGCAGGATGCCGACGGGCATGCCGAGCTCCTTGGAAATACGGCGGACGCGCTCGATGCGACCGTGGTGCTCGTCGTAGGAGCCGTGCGAGAAGTTAAAACGGGCGACGTTCATGCCCGCCTTGATCATCTCGCGGATGGTCTCGTCGCTATCGCAGGCGGGACCCATGGTGCATACAATCTTGGTGCGCTTGTACATTCAGACCTCCATCTGACATCGTCTTGCGCTGATAGATAAACCATAAGAAATAAAACTGAGATGATTATAACGAAATGCCGACCGAATACCCCAAAAAATCGACCGTATGCCGAATTAGAAGTTCATTTTTTGCGAAAAAACGGTATATGCAAAAACTTTACCAACCGTTCTAACCGCTGCTATCTGGGCGATATTTCAGTTTGACGATGCGCCGAAGAAAAAACGTTTTATCAATGTTGAACATCACACGGTCTGCATCGTTGCGCCTGTGCCGTGTTTCCAGATGGAATGTTTGGGCTAGACGCGTCGCTTTGGGGTACCATAGCTCCACTATCAACTGCCGCTCAGCACGGCAGCCTTGATGAGCCCTTGCCCTTCTCCTGGGAATTATGATCGGGCATCAATCTGCTGAGTGGCCCGAATCCCAGGAGGGGACTCTATATGCAAAAGGAATACCTGTCCGCCGCGGCGGAGGTGCTCAGCGACCAAGGTGTCGATGAGAACCTCGGCCTGAGCAACGGCGAGGCGTCGTCGCGCCTCGCCAAGACAGGCCCTAACAAGCTTGAGGAAGCCGAGAAGACGCCGCTGTGGAAGCGTTTCTTTGAGCAGATGGCTGACCCCATGGTCATCATGCTGATCGTTGCCGCCGTCATCAGCGCGCTCACGGGCATGGTCAAGGGTGAGGCGGACTTTGCCGATGTCGCCATCATCATGTTCGTCGTTATCGTCAACTCGGTGCTGGGCGTGGTCCAGGAGGCTAAAAGCGAGGAGGCTCTCGAGGCGCTGCAGGAGATGAGCGCGGCGCAGTCCAAGGTGCTGCGCGACGGCAAGCTCGTGCACCTGCCGAGCGCCGAGCTCGTGCCCGGCGACGTGATCATGCTCGAGGCGGGCGACTCCGTCCCGGCCGACTGCCGCGTCCTCGAGAGCGCCACGATGAAGATCGAAGAGGCCGCGCTGACCGGCGAGTCCGTGCCGGTCGAGAAGCACGCCAACGTGATCGAGCTCGCCGCTGGCACCGACGACGTGCCGCTCGGCGACCGCAAGAACATGTGCTACATGGGCTCCACCGTGGTGTACGGCCGCGGTCGCGCCGTCGTGGTCGGCACCGGCATGGATACCGAGATGGGCAAGATTGCCGGCGCCCTGGCCGAGGCCAAGGAAGAGCTCACGCCGCTGCAGGTGAAGCTCGCCGAGCTCAGCCGCATCCTCACCATCATGGTTATCGTCATCTGCGTCGTCATCTTTGGCGTCGACATCATCCGTCACGGCGTGGGTAACGTCCTTACGGACCCGACTGCCCTGCTCGACACCTTTATGGTCGCCGTCTCGCTTGCCGTCGCCGCCATTCCCGAGGGCCTGGTTGCCGTCGTGACCATCGTGCTTTCGCTCGGCGTGACCAAGATGGCCAAGCGCCAGGCGATCATCCGCAAGCTTTCTGCCGTCGAGACCCTTGGCTGCACGCAGACCATCTGCTCCGACAAGACCGGTACCCTTACCCAGAACAAGATGACCGTCGTCAAGCACGAGCTCGCTGCGCCCAAGGAGAAGTTCCTGGCCGGCATGGCGCTGTGCTCCGATGCCCAGTGGGACGAGGAGCTGGGCGAGGCCGTGGGCGAGCCGACCGAGTGCGCGCTCGTCAACGATGCCGGCAAGGCTGGTCTTACTGGCCTGACTGCCGAGCACCCGCGCGTGGGCGAGGCCCCGTTCGACTCGGGCCGTAAGATGATGTCCGTGGTCGTCGAGACCCTGGACGGCGAGTACGAGCAGTACACCAAGGGCGCGCCCGACGTGGTGATTGGCCTGTGCACCCATATCTACGAGGGCGATAAGGTTGTGCCCCTGACCGAGGAGCGTCGTGCCGAGCTCGTGGCAGCCAACAAGGCCATGGCCGACGAGGCCCTGCGCGTGCTGGCGCTGGCGAGCCGCACTTACACCGAGGTTCCCGCCGACTGCAGTCCCGCTGCGCTCGAGCATGACCTGGTCTTCTGTGGCCTGTCCGGCATGATCGACCCGGTCCGTCCCGAGGTGGCCGACGCTATCCGCGAGGCGCACGACGCCGGCATTCGCACCGTCATGATCACGGGCGACCACATCGACACCGCCGTGGCCATCGCCAAGCAGCTGGGCATCGTCGCCGATCGCAGCCAGGCCATTACCGGTGCCGACCTCGACCGCATGAGCGACGAGGAACTCGATGCACACATCGAGGATTACGGCGTGTACGCCCGCGTCCAGCCCGAGCACAAGACCCGCATCGTCGAGGCTTGGAAGTCGCGCGACCAGATCGTCGCCATGACGGGCGACGGCGTCAACGACGCCCCGTCCATCAAGCGCGCCGACATCGGCGTGGGTATGGGCATCACTGGCACCGACGTTACCAAGAACGTCGCCGACATGGTACTTGCCGACGATAACTTCGCCACCATCATCGGTGCCTGCGAAGAGGGCCGTCGTATCTACGACAACATCCGCAAGGTCATCCAGTTCCTGCTTTCGGCTAACCTTGCCGAGGTGTTCTCGGTGTTCATCGCCACGCTCATCGGCTTTACCATCTTCCAGCCGGTGCAGCTGCTGTGGGTTAACCTGGTCACCGACTGCTTCCCCGCGCTTGCGCTGGGCATGGAGGACGCCGAGGGCGACATCATGAAGCGCAAGCCGCGCAACGCCAAGGACGGCGTCTTTGCCGGTCACATGGGCCTGGACTGCGTGGTCCAGGGCCTGATCATCACCGTGCTGGTGCTGGCGAGCTTCTTTGTGGGCGTGTACTTTGACATGGGCTACATCCACATCGCCGATATGATCGCCGGCAATGCCGACGAGGAAGGCGTGATGATGGCCTTCATCACGCTCAACATGGTCGAGATCTTCCACTGCTTCAATATGCGCAGCCGTCGTGCGTCGCTGTTTAGCATGAAGAAGCAGAACAAGTGGCTGTGGGCTTCGGCCGCGCTGGCGCTGGTGCTGACGGTTATCGTGACCGTGCAGCCGACGCTTGCCGAGATGTTCTTTGGCCCCGTGACGCTTGAGCTTAAGGGCGTTGTCGCCGCGCTGGGCCTGGCCTTCCTGATCATCCCGCTGATGGAGATCTACAAGGCGATCATGCGCGCGGTCGAGAAGGAGTAAGTTAACCTGTCCGGGCCCGCCCCTGCGTGTTTTCTTCTTCGCTGGTCCTCGCGCTTCGCGCTGCGGGATTGCTCAGAAGAAAACACTCCCGGGGCGGGCCCTGCGCTATCCTTGCTGGCTTTTCTCCCGCGCGGATGATAAAGGGCTGAAGGAAAGTGTGTGAGCTGGTCGGGCTTTGCCCGGCCAGCTTTTTTTGATTTAAAATACCTGCTCAGTTGTGATTTTGGGTGCTGGGAGGCATTTGTGGGCAAGGCTAAGGCTAAGGCGAAGAAAAAGACGACGGGGGCGCGGGCTAAGCGCGATCGTCGTCGGAAGCTCGCGACCGAAGCCCCTGCATCTGCTGAAGAGTTGCTGGCGAGTGTGCCGGGGCTTGACGTGCTGCAGGATGTTCCGGCGTTCGATGACCTGCCGGTCGATGCGGCTCAGCAGGCTGCATTTGACGACTTTTGCGCACAGGCCGAGGAGCCCGAGCAGATGCAGCTCGGTGCCGTGGTGCGCCTGGACCGCGGGTTTCCGCTGGTGGCGACTGCCGATGACGCGTTTCGTGCCGAGCATGCCGTAGGGTTTGCCAAGTCGCGTGGCGAGGACGAGGTCTTGCTGCCCGCCGTGGGCGACCGCGTGGCGGTTCGCCGTGCTCCCGGGCACGACATGGGCGTGATCGAGTGCGTACTGCCGCGCCGTACGAGCTTTGAGCGTTGGCGTGGCCGTGCCCGCGGTGAGCGCCAGGTGCTCTGCTCCAACGTTGACAGCGTGCTGATCGTGCAGGCGCTCGGCGCCGGCGAGGTGCTGCTCGATCGCGTGGCGCGCTCACTGGTGTTGGCGCTCGATTGCGATGCCGAGCCGGTGGTGGTGCTCACCAAGGCCGACCGCTGCGAGGCCGATGAGCTCGAGCGCGATCTGGACCGTGTGCGCCGCCTGGCGGGTCCGGACGTGCGCGTGATCGTGACGTCTTCTGCCGAAGGCCTCGGCCTGGACGAGGTGCGCGCCTGCGTGCCGGCTGGGAGCTGTGCCATGATCCTGGGCGAGTCGGGCGCCGGCAAGTCAACGCTGCTCAATGCGCTGCTGGGCCACGATGCACTGGCCACTGGCGGCGTGCGCGAGCGTGATGACCAAGGTCGCCACACCACGGTTGCGCGCGTGATGGTGGCGCTGCCGGGCGACGCCGGCGTGATCGCCGATGCCCCGGGCCTGCGCAGCCTGCCGCTTGTGGGGCATGAGCGGGGTCTGGCGCGTGCCTTCCCCGAGATCGTCGAAGCGTCGCGCGCGTGCCGGTTTGGCGATTGCACGCACACTCACGAGCCGGGTTGCGCCGTTCGCGAGGCCGAAGATGCCGGACAGATCGACAGCCTGCGTCTGGAGACGTTCCAAAACCTGGCGTCATCCATGCGCGTGAGTGCCCAAATGCTCGACCCCGATGTCCATCTGTAATTGAATTTTCCTATGACAACCGTCTCCTAATTGCTTGGGAGGCGGCTTTTTTTGCTGCCAAAGCGCCTCGAAATATGCGTTTTGCCGACGTTCTGACCAAAACCTTGCCACGAGCTTGACGGGCTGGTCAGCTTTTGGTCAGCAATTGGTTTGACACGTAAAACCAAGATTGCGATTGCGCCGCTTTGCGCCCTGGCCGCCCAGACAATGGTGGTACGGGCATTTGCCCGGTGCTACCTTGAGAGGAGCGGCCGTGAACAAGAGCAAGCGCATCGCCATCAGTCTGGCCGCGGGCGTGCTTGCCGCGGCGCTCTGCATGGTTTACGGCTCGTCGATCCGTTCGCAAGCCGAGCAGGCTCAGGCCGAGACGTTGGCAAAATACGGCGGCGACCGCGTTGAGGTGTGCGTCGCGGCGCGCGATATCGATGCGGGTGAAACCCTCGACGAGACTAATGTCATAACTCAGGAATGGCTGGCGAGTCTGTTGCCGCGTGATGCGGCGACCGAGCTGCGTCAGGTGCGCGGCGACGTGACGACCTCGCGCATTCCCAAAAACGCCGTGATCTGCAATGTCTACACCAAGGCCGAGAGCCACAAGCTCGAGGTGCCTAAAGGCAAGGTTGCCGTTTCGGTGGCGGTCGATGCCGAGCACTCGGTCGGCGGCGCCACGGGCGTGGGCAGCTATGTGGACGTGTACGTGCAAAAAGATGGCGTGACCGATCGTTTGTGCGGCGCGTACGTGATCGATACCAGCGAAGATGCCGGCACCACGCGTGAGGGCAAGATCGAGTGGGTGACGCTGGCGGCAGACCCCGAAGATGTCAAGGAATTGCTGGGAGCCTCGGGAAAGGGAACGGTCAGCTTGACGATTCCCGCCACGGCGCGCGGCAAAAAGAGCGGAGGCGACGAGTGATGAAGGCGATCTGGCTTGCGTGCTGCGCGTGCGGCGATTACGGGCTGCTACAGCAGGAAGTCGAGGGTCGCGATGTGGGCGCGCAGGTGCTTCGCGTGGGCGACCTGGACGGGCTGGTGTCCATGGCGCGGGCGTTTCCGTCGCGCCGCGGTGCCGCCATCATCGCGGCGTCTCTGTTCGATACCGAAGACGTGCGAAAGACCGTTGCGCGCCTGACGGCCGAGGGCCGTGTGAGTCGCGTCGTCGTGTTGATCGAGACGCTCGACCCGTCGGATATCGAAGGGCTGTTTCGCGCGGGGGCGACCGAGGTCATCGCTGCGCACAGTTTGTGCGGCAACGGGCGCGCGGGCGAGGGAACGGTTGATTCCGATCGGCACATGACGATTGAGCCCGATGCTTTTGTTGATAGGGAACCCGGGGCGCCTCGCGCTACAAGAGGCCCGCGTGTTGATGAATATGGAAAAGCGGAAGCCGAGCATGGTCGGCGCCCCCGGGACCCCCTTGCATACGATGACGCTGGAGGGCCGGTACCGTATGGCGATGACGTTCTGGCTGAAGATATGGGATACGTGCATGGCGTAAATCTGGCCGATGAGCTCGACGAGGTCGAGGGTTTTGCCGGGGCTGGCGAGCCGTGCGCCGCTGCGTCTTTGGCTTCGGAACCGCAGTCCGGGCAGCCTGCCATGCCGGTTTGGGCTCAGCGCGTGACCGCGGCGGGGGAGACGGGGGTGTTATCGCCCGCGTCCGTGTCGCCGGTTCCCGCACCGTCAGCCCCTGCGCTGTCGGCGGACGCTTCGATTCCGTCGCGTCGGGCACCGGTCGTCTGCGCCGTCTCGGGTTCGGGCGGTTGCGGCAAGTCGACGATCGTTGCCACCATGGCGCATGCGGCGTCGCTGTTGGGTTTGCGTGCCGCTGTGCTCGACTTGGACCTCATGTTTGGAAACCTATACGATCTGCTGGGTGTCGATGCCCCACATGATATAGCGACGCTTATCGAGCCGTCGGCGGCGGGCGCACTTGCCGAGCCGGATATCGTGGCCGCATCGATGCGCGTCGCCCCGGGCGTTACGCTCTGGGGGCCTGTCGCGGCCCCCGAGAGGGCCGAGCTCATGGCACGTCCGGTGGAGCTATTGCTCGATGTTTTGCGTCGCGAATCCGACGTGGTCTTTGTCGACACCTCGGTCTTTTGGGGTGATGCCGTGGCCGCCGCGGTGGCGGCGAGCGACCGTTGCCTGGTCGTAGGCGATGCGGCGGTATCGTCCGCGACATCCACTTCGCGCGTCATTGAGCTGGCGAGCCGCGTGGGCGTGCCACGCACGCGCATGAGCGCCGTGTTCAACCGGTTTGGTGCGCGCGGTGCCGACGAGGACGTCGCCATGCGCTTTGAGATTGCCTGCGCACTGAGCTCCAAGATCCGCATTGCCGATGGCGGCCAGGACTTGGCCGCGCTCATGGCATTCGGTCGCGCCGACGAGGCGGTGGGTCAGACGAGCGCTTTTGCGACCAGCGTGCGCGAGGCCACGCGCGAGATGCTCGTGGAGCTGGGTTGCGCCGTCGGTCCCTGGAGCGATATGGTCGCTGACCGCGCGACCCGCACCGAGCGCCCGCGCATCCGTCTTCCCTGGTCGCGTGAGGGTGATGCGCGATGAGTCTGCAGACGCGGATTAAAGCCGCTGGCGCGGCCGCTGCGGCTGCCCCCGTTGATGCGGGACGCCGCCGTGCCGTTAAACGCCGCACCAAGCGTGCGGTGATGGACCGCATGGGCTACGACGAGGTGGCGCGCATCAGCGCCTATGTCGACCCTGCCCTTGCCCGCTCTGAGCTGCGTCCGGCGGTGGAAGCGGCGCTCAACGTGGAAGAGCCAACCGACTTGGCGACGCCTGAGCGTGAGACCATCATCGACGAGATTCTAGATGACGTGGTGGGCCTGGGACCTCTGCAGCCGCTCATCGAGGACGACACCGTTACCGAAATCATGATCAACGGCTGTCGCTCTGCCTTTTTTGAGCGCAGTGGCGTTTTGTATCCCATCGAGCACGCGTTTGAGGACGACGAGCAGATCCGTGTGCTCATCGACCGTATCATCTCGCCGCTCGGTCGTCGTATCGACGAGCGTAGCCCCATCGTCAACGCCCGCCTCAAGACGGGTTATCGCGTCAACGCGGTGATTCCACCCGTGGCGATCGACGGGCCAATTCTCACCATCCGTAAGTTCTCGGACCGTATCTGTTCGTTGGACGAGCTTGTGGGGTTGGGGTCACTGCCGCTTTGGTATGCGCAGCTGCTGTCGTGCGCGGTGTCGTTGCGGCAGGACTTGGCGGTTGCGGGAGGCACGGGGTCGGGCAAGACCACGCTGCTCAACGCGCTGTCGTGCGAGATTTCCACCGGCGAACGCATCGTGACGATCGAGGATTCCGCCGAGCTCAAGTTTGCACATCACCCACACGTTGTTCGTCTGGAGGCGCGTGAGGCGTCAATCGAGGGCGAGGGTGCGGTGACGATTCGCGACCTGGTGACCAATGCTCTACGTATGCGCCCCGATCGCATCGTCGTGGGCGAGGTGCGCGGTGCCGAGTGCTGCGACATGCTGCAGGCCATGAACACGGGCCACGACGGCTCGCTCACCACGCTCCATGCGGGCACCGAGCAGGAGACCGTGGTTCGCCTGACGCTGCTTGCGCGCTACGGCATCGATTTGCCGAGTGAGCTTATCGAAGAGCAGATCGCCATGGCGCTCGACGGCATCGTGATGTCCGAGCGTCATGCAGATGGCAGGCGCTTTGTGGCCTCATATTCGGGGGTTCGCCGCGGCGCGTCGGGCGGTGTTGAGCTCGAGCGCTACGTGACGTTCGATGCCGCCGAACGCACCTGGACGCTCGACCGCGAGCCGCCGTTTATTGCGGAGGGCTTGCGGTCGGGAACGCTCACGCAAGAGGAGGTGGACGAATGGAGATCGCTGTGCCCCTCGTCGTAGGGGGTTTGGCGGGGCTTTCTGTCGCGACGGCGTCTGGGGCAGAGCCTCGTGTGTCGCGGAGGCCGCCGGCGGAGCTGGCGCGCCAGACGCTCGAATCGATGGCGGAGAAGCTACCGCGTGAGTTGGCGGAAAACGACCTGCTGACAAAGATTGCCCGCTCGTGGGCGTCGCTGATCCCCGCAGATCGCCTTGGGTTTGCTATTGAGGATAACGCGGCTCGTCTGGCATTTCTGCTGCTGTCGAGCGGTATCTGCAGCGTTTTGCTGGCCGTTGCGTCGTTGTCGCCCATCGGCTTTGTCTTGGGGCTGGTGGCGCCGTTTGGCGTGGGTGCCGCGCGTGACACCTTCGATCGCCGACGCGAGCAGCATGATGTAGAAGAGGCCATGCCCGAGGCATTTACAGCGTTATCCATGTCGCTTGCCTCGGGGCATTCGCTGGCACAGGGCATGCGCTTTGTGGGTGCCCATGCGCAAGAGCCAGTGCATACCGAGTTTTTGCGGGTGGCGGCGGCAATCGATTGCGGCATCTCGGCGACCGACGCACTCGATGACCTACTCGTTCGCATCGATGCCCCCGGCCTTTCTCTTGTCACCTTGGCTCTCAAAGTATCGCAGCGTACCGGGGCTCCGCTTGCCGGCTTGCTGTCCGAGGCGTCGAGCATGGTGGGTGAGCGCATTGAGCTCAAACGCCGTCTAGACGTTAAGACGTCACAGGCGCGTATGTCGGCACACATGGTCGCAGCGATGCCGGCGGGCATGTGCGCGGTACTGGCTTTGCTTTCGGCAGACTTTCGCCGCGGTCTTGCGACGCCGGCTGGTGCGGGTGCCGTGGTGCTGGGGCTTGCCCTCAACGTCGTTGCCCTGGTAGTTATCCGGCGCATTATGCGGGTGGAGTTATGAGCGCCCTGGTTGGGGTCGCGGCCTGTCTGTGTGCCCTGAGCGTATTTGCCGCGACAGGTTTGGAGCGTGCGGATGCTCGCAAGATTGCAGAGGCGTGCAAGCGTGAGGTGGTACTGGTCATTGCTGCGGGCTGCTCGGTGATTGATGCCCTGACCGCGCGAATGAAGGGCGCGATTGGGGCGGGCGGCCCGGCGCGGGTGTCGCTCGGTGAGGTGTCCGAGATGATCGACGTGGTGCGCCTGGGGCTTTCTGCCGGCCTTTCGTTTGACGCGGCGCTCGAGATTTTCTGTGCCAATCGTCGGTCGGTGCTGGCCGTCCGTCTTGAACGAGCCTGCATGGCGTGGCAGGTGGGCGTGGGGACGCGCGAGGCCGAGCTGTTGGCTGCCGCGCGTGATTTAGACGTGAGGACGCTCGAGACCTTTGCCATCACGGTGGGGCAGGCGCTTGCCCTGGGCGCTCCGCTGGCCGAGACGCTGGCTGCTCAAAGTCGCGAGATCCGTGCGGCCCATCGTGCCGCAGTCGAGCGCGAGATCGAGCGCGCACCGGTCAAGTTGCTGATTCCCACCGGCACGCTCATCTTGCCGGCGTTGCTTCTGTCCATATTGGGCCCGCTGCTGGGAGCAGGCGGGATGATGTAGGGAGGAATACATGAACACGATGACCGACATTGCGGGCAAGGCTTGGAGCTGGGCTTTTTGCCGGGCAATCCGCGCTCGCCAGCGTGCCAAGGCGCTGTTGCGGGAGGAGAGCGCGCAGGGCACTACCGAATATGCCATCTTGGTCGGCGTGCTCGTAGTGATCGCGATTATCGCCATCGTCGCGTTTAAGAGCAAAGTCGAAGAACTATGGAACGCGATCAAAGACGGCATCAACAGCCTGTAGGAGGCAGGCGGCCTGTTGGTTCGCCGCTGGTGCTCGTCTGTTTGCTCGTGGCAATTGCGGTGGCGTTTTGGGGGCTGGGTGTTGCGCGACAGCAGCGTCCAGGCGCTGCTGCCGATTTGGAATCGGGCTCGGCGGCGGTGTCACAAGCGGAAGGCGCGCAAGATACGGGCGGTCAGGATGCCGCCGTCACGGCTCAGACCTTTTTACAGGCACTCGACGAGCGAGCTGCCAGCGCGACGGATCCGTCTGCAGACAACGCGATCGCAGTTCGACTCGCATGGTCCGAGGACCGGCCGATGACCGAGGTGGCGGCAGACCTGTTGCGCGCCTACCGCGAGGTGCCCACGGCCCAGCTCGCCCTGAGCGGCTATCTCGATATTAAGGGCAACGTATGGGGCGCCATCGTGCGCGACGGGCGAGGCTGGGTCGACATGGTGACGGTTGCCGCGGATGCCGGCGATGCCTCGTGCCGCCTGCGTGCCGTGCGTCTGGTTCCGCAAGCAACGGAGTCAAAGGAGGGGTCGTGAAATGCATAATGTCCTGCGTGAGGAATCTGCTCAGACGACCGTCGAATACGCCATCGTCACCGTGGCGCTGTTATCGATTGTGCTGGCGATTGCGGGGCTTTGGCGCGCTGGCACCGATGGGCGCTTGGCGGCACTGGTCGAGCGGGCAGCGTCTCATGGCGTCGCCCCATCGTCGGTTATCGATGTCGCGACGGGTGCCAAGGACATCGCTCTGTATTGATATCGCGCGCGAGGATCGGGCGCAGTCTACGGTCGAGGCCGCCTTTTTGCTGCCGACGTTTTTGACGCTTATCTTGCTCGCGTTGCAGCCGGTATGCCTGCTCTATACGCGTGCGGTCATGGAGTCCGCTGCCGCCGAGACCGCACGGCTCATGACTACGACGACGGTGGAGGGCGACGATGACCTTAAGGAGTTCACTCGCCGCAGACTTGCTGCGGTGCCCAACGTCTCAATTTTTCATGCCGGCGGGCCGCTGTCGTGGGATATCGAGTTGGGGCGGGCCGGTGCTGGCGGCGTTTCGTCCGTGTCTGTTGCCGGCGAGGTTAAGCCGCTGCCCGTGATCGGTGCATTTGTGCAGGCCATGGGCAGTGCGGGTGAGGGCGGCTATGTCGAGCTCAAGGTCGACGTCTCGTATCGATCGCGTCCCGAATGGCTGGAGGGAGATTATGATTCATGGATTGCTGCATGGGATTAGGCGCTGCCTGCTGCGGGCGACGCAAGGGTTTGCGGCCCGCCGTCGACCAGGCGCTCGCCGCAAGCGGGGCGGCTTTATGGGCCGTGCCGGTATCGACTTGTTTATCGAAGACGGTGCCTATACCACGCTCTCCTCTTCGGTTGTCATTTTGGTGGTGCTTACGCTGCTGTTTTCGTCGACCGCGGCGATATGGAGCATGTCGCGCGCCGGAGACACCCAGGTGGCGGCCGATAGCGGTGCGCTGGCGGGCGCCAACGTGGTGTCGTCCTATCACACAGCCGCCACGGTGGTCGATGCGAGCATTTTGAGTTTGGGCCTGGCGGGGTTTGCCACGATCGGCACCGGCTTGGTTGCCATTCTCATTCCGGGCGCCGAGGTTGTCGGCAGCGATATCATCGACACGGGGACCCAGATCATTAAAACGCGTAACAAGTTTGCCAAAAGCGCGGCAAAGGGCCTGCAAAAGATCGAGACCGCCTTGCCGTACCTGGTTGCCGCGCGCGCAATGCAGGCAGTATCGGCGCAGGATACCGACGGCGTAACCTATACCGGTACGGCGCTTGCCGTGCCCAGGACGTCCGAGTCGGATTTTGTTGCGCTCGAAGGATCCGAAATCTCGACCGATGCCATTAAGGATGCGTCGGAAGATCTGGAGCGCGCGGCCGAGGAGCTACAAAAAGCATCGGAGGAGACGGCGAAGGCCAAAGAGCGTGCTTGGCTAGCGGATTGCGGTGGATCGGATAAAGGTTCGGTCGGCAGCTGTTCGTGTATGTGGGAGCGCGCAAAAAGCCTAACGGATCTCTCCGGTGTTCAAAATTCGCATTACGCTTCGAGCGTTACGTGGGAACCGCAAGTGGCGCTCGATCGTGCGAAGGCCTACTACCATCGGCGCCTGACAAATGAGAAGCCCCAAGGCTCGAGTGTCGAGATGAAGGCAGAGTCTGCGGCGCGTAAGGCGTTTTATACCTATGCGAGCGCGGAGGTCGATCGGGCATATATAACCGAGAACGGAGACAGGGTTTCCTCCTATATTCCGCTGCTGCCGCGCAACTCTGATGAGGTTCGGGCGACGGAACTCTATACCGATGCGGTGTGGCCGGCTAGCGTGAACGATGACAAGGCGTATCTGCATTACGGGACGACCTGCCCTAACTATAAGAAAGGAACGCCGAGCGGATTTGCTTCGGTTGCCGATTACGATGGGCAAGATAAATGCAGCAAATGCCATTTTGGCGTTTCGTCGCTTGGTGCTGTTGCGGCGCCTTCAACCTCTATCGAAAACGGCTTCGAGTATCACTTTGATAAGTTTAAAGACGCCCTGGAGGACTACGTCGACTGTCGCAACAAGGAACTCGAACTCGAGCGTCAAACTGAGGACGAAGCCGACCGTGCGGGCAATGCGTTCGATACCGCCATCAAAGAACTTTCCGGTGAGCGCCCGCGCATCGCCCCGCCCGGTCGCAACGGCGTGGTCGCCTTTGCGGTCTCGGGTGACATCTCGAGCCCCGATGAGCTCAACTCTTCGTTTAACACGGCAGTTGAGCTTGGCGATCGTGGTGCAATTTCTGCTGCAGTGCTCGCGCCCGATGATGCGACGGCACAAAATAACGTTCTCTCGCGGTTTTTCTCGACGCTGGAGGAGCGTTCGGGCGGCGTTGCCGGCGTGCTCGATGGCGTTATGGATGTTTGGGGCCGCCTGCTTGTGGGGTACGGAGACATCCAGGGTGCGGCCGACGAGCTTATGGGAGAGCTGATCGGTGGCTTGGGAGGGAGTAGCGGCGCGTTGGGCTCCATCGCGTCCTGGCTCGGTGACACCGTCTCGTCCTCCGTGGCGGCGCTGGGGCTCGAACCGTGCGATTTGCGTCTGCGAAAACCGGTGCTGACCGATACCGCCAATGTCATCAAAAGTCCGGGGTCCGATATCGCAGGCATCTCAAAAGCTCAAGATACCCTGCGAAAAATCCCCTTGGGCGTGACTGACCCCAAGGCACTTTGCGAGGCCTTGGAATATCACGTCGAGCGCACCATCAGCGGCGCGGTGTTCACGCTTGCGGAGATCCCGCTGCCCGGCGGCGGCTCCATCCCGCTCACTGTCGATGTTGCCACGCTGGTGGGGGCTTTTGGCGGTGGGTCGTAATGGGCATTCGCACGGGCTTGCGCGAGGAGCGTGCCCAGGCGACGGTCGAGATGGCCGTGGTCACGCCTGTCCTGCTCGTGCTGGCTCTCATCGCGTACAACATCATGATCTTTGCCGGCGCGGTCGCGCGCTTCGACCGCGTGGTGCCCGACATCGTGCTGGCGCACGCTGTGGCGCCGGGCGGGGAGGGTGACGAGAGCTCCATTGACGCTTCCGCGACCGTTCAAGCTCAGATTCAGGATGCCATGGAGGGATATGACCTACAGGTCGAGGTCTCGAGCGAGCAAGGTGCGGCGTCATCGGATGGTGGCCTGCTCTCTCTTTCTGGCACGTTTAGGACCTATACCTGCACCATGCACTACGAGCCGTGGCCGAGTTCGCTGAGCATCGCCGGCGTTTCCCTGGGGGCGCCGGCCGTGCTCACGCATGAACGCGCGGTGACGGTCGATCCATGGCGTCCGGGGGTGGTCATGTGACCGCGGTCTCGTCCTATATCGCCTACGCACGGGCGCTCAACAGGTTGGGCTGGACGCCAGCCGAGTTTGTGGTGGCGGAGTCGTTTACCGTGCGTCTGCGCGGTATGCTGGGACGGCGGCCGATTGCCGCCAGCGGACTGCCGCTTGTCATGGCGTTTCCGCGCTGCTCCTCGGTTCACACCTGCTTTATGGCCTATCCCATCGACATCGCCTTTATCGACCGCAATGGCAATATCCTCGCACGCTACGAAAACGTTCGTCCTTGGCGCATGTGTTCCTGTCCCGGTGCCTGGGCGGCACTCGAGCGCCCTTCACTCATTGTTTCGCCCCCTGTTCTCCAACGCGTGCCGGCTTAAGGGACTGAGTGAAAACTTCTTGTGGCCGGTTGATGCTTCTGATGTGCCGTTCTATAGCAGCGAGATCGTGGCCGATGTCGCGCTCAAAAACTTTTTTAAAATTCTCGGTTGACCGGAGCGTGTCCTTGGTTATACTAATCAAGCCTTGAAACAAGGCACACCTCAAATGGCTGGGTAGCTCAGTTGGTAGAGCAGAGGACTGAAAATCCTCGTGTCAGGGGTTCGATTCCCTTCCCCGCCACCTTGAATTGACTAGGACCTCTGCAAAGGGGTCCTTTTCTTTTATGTGATACCCGCGCGGAATCGAACCCCGTGAGGGCGCGGAGCTGAGTAAACGCGTGAGCGTTTGCCAGCGGAGCTCGCAAGGCGCGAAGCGCCGCAGCGGTCCGCACGCGCGGAGCGCGGGCGCGATTCCCTTCCCCGCCACCTTGAATTGACTAGGACCTCTGCAAAGGGGTCCTTTTCTCTTACCGAGGGCTCCTGCGGAAACTGCATCCCGGAATTTGGCTTCAGAGCGGGATGCGCTTTCCGCTTTGAGGCCGCTTGGGAAAGTGTGGCCCGGAATTTCGCGGAATTGCGGGATGCGCTTTCCGGTTGGGCCTGCCAGCGGAAAACGCATCCCAGTCTCTTGCGAAAAAACGGGGCGCGCTTTTCGGCCGCCTACTTCCGGCGAACGTGCGCATCTCGGCGCGCTATCTCGGGCTCGCCCGCCCGGACATTCCTCCCACTTTTGCGCCACTTTGTAGACCGTTCGGTCGTCTGTCCGCACGCGCGGGTATACTCAAAACGATACTTTTCCTATGCAATACGATGCAGGTTCGACCTGCGCGATTCGAAGGGGGCCGTGATGGAGAGGATTCTCGGCGTTAATCTCTCTGGCTGGTTTATTCCCGAGCCCTGGGTGACCCCGTCGCTCTATGCAGCGACCGGAGCATCCAATGCAGCCGAGCTGCAGGAGGCCATGGGCACCGCTGCCTATAACGAGCGCATGCGTCGCCATTACGAGACGTTTGTGAGTGAGGACGATTTTCGCCGTATGGCGCAGATCGGTCTCAACGCCGTGCGCCTGCCGGTGCCCTGGTATGCCTTTGGCTCGCAGGAGTCCGACGCTTCCTACATCTCGGTCGTCGATTATATCGATCGCGCTATTGAGTGGGCCGCCAAGTACAACATCCGCGTACTGCTCGATCTGGCGACTGTACCCGGCGGTCAGGGCGATTCCAACGATTCGCCCACCACGCCGGAGGCTGTTGCCGAGTGGCATTCGTCCACCAACGGCCGTCACGTTGCACTCGATGTGCTCGAGCGCCTGGCCGATCGCTATGGTGAGGCCGAGAGCCTGCTGGGCATCGAGCTGTTGGATACGCCGCAGATGAGCGTACGCAAGAGCCTCTTTACCATGACGGATGGCATTCCGGCGCACTACCTGCGCAACTTCTATCGTGACGCGTACGAGCTCGTTCGTTCGCATATGCCCGAGGACAAGATCGTCGTCTTTTCCTCTTCGGGACACCCTGGCGAGTGGAAGCACTTTATGCGCGGTGCCAAGTACAAGAACGTCTACATGGACCTTCACCTGTACCATTACCGCGACGAGTATGCGCTCGACATCACGAGCCCGCGCGGTCTGACGACGGCGATTTCGCGCAACAAGCGTGAGCTCAAAGAGGCGGTCGCAACTGGGTTCCCCGTTTTGGTGGGCGAATGGTCGGGCGCGGCGATCTTCGCCAACTCGTCGGTTACGCCCGAGGGCCGCAATGCCTACGAGCGCGTGTTCATCGCCAACCAGTTGGCATCGTTTGCGCCGGCGGCTGGCTGGTTTTTCCAAACGTGGAAGACCGAGAAGCGTATTGCAGCATGGGACGCCCGCGCGGCACTCGGCACGCTCGAGCGCGGCATGATTGAATAGGTTGATATGACGCAAAACAGCGCCCGCACGGGCAAACTTTATGTGGTCGGTACACCCATCGGCAATCTGGGCGACCTGTCCCCGCGCGTCGGCGAGGCCTTTGCCGCCGCCGATGCCATCTGCTGCGAAGACACGCGTGTGACCTCAAAGTTGCTGATGCACCTAGGCATCTCCAAGCCGCTTGTTCGTTGCGACGAGAACGTGATCGCAAGTCGCGCAGCCGGCCTGGTCGACCGCCTGCTGGCGGGGGAGACCCTCGCCTTTGCCTCGGACGCCGGTATGCCGAGCGTGTCTGATCCCGGCCAGGCTTTGGTTGAGGCGGCGCGCGAGGCGGATGTGCCCGTCGAGGTTATTCCCGGCCCCTCTGCTTGCGTCACGGCGCTCGTATCGTCCGGTATTCCCTGCGAGCATTTCTTCTTCGAAGGCTTTTTGGGTCGCAAGCACGGTGACCGCGTGCGCCGACTGCAGCGCCTTGCCGTCGTCCCCGGCGCGCTCATCTTCTACGAGTCTCCACATCGCATCGTCGCGACGCTCGAGGCCGTGGCCGAGGTCTTTCCCCAGCGCGATGTTGCCGTCTGCCGCGAGCTCACCAAACTGCACGAGGAAGTCTTGCGTGGATCCGCCGCCCAGCTAACCGAGGAGCTGCGTGCCCGTGGCGAGGTAAAGGGTGAGATTGCGCTGGTCATCGCGCCGCCGAGTGAGGACGAGGAGGCTGGTATCGCGCCGGTTGGAGCCGCAGCGGTAGCCCCTGACGAAGCCCTACGTGAGGACATTCGCACCGCGCTCGAGGAGGGGGAGCCCGCCTCTGCGGTGGCAAAGCGCCTGTCTCAGAAGTACTCGCGCCGCAAGCGCGATGTCTATGCCATGGTGCTCGATATGCAATAGATGGAGGATATCCAGCCCTTGCGCTAGAATCATCCCCTGTATGCAACGTTTTTCTGGAGGACAAACCCCATGGATCAAAGCAAGCCTTCGTTCTTTATCACGACGCCCATCTACTACGTCAACGCCGATCCGCATCTGGGCACGGCTTATTCCACCATCATCGCCGACGTCCAGGCTCGCTATCGTCGCTCCGCCGGCTATAACGTCAAGTTCCTGACTGGCATGGACGAGCATGGCGAGAAGGTCGCCGAGGCTGCAGCCAAGCACAACATGACGCCGCAGGAGTGGACCGACAGCCAGGCTCCGCACTTCAAGGAGCTGTGGAGCAAGCTCGAGATCTCCAACGACGACTTCATCCGCACCACCGAGCCGCGCCAGCATCATGCGGTGCAGTATCTGTGGGAGCGCATGAAGGAGTCCGGCTACCTGTATAAGGGCAGCTACGACGGCTGGTACTGCGTGCCCGACGAGACCTACTTCACTGATACGCAGGTCCAGAAGGGCGACGAAGAGTACGGCAGCGTCGGCCAGCACCTGTGCCCCGATTGCCACCGTCCGCTCGAGCGCGTGCAGGAGGAGTCCTACTTCTTTAAGCTCTCTGCGTTCCAGGACAAGCTGCTCAAGCTCTATGACGAGCACCCCGATTTTGTTGAGCCCGCGTTCCGCATGAACGAGGTGCGCAGCTTTGTCGAGGGCGGCCTCAACGACCTTTCCGTGAGCCGTACGAGCTTTGACTGGGGCATTCAGGTCCCGTTTGACGAGGGCCACGTGACCTACGTGTGGTTCGACGCGCTGCTCAACTATATGACGGCCGTCGGCTACGGTGTCGACACCGACGAGGCCCGTGCCGAGCTGGCCTATCGCTGGCCCGCGCAGTTCCACATCGTGGGCAAGGACATCATCCGCTTCCACTGCGTCATTTGGCCCGCCATGCTCATGGCCATCGGCGAGGCCCTGCCCGAGCACGTCTTTGCCCACGGCTTCCTGACCGTGCGCAACGCCGAGACCGGCAAGGCCGAGAAGATGTCCAAGAGCCGCGGTAACGCCATCGCTCCGCAGGATGTTATCGACATGCTGGGCGTCGAGGGCTATCGCTATTACTTCATGACCGACGTCGTCCCCGGCACCGACGGCGCCATCAGCTTCGATCGCATGGAGCAGGTCTACAACGCCGACCTGGCCAACAGCTGGGGCAACCTCATCTCGCGTTCGCTCAACATGAGCGGCAAGTACTTTGACGGCTGCGCGCCCGCCAAGCCCGCGTCGTTCGATGCGTTCGACAACCCGCTGGCAAAAATTGCCGATGGCCTGGTCGATCGTTACATGGCCAAGATGGACGTGCTCGATTACGGTGGAGCTAAGGACGAGGTCATGGAGCTCATCCATGCCGCCAACCACTACATCGAGGACTCCGAGCCTTGGGCACTTGCCAAGGACGAGGCCAAGGCTGACGAGCTGGCGTTTGTGATCTACAACCTGCTCGAGGCCATCCGCATTGCCGCTCACCTGCTGATGCCGCTCATGCCCCAGACCTCTGCCGAGGCCCTGCGCCGCCTGTCCTGCGAGGACGAGGCCGCGAGCGACGACCTCAAGGGCATTTGCGCTTGGGGCCTGCTTGCCGGTGGTCAGCCCGTCGAGAAGGGCGAGCCGCTGTTCCCGCGTCTGGGCTAAGCCGCTGCGCGCCATATCGGCAATTTGCTGTTTAGATGTAAGGGCATGGCCGCAACGGTCCATGCCCTTTTGCTTTACGATGCAGCCACCATGTTAAGGAGGCAACCATGACAACTTCGCTTTTGGCAAACCCCACGGCAACTAGGGAGCTGCTAGAGGAGTTTGGCCTTGCGACCAAGCATCGCCTGGGCCAAAACTTCCTGATCGACAACCATGTGATCGAACGTATCTGTGAGCTCGCTGAGCTTACGGGCGATGAGCGCGTGCTCGAGGTCGGCCCGGGTTGCGGCACGCTGACGTTGGCCCTGCTGCAGGAGGCGGCGTGCGTTACGTCGATTGAGGCCGATCCCGAGCTTGAGCCGGTGCTTGACGCCCACGCCGCCGACTATGCCAACTTCCGCTTTATCATGGGCGATGCGCTCAAGGTGACGCCGGAGCAGATTGAGCATGCCGCCGGTGGTGAACCCACGGTGTTTGTCGCGAATCTGCCCTATAACGTGGCGGCGACGATCATCCTTCAGTTTTTCCAGACGATGCCCGCGCTTATGCGCGCTGTCGTTATGGTGCAAAAGGAAGTTGCAGATCGTATTGGCGCAACGCCGGGCAACAAGACCTATGGCGGCTACACGGCAAAACTCGGCCTGTATGCGCAGGTGACGGGGCGCTTTGAGGTGCCGCCGCGCTGCTTTATGCCGGCGCCGCATGTGGATTCTGCCGTGGTGCGCATCGATCGTGTTGACGGCGTGGTGCCCGAGGGCATCGACCGCGAGTTTGTGGCCCGTGTGATCGATGCCGCGTTTGCTCAGCGCCGCAAGACGATCCGCAACTCCATGAGTGCCAACGGCTTTGCCAAGGACGCGCTCGACGCCGCCTTTGAGGCCTGCGGTATCGCACCTACCACGCGCGCCGAGACGCTCGACGTCGCTGCCTTTGTCCGCTTGGCTCAGGAGCTAATCTATGACGCCTAATGTCGAACTCGTGACGTTTACCAAAAAGAAGAAAACGGTGGCCTGCCCGGTGCCGCTGGCGCCGCTTGCCGATACGCATGCGCACCTGCTCTCATTTTGGAGCAAGGAAGTGCCCGAGACGCTTGAGCGCGCCAAAGCCGCGGGCGTCGACCTGTTGGTGACGATGCTCGACCCCATCGCTGACAAACGCAGCGTGGCGGACTATAGCGACTGGCTGACGCACGAGATTCTGCCGATGCAGGATATTCCACAGATCAAATATCTTGCCGGCGTGCATCCGTATGGCGCACCGGACTATACCGACGACGTTCACGCACAGGTCGTTGCTGCACTCGATGATCCCTTATGCGCCGGTATTGGCGAGATCGGTCTGGACTACCACATGGACTATGACGACGATATCGCGCCGGCGCCCCACGACGTGCAGATCGACTGTATGGCGCGCCAACTCGAGGTCGCCGTACGCCGCAATGTGCCGGTAGAGCTGCATCTGCGTCATGAGGATACGGACGAGGAGCGCACCTCGCATGTGGACGCCTACAACGTGTTGCGCGAGGTCGGCGTGCCCCAGGTCGGTTGCGTACTGCACTGCTTTGGCGAGGACCGAGCCACGATGGAGCGCTTTGTGGATTTGGGTTGTTACATCGCCTATGGCGGCGCGGCTACCTTTAAGCGCAACGACGACGTGCGCGAGGCATTTGCGGCGACCCCGCTCGACCGTATTTTGTTCGAGACGGATTGTCCCTATATGGCGCCGGAGCCCATTCGCGGTCTTGAATGCGAGCCTGCAATGATTTCCATCACAGCAAACGCGCTGGTCAACGACCGCGTCGATCGTACCGGCGAGGACGCCGAAGCAATCGCTCGAGCCGCCTGGGAAAATGCCTGCAAACTTTTTCAAAAATAGTTCTTGCGTTCGCGGTGGCGCTCCGTTATTCTAATTCCTGCACGCGGGCGTGGCGGAATTGGCAGACGCGTACGGTTCAGGTCCGTATGGGGGCAACCCCATGAAGGTTCAAGTCCTTTCGCCCGCACCATTAAATGAAAGAGCTCCCAGCAATGGGAGCTTTTTTGTTATGGGCCGTTTTTGGCAGATTTGACCTATCGATTTCGCTCGGTAGATGCCCCCGTGGTCAAAAAGTGGCAAATATGAGTACTGGCACGAAAATAGAGACATTTCACGAAGCCATTTTTGCTCATTTTGCGCAACAGATGTACGCTAATTTGACCCAATCTTGAGACAAAACAAAGTAAATTCGATAGACCTCGGGTTCAAAGAGGCGATTTTGACCCAAATACGCTGTTACTAAACTGGTAACAGTACTCATATTTGGCCTTTTTTGACCACGGGTCCTCTTGTTGGTGTCACACAGCTGCTTCGTGCGGGTATCCTAGTCCCAACGCGTGCCTATCAGAGGAGAAACCATGCTGTTGTCCGGTATCATCGCTACCCTTACGAGCCTTCTACTTCCCATCATCATTTTGTTGCTACTGCTCCCCAACGCCTGCTATGTCGTTGAGCAGCAGCATGCTGTGATCATTGAGCGTCTGGGCAAGTTCAACCGCATCGTCAACGCGGGCTTCCACATGAAGGTGCCCGTGATCGACCGCAAAGCCGCCACGGTGAGTCTGCGCACCATGAAAAACGGTTTTGGCATCGACGTTAAGACCCAGGACAACGTGACTATCGGCCTTGAGGTCTCTGCTCAGTACCACGTGAGCTATGACATGGGCGCCGGCCCGGCAGATTCGGGCATCTACAAGAGCTACTACATGCTGCAGGAGCCCGTCGACCAAATGCGTGACTTCATCACCGATGCCCTGCGCTCTTCCATCCCCGTCTACACGCTCGATGAGGTCTTTGCCAAAAAAGACGATATCGCCAAGGACGTCAACGCCACCGTGTCCGAGCAGATGGCCGCCTACGGCTTCACCCTCGTGTCGACACTTATCACCAAGATCGCGCTGCCGACCGAGGTCGAGAACTCCATGAACGACATCAACGCCGCCCAGCGAAAGCGCGCCGCTGCGCAGGAGCTCGCCGAGGCCGATCGCATCAAGCGCGTTACCGAGGCGACCGCCGAGGCCGAGGCGATGGAAAAGGCAGGCGAAGGCATCGCCAACCAGCGCAAAGCCATCGCGCTGGGCATCAAGGACTCGCTCGAGATTATCCAGGAGACGGGCGTCGGCAACGATGAGGCCAACCAGCTGTTCATGTTTACGCAGTGGTCCGAGATGATGACGGAGTTCGCTCGCACGGGCAAAACCTCGACGGTCGTGCTGCCGAGCGATTTCTCACAGTCGGCCTCGATGTTCGAGCAGATGCTGACCGCCGGCAAAGTTCAGAACGAGTCGAAGGAGTAGACGCGCGTGAAATATACCGTTGTTTGCGTTGGCAAGCTCAAAGAGCGCTTTTGGAAGGACGCGTGCGCCGAATACACCAAACGCCTAGGCGCCTATGCCAAGGTAGATATGCGCGAGGTTGCCGATATCGATCCGGCCAAGGCGGGCGGTGTGGATGCCGCGCGTAACAAAGAGGGCGCGGCGATTCTTGCTGCCCTGCCACCGCGGGCACATGTGATTTTGCTGGCTATCGAGGGCAAGGAGCGTTCGAGCGAGGAGTTCTCGATCCGCCTCGATGACCTCATGCTGCGAGGCAACAGCGACATCGCTTTTGTAATCGGCGGATCGGACGGCGTGAGCGATGCCGTGCGCGCCCGCGCCGATGAGATGCTCAGCTTTGGACGCATTACCTTGCCGCACAACCTGGCGCGCGTGGTGCTGCTGGAGCAGATCTACCGTGCCTGCAAGATAAGCCGTGGCGAGCCCTATCACAAGTAGGTCGGCAATACGAAACAATGGCGTGGGACAATAGCTTTCGTTTTGAGGAACGCATCTGAGAGGACTGTGTGATATGAAGATCGGATTTGTCGGTTTTGGCAATATGGCGAGCGCTATGGCCGATGGCTGGATTGCCGCCGGCGTGGCCGCGGGCGACATGTGCGCCTGCGCAGGCCGCTACGATGCTCTGGTTGAGCGTTGCGAGGCGCGGGGCATGGCTGCCCGCCACGATGCGGCGGAGGTTGTTGCCGCGTCCGATATCGTGGTTGCGGCGGTCAAGCCGTGCATGATTGAGAAGGTCTTCGCTCCACTCAAGGATGCGCTTGCCGACAAGGTCGTCCTTTCGGTCGCCTGGACCTGGGATAGTGCCAAGTGGGAACAGGTCCTGCCAGGTGTCGCTCATATCTCGACGGTGCCTAACACGCCGGTTTCGGTGGGCGAGGGCGTTATCGCCTGCGAGAAGGCTTCCACGCTTAGCGATGAGCAGCGTGCCACGGTGCTCGGTCTGCTCGGAAAGCTTGGCACGGTGGTCGAGCTCGATTCGAGTCTGCTGTTTGTGGGCGGTACCGTGGGCGGTTGCGCCCCGGCGTTTGTCGCCATGGCGATCGAGGCTCTGGGCGATGCGGCCGTCAAACACGGTATTCCGCGCGCCGATGCCTATCGCATCGTGAGCCAGATGGTGCTGGGTACGGCAAAGCTGCAGCTTGTAACCGGTCAGCATCCCGCAGCGATGAAGGATGCCGTGTGCTCGCCCGGCGGTGCTACCATCAAGGGCGTCGTTGCGCTCGAGGACGCCGGCATGCGCAGCGCCCTGGTCAAAGCCATCGACGCAACCCTCCAGTAAAACCGACCAAAAAAGGGACAGGTTTATTTTGGCAGGGTTTTCCTGCAGTTTTGTACCTTGAGCAAAAAGCGCCCCGCAACTGGCTCAATTCCAGTTGCGGGGCGCTTGCGTTTGTCCAGATAAAACCGACCAAAATAAGCCTGTCTCTTTTTGGCAGGTTAGTCCCAGAAGCTGTCTTCTTCGTCCTCGGACTTGGGGCCGCGGTCGACATACATCTTATGGGTGCGCTTCTCCATCACAAAGGCAAGAATCGCAAATAGCAGGATGCCGCCGGCGAAAAGGATGGCAAAACCGGTGCGGGTGCCAAACAAAAAGGAAAAAACTGCGTCCATTGGGTGCCTTCTTGCGTAGTTGAGTTGGGTCGTAAACGCTCATAAGTATATACTTGCCCATACATGTACAAGGTTGCAACCTAAATGGAATGTATATCGCCGGAGGATCTTATGCTTGATATCAAGTTTGTTCGCGAGAACCCCGATGCCATCGATACCGCCATGGCAAATCGCCAGACGTCTTGGGATCGCGAGAAGTTCTTTGAACTCGACGACGAGCGTCGTGCCGTCATCACCGAGGTCGAGGAGCTCCAGGCCACGCGCAACGCCGAGTCCAAGAAGATTGGCGCCCTGATGAAGGAGGGCAAGAAGGACGAGGCCGAGGCCGCCAAGGAGGCCGTGCGCGCCGTCAACGAGAAGATCGACGGTCTGGCCGAGCGCCGTACCGCTCTTGAGCAGGAGCAGTACGACTTCATGTCTCACCTGCCCAACATTCCGTGCGAGGCTACTCCGTACGGTAAGGACGAGGACGAGAACATCGAGCGTCGCCGCTGGGGCACCCCGCGCGAGTTCGACTTCGACTTTAAGCCGCACTGGGATCTGGGCACCGATCTGGACATCCTCGACTTCGAGCGCGGCAACAAGCTCTCCGGCAGCCGCTTCACCGTTCTCGGTGGCGCCGGCGCCCGCCTTGAGCGCGCCCTTATCAACTTCTTCCTGGACACGCACACGAGCCGTGGCTTCAAGGAGTGGTGGCCGCCCATCGTCGTCAAGCGTCAGACCATGTTCGGTACGGGCCAGCTGCCCAAGTTTGAGGACGACGCCTATCACGTCTCGGGCGACAACTTCCTGATCCCTACCGCCGAGGTCGTACTGACTAACCTGCATGCCGGTGAGGTTCTGGACGCCGACACTCTGCCTCGCCGCTACACTGCCTTCACCCCCTGCTTCCGCGAGGAGGCCGGTTCCGCCGGTCGCGACACCCGCGGCATCATTCGCCAGCACGAGTTCGACAAAGTTGAGATGGTCAAGTTTGCCAAGCCGGAGGAGTCCGACGAGGAGCTCGAGAGCATGACCGCCGAGGCCGAGTACCTGCTGCAGCAGCTGGGCCTGCCGTATCGCGTGATTAGCCTGTGCACCGGCGACCTGGGCTTCTCTGCCCGTCAGACCTACGACATCGAGGTTTGGCTGCCGAGCTACAACGCCTACAAGGAGATCAGCTCCTGCTCCAATTGCGGCGACTTCCAGGCCCGTCGCGCCAACATCAAGTATCGCGACCCCGAGAACTTCAAGGGCTCGCGCTACCTGCACACCCTTAACGGTTCCGGTCTGCCGGCTGGCCGCACCATGGCTGCCATTCTGGAGAACTACCAGAACGCCGACGGCACCATCACGATCCCCGAGGTTCTTCGTCCCTACATGGGTGGCCTCGAGAAGATCGAGCCGGTTGCGTAGGTTGCCTGCATAAGCGATTTGCAAGGGCGCTCCTTTCCGGGGCGCCCTTTTTGCGCGCGGAGCTTTACCATATCGCGCGGACAGCTCAATAGAAAACACACGAACAAACGTTCTGTATACAGCCATCTACCTGCTATGCTTTTACTAGATGCGGGCGAGAGAAAGGGGATGCAATGGAGCTGTTTGATGAGCGGGTAGTTTTGTTTGAGAGCGATGAAGGTGGGGAGCACCTACTAGTTACGTGTGAGCCATCGGGTATGGGTGGTTTGGTGGTGCGGCAGACCAGCGAGGGTCCGTTGACCCAATGGTGCTTTGAGGAGTCGCCGCATGTGGTCGAGACGTTTGTGGCGCATGAGGCGCTTGTTGTCCTTGAGCACTTCTATGGCGTTGGAACTTCTAATCAGGTGGCCCGAATGCTGAGCATTTCGTTTGCCGACTACGACTGTGCCCAACGGGTACGGTCGCTTCTGGGGGAGCTCGGCGTCGGGTTCGATGTGATCGAAAAGCCAATCGATCGCACGAAAAGCGCTGATGCTCGTGGTGCAGCGTGACAAATTGCGGCCCGCGCGAAAAAAGTTTGAGATTTTGCTTGACTCTAATGAACTAAAGTGGTTTTATATGTTTTGCGCTGCGGCGTTACCTCAGCTGGATAGAGGGTCTGACTACGAATCAGAACGTCATAGGTTCGAATCCTATACGCCGCACCAATCGAACTTGAAGCCTCCGGCAACGGGGGCTTTTCTTTTACGCCGGCATCCCATGGATTCGAACCTCGGTCGAGGCGCGAGCGTGAAGCGGACGCGGAGCGTCCGTAGCGAGCGGGCGAGCACGCCGGCAGGCGGGCGAAGCCGGTGCGGATCCGCATGGCAACTTAATCAGCGCTTCGAAAAAAAATTCTAAATTGTTGCTTGACCCATCGAGGGCTCGCGTGCATAATAATCCGTGCGTTGCGGCGTTACCTCAGCTGGATAGAGGGTCTGACTACGAATCAGAACGTCATAGGTTCGAATCCTATACGCCGCACCAATTGAATTTAAAGCCTCCGGAAACGGGGGCTTTTCCTTTACGGGAGCATTGCGGAGATTCGAACCTCGGTCGAGGCGCGGGCGTCAAGAAAACGCGGAGCGTTTTTAGCGAGCGGGCGAGTCCGCCGGCAGGCGGGCGAAGCCGGTGCGGATCCGCGCAGCGGATGCGCGGAATCCTATACGCCGCACCAATTGAGTTTTAAGCCTCCGGCAACGGGGGCTTTTCTTATATCGCGATGCACCGAAGATCGTGCCAAGCCTTCCAAATGAGTAAAAATCAAATTCAATAACTTTTTTTGAAAAAACGCTTGACCATTATTCAGTCCATGTGCATAATAATCAACAAGTCGCGGCGTTACCTCAGCTGGATAGAGGGTCTGACTACGAATCAGAACGTCATAGGTTCGAATCCTATACGCCGCACCATTTGAGATTAAAGCTCCCGGCAACGGGGGCTTTTCTTTTACGTAAACACCGCATGGATTCGAACCTCGGTCGAGGCGCGGGCGTCAAGAAAACGCGGAGCGTTTTTAGCCCGCGGGCGAGTCCGCCGGCAGGCGGGCGAAGCCGGTGCGGATACGCGGAATCCTATACGCCGCACCAATTGAAATTGAAAGCCTCCGGCGACGGGGGCTTTTCTTTTACGTAAACACCGCATGGATTCGAACCTCGGTCAAAGGGGACTATTTCTCATCGACTCGTGTAAGATTTCGAGTAGATGTCGCGACTTATTCGCGACCACTCCTTCTTCAAGCGACCGATCAGGGTGATATTTCGTGGCAGAGCGTCCGACATACAAGCTCAGGTTTCTCGATCCCAAAAAGCGCTTTCCGGCCATGCCCGAGCAGCCTGCGGGACGCTCGTATGGCGTGGTTTGGAAGCTCTTTGGCGAGGACCCGCATGAATCATGCTATGTCGTTGAATTCGTCGGCAAAAGCCATGTGTCGCTTTTGGGCTACGTGAGCGTTTCGGGTGAGGTCTATAAGGTGGACCGTCCCGTTAACGAGGAATCGCTGCCCGACGATCCCGACATGCAACTGATTCTCGACGAGTCCGATTCCAGCATCGGTGAGATTGCGGTCAGGGGCGCCGATGGGACAATGCGCTCTCGGGCGCGAGTCATCGGCTCTCCCGAAGGCACCATGCGCGAACAATCCGATCGCGAGACGTGGAATTCGACGCGCAGCCTTCGCTACGGCGAGTTCATGGCCTCGATGTTCTTGCGTTACGTGATATTCGCCGATTCTGAAAACGCTGTCTTAGGCACGGCAGACGGTGACGGCCTCGACGAGGGCATGAAAAATGCCGTCGACAAGATCAAGCTTGTAAAACTCCCCGAGCCGGTTGAGGTGCTGCTGGGTTTTGATTCCACGCCGCTGCCCGATGCAATCGAAACGCTGCTCTACCGCATTGACCATACAGATAATCCAAGTGGCATCGAGCGCTATGCCGCCGCTTTGATGGGCGAAGTTAATCTGCCTCGCCTGCGCACCATAGCGGCTAAAACCGAAATGAGCCTGGCGCGCATCGATCGCTCGAGGCTCTTCTATCTCAATTTTGACCGTAGCCTGCTGGACCAGGACGAGATCGATACCCTGCTTGCCGTCGAGTGCCGCCTGAACCGCCTATCGGGCATCCTTGAGCGTATTGGAGCAGGGTTGGGCCCCGTTGCCTCGTCGCCAAGCTTTGAGGGCTGCTCGCTCTTTGACCTCTGGCATATCAGCAAGACGACAAACGACGTTCCTCGCTTGCTCGAAACGCTGTCGAATGACAACCCGTGGGCCAAGCCGGGGACGGTTACGTGCCAGCCGGGTGGCGAGTGGGACGTTCGCACCCGCTTTGCACGTATCGTAGAAGCGCTCAACGTGGTCACGCGTCTCGATTACACCTATCGAGCGAACGTCGCCGAAGGCATCATGCTGGTGCGATTTGGCCGCACGGTTGTCGATGCTATGCCGCAGCGCGAATACGATGCTCAAGATGACGCCTGGCGCGAGGTGGATGAGCCTAAGCGCGCGGCATGGGCCACTGAGCACGATGCGCGTATTGCGCTTACACTCGCGGCGGCTTGCTTTGCTTCGGGCACTCGCATCACGCGCTGCTACGTGCAGATTGCGGTTCCCGACGGCGAGCAGGGCGAGCGCGTTGTCGAAACGTATTCCTTTGGCCGTGCGGCCTATCTGGCTGATTGCGTTTCTGTCGCCAAGGATCTTGAGAGCATGGATATGGACGACATGCCCTGCAAGCATTTGCTCGAGGCATATGAGGCAGATACTCCGGACATGATTGAGCCTGCAGAGGTTCACGCCCGACCACGCGATGACCATCGTCCATTGCCGTCTGCGCTTCGCGATTTGCTGCTCGCTGATACGGCTGACGAGCTTGAGGTCATGGAGGAGGACAACGATCCGTATGTCGCCCGTGTCGTCGAGCTGCGCGAGCAATCCAAAGTTGACCGAGCCGGTGCTTTCGAGGGCTTTTCTCGCCTTGTCGAGGAGCTGGAAGCCAAGTGTACTGTTGCTGAGCTTTTGGCGACGGGCCCGGTGCAGACCCAGTTCTGCGATAACCAGCTGGTGCGCATGGTGCTGCCGGTGATGGAGGAGGACCGTTCCGTGCGTATCCTTCGCGCTCCGGATGCGCTGTATTTTGCCCAGCACGAGATCTGCAGCTTTTACGCCGAACAAGAGGACTTTGAGCGTGCGCTGCCCGAGGTGCGTCGTCTCTACGATTTGGCGCGCTCGTCCATGCAGTCTCACTTTGCCCTGATCAACGTGCTAGCACGCCTGGAGCGCTATGACGAGATTATCGAGGTAGCGCGCCACGGCCTGCGCATTGCCAGCGACCGGCCTTCAATCGGTTACCTGTTCTATCGCCTGGCGTTTGCCTATTGGAACTGCGACCAGCTCGAGCTGGCGCTGGCATGTTATCGCCTGGTGCCGCGCGGCGAGGAGTCGGGTGGCAGTGCGCAGGAGGAAATGCAGGGCCTTATGAACGAGATGGGCGTCATCAAGCCGCCAACGTTTGAGGAGGCTGTCGAGGCCATCCGCAAGGCAGGTCTTGAGCTGCCGCCGGTGCCCGCCGTGACCAATCAACTCGCGGATGCCGCCGTGCAACTCGTCGATAACGGTTTCTTTTTCTTGGCGCGCGGCTGTATCTATCAAATGTGGCGCACCATGGGCAACGATGAGCTCGGCTCCCTCAACCGCTCGCTGGGGTAGGGGCGGTATAGAGGGGCCGCACCGCGCTATTTGTATCGGCGCGGGCGGGAGGACCCGACAGAATCGGTAAGGCATAAAGCCGCCGAGCCTGCTAAAACTGTTAAACTCTGCTAAAGTTGCTAAACTTTGTTAAAGTTGTTAAAACTGGCAGAGGAGGTCGAATGTCAAAAGCTATTAATCCCTTTAAGCCAACAGCGGGCATGAATCCACCTGAGCTTATCGGACGCGACGCTGTTTTGGATGACTTTGACGAGGCTCTTGAGAATGGCCCTGGTGCCCCCGATCGACTCATGCGCATCTCGGGTGTCCGAGGCACGGGTAAAACGGTGCTCCTCAACGCATTGGGCGATCTTGCGCGCAAAAAAGGATTCGAGGTTGTCGACGTCGCCTCAAATGCCGGTTTTTGCGACAGAATTCTCGAGGCTCTGCAGCGAAATGTTCGTCTTGCATCAATGTCGATTTCCCCATCGATTTTAGGAGTCAGCCTTGGCTCCGTGGAGCTGTCGAAGTCAGCCTCTCATCTGGGCGAGGCGATGTACGATGCCGCGAAGCGAGGTGGTTTGCTCATCACACTCGATGAGATTCAGGACGCCTCAACTGAGGAAATGCGCGAGCTGGGTAATGAAATGCAGCTCTTGATTCGCCAAGGGGCGAATGTCGCCTTTGCATTCGCTGGTTTGCCAACCTCTGTGGATGGCGTGGTGGTGGATGATACGTTGACGTTCCTTCAGAGGGCGAAGCATATCGAACTCACGCGGCTTTCAGATTTTGAAGTCGGCGGATCGTTTGAGGATACGATGAGGCGTGCGGGCAAGGAACTCGACGAAGGCGTTGCTGAGCTTTTGACAAAGGCTTCGGCAGGCTATCCCTTTATGGTCCAGTTGGTCGGATATTACGCTTGGCAGGTTGCTGCGCGCAGCGGGTCGGAGAGCGTGAGTGAAGAGGCGGCTCGCAAGGGTGTCCAGGCGGCTCTTGATAGTTTCAATGCCATGGTGATTGCCCCCGCGCTGCGCAGGGTGTCGGAGCGGCAGTTTCAATATCTCGCGGCGATGGCGCAATGCGAAGGCGGCGAGATTACGAACGGTGATATTGCCAAAAAGATGGGATTGCCGGCGAATAAAGTCGGGTCGTATCGCAAACGTTTGATCGATACGGGACTGATTGAGCCTGCTGGCTACGGCTGTGTTTCGTTTGCAATTCCGTACATGCGCGATTATCTGTTGGAGACCGTTCGAGCGGACTAATAAAGACTGGAGGCATCGACGCCGCCGCTGGGGTTGCCCCGTATCTTTGTCTAAATCTGTAACATCTGGACGAAGATTCGGCCTGTAACTGTTACAGATTGAGATGATTGGGTGAGACGTCTACTGGCAAATTGGAATCGCTCCAAAATTTCCCCTTGCCCATCCTCGACTGTTTGGTTACTATAGAACGGCTGTTACGGAGAGCTGACCGAGAGGCCGAAGGTGCTCGCCTGCTAAGCGAGTATGCCCCAAAAGGGCATCTGGGGTTCGAATCCCCAGCTCTCCGCCAGTAAGACTTTAAAGAAGGGTTCCAAAAGGGACCCTTTTTTAGTTGAACCACGTTAGCTGGGGATTCGAACCCGAGAGGGCACGGGCGTTAAGCAAACGCGAAAGCGTTTGTAGCCCGTGGGCGAAAAGCCGCCAGGCTTTGAAGCCGGAGGGCATGCGCAGCATGCCCGGATATCCCCAGCTCTCCGCCAGTATGACATGAAAGAAGGGTTCCATTTGGGGCCCTTTTTTTAATTAGAAGAACGTTAGCTGGGGATTCGAACCCTCAAAAAAATGAGGCGCTCCGTTGGACGCCTCATTTGGTTCGATGTGATAACGCTTTGGCCCTACACCTCAGGAGCCTTGGCTACGGTCTCGCTTTCGGCTGTGAGCGGGCGGTTGTCGATGCGGCGGCCCAGGCGGTCGAGCTTCACGAGCAGCCACTCGATGGGATTGGGCCCCGTTCCTTCCTCGTCGGCAACCAGGTCCATGATGGCAATCTTGGTGCCGTCCTGCTTAAGCGTAACGCTGCCCACCTTATCGCCAACATGCACCGTGCCCGAAAGGTCATCGTAGCTAACCTTTTCGGTCACTTCGCCGGCGAGTGAGAACACTGTTGCCTGTGCGGCGGGGTCGGCGAGCGTGGCATCGATTGTCTTATCCGTCCAGTCGGTTTGGCCAATGCGCGCCATAAGCGGGTTGCCGTTGGCGGTCTTCTCCTGTGTATTGGCAATTGCGACCGTCACCTTGTGACCGTAGTACCAGTTGGCAAGGGTCGCCGTATCGGTAAAGCGCTGATCGTTGGTTGTGGAGTTCAAAATAACGGTGTAGATCTCGTCGCCGTCGCGGTTGTAGGCGCTCGTAAAGCAATAGCCCGCGTCGTCGGTGGTGCCGGTCTTGCCGCCAATGTTTCCGTCCTGACCGAGCAAAACGTTGTGCGTGTCCATGGAATGCGAATGGTCTGAGCCATCGGCACCTGTAACCTCGATCCAGGAGTCCTCGCTCGCCACGACCTCGCGGAACGTGTCGTTTTTCATAGCCTCCTGCATCATCAGTGCCACGTCATGTGCGGTTGAGTGCATGTCGCCGGCCCACTCATCAAAGTCCAGGCCGTGTGGATTCTCAAAGACCGTGCCGGTGCAGCCGAGCTTTTTGGCGCGCTCGTTCATGGCCTTCACAAAGGTTGCCTCGGCGTCTTTGGTCTTGGGGTCGATCTTTTTGCCTACGTACTCGGCAAGCACGGTGGCGGCGTCGTTGCCCGAGGGGATCAACAGGCCGCGTAGTGCCTGCTCCACGGTGAGCTCGTCGCCTTCGAGCAGGCCGGCAGTCGAGTTGCCTACGGTGGCGGCAGCGTTGCTCACCGTGACCTTCTCGTCCATCTTGCAGTTTTCGACGGTCAGGATTGCGGTCATGACCTTGGTGATCGAGGCGATCTTGACCTGTTCATCGGCGCCGCGTCCATAGTAGACGGTGCCGTCCTTGCCCATAACAAGGGCATTCGTTGCCTCGATATCGGGCAGGTTTTCTGTCGTGATGCCGCGGGCGTCGGCGGTCTTGCCGCAGACGTCGTCGGTCGTGAGCACTTGGGCGCCGGCGACGGTGGGCATGCCGGCAGCAAGAGCGATAGCGCAGACAAAGCCGGCGGCAAGCTGGGCGGAGCGCTTTGCAAAAGAGGTGAGGGACATCACAGATTTCGCTTTCGACGGAATGGTCTCTTCTGGCACTAGAGTATATCGTTTGCCGGCGACGACGATCGTTGCGTGCGCGCATGGCCCGCATTCGTGCTCGAACGGGCACAAGGGTGCTTAAGGTCGACTTAATCGCCCGCGCTTGTTGTGTGTGGCGGGCGCCGCCTCGGGCATAATGGAGCGCGAGAGGAGCACGCATGAACGAGCGCATACTGGTAGTTGATGACGAGAAGGCCATCGCCGACCTGGTTGGTATCTACCTTACAAAGGAGGGCTTTGACGTCCAAATCGCCTACAGCGGGGCCGATGCGGCCAAGGCAATCCTGGAGCAAGAGTTTGACCTGGCACTGCTCGACGTCATGCTGCCCGATATCGACGGCTTTGAGCTGCTGCGTACCATCCGTGCCAGCCATACCTATCCCGTAATTATGTTGACGGCACGCGATGCCCAGCAGGATAAGATCGAAGGCCTTTCTCTTGGCGCGGACGATTACGTGGTCAAGCCGTTCCGCCCGCTGGAACTCATCGCGCGCGTTCATGCTCAGTTGCGCCGCTACACCAGCTACGGTAGCCGCGCGCAGGCGACCGAGTCGCCGACCCTCCAGCTCGATGGCCTCGAGATCAACCGTGACGCTCGCTCCGTGACGGTGGACGGTGCGCCGGTGCGCCTCACGCCCATCGAGTATTCCATCTTGCTGTATCTGGCCGAGCATCGCGGCAGCGTAGTGCCCGTGGAGGACCTGTTCCGCGCGGTGTGGAACGAGGACTTTATGCCCGGCTCCAACAATACGGTGATGGTGCACATTCGTCACCTGCGCGAAAAGATCGGTGACGACGCTCAGAAGCCGCGTTTTATCAAAAACGTTTGGGGCGTCGGCTATATCATCGAATAACGCCTTTGTTAGCGAGGACATGGACATGACAAAAGACGATAAGCAGGCGTTTGAGGTGCCCGATCGGCTCTTTGAATACGTAAGGGCGGTCGTCGATAATCGCACACTTGCGACGGTGCTGCTCTTTTTGCTGAGTCTGCTGCTAATCGGCATTGGTAACATCGCCGGTATCTTGGCGGTGCTACTCATCGGCTTCTTGCTGATCGATCGCTTTGAAATCGTGCGCCGTTGCGTGGTGATCGGCGGTGCCGCGTGGGCCATGACGCTGGCGATCGGCGCCATGGCGCTCGGTGGCATTGAGGGACCGGTGCTGTTCGATGCCGGCTTTGTATTCAACATGCTTGGCTTTGTCTTGGCGCTCGCCGTGTGCGTCCTGTTCTTTTGCGGCCGCGCTCTGTACTACCAGGGCTATGAGCAGGGTGAGCGGCATTCCGACCGCGTGCTTGCCGCCCGTATTCAGGACCGCCTGATCGATCATCCTGACGCCTGGGATAACATCGACGGCGACTTCCTGGAGGTCGAGGGTGCGCTCAACCGCGTGCGCGATCGCGAGCGTAAGGTGCAGCAGGCCCTACGCGACGAGTCGCATCGCAAGGACGACTTGGTCACATACTTGGCGCATGACCTGCGCACACCGCTTGCCAGCGTGGTGGGCTACCTCTCGCTGTTGCAGGAGGCACCCGACCTGCCGGTTGAGCAGCGCGCACACTTTACGGGCGTGGCGCTCGACAAGGCGCACCGACTCGATGCGCTTATTGAGGAGTTCTTTGATATCACGCGCTTTGACTTCCACGATATTGTGCTTACGCGCGGCTACGTCGACCTGGGATTGCTACTGGCGCAGGTTGCCGATGAGTTCTATCCCATTCTCAACGAGCAGCACAAAGATGTCCAAGTTGATGTGCGCGAGGATCTGACGGTACTTGTGGATGGCGACAAGATGGCTCGCGTGTTCAACAACATCATGAAAAACGCCATCGCCTATAGCTACGAAGGATCGACCATCACGATTGAGGCTGGGCGCCAAGATGACGGTGGCGTGCGAATTCGCTTTATTAACCATGGTGACCCGATTCCTGCGGCTAAGCTCAAGGTAATCTTTGAGAAGTTCTATCGCCTGGACGCGGCACGTGCGACCAATCGCGGTGGCGCCGGGCTTGGCCTTGCCATCGCCAAGGAGATCGTTACAGCGCACGGCGGCACGATCGCGTGCGAATCGACGCCCGAGCACACGATATTTACCATCGAGTTGCCGGCGGAATAGTCAAGGTGCCCTTACAAACACTTGACAATGCGCTCACGTGCGTATGAGCCGCGATTTCTACTATCGATACTGCTGAATTGATATCGATATGGAGGTATGCGGTATGACGGCTGCTGCGGCGATGGAGCCTACGGAGCTTGAGGAACTCATAGAGGCGCAGGCCGAGGCCGCGCACGAGCGCGAAGTTGGGGATGCGACTCGCCCCACGGCGCAGGACCTTGCCGCCTCGCCGACGCGCATCGATGTTGAAGGCCTTGACCTGTTTTACGGCGACCATCATGCGCTCAAGGACGTGAGCATCAAAATTCGTGACAAGCAGATCACCTCGTTCATCGGGCCTTCGGGCTGCGGAAAGTCGACGCTGCTGCGCTGCTTTAACCGTATGAACGACGGTATCAAGGATTGCCGCATTGAAGGCAAGATTGCACTCGACGGCCAGAATATCCTGGGCGATTACGATATCTGCCGCTTGCGCCAGCGCGTGGGTATGGTGTTCCAACGCCCCAATCCGTTTCCCATGAGCATCTACGACAACGTCGCCTACGGTCTTCGCGGCATGGGAGTGCGCGACCGCGTCGCGCTCGACGAGCTGGTCGAAGACTCCCTGCGACGCGCCGCGCTGTGGGACGAGGTCAAGGACAAGCTCAGGGAATCGGGTCTGGGTCTTTCGGGCGGCCAGCAGCAGCGTCTGTGCATCGCCCGTGCGCTGGCCGTGCAGCCCGACATTCTGCTGATGGACGAGCCGACCTCGGCGCTCGACCCCGTATCGACGCTGGTGGTGGAGCAGCTGGCCTGCGAGCTCAAGGAGACCTGCACGTTGGTGGTCGTTACGCACAACATGCAGCAGGCTGCGCGCATTTCCGACTCGGTTGCGTTCTTTTTGCTGGGCGAGCTGGTGGAGCATGCGCCCACCGCTCAGCTCTTCAAAAACCCGACCGATCCGCGCACGGCGGATTATTTGACGGGCCGTTTTGGCTGATACCATCTAGTGCAGGCGCCTTTAGGGTTAAGATGCGGTCATGCCGGCCGCAGAGGGGTTCAACATGATCTATTACGTCGAGGACGATGACAACATCAGGGATTTGACGGTCTACGCACTGCGCAAGCAGGGAATCGAGGCCGAGGGCTTTTCGTGCGATGGCGAGTTTAAGGCCGCCGTGGCGCGACGGGTGCCCGATGCTGTGCTGCTCGACATCATGCTGCCCGATACCGACGGCTTGGCGATTATGCGTCGCCTGCGTGCCGATCGCCTGACGGCGACGGTGCCCATTATGATGCTCACCGCCAAGGACACCGAGCTCGACAAGGTCATGGCGCTCGATGGCGGTGCCGACGATTACCTGACCAAGCCGTTCTCGCTTATGGAACTCGCTAGCCGTTGCCGTGCGCTGCTGCGCCGCGGCGGCATGGTCAAGCAGGCGAGCGATGTGCTCAGCGTGGGCGATATCGTACTTTCGCCCAGCCATCGCGAAGTGACCGTTGCCGGCGAGCCGCTCAAACTCACCTTGCGCGAGTTCGATTTGCTCGAATATCTTATGCGCAAGCCCGGCGTGGTCTTTACCCGCGAGTCGCTGCTGCAGAGCGTGTGGGGCTGGGACTTCGATGGCGGCTCACGTACCGTCGACGTTCACGTGCAGACGCTTCGACAAAAGCTCGGCGAGCGTGCCGGCGCTATCGAGACGGTGCGCGGCGTGGGTTATCGCCTGGCCGAGCCTTCCGCTGGTAGCGATACCGAAGATGCCGGCATTGCGGACGCCGCATCGGAGGAGTAATCCGTGGTCTTTGCCCCTCAGGGAAAACACACGCTCTCGCATCGCGTGTTTGCGACGATATTTGTCTGCGCTATGTCCGTCATTTTGGCGTTTACGGTGTTGGGCGCGTTCTTTGTGCAAAACACTTTGGCAGATGCCACGAGTGCCAATCTTTCGCAAGAAACCGAGCTTATTGCCGCCGCCTTAAACGAGCAAAAAGAACCCATCGCATTCTTGCGAAGCCTCGATCGCGAGGACCTTCGTATCACGCTGATCAACAGGGATGGATCGGTCGCCTATGACAACGAGGCGTCTCCTTCCGCGTTGCCCAACCATGGCGATCGCCCCGAGGTCATTGAGGCCCTTGAGAGCGGTTCGGGCTCCGCGGAGCGCTCGAGCACCACGCTCGATGAGATTATGCTATATCGCGCCGTCGCCCTTGATAACGGTCAGGTTGTTCGTTTGGCACAGGCCCAGCCTGGCGTCGCGGCGATTTTGCTTTCGCTGGTGGCGCCGATGCTGCTTATTGCGGCGGCGGGCGCGGTGCTCTCGTTTTTCCTTGCGCGCCGCGAATCCCGTGCCATTATTGCGCCGCTGCAAGAGGTCAATCTGGACCACCCGCGCCGCAGCTATGAACATGCCTACACCGAGATGGTTCCCATGCTCGAGCGCATTGAGTCGCAGCGCCAGGAGCTTAAACGCCAGATGGCAGTGCTGGCCGATAACGACCGCATGCGTCGCGAGTTCACGGCCAATATCACTCATGAGCTCAAGACCCCGCTTACCGCGATTTCGGGCTATGCCGAGCTTATTGCAAACGGCATGGTTGAGGGCGAGGATGACCTGCGCAACTTTGGCGGCCGCATCTACCGCGAGGCGGGCCGCCTGGCAGCGCTCGTCAACGACATCCTCACGCTTTCCAACTTGGATGAGGCGGAGCGTGCGAGCGATGGCGAGGCGGTGCCCATTGGGTCCACAGAGCCCATCGAGCTCTCTCGCGCCATGTTGACGGTAGAACATCGTCTTGAGCAGGTTGCCCGGCAGTCGAATGTGACCATTGGGCACGAGACGAAGCCCGTGGTGATCGAAGGCGTGTCGCGCCTGATCGACGAGCTGATCTATAACCTGGCGAGCAACGCCATTCGCTACAACCGACCTGGCGGTACGGTCACGCTGCGCTGCGGGACCAACGATGAGGGCCATCCGTACCTATCTGTTGCCGACACGGGTATCGGTATTGCGCCCGAGGAGCAGGGTAAAGTGTTCGAGCGTTTTTACCGTGTGGACAAGAGTCGTTCTAAGGCGCGTGGCGGAACCGGCCTGGGCTTGGCGATCGTCAAGCACGCCGCTCTGTACCATCATGCCGCGATTGATCTGTCGAGTGAACCGGGCGTGGGAACCACCATTTCGGTAACGTTTCCCGTGCAACAAGAGGGACCGTTCGCGTAGCGGTATGGCAAAAATCGAGGATTAGACGATGCGCCTCCGCTGCCGCGTTAGTTGTTGCGCAACTTACACGCGGACGCTGTATCTTATGTATAGAGTTCGGACATGGCAGAAAGATACGATATTATACGAGCAGTTTTGTCGATACGAACTAGGGAAATGAAAGGCAAGCTGCATGACCCTTCTTGAACTGTTCCAGCTGCTAAAAAAGCACCTCAAGCTGGTCATCGCCCTTCCGGTGGTCTGCGCGATCGCCATGGGCGTCGTCTCCTTCACCATGATGGACAACACCTACACCGCCACGACGAGCATGTACATTCTCGCCAAGACCGATGGCAGCCAGACGAGCTACTACAACGATCTGTCTGCAAGCCAGATGCTCTCCAACGACATCGCCACGCTGCTCGACAGCGATAGCGTCAAGAGCGGTGCCGCCAAGGAGCTGGGCCTTTCCAGCCTGGCCGACTATAAGGTAAGCGTTACGAGCGAGACCACGACCCGCGTTATCTCGCTGTCTGTGACCGGTGCCAGCCCCGATGGCGCTGCCGCTGTCGCCAACGCCATGGCCAACTCGGTTTCTACCGTCGCCCAGGACGTCGACGCCGCCCAGGCCGTCAACGTCATCGACAAGGCAAAGGTTCCCACCCAGCCCAGCGGCCCCAACCGCAAGCTCTACATTGCAGTTGCCGCTCTGGCCGGTCTGTTTGTCGCTGTCGCGATTGTTGTGCTGCTCGACATGCTCAACACGCGCGTCCGTTCTGTCGATGACGCCGTCGAGCTGCTCGGCGTGCCCGTCATCGGCCGTTTCCCCGTTGTGAAGGGCGGTAAGTAATCCATGGCCCGTAAAAAGAAAACCGGCGATACCCTCGCCTTTGACAACGCAGCCAAGACGCTGCTCGCCAACATTCGCTTTGCGAGTGTCGATACGCCCATCAAGTCCATTACGGTGACCTCCTCCATTCCCAACGAGGGCAAGTCCACCATTGCGTTCAACTTGGCCCAGGCCATCGCAACCAGCGGCAAGAGCGTTCTGCTCGTTGAGTGCGACATGCGCCATCGTACGCTTGCCAACATGCTGGGCATCCATCGTGCCGGCGGCCTGTACGCCGTTCTTTCCGATCAGATGTCGATCGATGAGGCCGTTATCGTCACCGACCAGCCCAACCTCTTCTTCCTCGACGCCGAGCCGCGCATTCCCAATCCGGCAGACATCATCGCCTCGCGCCGCTTTGCCAAGCTTGTCGCCGCGCTGGAGGAAAAGTACCAGTACGTCATCTTTGATACGCCGCCTGTGGGTACGTTCGTTGACGCTGCCGAAGTCGCTGCGATCACCGACGGCACCATCTATGTCATCCGTCAGGACTTTGCCAAGCGCAATGAGATCCTCGCTGCTTTCGATCAGCTCAACAAGGCCGAGGTCAACGTGATCGGTACGGTCATGAACTGCTGCGAGACTTCGAGCCACGACTACTATTACTCGTATTATGGCGGGGATAAGGGGCAGAACGACGCTGCGGCTGGGGTCAATCCCGCTGTCGGCGGAGCGGCTGCAACGGGCACCCCTGCGAAGGCGAAACGCTTTAAGAAATAAGCAACGACGCAGATAAGAGGGCGATATGAGAGACATCCACTGCCATATCCTGCCCGGTGTTGACGACGGCGCGGCGAACCTCGAGCAAAGCTTGGCGATGCTCGAGGCGGCCCGCGCCGTCGGCGTAACGCACATGGTGTGCACGCCGCACTGCCGGGACCCATATTTTGACTTTGAAAAAATGTGGGAGGCCTTTCGACTGCTTTGCGCGCATGCGGGCGATATGCATTTGCAGATGGGCTTTGAGGTCAATCATGCCAAGCTCATGGATTTGGGCATCGAATGGGCCGATCGCCTGCACTTTGACGGGTCGAATGAGTTTTTGCTTGAGCTCTCGACACGTGCCGATTCGTATGACTTTGAGGAATACGAGAACACGATCTACGACCTACAGTGCCGCGGCTACCAAGTGATTATTGCCCATCCCGAGCGTTATCGCGCTATTCAAAAGGATGTGGGCATTGCCGAGCATCTGGTCGATATGGGTTGCAAACTGCAGGCTTCGGCTGATTTTATTGCGGGTGGGCGCTTTGGTCGCGAGAAAAAGCCGGCGCAGCGCCTGTTTGACGAGGGCCTGTACAGCTTTATCGCAAGCGACGCCCACAATGTTCGCCATTACGATTGCCTGGCAAAGGCGCGGGCCAAGTTTAGCGTGCGAGGCGCTCATTTTCGCTAAAATCTGTCCCTAACGTTTGCTTTGAACGGAGGGGCGACCATGGATATTCAAATTAAGACGGGATGCTTTGAGGATGCGTCGTTGGTGCGCCGCGCCGTCTTTGTGGACGAACAGGGTTATGAAATCGAGTTCGACCAGATCGATGAGGCTTCTGACTGCATTCATGTGACGCTGTACGTGGATGGTCAACTTACCGGCTGCTCGCGCGTGTTTCCCGAGGAACTGGAGCGCGCGGCAGATGTAGAGGCCCCGGTGTCGCCGGCGTGCGATATGGACGAAGGTGTCGCGGCGGGGGAGACATACATTATGGGCCGCGTTGCGGTGCTATCCTCAATGCGTCGCCGCGGTCTGGCGAGCAAGATTGTCGAGGCCAGCAATGCTGCTGCACGCGATGCTGGCGCCAAGCTCATAAAGCTGCATGCGCAGGAGTACGTGCTGCCGCTCTATGCCAAGGCCGGCTACACGCAGATCGCGCCGGTGGACTACGAAGACGAAGGTCAGCCCCACGCCTGGATGGCCAAGCGCATGGGCGACAGATAGGGACGTTCCTTTTCTGCCGGCAGTCGGGGACACTCCTTGGCAATCGACGCACGGGTATTCCAACATACAGTTTTTCGATTCCGTATGTATATATGCGCGCTAATAGGTTATAAAATCTAAGTCTGAACATAGCAGGTCTGCGATGCGGCTCGGGCAACCGGGCCGTTTTTGCGGGCAGGGGTAGCGCGAAAGGACTGCACATGCGTCAATTTAAGACCGAGAGCAAAAAACTGCTCGACCTCATGATCAACTCCATCTACACCAATAAGGAAATCTTCCTGCGCGAGCTTATCTCCAACGCGAGCGATGCCGTCGACAAGCTCAACTTTAAGAGCCTTCAGGATCCGAGTGTCAAGCTCGACCAGGGCGACTTGGCCATCCGTGTTTCCTTTGATAAGGACGCCCGCACCATCACTATTTCGGATAACGGTATCGGCATGACCGCCGAGGAGCTCGAGCGCAACCTGGGCACCATCGCCCATTCCGGCTCCGAGGAGTTTAAGACCGAGAACGCCGAGCAGCAGGGTTCCGATGTCGACATCATCGGTCAGTTTGGCGTGGGTTTCTACTCCGCCTTTATGGTCGCCAGCCACGTGAAGGTCGTCAGCCGCGCTTATGGCGAGGATACCGCCCACGTTTGGGAGTCCGACGGCCTTGAGGGCTACACCATCGAGGATGGCGAGCGTGCTGAGCACGGTACCGATGTCATCCTGACGCTGCGCGAGAACGAGAAGCTCGATGCCGATGGCGAGGCCGAGACCTACGATCGCTTCCTGACCGAGTGGGGCCTCAAGAGCCTGATTCAGCAGTACAGCAACTATGTGCGCTACCCGATCCAGATGATGGTGAGCAAGAGTCGCCAGAAGCCCAAGCCCGAGGACGCCGGCGACGACTATAAGCCCGAGTACGAGGACTATCAGGAGCTCGAGACCATCAACTCCATGACGCCGATCTGGAAAAAGCGCAGCTCCGACGTTGAGCAGAAGGATTACAACGAGTTCTATAAGTCCACGTTCCACGACTTTGACGATCCCGCGCGCACTATCAGCTTCCATGCCGAGGGTACGCTTGAGTACGATGCACTGCTGTTTGTGCCGGGTCGCGCCCCGTTCGATCTGTACAGCAAGGACTACGAGAAGGGCCTGGCGCTCTACAGCTCCAACGTGCTGATTATGGAGAAGTGCGACGACCTGCTGCCCGACTACTACAACTTTGTGCGCGGTGTTGTGGACTCTGCCGACGTGACGCTCAATATTTCGCGTGAGACGCTGCAGCAGAACCGTCAGCTCAAGGCCATTGCCAAGCGTGTGGAGAAGAAGATTACCGCCGATCTCGAGGACATGCGCGACAACGACCGCGAGGCATACGAGAAGTTCTTTGAGAATTTTGGTCGCGGTCTTAAGTACGGCATCTACTCGAGCTACGGCATGAAGGCCGACGAGCTCGCCGACCTGCTGTTGTTCTGGTCTGCCAAGGAGCAGAAGATGATCACCCTTGCCGAGTATGCCAAGGGCATGCCCGAGGGCCAGAAGGCAATCTACTATGCCGCCGGCGATTCGCGCGAGCGTCTGGCCAAGATGCCCGTCGTGAAGGGCGTGCTCGACCGCGGCTACGATGTACTGCTGCTGACGCAGGACGTGGATGAGTTCACCTTCCAGGCCATGCGTGAGTACGTGGCTGCCGATATGCCCAAGGTCTACGAGGATGACGCTGCTCGCGAGGCTGCCGAGAAGGCAGTTGCCGATGGTGCCGAGCCTGAGGTCGAAGATCGTCACCTGGAGCTTAAGAACGTTGCCACCGGCGATCTTGACTTGGCGACCGATGACGAGAAGAAGGAGGCCGAGGACGCCACCAAGGAGAACGAGAACCTCTTTAACGCCATGAAGGAGGCGCTCGGCGACAAGGTCGAGAAGGTTGCCGTCTCCGCGCGCCTGACCGATGCCCCCGCCTGCATTACCACCGAGGGCCCGCTTTCGCTCGAGATGGAGAAGGTGCTCCAGAAGGGTCCCGAGGGTACGCCCGACGGTATGCCCAAGAGCCAGCGCGTACTCGAGCTCAACGCCAAGCACCCGGTCTTCGCCAAGCTCGTCGCTGCCCAGAAGGCGGGCGACGCCGACAAGATTAAGCAGTACTCCGGCCTGCTCTACGACCAGGCCCTGCTCGTCGAGGGCATCCTCCCCGAGGACCCCGTAGCCTTCGCGGCAGCTGTTTGTAACTTGATGTAGTTAGCAAGTTACGCGGTTCTACGAACCGCGTAACGGCTCGACGCTGCCCTCAGTTCCGCCGTTCTAACGAACGGCGGACCAGTCGACGCTGCGCGGGCGCCAGAGCGACAACTTGTCATTCAAAGAGGACGGCATGACCAGAAGGTCTATGCCGTCCTCTTTTCATGCCAATTTGTTCGCTCTGGCGCCCGCTCGCTGGCATTGCCAAAACATCGACGTTACCGTGGTCCAAACTAGTCATTGGGGACGTTCTTAAACGACTATTTGAATTGCTAATTTGTGCGGGTTGTGGTTTTGTGACCTGCTGAAATTAAAGATACTGTACAACTGTATGTTAATTCGTCTTCGTAGTATATTGCTACCCGCAAAACTCAATACCATTGTGCTCTGAGACGCTAAAGCGCCTACGTACAATGGTTGTCGATAGTACGATTCGATTCAACGACAGGATGGATGGTCCAAGCGTGAGCCTCGGCAGCAAACTATCCAATGCAAAGGTCTCCTTTGCGATATTTAAGCGCGACATTAAGCGATTGCTTATGAACCCCGTCGCCTTGGTGGTTACCCTGGGCGTGTGCGTTATTCCCTCACTGTATGCCTGGTACAACATCGTGGCAAACTGGGATCCGTATGGAAACACCCAGGGCATTAAAATCGCTATCGCCAACAATGATCGGGGCACCCAGAACGACCTAGTGGGCGAGCTCAACGCGGGCGACCAGGTCGTCGATCAGCTCAAGGAGAACGACCAACTGGGCTGGACCTTCGTCGATTCGGCGGCCGATGCCAAAGAGGGCGTCGAGAGCGGCGAGTACTATGCTGCCATCGTGATTCCCAAGAACTTCTCCGACAATCTCGTCTCGATGCTCGACGGCAATTACCATCAGCCGAAGCTCACCTATTACGTCAACGAGAAAAAGAGCGCCATTGCGCCCAAGGTCACCGATACCGGTGCAAACACCATCGAGGGGCAGATCAACTCGGAGTTTGTCTCCACGGTGGGCGAGACCGTCGCGGGCATTGCCAAAGATGCTGGCATCGACCTTAAAGACAAGGCAACCCAGACTCAGGATTCGTTGGCAAGTTCGGTGTCCGAGGCATCCGATACCTTGGGCGAGGTGCGCGATTCGATTGGCGACATGAATGACGCCATCGATAAGACGAGTGGTGCTATCGCCTCGGCTGATGCGGCACTTGCCGGCCTGCAGGGTCAGGCGCCGTCACTGACGCAGGCGATCTCCCAGGGCAATGACCTGCTGGGCGAGGCCCGCACTACGGCGGGCAACTCTATCGCCTCGCTCTCCAAGGCGCTCTCGGAGGGCAGCCTTGCGCTCACCAAGACGTCGGCCTCTGCGAACGCTGCCATCGGCAAGCTGACGGGCACGGTCACATCTACGACCACCCGTATCGACAATTCGCTCGAGTCTCTCCAAGCGACGATCGACCACAATAAGGCCGTTATCGGGCACTTGGAGATTCTCGCCAATGACACGTCGACAGGTTCCGAGGAAATTGACGCGCGCATTGTATCGACTATCGATTTGCTTCGAGAGCAGAATGAAAAGCTTCAGAGCATCAAGGACGGTCTGTCTGCGCAGTCGAGCGCCATGGCAAATGACGCCGCGGCTGTATCGGGCGCCAGCGATGCTATCAATAACGCAATTCAGGCCGGTGCGACCAACCTTGGCCAGGCCCAAACGAACCTGGGCCAAAGCGCGCTGCCGAAGGCCTCGAGCGCGCTCGATTCCTTTGCTGCCGTCTCGGGTGATCTGACGGGAATCGTATCGGGTCTTACGCCCACGATTGCGAGCGCGCGTGGCACGCTGGCCCAACTCAACGCTACGCTCGGTCAGGCCAAGACCACGCTGTCCCAGACCAATGCCTCGCTTGCCAAGGTCCAGGACAAGCTTGCAACCGCCGCCAACGACATCGCGGCGCTACAGACCTCTGAGTCCATGGGCGAGCTGGCCGACCTGATGGACGTCGACGTCGATGACGTTGCAGACTTCATGGCATCTCCGGTCGAACTGACCTCAAAGTCAATTTACCCGGTCAAGAGCTTTGGTTCGGGCATCGCCCCGTTCTATACCAATCTGGCGCTGTGGGTGGGCGGCTACGTGCTCATCGCCATCTACAAGCTCGAGGTCGACCGCGAAGGCATCGGCAGTTTTACCGCGCGTCAGGGCTACTTTGGCCGCTGGTTGCTCCTGGTGATCCTGGGCGCGTTGCAGGCCATCATCGTTGCGGTGGGAGATCTGGTGATTGGCGTGCAGTGCGTCAGCCCGCTGCTGTTCGTGCTGGGCGGCATCGCCATCTCGTTCACCTACGTCAATATCATCTATGCGCTGTCCACTACGTTTAAGCACATCGGCAAGGCAATCGGCGTCATTCTGGTTATCGTGCAGATTCCGGGTTCGTCGGGCATGTATCCCATCGAGATGATGCCCGGCTTCTTCCAGTGGCTGCACCCGCTGCTGCCCTTTACCTACGGCATCAATCTGCTGCGCGAGACGGTCGGCGGCATGTACTCGTTCAACTATCTGTTTAACCTGTGCATTCTGGGCGTGTTCTTGATCGTGGCGCTCTTTATCGGTCTGCAGCTGCGTCCGCTGCTGCTCAACCTCAACCTGCTCTTTGATAAACAGCTTTCCACGACCGGTATGATGATCTGCGAGTCCAATGACCTGCCGCGCCAGCGCTACTCGCTGCGCACGGCCATGCGTGTCATGCTCGATTCCGATTCGTACCGTCGCGAACTGCTCGATCATGCAGTCGCCTTTGAACATCGCTACCCGTACTACATCAAGGGCGGTTTTGCCGCTGTAGTCGGCGTGCAGGTCCTGCTCTTTGTCCTGTCGACGGTTCTCGATATCGACAATAACGGCAAGATCATCCTGCTTGTCATTTGGATCATCTCGGTCATTGCCATCTGCGGCTGGCTTATCAATATCGAATATATCCGCGCGAGCCTCAATACCCAGATGCGCATCTCGGCGCTTTCGGATGAGGACCTGCGTCGCGAGATGCGCGAGCACACGGCCGCCATTCCTGCTGCCCGTCGCATGTTTGGTCTCAACGCCAGCGAGCGGGGCACCAAGGACAGCGAACAGCCCACGAGCCGTCTGCCGCATATCGGTGCACATCGTAAGGCTCAAGATGCCGACGGCGTTGACAACGTAAGCGGAAACGACGGGGATACCACCCCGCTTGGCAAGCACTCTAAAGGAGGTGAGGCATAAATGAAAAACATCCTGCACCTGTTTAAGCGCGATGTCCAAAATGTGTCTCGCTCCGTGATCGGCTTGGTTGTTGTGATGGGCCTCATTATCGTGCCGTGCCTGTACGCGTGGTTTAACATCGCCGGAAGCTGGGATCCCTACGGCAATACCGGCAACCTTAAAATTGCAGTGGTCAACACCGACGAGGGCTACGAGAGCGATCTGATTCCCGTTGAGGTCAACGTGGGCGAAAACGTAACCGCCACCCTGCGCGGCAACGAGAACTTCGACTGGGTCGTCCTCAACGATCGCGATAAGGCGATTGAGGGCGTTAAGTCGGGCGCGTACTACGCTGCCGTCGTTATCCCTAAAACGTTTAGCGCCGATATGATGACGCTTTTCTCGACCGAGGTGAAACACGCCGATATCGAGTTCTATGAGAACCAGAAGGCCAACGCCATCGCACAGATCGTGACTGAAAAGGGTTCGAGCGCCGTCCAGAGTCAGGTCAACGAGACCTTTACCAAGACCATCACGACCATCGGCCTTAAGACCGTGTCCAGCCTGCTCGACTATATGAGCACCGACCAGGTGAGCAACTTTATCGCCAATCTGTCCTCTACGCTGGGCGATTCGGTCGAGGACCTGCAGGACGTTCAGGCGAGTGCAACATCGCTCGCGGGCATTTTGAGCTCTACGTCCGATTCACTGACATCGGCGGGCGGCATGCTCAAACAGACGGGCACCGTCGATGAGTCGACGAAGCAGCTGATGGAGCACGCCAAGAGCGGCATCAATGATTCCAAGGAAGCGCTCAAGGCCGCCAACGATGCCGTTGACGCAGCGATTGATGGAAGCGCAGGCTCGTTTGACAACGTGTCCGCCGAGCTTGCGAAGGCATTCGATGCCGCGAATCAGCATGTTGACCTTACGGTGTCTCAGCTCAACGAAGCCGCAGCGGCGCTCAATACGCGTGCTGACGATATCGATGCGATGGCCGATCGGCTCCGCAACCTTGCCGACCAGGTGAGTGATGACAAGCTCAAAGACGGCCTCAAGTCCGCTGCGACGTCGCTGGGTAGAATTGCCGTGGAGTACCGCAACAATGCGAAGGACCTGACGGCGACCGCAAAGTCCCTTTCGGACGGCATGGCGGAGGTCAACAACTCGCGTGCCGAGGTCGACCAGGCCATCGCCGATGCCAAGGCGGGTATCTCGGGTGCCAAGTCCGATTACGATTCTACGTTCTCGGTTAAGGCCAAGGAGCTCAAGAAGACCATTTCGGGCGTTCTGGATTCCCTGAACGGTATCTCGGGTGACTTGGATAGCGCCGTGAGCGGTCTGACCGACGCATCCGGTTCGCTGGCAAAGGGCCTATCTAAGGCTGCAAAGCTGGTCAACAAGGCTTCCGATCAGCTGGGCGAGGCGTCGGACAAGATCAGTGCCTTTAAGGACGAGCTTGATAGTGCTCTGATATCGGGTGACCTGGCCATGATTAAGACAATGATTGGCAGCGACCCCGATGCCCTCGCCGTGTCGCTTTCCGGCCCCGTTGCGCTCGATCGCAAGCCGGTCTATCCGATCCGCAACTACGGCTCGGCTATGGCGCCGTTCTATACGATTTTGTCGCTGTGGGTGGGCTCGATTGTTCTGGCGGCCATGATGAAGGTCTCGGTTGACGATGAGCTTATCAACGAGCTCATCCCCGTGCGCCTGCACGAGATCTACTTGGGTCGCTACCTGTTCTTTGGCGGTCTGGCTCTGCTGCAGGCAACACTCGTGTGTGCGGGCGACATTCTGTTCTTTGGTATTCAGTGCGACGACCCGCTGCAGTTTGTGCTGGCGGGCTGGGTCGCGAGTCTCGTGTTCTCCAATATCGTCTACACGCTTACGGTATCGTTTGGAGATATCGGCAAAGCGCTCGCTGTCGTGCTGTTGGTCATGCAGGTCGGCGGTTCGGGCGGTACGTTCCCCATCGAGATGACCGGTCCCGTGTTCCAGGCGATCTACCCGTTCCTGCCGTTTACCCACGGCATCAACGCCATGCACGCCGCCATGGCCGGTGCCTACCATATGGAGTACTGGATTGAGCTGGGTATCTTAGCAAGCTACCTGATTCCGTCGCTGGCCCTGGGCGTCGTCTTCCGCCGCCCGGTTATCAAAGCCAACGACTGGATCATCGAAAAGCTGGAGTCAACCAAATTGATTTAATGCAGCGACGTAAACGCCGTCGGAACATCGAGGCCTTCCAACCCGATGCTTTAGCGTAGTGAATTGCACGGGTTGCTTGGTTGTTGTTACAGTAGCGGGGCGTGCCGGGGGTCCGGTGCGCCCCGTTTTTATTTGACCATGAGGCGGCACGCAGCCATACGCGCGCGGACACCACGCCCAGATTGAGTGCGAGGATGTTCCATGGCCCAATACGCTGCCAACGAAATCGAAAACTTGCCCGATAGCCCTGTAGCCCGTGAAGACCTGGGCGCGGGCGGCACCTTCCGCGGCGCCGGCGCACGCTCTCCGCTGTTCTGGAAGGTTCTGCTCCTTTCGGTGGCGGTCATCTGGGGCTACTCCTTTACCACTATGAAGGACGCACTCGGCACCATTCCGGTGTTCGCGCTGCTCTATGTACGCTTTCTGCCCGCAGCGTTGGTCATGTTTGTCGTCTTCCACAAGCGCATCATCGCGCACCTCAACGCTCGCAACCTGATCGTTGGCCTGAGTATGGGCGTGCTCATGTGGTCGGCCTATGCGTTGCAGACGGTCGGTCTGGCACATACTACGGCGGGCAAGAATGCTTTTTTGACGGGCACGTATTGCATCCTTGTGCCGTTTGCGAGCTATTTCCTGAGCGGCGAAAAGCTCACGCGCTACAACTTGGGTGCCGCGCTGCTGTGCCTAGCGGGCATTGGCCTCGTCGCACTCGATAGCGTTGAATTCAACATTGGTGACGTCATTACGCTGGCGGGTGCGGCTTTTTTCGCCATCCAGATGGCGGTGACTGCCAAGTACGGTCGCAAAATGGACATCAACGTCATCACGTTTTGGATGTTTGTGGGCAACGGCGTGCTGAGCCTGGCAACGTCGCTGCTATTCGAGACCCAAGCGCCTCTGTCCGTGTGGACGCCGAGCTTTATCAGTGCGATGGCGTTTCTCTCGGTGGGCTGCACATGCGCGGCTCTGCTCATCCAAAACGTCGGCCTGGCGCATGTCCCGGCCTCGACGGGCTCGCTGCTCCTTTCGATGGAGTCGCCTTCGGGTGTGCTGTTCTCGGTGCTGCTGATGGGGGAGGCGCTCACCTCGCGCCTGCTCGCCGGCTTCGCGCTCATCTTCCTGTCGATTATCTTGAGCGAGACTCACTTCGATTTTTTGCGTCGAAAGCCGCGCCCGCAATTGTAAACAACTTGTTGCGCCGCCCTCCCGGGGCGGCATTTTTTATGCCTCGCACTTAAAGTAGTACCTTGCGCTTTACGCTATCAAAGTGCTTGCTGCAAAAACGTTACTGGGGGGCATCTATGGCACCAGCACTGTCCGATCTTCAACCGCAATCAGCGCCCAAGGCCACCGCGGCGGCGCAGGCCGCTATCGGTGACGGTCTTGTTGCAGAAGCTCAGGCTTTTGCAGACGAGCTCGCTGCGTGGCGACACGATTTACACCAGATGCCCGAGCTGGGCAATAGCCTCCCGCAGACCTCTGCGTATATTCAAGCGCGCCTGACCGAGATGGATATCCCATTTGCCACGCTCGTCGATGGTTCCTGTGTTGTGGGCCTTGTCGGCGCCGGTGCCGTCGCGGCCCAGGGCAATGGCGTCTGCACGGACGAACAGGCCGGTACGGTCGTTATGCTGCGTGGCGACATGGATGCCCTGCCCGTTGCCGAAGAGTCAGGCGAGCCTTTCGCCTCTACGAACGGCTGCATGCACGCATGCGGACACGATATGCACGCGACGGCGCTGCTTGGTGCAGCCCGTATGCTCAAGGCGCGCGAGGCAGAGCTTGTCGACGCCAATGCCACGGTTAAGTTGCTGTTCCAGCCGGGCGAGGAAACCTTTGAGGGTGCCCGCGCCGCCATCGCCGATGGTCTGCTGCAGAACCCGCGTCCCCAGGCCGCCTTTGCCATGCATGTCAATAGCCAGTCACCGCTTGGCCTGGTGCTCTACGGCAGCCCGGCGCTCTCGGGCGTGTACGGTTTTCGCATCACGCTTCAGGGCAAGGGTGGCCATGGCTCGAGCCCCGAGATCTGCATCGACCCCATCACGGCCGGCGTCCATGTGCATCTGGCGCTTCAGGAGCTCATCTCCCGCGAGGTGCCGGCGGCCAAGGAGGTCGCACTGACTGTCGGTAAGTTCGCCGGCGGTCAGGCCGCAAATGTCATCCCCGACACTTGTGTGCTCGAGGGAACGCTGCGCGGCTTCGACGTCGAGCTCATGGAGCACCTCAAGACCCGCATCGCGGAGGTCGTCAAAGGTGTTGCCACGACCTATCGTACGCCGGCGACTATCGAGACGCTCTCGGATGTTCCCCCGCTCGTACTCGATGACGATATGACGCATGCGTCGCTTGGCTACGTGGGCGCGGTGCTGCCCAAGTCCGCCTTCTTGCCACTGTTCCACGCCATGGCGAGCGAGGACTTCGCGCTTATCTCGAGCGAGATCCCGAGTGCGTACTTTACCGTGGGCGCTGCCGCGACTGATACGGACAAGCATTTTGCTCAGCACCATCCCAAGGCACGCTTTAGCGATGCCGAGCTGCCGCTCGGCGCCGCGGCTTATGCGGCAGTCGCTTTGGGCTATATCGCCGACCACCGGTAGCGCCCAACCTTGCCTTTCAAGCCTGCGGGCATGGCCATAAGGCCTATGTCCTTGTCTTTCAAGGCAATCTTGGGCACTACCGGCGCCATCGTCTCGGGCGTGCTGTTCGATGCCACGGGCTCCTTTGCGAGCACCTGGATTGTGTGCCTGGCGCGCTCCGTGGCCATGCTCGTGTTCCTGCTGGCATCCGAGCCCATCGCCGCCAAGCTGCGCACGAGCGTGGCGGGGGAGTAGACGCCCGTCGCTCTTTTCTGTTCGCCCCGTTCTGTCCGTGGCCGCCCTGGAAGCCGAATGGATGCTCGTACCATCATTCGGTTTCCAAGGCGGCCACGGGCCTACGAAATGATCCGTTTTCCTCCGTCCTCAACAGATCACGTGATTCGAAAGAGACGGAGGAAAACGGATCCCAAACAGCGGCGGTGCGTCTGGCCGAACGAGCCCCCATACCCTCGTCTGTCTCTTATACACATCTG
>UQLA01000013.1 GCA_900541745.1 uncultured Collinsella sp. | reverse complement strand
AACTGCGGGAGCGAGCCATCAGCTCAATGTGTTCGGCTGAGATCGGAAATCAACCAAACGGAGCCAATCGCTCCATAAACATATATATATTTGTAGGACGCGCTTGAAAACCTTGTTGCGAGCTGGCATAATCCCCTCTGCTGCACGCAAATCGGATCTACGTCCAGGGCCGTGGCGTGGGCACTATCGCCAAAAGAGAAATGTCTCTGTGTAGATTGCGCACAGAGACATGCTTCTGTGCTATAGTTCAGGCTTGTTTGTTAACGCGACATGTTCGTTTGTCGCCCAAGGAGGGTCAGTTATGTCCAAAGTTTGCGAAGTTTGCGGTAAGCACCCCGTTGCCGGTCGCTCCATCAGCCACTCACACCGCGTCACCAACCGTAAGTTCCGCCCCAACATCCAGCGCGTCTACGTCGTCGTCGATGGTCACCGTCGCAAGATGAACGTTTGCTCCACCTGCCTCAAGTCCGGCAAGGTTGCGCGCTCCTAAATAAGGTCTTACCAACAAGTACCTCGGACTCTCCGGGTCAAAGACCTCGCGTTCACATAGAACTTACCAAAGGCGCCCTCCCCTGTGGAGGGCGCCTTTTTGCACTCATTGGGGACAGACTTACATGAGTGCTTTCACGCATTTGGGACAGACATGACGCATGCCGGCAGCGATTCGGCCCCTGCCTCACGCAGCCTCCTTCCAGCCTGCAGTGACCTTGGTCACGCTTGTAGCGCCGATACCGGTGATACGGGCAATTTGCTTGACCGTGAGATGCGCCCGCCTGAGCCTCAGCAGACAGGCATCACGCTCGGGTCGCGGCAGGGCCTTGAGCAGCGCAGGATCTATGCTCGGCAGGACTTCGTGCGCGACGGCAAGGGCGTCCTCATCGGGGATCCGTCGGCGTGGAAGAACCTCCACTGACCAGATGTGCCCGGCAACTTCCTCGAGATGCTCACAATAGCAACGGGAGCCTCCGACAATATCGAGCATGGGGGCCGCATCACAGATGTCAAAGGGATCGTAGCCCAGCTGGTATGCCTTGTAGCTTGACCAACGATACGCCTCGAGCGAGTCGAGCGCGCCTTTCACAGGATTGAGATGGATATAATCGAGCAGCTGTACCGCCTGCGTGTCCGACTCAACCGCGACCCGCGAATAGCGATTATCAAACAGATGGCCCGTTCTTCCCGTTTTCCCATTGAAATATTTAGCATATGCCGTCAATGCGCACTGCATTGCCTTTGAAAGGTTGTCATATGGGTCATCAACCATCAAATGGAAGTGGTTATCCATAATGCACCAAGCCAACACCGCCACTTCATGGCGTGAAAACCTGTCCGAGATGTCCGATAAGAAACGATAGCGGTCGGAGTCATCTTCAAAAATAATCTGCTTGGAGTTGCCACGGTCAAAAACGTGGTAGTAGCCGGTGAGCGAAACGGCGCGGGCGGAACGAGGCATATTCTCTCCTTTCAAAACTGAACAGGCAACACCTAAAAGGAGAGAAGGAACGCGAAATGCTGAGCCTGTGACCTATTTATATCCAATGAGCGGCAAAAACAGGCCCAAAACGGCAAAATGGCAAAACGATGTCTGTCCCAAATGAGTGAAAGCACTCATGTAAGTCTGTCCCCAATGAGTGTCCCCGACGAGCGGGGCGATGCAGCATTAGTTGAAACGGTTCATTTAGTTGAAGCGTTTTAGTGTGCCTTTTACGGGAATCTTACCGTTCGCCGAATAATTTCTTGCTATCATGCAAGGCGTAGGGTAAATCTCCGATCGCAAGGAGACACAAATGGTGAAAAAGTCACCGGAAAACACTACTCCCGCAATTGTGGACAACGTAGAGGCGCTTGAGGCTAAGCTCGCTCAGATGCGAGAGGCCCAGGCGCTTTTTGCTACGTACACGCAGGAGCAGGTCGACAAGATCTTCTATGAGGCCGCCATGGCCGCCAACAAGGCTCGTATCCCGTTGGCGAAGATGGCCATCGAGGAGACCGGCCGCGGCGTTCTTGAGGACAAGGTCATCAAGAACCACTACGCCGCAGAGTACATCTACAACGCTTACAAGAACACCAAGACCTGTGGTGTCCTGGAGCGCGACGAGGCTTACGGCATCACCAAGATCGCCGAGCCCATCGGCATCGTGGGCGCCGTCATCCCGACGACCAACCCCACCTCCACCGCGATCTTCAAGACGCTGATCTGCCTGAAGACCCGCAACGCCATCATCATCTCCCCGCACCCGGCTGCCGCCAAGTGCACCATCGCCGCCGCCAAGCTCGTGCTTGACGCCGCCGTCAAGGCCGGCGCCCCCGAGGGCATCATCGGCTGGGTCGATGTCCCCTCCATCGAGCTGACCAACATGGTCATGCGCGACGTCGACATCATCCTCGCCACCGGTGGCCCGGGCATGGTCAAGGCCGCCTACTCCTCGGGCAAGCCCGCCCTGGGCGTTGGCGCCGGTAACACCCCGGTCGTCATCGACGACACCGCCGACGTGCTGCTCGCCGTCAACTCCATCATCCACTCCAAGACCTTCGACAACGGCATGATCTGCGCTTCCGAGCAGTCCGTGACCGTCATCGACACCATCTATGACCAGGTTAAGGCCGAGTTCCAGAAGCGCGGCTGCTACTTCGTCAAGCAGGGTGCCGAGATGGAGGCCCTGCGTGCCGCCATGTTCAAGAACGGCGCTCTCGACCACCGCATCCCCGGCATGGCTGCCGCCAAGATCGCCGAGCTCGCCGGCATCGAGGTTCCCGCCAAGACCAAGATCCTGATCGCCGAGGTCACCTCCACCGACCCCGCCAAGGAGGAGTTCTCCCACGAGAAGCTCTCCCCGGTCCTGGCCATGTACCACGCCAAGGACTTCCAGGAGGCCGTCGACAAGGCCGAGCACCTGGTGCTCGCCGGTGGCCCGGGCCACACCGCCTCTCTGTACGTGCACCCCGCCCAGGCCGAGAAGATCAGCCTGTTCGAGCACGTCATGAAGGCCTGCCGTATCGTCATCAACACCCCGTCCTCGCACGGCGGCATCGGTGACCTGTACAACTTTGGCATGAAGCCGTCTCTGACCCTGGGCTGCGGCTCCTGGGGCGGCAACTCCGTCTCCGAGAACGTTGGGGTGAAGCACTTGATCAACGTTAAGACTGTGGCCGAGCGCCGTGAGAACATGCTGTGGTTCCGCGCTCCCGAGAAGGTCTACTTCAAGAAGGGTTCCACGCCCGTCGCCCTCGACGAGCTGGGCAACGTCATGGGCAAGAAGCGCGCCTTCATCGTCACCGACCAGTTCCTCTTCAAGAATGGCAACACCCGCGCCATCGAGGCCAAGCTCGACGAAATGGGCATCGCCCACGACTGCTTCTACGACGTTGAGCCCGATCCGTCGCTGCAGTGCGCACGTCGCGGCGCCAAGCAGATGGCTCTCTTTGAGCCGGACGTCATCATCGCCGTCGGCGGTGGCTCCGCTATGGACGCCGGCAAGATCATGTGGATGATGTACGAGCACCCCGAGTGCAAGTTTGAGGACATGGCCATGGACTTCATGGACATCCGCAAGCGTATCTTCACCTTCCCCGAGATGGGCAAGAAGGCCTACTTCGTCGCCGTCCCGACCTCCTCGGGTACCGGCTCCGAGTGCACGCCGTTCGCCATCATCACCGACAAGGAGACCGGCATCAAGTGGCCGCTCGCCGACTACGCGCTGCTCCCCAACATGGCTATCGTCGACGCCGACAACTGCATGACCGCCCCGCGCGGCCTGACCGCTGCCTCCGGCATCGACGTCATGACCCACGCCATCGAGTCCTACGTCTCCATCATGGCTTCCGACTACACCAAGGGCCTCTCCGAGCGCGCGGCTAAGCTCGTCTTTGAGAACCTGCCCTCCAGCTTCACGAACGGTGCCAAGGACCCGCACGCCCGCGAGGAGATGCACAACGCCTCCTGCATGGCCGGTATGGCCTTCGCCAACGCCTTCCTGGGCCTCAACCACTCCATGGCTCACAAGCTCGGCGCCTTCCATCACCTGCCCCACGGCCTCGCCAACGCCGTCATCCTGACCCGCGTCATGCGCTACAACGCCGCCGAGGCACCCGTCAAGATGGGTACCTTCTCCCAGTATCCTTACCCCAACGCGCTGCACAACTACGCCGAGATGGCCAAGTACTGCGGCATCGAGGGCAAGGACGATAAGGAGGTCTTCGAGAACTTCATCACGAAGCTCGAGGAGCTCAAGGACTTCATCGGCGTCAAGAAGACCATCGCCGACTACGGTGTTGACGAGCAGTACTTCCTCGACACCCTCGACGAGATGACCGAGCAGGCATTCAACGACCAGTGCACCGGCGCTAACCCGCGCTACCCGCTCATGAGCGAGATCAAGGAGCTCTACCTGGACGCCTACTACGGCCGCGAGCCTCAGGACTACGCCGTCTGCTAGTTTTAGCACGGTTTTTAACGGCGGGGGTGCACGGGTGTTTCACACACCCCCGCCGTCGCTTCTATCGCATCGTTGAAAGGATGCAACCATGCTGCTACCCGATTCCAAGACCGAGCTCGTCCGCCGTGGCAACAAGGTCGTTTACGACCTGGGCGACAAGATCGTCAAGGTCTTTAACGAGGCCAAGCCCGTCTCCGACGTGTTCAACGAGGCTTTGAATCTTGCCCGCATCAATGAGTGCGGCATCCGCAGCCCCAAGGCTCTCGAGGTTTCTCAGCTCGAGAACGCCAACGGCTGGGCGCTCGTGACCGAGAAGGTTCCGGGCACCACCCTTGCCGAGAAGATGACTGCCGAGCCCCAGCGCTTCGGTGAGTACCTCGAGATGTTCGTCGACCTCCAGATCGAGATCCACGGCTACACCTCCCCGCTGCTCAACCGTCAGCGCGACAAGTTCGCCCGCATGATCGACAGCCTCGATCAGCTCAATGCCACTACGCGCTACAACCTTCAGGAGCGTCTGGACGGTATGACCAAGGAGTTCAAGGTCTGCCACGGCGACTTCAACCCCTCCAACGTCATCGTCGGCGACGACGGCCAGCTCTATGTGTGCGACTGGGCACACGCTACCCAGGGCTCCCCTGCTGCCGACGTTGCCACCACCTACCTGCTCTTTGCCCTCAACAGCAAGGACCAGGCCGAGGCTTATCTGGAGCTCTACTGCGACCGCGCCGACATGCCCATGCAGGTCGTGCGTCAGTGGACGAGCATCGTCGCCGCTTCCGAGCTCGCTCGTAAGCGCAACGTGAACGATGAGTTCCTGAAGAACTGGATCGACGTCGTCGATTATCAGTAATATCTGAGCGATTTATTTCGCATCGGAGGCACAAAGGAAACCCCGCAGCTCGCATGGGCTGTGGGGTTTCCTTTTAGCGATTGAGTACGTCGACAAGATAAAAGGACGGCCCCGCATCTCCCCTATCTGGAGAAATGCGGGGCCGTCCCGTATATCGAACTACAAGCGAAATCGCCGATTAACGGCGTGCCGCCTTCACAAGCTCGGCGACCTTGGCGACGACCTCGTCGATCGCCACGTCCTCGCGCTCACCCGTGGCACGGTCCTTGAGCTCGACGGTGCCGTTCTTGAGGCCACGCTTACCCAGAACGACCTGATACGGGAAGCCCATAAGGTCGTTGTCGGCAAATTTAAAGCCGGGACGCTCGTCACGGTCATCGACGACGACCTCGATACCCTCGGCGCACAGGCCATCAACGATCTGCTCGCAGACGGTAGCGCACTCCTCCTTCTTGGGGTCGAGCGGAATCACAGCAACCTCGTACGGGGCAACGGAGACCGGCCAGACGATGCCGTGCTCGTCGTTGTGCTGCTCCACGACGGCAGCGAGCGAGCGAGACACGCCAACGCCATAGCAACCCATGATAAGCGGCTTCTCCTTGCCGTCCTCGTCCATAAAGGTGGCACCCATGGCCTCGGAGTACTTGGTGCCCAGCTGGAAGACCTGGGAGACCTCGATACCGCGAGCAGCAGACAGCGGCTTGCCGCAGTGCGGGCAGGGATCGCCGGCGACGACGGTAACCAGGTCGGCCCACTCGTCGACGGTAAAGTCGCGCTCGGGGCAGGCGCCGGTAAAGTGATAGTCGACCTCGTTGGCACCGCAGGCCCACTGTTTGGACTCGCGCAGACTCTCGTCGCACACCAGACGGATGCCCTCGGGCAGGTTAACCGGTCCGATAAAGCCCTTATGCAGCCCGTAGGTCTGGAGCTCCTCGTCGGTCATCATGCGATAGCCCTTGCCAAAGACGTGCTCGGCCTTACAGTCGTTGAGCTCGTGGTCGCCCGGAACAATGGCCACGACCGGCTTGCCCTCGGAGTCAATCAACGCCAGCGACTTGCGCGTGCCGTTCTCGGGGAAGCCGAAGAACTTGGCGACGGCCTCGATGGTGCCCATACCCGGAGTCTCGACCTTGGTGAGCGTGCCGTCGCCGGGACCCTCGGTCACAACGACCTTGGTGCTTGCAGCCTCGTCATCGGCAGCAAAGCCGCAATCGTCGCAGTAGACGAGCGAAGCCTCGCCGGCGTCGGCCAGCGCCATGTACTCGACGGAGGTGTCGCCGCCGATTTCGCCGGAGTCGGCGACAACGGGCAGAGCCTTGATGTAGCAGCGCTCGCAGATGTTGGCGTAGGCCTGCTTCATCTTGTCGTACTCCTCCTGCAGGCTCTCCTGCGTGGCAGAGAAGCTGTAGGCGTCCTTCATGATGAACTCACGGCCGCGCATCAGGCCAAAGCGGGGACGGAACTCATCGCGGAACTTGTCCTGAATGTGGTACAGGTTGACGGGCAGCTGCTTATAGGAGCGCAGCTCGTTGCGCACCAGGGCCGTGACGGTCTCCTCGTGCGTGGGGCCCAGCACAAACTCGCGACCATGACGGTCGTCAAAGCGCACGAGCTCCTTACCATAGGCATCGATGCGGCCGGACTCACGCCACAGCTCGGCATCGACCATAATGGGCATCATGAGCTCCTGGGCGCCGGCGGCATCCATCTCGTCGCGCACGATGTTCTCGATCTTACGAATCGAGCGCCAAGCGAGCGGCAGATAGGAATAGAGACCGGCGGCCTCCTTGCGGATCATACCGGCACGAAGCAGCAGACGATGGCTTGCAAGCTCGGCGTCGGCCGGATCCTCTTTAAGCGTCGGCGCATAGAGCTTAGACATATACATTGCTCGAGTCATTTATTTCTCCTCAATAAGCTTGTCGACCTCGGCCATAAGCGCGTCGACAATTTGATCCTCAGCTACTTTACCAATGATCTGGCCATGCGAAAAGAGCAGGGCCTGACCACGTCCGCAAGCAACGCCCAGGTCGGCATCAGAAGCCTCACCGGGGCCATTAACGGCACACCCCATGACGGCAATCGAAAGCGGCGCGGCATAGTTCTTAAGCCGCTCGGTTACTTCCTCGGCGATAGGAATCAGGTTAACCTGGCAGCGGGCGCACGTGGGGCACGAGACAATCTCGGGACCACGGCGACGCAGGCCCAGCGACTGCAAAATTCCCCAGGCAACCGGCGGCTCCTCAACCGGATCGGCCGTGAGCGAGACGCGCATGGTGTCACCGATACCCTCAGACAGCAGGATACCAAGGCCCACCGAGCTCTTGATGGTGCCCTGCAGCTTGGTTCCGGCCTCCGTCACGCCCAGGTGAAGCGGAACGTGGGGAATCTCGCGCGACAGGGCTCGATAGGTATCGAGCGTCGTTTGCACGCTATGGGCCTTGGCCGAAAGCACAATGTTCGTAAAGCCGCGGTCTTCAAAATGCTTAACGAAACGCTCGCTCGACATCACGAGCTTTTCGGGCTGCGTAAGGTCGTCGCGCTCGGCGATATCCTGTTCAAGCGAACCGGCATTGACGCCGATACGAATCGCACAGTCAGCGGCACCCGCAGCATCGATCACCGTGTCAACCTTGGCCCAATCGCCGATATTGCCGGGATTGATGCGCAGCTTGGCAGCACCGGCCTCAACGGCACCAATGGCGAGCTTATGGTTAAAGTGGATATCGGCGACAATCGGCACCGGAGACTCGGCGCAGATGGTGCGGAAACCCTCAAGCGCAGCCTCGGTGGGCACGCTCACGCGCACGATATCACAGCCAGCCTGCGCCAACGCACGCACTTGCGCAAGCGTTGCCTGGGCATCAGCGGTATCGGTGCAGGTCATGGATTGGACCACCACCGGCGCGCCGCCACCGATCTGCACACCGCCCACATGCACGGGACGCGTCAGCTCGCGAGGCAAAGGATGGGATAAAGACAATCCAAACACTCCCCTACAGAATAAATCGAAGGATGTCGGAACGAAGCATATAGACAAACAGCAGCGCAAAGAGCGCAATGCCCACATAGCTCACAATCGTCTGGACCTTGAGCGGAAGCTCGCGGCCCACAATCTTTTGAATGATCTCGATGACCAGCTTACCGCCATCGAGCGGCGGGATGGGCAGCAGGTTCATAAAGCCAAGCGAGAACGATATGAGGGCGGCAAACGAAAGGAACGTGGCAGGGCCGGCAGCAGCAGCCTGCGAGGACATAACGCTAATACCCACGATCGAAGAGGACTGATCGAGAATCTCCATCGTATGCTGCGGCTGAAGCAGGCGCATCACGCCCTCCGCTGTCTGCACGACATAGGAGAACGACAGGCGAGCCGACGTGATGGGGTCTAAACGGACCACCTGCGTAGAGGCATACACACCGAGGCGCTCATCCTCTTTGAGCGCAACCGTGGTCGAATGCTGCTGGCCGTCACGCTCGTACTCGATGGCGATATCGTCCTTACCGGCAGCCTTGCCGATGGCATCGTAAACGTCCATCCAGGTAGAGCACGATACTCCGTCGACCGAAAGGATCGCGTCGCCGCCCTCGATTCCCGCCGCGGCGGCAATCGAGCCTTCGTCAACCTGGCCAATCACATTGGTATCCACCGGCACCGTGACACCTGCGATGGAATAGATGCTCATAAGGAGCAAAAAGCCCGTCAGGATATTGACGGTAATGCCCGCAAGCAGCATAAAGGCACGCTTGACAAAGCCCTGGCCCAAATAGGTGTGCGAGCGCTCGCGTGCAAGGAATTCGGCCTCGCCGCACGGCAGTTCCCATACATCACCCTCGGCAGTCGCGTGCTCGCGATCGAACCGACGGCCGTCAAAGGTGGTATAACCCGCCGCGTCACGCGGCAGGGACTGGTACTTGGTGGGATAGTAACTGGGCGAAGGCTTTTCCCCTTCTTCATACCAAGGAGAGATGGAGCCCCAGCCCAACAGCAAAGCACAGGCCTCGAGCACATCCTCCTCGGACAGCTCGAGCTCGACGGCAAGATCGGCCACCGTCACACGGCCGTGGCGATAGATGGCAGCAAGCACGCGATCGGCACACGAGACATCGGTCGGATCCATGCCACAGATGGCAGCATACCCACCCAGCAACAGCGGGGTCACGCCAAACTTGGTGCCGATGCGACGAGACGTGTGGTGGATATCAAAGCGACACGGCAGGCCCAAAAAGAACTCAGTCACACGGACACCGCAGGCACGCGCCGCCAAAAAGTGGCCGCCCTCGTGCAAAAACACGAGGACGGAAAGCATCAGCAGGCCCCAAAAGACCGATGAGAGAACGCTCAGAACAGTATCCATAAAACGAAAAAGCAATCCTTATGGGTTAAGAACGGGTTGCGGCGAGCACCTGCGCAGCCTTTGTACGTGCCCAGCCATCGATGTCGCGAAGCTGATCAAACGAATCGACCGTCTGCGCATCGTGAGCGTCCATGCAGGATTCAACAATGCGGTCGATATCGGTAAAGCTGCAGCCGTCATGCAGGAAGGCATCGACGGCGACCTCGTTGGCGGCATTGAGCACGCACGGCATGGTGCCGCCCGTCTTGCCGGCACGTTCGGCCAGCGCAAGGCAGCGGAAGGTATCCATATCGGCCGCGTCAAAGGTAAGCTGTCCCAACTCGCGGAAGTCGATACGCGGAGCCGGCGTATCCCAACGCTCGGGATACGAGAAGGCAAACTGGATGGGAATGCGCATGTCGGAAGCGCCGAGATGCGCCATCACAGAACCGTCGGCAAACTCGACCATGGAGTGAATCTTAGACTGGCGCTGCACGACCACGTTAATGAAATCGAGATCACAGCCAAACAGATGCATGGCCTCGATACGCTCCAGACCTTTGTTCATGAGGGTGGCGGAGTCAATCGTGATCTTGGCACCCATAGCCCACGTAGGATGCGCCAGGGCATCGGCGCGCGTCACGCGATCGAGCTCGTCACGCGTGCGGCCAAAGAACGGGCCGCCCGAGCAGGTAAGCCAAATGCAGTGAGCCTCGCGCGGATTCTCGCCCAGATAGCACTGGTAGATGGCAGAATGCTCGGAGTCGACCGGGATAAGCTGGCCCGGCTGCGCCAACGGCATAAGCAGATCGCCACCGACAACGAGCGATTCCTTGTTGGCCAGGGCAAGACGCTTGTTCGAGGTCAGGGCAGCATGGCTCGCCTCGAGACCGGCAGCGCCCACGATGGCCACGAGCACGCAGTCGACATCATCGCGGCATGCGAGCTCGCACACGGCCTGCGCGCCAATTCCGAGCTCCGTGCCCTCGGGCAGTTCCTGCAGCACGGCGTCGGCGCCATGGGAGGCGTCCGCCACGGCAACCGCCGGAACCGAGAACTCACGGGCAGCGGCAACGAGCTCGGAGGTGCTGGAATTAACAGACAGCGCCGTCACCTGCAGGCGATCGGCATGCTGACGGCACACATCGAGCGCCTGAGTGCCGATAGAACCAGTACAGCCCAGAACGGCAACACGAAGACGCCCGTCGGGACCGTAGGTGGTCTGATAAGCCATTACAGCACGCCTCCGATCATCAGCAGCAGCTGCGCGGTAATGCAGCCAAAGATGAGCGAATCGCTGCGGTCGAGCATGCCGCCGTGGCCCGGGATGAGATTGCCGGAATCTTTGACGCCCACGCCGCGCTTGATACGCGACTCGATGAGGTCGCCGATAACGCCCAGGATGGAGACGACCACGCCGCACAGCAGTGCATAGGGTAGGCTCAGCTTATAGAAGTGCGTTGCCCACAGGATGAGCCAGATCAAGACAGAGCCCAAGATGCCGCCGACAAAGCCTTCCCAGCTCTTTTTGGGAGAGATCTTGGGAACCATCTTATGCTTGCCGATGCGGCTGCCCACGATGTAGGCAAACGAGTCGGAGACCCAAAGGGACGCGCAAACGCCCACCGAAAGCAGGGCGCCGGCAAAACCGGGCACGGCATCGCGCAGCAGCACGATAGCCGACAGCATAAAGCCAGTGTAGATAGGGCCCATGAGCGTCACGGCAACGTCAGAGATGCGAGTGCGCGGAGACCAGACATACCAGATACCAACCGCAAGCATCAAAGCGAACAGCAGGGCGTTCAACAGCAGCGAATCGCCCAGAGCCGAGAGCGGAAAGAGCACGGCGGCAGTGATACCAAGGCGCTCGTTGGCAACCTTGCCGTCGAGCCTCGTCATGCGGAAGAACTCATAGCAGCACAGACCGCTCATGACGGACACGAAGATGGCCGTGGGCACAATACCCAAAACCAGGCACAGGATAAAGACAACGGCATAGACGATACCGGCGGCGGCACGGGTGATAAAGCCCGCCAGCCACGAACCGGAGCCGCCCTTCGCTGCAGGGGCGCCTGCAGCGGAAGCCTTACGCGCGGGCTTCGCGGAAGTAGGCGCCTTGGGAGCGGATGCCTTGGGACGTTCGGACACGATTAAGCCTCCTCGGTCTTGCTCAGTCCACCAAACCTACGGTCGCGACCCTGGTAGGCCAAAATGGCGTCGACAAGGCCCCAACGATCAAAGTCAGGCCAATAGGTATCGGTGACATAGAACTCGGAATAAGCAACCTGCCACAGCAGATAGTTCGAAAGACGAAGCTCGCCAGAGGTGCGAATCACGAGCTCCGGATCGGGAAGGCCGGCGGTGTACAGGTGCGAAGCAACCATATCATCGTCGATAGCGGCGGGGTCGATCTTCCCAGCGGCGGCATCAAGCGCGATCTGGCGGACAGCGCGGGTGATCTCAGCACGGGCGCCGTAGTTAACGGCCAGCGCCAGCGTCATACCGGTATGGTCGGCGCACTCGGCAAGGCCGCGCTCAAAGACGTCGCGGGTCTTCTTGGGCAGCGCAGAAATATCGCCCAAAAAGACAACGCGGACGTTCTCGCGCTTAAGCAGCGGCAGCTCATCGATAAACGTCTTGGCAAACAGGTGCATCAGAACGTTGACTTCGTGCTGCGGGCGATTCCAGTTTTCGGTTGAGAACGCATAGGCCGAAAGCACGTCGACGCCCAGGCGCACGCAGGCGGTAATGATCTCGCGCAGCGAGACGATGCCGGCCTTGTGGCCTTCGGTGCGGGCAAGACCGCGCGACGTGGCCCAACGGCCGTTGCCGTCCATGATGCACGAAATATGGTGCGGAATGTTATTGAGGTCAAGGTCGGAAAAACCGACGCCCGCAGGGGCGTCGGCAAAGTACTCGACCAGTTTATGCTCGTCGTATTGCACCTTAGATCTCCATGACCTCGGCTTCTTTTTCCTTCAGAAGCTCCTCGACCTTGGCAACATACTCGTCGGTATGCTTCTGAACCTTGGCCTGCTCGCGACGAACATCGTCCTCGGTGAGCTCCTCGTCGCGCTCGAGCTTGTTGTTAAAGTCGCGGCGGATGTTGCGGATGGAGACCTTGGCCTGCTCGGCGTACTCGCGGCACTCCTTAACGAGCTCGCGACGACGCTCCTCGGTGGGAGCCGGGAACGGCAGACGCACGACGGTACCATCGGAGTTGGGGGTAATGCCCAGGTCGGAGGCACTGATAGCCTTGACGATGGCATTGATGAGCGCCTTATCCCACGGCTCGATAAGCAGCATGTGGGCCTCGGGGGTCTTAACGGCGGCAACCTGCGTGACGGGCGTGGCAACACCGTAGTAGTCGACGGTGATGTCGGACAGAATGTTAGCGTTGGCGCGGCCAGTGCGGACCTTGGAGAAGTTATGCTTGAGGGACTCGAGTGACTTGTCCATGTGGGCGGTGATGTTCTCTGCCATGCTTAATCCTCCTGATAGACGAGCGTGCCGACGGGCTCACCCGCGAGCGCGCGCTTGACGGTGTCCTCGCCATCGATGTTGAGGACCAAAATGGGCATACGGTTGTCCTGGCAAAGAGCCGTAGCCGTGGAATCCATAACCTGCAGGCCGCGAACGAGCACCTCGTGATAGGTGATCTTGTCAAAGCGGACGGCGTCAGCGCACTTGACGGGATCCTTGTCGTAGATGCCATCAACCTTGGTGGCTTTAATCAGAATCTCGGCACCGATCTCACAGGCGCGAAGGGCCGCGGCGGTGTCAGTCGTAAAGTACGGATTACCCGATCCGGCGGCAAAGATAACGACGTTGCCCTTGGACAGGTGGTTGATGGCGCGACGGCGAATATAGGGCTCGCAGATCTCGTTCATCTGGATAGCGCTCATCACGCGGCAGGGAACATCGTTGTGCTCGAAGGCATCCTGCAGGGCAAGCGCGTTCATAACGGTAGCGAGCATACCCATGTAATCGGCCTGGGCGCGGTCCATACCACCGGCGGCACCGGCCATGCCGCGGAAAATATTGCCGCCGCCGACAACGACGCCGACCTCATGACCAACGGCGAGCAGCTCCTTGACCTGCTTGGCAAGATGATCGGTAACCTTGGGGTCGATGCCGTAGTTGCCATCGCCCATCAGCGCTTCACCGGAGAGCTTCAGAAGCACGCGTTTATATCGGATGTCGGACAAAGCGATCCTCCTTTAATTAGACTCATAACATAATATCAAAGGCTTAACGGGGAGCCATGAAAAAGCAGGCTGTGAGTAAAACCCACAGCCTGCTCATTACCAGCTACAAGAGCTTATTTACTCGCCACGCACCAGACGGTCAAAGGCAACGACGGTAATGGTGTCGCCGAGCTCCTTGGAGACCTGCTCAGCGTACTTCTTGATGGTGAGGGAGCTGTCCTTGATGAACTCCTGCTCGGTGAGCACGGACTGCTTGTAGAACTTCTCCAGACGGCCAACAGCCATCTTCTCCTGGATAGCCTCGGGCTTGCCGGACTCGGCAGCCTGAGCCATGTAGATCTGCTTCTCGTGCTCGACGGTCTCGGCCGGAACCTGATCGCGGGTAGCGCAAATCGGGGCGACGGCGGCAACCTGAAGGGCAACGTCATGAGCAAAGGTCTTGAAGGACTCAGCCTGAGCGGTCTCGGCCTTCTCGAAAGCGAACTCGACGAGAACGCCGATCTTACCACCCATGTGGATGTAAGAAGCGAGAGCGCCGTTCTCAGCCTTGCGGGCGGCGAAACGGGAAATCTTCATGTTCTCGCCCATGATGTGAATCATCTCGGTGAGCTCGGAGGAAACGGTCTCCTCGCCCATCGGCTTCTCGAGCAGAGCGTCGACGTCAGCAGGCTCGGTGGTAGCGACAACCTCAGCGACCTTGGAAGCAAAGCCGGTGAACTTAGCATTGGAGCCGACGAAGTCGGTCTCGCAGGAGAGCTCGAGCAGAGCGCCGGTCTTGCCGTCCTCGGAGACGAACGCGGCGACAGCGCCCTCGTTGGTCTCACGGCCAGCCTTCTTGGCAGCCTTGGCGAGGCCGTTCTTGCGCAGAACGTCGACAGCGGCGTCCATGTCGCCGTCAGCCTCGACGAGAGCCTTCTTGCACTCCATCATCGGGGAGTCGGTCATCTCGCGGAGCTGCTTGACCATAGCGGCGGTAATCTGGGCCATTGTGGTTCCTTTCAAAGAGATGAAAAAGAATTAACTAAGACTGATTTACTCGGCCTTGGGCTCAGCGGCCATCTCGGCCTCGGAGACCTGCTCCTTGCCGGAGCCAGCGAGGCAGGCGTCAGCCATGAGCTCGCACATAAGGGTGACAGCGGAGATAGCGTCATCGTTGCAGGGGATGCCGTACTCGACCTCGTCGGGATCGGAGTTGGTGTCGATCAGAGCGACGACGGGGATGTTCAGGCGCTGGGCCTCCTTGATAGCGTTCTCCTCGCGCTTGGTGTCGATGACGAAGAGCGCCTGGGGCAGACCCTTCATGTCGCGGGCGCCACCGAGGTTGGTCTGGAGCTTGGTGAGCTCCTTACCGAGCACAGCCTGCTCCTTCTTGGGGAGCACTGCCATACGGCCGTCCTCGACCATGGCCTCGAGCTCCTCCATGCGGTTGATGCGGGAGCGGATGGTGACGAAGTTGGTCAGCATGCCGCCGAGCCAACGCTGGTTGATGTAAGGCATGTTGGCGCGCTCAGCGGCGTTCTTGACGGCCTCCTGAGCCTGCTTCTTGGTGCCGACGAACAGCACGTTGCCGCCCTTGGCGACGTTCTTGACGAAGGTGTAGGCCTGGTCGGCGTCGAGGATGGTCTGCTTGAGGTCGAGGATATAGATGCCGTTGCGCTCACCGAAGATGAACGGCTTCATCTTGGGGTTCCAGCGACGGGTCTGGTGACCGAAGTGGCAGCCGGCCTCGAGCAGGGTGCGGATATTAATCTTGGTAGCCATGTTAAACCTCCTGTGGTTTGCCTCCGCGCGGGGTCATCCTCCAAAACCAACCCGGACATGTGCTACCAAAGCCCGGGCACCACGGTATGAAGTAGCCGCGCGTGCGTGATAAAAACCTGTTGCCGTGAAGCAACCCGATGAATGATAGCAGGATTGCCTCTTTCTGCCAACCCGCAATCAAAACCACACACCTAAGCGCAACGCGAGCCGTCCAGCTTACTCGCCCCGGGGATGGGCCTGGGTCACGGCACGCTTAAGCCGGTCGGGCGTAAGATGCGTATAGACCTGCGTCGTGGACAGGCTCGCATGCCCCAGCAGCTCTTGAACCGAACGCAGATCCGCGCCGCCCTCAAGCAGATCGGTCGCAAACGTATGACGCATCGCATGAGGCGCGATGTCGGCCGGAATGCCGGCGCACGTCGCCAGCATATGGAACCGTCGCCTGAGCATAGCGGCACTCATGCGATTACCGCGCGCAGAAATAAACAGCGGATGCAGACCGGCTGCGGCGTCGCGGTGCTTTGCCTGGGCGAGCAGCTCCGGTCTCCCCTGCTCGACATAGGTGCGCGTCGCCTCGAGTGCGCGACGATACAGGGGAACGATACGCTCCTTGCTGCCTTTGCCCCAAAGGCGAACCACGCTCTCCGACCAAGCGATGGATTCCACGTTAAGCGCCGCAAGCTCCGAGATGCGGGCACCTGAGGCATAGAGCAGCTCAAGCATTGCCGCATCGCGCAGTCCCGCGGGCGTCGAGGTATCAGGCGTCTTGAGCAGCGCCTCGACCTGCTGAGTCGTAAGGACGCCCGGCAGGTCGCGCGGCAGCTTGGGCGACGCGATCGCCGAGACCGCATCACCCTCGACAAACCCCTCGGCAGCCATCCAGCGATAGAGCGACCGAATAGCCGACAAATGTGCCGCAATGGTGCGAGGTGCTACCTGTTCGCGCGAAAGCTCGGCCAAATACGCGCGGACGGTACGCACGTCGGCCATACGTGCATCGACACCCGCACGCTCGCACCAGGCAGCAAAGCGCTCCAACCGCGATCCATAGGCAGTCACCGTATTGGGAGAGAGCCCCTCGACACGTGCGATGTAGGCGATAAACGAGTCGACGGTATCGTACAGGTCAAAGGCTATGACCGGTCGCCTCCAAACAAGTCGGAACGCGAGGCCAAGTAGGCATCGAGGGCCTCGAGGGCGCGATCCGCATAAGCCTGGTAGCGGTCGCGCTTACTGCGGCGCTTGCCGTCCTCGAGCGGCGGCACCAAGCCAAAGTTAACGTGCATGGGCTGATAGCCCACGGTTGCCGGATCGGTCGCATAGCCCACGAGCGCACCCAGGGCGCCCACTCGCGGTAACTCAACAGGCTCCGCCTCGATTGCCTCGGCATAGGTATTGAGTGCAGCGAGCAGACCGGTCGCCACCGCTTCCATGTATCCCTCGGTGCCGGTGATCTGACCGGCAAGGCGCACGCTCGTACCGGGCACGGCAAAGGTGCCGTCAAGAACGTGCGGCGCATCGACAAAAGTATTGCGGTGCATGACGCCATAACGGAAGAACTCGGCATTCTCCAGACCGGGAACCATATGGAAGACACGCTTTTGTTCGCCAAAGGTCAGGTTGGTCTGGAAGCCCACCAGGTTATAGGCGGTCTTTTCCTTGTTCTCGGCACGCAGCTGAATCGCCGCCCAGGGGCGACGTCCGGTTCGCGGGTCGGTGAGGCCGACGGGCTTCATGGCGCCAAAGCGGATAGCATCCTTGCCGGTACGGGCGACCTCCTCGGCGGGCTGACAGGCCTGGAAGAGGTCGCCACCCTCAAAGTCCTTGAGCACCACGCGGTCGGCGGTGGTAAGTGCCTCGATAAAGGCCTCGTACTCCTCCTTGTTGAGTGGAGCGTTGAGATAGTCGCCGCTCCCCTGCTCCTCGTAGCGCGACTGCGAGAACAGCACGTCCATATCGAGCGTGGAGGCATCGACGATTGGCGCAGCAGCGTCAAAGAACGCCAAGGCGTCGCCACCGACGAGCTTCATGACCTCCTTGCTCAACGCGGGCGAACACAGCGGGCCCGCGGCAATGACCACATGGCCCTCGGGAATCTGCGTGACCTCGCCATGCACGACCTCAATATTGGGTCGGGCGGCAACCTCGGCCTCGACAAGCTCGGAAAACGTAACGCGGTCGACCGCCAGGGCACCGCCGGCGGGAACGGCCGCACGATGCGCGCAATCGAGCAGTACCGAACCCATACGCTCGAGCTCGGCCTTTAGCAGGCCAGCAGCGGAATCCGGACGGGTTGACTTAAACGAATTTGAGCAGACGAGCTCGGCCAGGTGGTCGGTATGGTGGGCCGGAGAGCTCACCTGGGGGCGCATCTCGCACAGCTTTACGGCAAACCCGCGATCTGCCAGCTGGATCGCACATTCCGAACCCGCCAGACCCCCACCGATAACCGTCACCTGATCGAACTGCATCTGCAAACACCTTTCTAATTGACACGCTTTCCATTGTGACCGAAGGGCGTCTGGGCGTGAAGCGCAAACTTTGAGGGCGCATACCTTCCATCCATCATGCGCTCGATAAGTCCCTCGAGCTCGAGCGAGCCCAAGAGCTTGAGCACGCCGACAGCATCAAGCGAGACGAGCGCGGCAATGTCGTCGACCTTGAGCGGCGAGGCGATAAGCGCGTGCATCACGGTCTGCTGTGTTGGGTCCAGATCGGCAATGCCAGGTGCATCGGGACGCGAGTAGCGCAGCGTGCCGTAGATGCGCGAGATGGCCATCTCGATTGATTCCTCATCGATAATGCAGCAGGCTCCGTTAGCAATGAGATAGTTAGTCCCGCGCGACTCGGGCGAAAGGATAGACCCCGGCACTGCAAGAAGCTCTCGCCCCAAGTCCATAGCGGCCTCCGCCGTGGAGAACGTACCCGAGGGCATGCCCGCCTCGGAAACAAAGAGTGCCTGCGACAAGGCGGCGATTACACGATTGCGCCGCGGAAAGGCGAACTTACGCGGTCCCATACCCCACGGCGAAATCGAAACGACCGCGCCGCCCGTATCGAGTGTGCGCGTTATGAGGCCGGCGCTCGAGCGCGGATAGACAACATCGGCGCCGGTCCCCAGTACCACGATGTGTTTGCCCCCGGCGTTGACCGCGGCCCAACCCGACGCCTGGTCGCAGCCGACCGCACCGCCCGAGACCACCGTCACCCCCGCCTCAACCGCCACCTTGGCCGCAAGTTCTGCCACGGCAAGACCGTACGGCGATGCCTTGCGTGCACCGATGATAGAGAGCGCGGGCGTCGAAAGCACCTCGGGGTTGCCGCGCACATAGAGCGTCTGGGGCACATCAGAAAGCTCCAAAACGGTCTCGGGAAACAACGCATCACCTGGATGCAGCTCAGAGGTCCCCTCGGCCATCATTGGTCCCTCCTTCCTTGGTACATCGCCGCCTCGAGCACGTGATCCTGCGATACCCGTTCGCTTTCGGCAACATCGGCGATCGTGCGTGCGATGCGTACCAGGCGCACGATGCCGCGCCCCGTGAGATGTGTGCGCTTCGACAGGCCGAGCACGCATTTCTCGGCAGCCTCATCAAGCCCAAAGGTCGAAACGACGCCGTCAATGGACCGCGACTCATCTTCCTCGGCCTCGGTGTCCGCATCGTCCATACGGGATTCACGCCAGGCGCGAAAGGCGCGCCCACGCACGACGTAATCGCGCAGCTCGGATGACGACATACCCTCCGCACCCTCGATAATCACTTGGGGGTCGGGACGGGTCACATCGATCATCATGTCGATACGATCGGCCAAAGGACCGCGCAACTTGCCCCGGTAGCGCTCGACCATCGACGCGGAACAGCGACACGGCACTTCGCGATCGCCCAAAAATCCGCAGGGGCAGGGATTGCTCGCAGCTAGCAGCTGAAAGCGCGACAGGAACGTAAAGGCCCCGTCAACGCGCACGATCCTTACGTACCCACGCTCGATGGGCTGACGCAGCGTCTGCAGCACGCCAGTGGGAAACTCGGCGAGCTCGTCCAAAAAGAGCACGCCGCCATGAGCTAGGCTAATTTCGCCCGGATGCACCGGACGCCCGCCGCCGATGAGTCCCGCAGTCGAAATGCTGTGATGCGGGCTGCGGAAGGGGCGATGCCCCGCAAGCAGTCCATCGATGCTCTCGCCCAAGACCGAATGGATGCACAGTGCCTCTTGCTGGTCCTCGAGAGAAAGCTCGGGCAAAATGCCCGTCATGCGCCGCGCAAGCATGGTCTTGCCCGAACCGGGTGAGCCGATCATGAGCAGGCCGAGCTCACCGGCGGCCGCAAGCGCCATGCCACGTTTGGCGACCTCCTGCCCCAGCACGTCGGCATAATCGAGCTCGGGCTCAAAAGTCGCCTCGAGCACTTCGGAATCCAGGTAATGCCGTGCGGCATCCCCCATGCCATGGGCAAGCTGAGATAGGTGGTCGATAAACCCGCAGTCAACGCCCGCAAGCGGGACATGCTGATCGGACCTACCGGCGATAAACGAAAGTCCCATATCGCGCGCCAACAGCTGAAACGCCACCTCGCCCTTGACGGGCAACACCGTGCCGTCCAGACCAAGCTCACCTGCGATAAGGCACCGATCGAGGTTGTCACGGGGAATCTGCCCATCGGCCGCCAGAACCGCGATGGCAATCGGCAGGTCAAAACCGCTGCCAGTTTTGCGGATATCGCCAGGTGCCAGGTTGACGGTAATGCCAGACCGAGGAATCTCGAAGCCGGCCGAGCGCATGGCGCACCGGATACGTCCGCGCGACTCCATCACCTCCATACTCGGAATGCCGAGCATCTGGATGCCCGGAACGCCACCGGCAAGCGAGACCTCGACGGTGACGGGAATTGCCTCGACGCCGCGGATGCAGGCCGCGTGTACGGCAAACGTCTCGAACGCCATCACGACACCTGCCAATCGAACGCATTGTACTGGTGCTCGATCTCGGCGACATGCCCGCCGCGGATGGTGACGCCCACGGCATCGAAGCGAATCGATCTGAGCGGATAGTGCTCCATGAGATAGCAACTTGCGATACGGCGATACCGACGCTGCTTTTGGGCGTCCACGGCCTCCTCGGGAAAGACCCGCGTGGTGCAATCCAGGGCGACGCGTCTCGTCTTGACCTCGGCCATCACAACGACATCGTCGAGCTCATCGAGCAGCACCAGATCGGCTTCACCCTCAATGCAACGATAGCCCTGCTCCAACAAGGTGTATCCACGCTCGTTAAAGTAATCGATGGTGATCAGCTCGCCCAGCATGCCGAGCTCGCGGGGACTGAGCCCCTTGATAAACTCGGGCGTAATCGCCCCGCAGTCGAGCTCGCCGTCTTCCCAGCGCTCCTTGAGTTGCTGCGTCTTGCTCTTTTTGCTTGCGGCACACATGGGGTCTCCTTTCCCGCACACTGCATTGCCCCGATGATGAGGGCACCTTTCATGCGGGTAAGTACCGGAAGCAAACCAAAAGCTGACCAAATGCCGACAAAAAACGGGCCGTACGCAACAATCACGTTGCACACGGCCCGCTACCAGCAGGTTTATAAAACGCCAGAGGTCCCTGTCTCCACAATTGGCCTAGAAAAGGCGCTCAGTCTGCAGAAAGTTTCCGCAAAAGCTCACACGATGCAGCGGACAAAGTCCATGTTTGCGAATCGCCTCGATGTGCTCGGGGCTTGCGTAGCCCTTCGACTCGGCCAGATGGTACTCGGGGTACTCGGCGTCGTACTCGACCATCATCTCGTCACGCGTGACCTTGGCCATAATGGACGCCGCTGCGATGCAGGCAATTTTGGCATCGCCCTTCACCACGTCGCGCTCGTTGGGAACGGCGCCCAAGGGGTTACCGTCCATAAGCACGCAATCGGGCTCGAGCCCCGTATCGGCCACGGCGCCCGCGACGGCAGCGCGGATGGCGCGGGCCATGCCCATATCATCGATATCCGCAGGCGCGATATGGCAAAAACCAATCGCCGTCGCGACCTCGGCAATCTTCACCGAGAGCAGCTCGCGGCGCGCCGGCGTGAGCTTTTTGGAATCGTTGATGCCCCAGACGCGCGGCTCCATGGGAAGGCACACGGCGCACACCGTCAAAGGACCGGCCACCGAGCCGCGACCCACCTCGTCGACGCCCACGACCACGCCATCCCCACCGAGCTCGTGCATCAGCTCGTACATGCCGTTGACGCGCTCGCGCTCGGCAAGTTCCTTGGCATGGCGCTTAAGAGCGCGCTCGCAAGCCTTGATCACTTGCTGGCGCGGATCCTCACGATAATGCTCCACGAGGACGGGGATCTCCTCAAACGTGGCGCTCGCCAGCTCGCCGGCAACCTGCGATGCCGAAACCGAGCTCGTCATATTGGCCATATCGGGGCCTCCTTGCATGCAAATCAGATAAAAAGAAGGGCCACCCGAAGGTGACCCTTTTGTCCAAACGAGTGGACAGACGCTGCGATCTTCTTAGCGCTTCTCGGGGATGCGAGCAGCCTTGCCCACCTTGTCGCGGAGGTAGTACAGCTTGGCGCGACGGACGCGACCATGACGGACGACCTCGAGCTTGGCGATCTTGGGGCTGTGAAGCGGGAAGGTACGCTCAACACCGACACCGAAGGAAATCTTGCGGACGGTGAAGGTCTCACGGGCACCGGCGCCGGCCATGCGGATGACGTCACCCTGGAAAACCTGGATGCGCTCGCGGTCGCCTTCCTTAATGCGGTAGTGAACCTTGACGTTGTCGGCAACGCGGACCTGCGGGATGTCCTCGCGGATCTGCTGACGCTCGATTGCGCGGATGTAATCCATGTGCAATTCCTTACTCTTCTAGAGGTGCCGTACCACCTTGGCCGGCACGTAGTTGAACAAACGTATTCGAGTATACACGCCACGACCTTGGCTGCAAGAACTATTTTGCCCGTGCGCAAAAAGACAAAAACACGCACTCTTTCTGCACTTATGCGCCGTCCGCAGCATCAGTCGTCGGCGTCGTCACGGTCGTTCCGGACGCGATAAAGCCGTATTCGAGCAGCACCGAAAGCGCATGCTGCTTCCAGGTGGCAAGTTCTTCGTCATTATAGTTGTCATGGGCCCATTCACCCATCGCATCCTCGGCGTCTTGGGGCACCAGGTCCTGGCTGTCCGCCATCAGATACAGGATGCCTAAGATGTCGAAGTCCTGCTTGGTCATCTCTTCCTTGTTTAATGTGCTGATGAGGCCGTGATCGATGCCGTAGCGGCAGATATCGGTCAATACGGTAACGAGGCCCGTAGGAATCGGCGAGGCATCCTTCGCGGCAGCGGGCGCGGTGTCGTCAGTCGCTGCAGTGGCATCGTCGCTCGCCGGAGCAGACTCGGCCACGTTCGCATCGGAAGCGGTCTGCTCTCCCTGGGCAGGAGCCGTGCTATCCGTCGTTGCCGAAGAATCCCCAGAAGAAACGGACGTAACGCTCACCGGTGTCTCGACCACGGTCGTCATCGGGTCGACCGGTGCGGGTGCGGCGATGACCTCGGCCCAATCGGAATACACGCCGTCAATAAAGGCGCGAACATGGAAGGTGCCCGGTTGCGAGATGGTCATCGTGCCGTCTGTCGCAACCGAAATGCCCTTGCTCTCGAGCTCCTGGGCCTCCCAGCTGCAGAGCCTATCGACCTCCTTGCCCGTCGTGTCATAGACCGTAGCCGTCAGGCCGTCGATGCCGTTAAGGTTCTCCTCGACGCCAACGACGGTCTGTGCCGAGCCCTCGAGTTTGATGCTGCCGTTAAACGGCTCGGGCGCCACGTCACTTACCTTATATTTGTAGGCCGCGGCGTCGATCTCGTCATTGGTCGAGACATGCCCGTTCACGTCCACATAGGTGTCCTCAGGGATAAAGTACTTTACGTAGGCGGTGCCAGCCTTCTTGCCTACCACAACTTGCTCGTGGGTGACAGGGTCGGTCTGGATCTCGATGACGTCGGACTTGCATTCCTTGCCCTTTTTATCGACCACGCGCCAGTAGCCCGACGACTTCACAAAGCCGTAGTAGTCAACATCGTCCTCGTCCCTCGCGCGCACGCGATAGGAAGAGATGGGATCTTCCTCTCCCACCGCAAGCTTTCGGGTCTTATCGGTCTGCAGCGATACGAGAATCTTGGAAATGGGCTTAATGGGCTGTGGCGTACCCAACTGCGTATCGACCGTCACCGACTCAAACGACAGATTGGAACCTGTAATGGACATGGGGTAGGTGGCGGCCATGTCGTTGAGCACATTGCACGTGCGCGGGGCGCCGCCGTTGCGCGAAGGCACCTCGCGATCGGCCAGGACCGAATTCCAATCGACGGCGCGCACCATGTGGTTGTTGGTGCGATGCGACCAGCTCGTAACGTTTCCGGCGGTGGTATCGTAACCGTCGTCGCCACGATGGGCGATTGAGCGCAGGAACAGGTTCTGCACGGCGTCGGTCGACTGATCGCCAAAGGTGGTGTAGAACGAGCGCTGGTCATAACCGGCGGTATGGAACTCCTGCACGGCGGCGTTGTCGTCGTAGCACTCGCCGTTCATGTTAAAGATGATCACGTCAAACGTCACGCCCACCGGCTGGTCATAGTCCTCGGACAGCGTCGTGGTAGAACTCGTCTGCTTGCTGTTGACCTGCGTGTGCGCCGGGATCGTCATATTGACGGTAACCGACTGATTGTCCGTCGTGGTGATCGACTGTTCCTCGGTCTTGCTCGCCTCCCACAACTGGGACATCGTGGTTTCGGCCGAAAACGAAGTCTCGATCTCCTCGCTCGCTGTTGCGGGCACGCCCAGCGACTCCTTGAGGCTCACCGATGCGCCCCACGAGCCGCCTTTGGAATACGATGCGGATTCAGAAGTGCTCGTGCCGACCGTCTCCTCGGTACCGCGGGCGAGCGTGATGCTCTGTGAGGCGTCCTCATAGCCGACGTTAAGTGCCGAGGTAACGAGCTCCTGCTCAGTCTTAGAATCGACAAAGGAATAGCCCGGCGCGTCCTCGGGCGCACAGTTAAGCTTGTTCACGCTGTTGAGCTGCTGAACTCTAAAGTTATAGAACGCGATGCCAAAGCCATTGAAATCGTACTGATAGGTGCCGCCGAGCTTGTCCACACACGCAATGGTGGCATAGATGACGTCCTGCTCAGTCGTGTCTTTCGACAGTCCGTCGAGCGGCACGTTTTTACGGAAATCGGAGCCCTTCAGCTTGTGACCGATACAGCCGGCAATATCGTCGGTCAAGCGCTCGTAGACCGCATTGAGGCTTTTTGCAGATGTCAGACCACTCTGCTTCGATTTGTCGGCACCATCGGAATGCTCACCGTTGCCGCCCGAAAGCGCATCATACAGATAGATGTAGTGTCCCTTACCGAAGTCCTTCTCAAAGCCCTTGCCGGCGTGGTCCCAGTACAAAAAGTCCTTGGAGTCGTCGCCTCCGCCATAGCCAAGGATGTTATAGGCAAGCGATGCCCAGTTGGGCAGCATCTTTTTGACGGCGGCCGTGTAGAACGAGACGTTGTCGTACATCGAGGTACGGCCCTCGAGCTTGCCGTCATCGATATCTACAAACGTGCAGTCGCGATCGTTGACCGTAATGGTGAGCGGGTTGACCACGTCGCCATAGAGCTCGTCGCGCGATTCATCCTGAAGGGCAAAACCTGCCGTCGGCATCCCGCAAAGCGCCGTTACGGCAACGACCACCCAGCACAGGGCCACCTGTGCTCCCCGACGCACTCGTTGCAAATACCTGGTGAGGTTTTTCATCGCAGTCCTCCCGTCAGTTGCCAATGTATTGAACCAACGTAAAACGCCGCCGCGTCCACAGGGGCGCGACGGCGCGAAGGGGGGCGTAAAAGGCGCAAATGGAACGCGACTCAGTTAAGCGGAACGCTTGGCCTCGAGCTTGGCCTGAGCGGCCGCCAGGCGCGCGAGGGGCACGCGATAGGGCGAGCAGGACACATAGTCCACGTCGGCCACGTTGAACAGGTCCTTGATGGACTTGGGGTCGCCGCCGTGCTCACCGCACACGCCAAAGTGCATGTCGGGGTTGGTGGCGCGACCCTTCTCGACGGCCATGCGCACGAGCTCCAGCACCGCCGAGTCGATGGTCTCGAAGGGGTTGTCCTTCAAGATCTTCTTGTGCATGTACAGCGGAATGAACTTGGCCTCGGCGTCGTCACGCGAGAAACCGAACGTCGTCTGCGTGAGGTCGTTGGTGCCAAAGCAGAAGAAATCTGCGTGAAGGGCGATCTCGTCGGCGACCATGCAGGCGCGCGGCAGCTCGAGCATCGTGCCCACGGGAATGTTGAGCTCGACGCCCTCCTCGGCGGAAACCTCGGCGATCACGCGCTCGATGACCTCGCGAGTCTGAACGTGCTCGGCCGTAATGGAAACGAGCGGGACCATAATCTCGGGACGCGGGTCGACGCCTTCCTTGATAAGGCGGGCGGCAGCCATGGCGACGGCACGGACCTGCATGAGCGGCAGGTCACCGAAGACGACGGACAGACGCACGCCGCGAAGGCCGAGCATCGGGTTGGACTCGACCATGCCGTCGATGCGACGCAGGCGGGCGCGCAGGGCGGCGAGCTCTTCCTCGCTGGCGCCGGCGGCCTCCTTCTTTGTGATGGCGACCTCGAGCTCGCGAGGATTATCCAGGAACTCATGCAGCGGCGGATCGAGTAGGCGAACGACCACATCGCGACCGGACATGGTCTTGAACATCGCCAAGAAGTCCTCAGTCTGGACCTTGAGCAGATCGGCCAGGGCCTGCTGCTTCACCGCCTCGTCGTCGGACAGGATGAAGCTCTGGATAATGTTCTTGCGACCGCCCAGGAACATGTGCTCGGTACGGCACAGACCGATGGCCTCGGCGCCAAACTCGAGCGCGAGCTCGGCATCCTCGGGGTTGTCGGCGTTGACGCGCACGTGGTTGGCGTGACCGTGGGTCTCGTCCAGGCGGATTTCGTCGGCCCAGGACAGAATGGTGTCCAGGTCGCCGGTGAGCTCAGCGGAGACCAAATCGACAGCGCCATCGACGACGATGCCCTGAGTGCCGTCGATGGAGATAATGTCGCCCTCGCGCAGCACGCGATCGCTGCCCTCGATACGCACGACCTTCTCGGCCGCGTCGATGTGGAAACGCTCGACACCGCAGACACAGGGCGTACCCATGCCGCGGGCGATAACGGCGGCATGGCTCGTCTTGCCACCGTGACTCGTCAAGATACCCTCGGCGGCGACCATACCCTTCAGATCGTCGGGATTGGTCTCCCAGCGGACCAGAATGACCTTATGGCCCTCGGCGGAACGCGCGACGGCGTCATCGCTCGAGAACACGACCTCGCCCACGGCGGCACCGGGACTGGCGTTAAGGCCGCATGCGAGCGCCTCGTACTTCTTGGAGGAGTCGAACTGCGGGTGCAGGAGCTGGTCGAGCTGCGCGGGGTCGATGCGGCTCACGGCCTCCTCACGGGTGATGAGGCCCTCCTCGACCATCTCGATAGCGATGCGCAGGGCGGCGGTTGCGGTACGCTTGCCCACGCGGGTCTGGAGCATCCAGAGCTTACCCTGCTCGATGGTGAACTCGATGTCGCACATGTCGCGGTAGTGATCCTCAAGCGTCAGGAAGACACGCTCAAGCTCCTCACCTGCGGACTCGAGGCCCGGGGTGGTCTTGAGGTCGGCGATGGGCTCGGTGTTGCGGATGCCGGCGACGACGTCCTCGCCCTGGGCGTTGACCAGAAAGTCGCCGTAGAACTCCTTGGTGCCGTCGGCCGGGTTGCGCGTAAAGGCGACACCGGTCGCCGAGGTCTCGCCCTTATTGCCAAAGGCCATAGCCTGGACGTTGACGGCGGTGCCAAGGTCGTCGGAAATGCCGTGCTGCTTGCGGTAGATGCAGGCGCGCTCGTTCATCCAGCTACCAAAGACGGCCTGGATAGCAAGGAGAAGCTGGAGCTCCGGATCGTGCGGGAAAACGGGCTTGCCGTCCGCGACTTCGAGCTCGGGGTACAGGGCGGCCTCGACGTTGTCGGAGAAAATGCCCTTAAAGGTCTCAACGAGCTCCTGCAGGTCCTCGGCCGAAAGCTCGGAGTCGACGCGAACGCCGGCGACCAGGCGGGCCTGGGTCAGGGCATTCTCGAACAAGTCGGCATCGACACCCATGACGACGTTGGAGAACATCTGGATAAAGCGACGATAGCTGTCCCAGGCAAAGCGCGGGTTCTGCGTCTGGGCGATAAGGCCCTGAACGGAGTCGTCGTTGAGGCCCAGGTTGAGGACCGTGTCCATCATGCCGGGCATAGAGAACGGAGCGCCCGAGCGCACCGACACGAGCAGCGGGTCACGGGCGTCGCCGAGCTTCTTGCCGCAGCGGGCCTCGAGGTCGGCCTCGGCGGCAACGATCTCGTCGAGCGCGCCTTCGGGCCAGACGTTGCCGGCACCAGAGTACTCGACGCAGGTCTGGCAGGTAATGGTAAAGCCACCGGGAACCGGCAGGCCGATACGGCTCATCTCGGCAAGATTAGCGCCTTTGCCGCCAAGCACGAAGTTCATGGACTTGTCGCCTTCGGTGACACAAGTGCCCTGGGCATCGGTTCCAAAACGGTAAACCCTCTTGCAATCGCTCACGATACTTCCCCTTCCATGCGCTCTCGCGCACGACCGTGGTAACGAATCGGCCCGCCGGATGCGGGCCGTGAGGGAACTATACGGCGGGATTTGAACGGGCCTGAGCAGAGAATACGCGGTTTGGTAAACGTGCTAAAACTAGCGGTAAACGGTAGGTAAAGGTGGTTACCTTATGAAGATACCACTACAGTGTAAATGCAGGTCAATAGCGGTAGAAACTGCTAAAGCGCTTTATCACTATCAGGTATTTTAGCTAACCCAATAAGCTACTTTTGTTGAGCGCGGCGGGCGGCACGGCGGGCTCTTGCCTCTTGAATCTCTTCGAGATGAGCGATGATCTCGGAGGCACTCTCCTCGATCGCCTTGCCGTCGGTGCGCACCACAAAGCAACCCAGACGCTTCATGAGGGCACGAGCCTCCTCGAGCTCACTGCGCACACTCTCGGGCTCGGCATAGGAGCCGGCAACGGCACGGGCGTAGTCATCGCCAAGGCGGCTATCGCGAATCTCGGAAATCACATCGACGGTCGAAATCAGACCGAAGAGACGCATCGGATCGACCTCGTAAATCGACTTGGGCGGCTCCATACCGTGCGCCAACGGAACGTTGGCGACCTTGTAGCCCTGATAGGCCAAATACATCGACAGCGGGGTCTTAGATGTGCGCGACACGCCAAGCAGCACGATATCGGCATCCGACAGATCATCGCAGCCGCGCCCGTCATCGTGCTCAACGAAATACTCCATAGCCTCGATACGATGGAAATAGCGATCGTCGGTCTTGTGAATCACACCCGCAACGCCCTTGGGAGGCACACCGATGAGCGACGACAGCACCGCAAGCGTCGGGCCGATCAGGTCGACCGAGCGAATGTGCAGCATGCCCAAGTAGTCGAGCACGCGAGCACGAAGCGCCGGGTCGACGATGGTATGGAACACGGCGATATCGCGATGGTCGGCATCGACTCGCGGGCCCACAAACGATTTGACCTGCTCCACCGAGGTCACCTTAGGCAGACGTAAAACACGAAAAGCCCCTTCATCAAATTGCCCGGACGCCGCAAGCACCACCTCACAAGCGGTATCACCGAGCGAGTCGGAGATAACAATAACGGTGGGACGAGCGGTGACCGGGCAATTCATGCGGGGCTCCTTTTGCGCTTATGCGCAGGCTAGCTTACTTTTTGCGGGCAAGCTCACCGATGTTGGCGATGCCGGAGAACACGGCCTCGAAGCGGTTGAGCAGCTTAAGGCGATTATCGCGAAGCTGCTCGTCCTTGTCCATGACCATAACCTCGTCGAAGAAACGATCGATGGGCGCGCGCAGGGCGGCCAGAGCGGCAAACGCGGCCGGATAATCCTCGGCGGCGAGAGCGGCATCGACGGCGGTCTGAGCGGCCTCGGAGGCGTCGGCAAGCGCAAGCTCGACCTCGCCCATCAGGCTGCGGTCGTACTCCGCACCCAGCTCGGGCTTGGAGATATGCGCGGCGCGGGCATAGGCGGTGGCCAGGTTGTCGAAGGTCTCGGCATCGTTCTTGCGGGCCTCATCGAGGGCGGCGCAGCGGGCGAAGAAGACCGACGGAGCAATGATGTGCACCGCGGAAACGGCGGCAACGGTGTCGGCCGGGATCTTCTCGTCGCGGGCCATGCTCACCAAACGGCCGTGGAAGAAGTCGCGAACCTGCTGGGCGACCTCGGCGGCGTCGAACTCAATGCCCTGTTCGCTATAGAGCTCAAGCGCAAAGTCGATGAGCGACGTGGGGTCGATCGGCAGACGGTCGCGCAGGATGTTGATGATGCCGATGGCGGCACGACGCAGCGCGTACGGGTCGGAAGAGCCAGTCGGGGGCTCGCCGATGGCAAAGATGCCGGCAATGGTATCGAGCTTGTCGGCGCAAGCCACGATGCAGCCAGCGGTGCCCTCGGGCAGCTCGTCGCCAGCAAAACGGGGACGATAGTGATCGCGGATAGCATGTGCGACCTCGTCGTTCTCCCCCATCGCGCTGGCGTAGTAACCGCCCATCACGCCCTGCTGGCTCGTGAACTCGACGACGGCGTTGGACACCAAGTCGGCCTTGCACAGGTGAGCGGCGCGAGCGGCGTCGGCGGCCAGGTGGGCACCCAGGTGAGCCTCGCGGGCAATAGCGAGCGCGAGCTGCTCAATACGCTCGGACTTGGCGAGCACGCTGCCGAGCTTCTCCTGGAAGGCGACCTTGGCCAGACGCTCACGGAACTCGTCGAGGGAGATCTTCAGATCCTCCTCGTAGAAGAACTTGGCGTCGTCCAGGCGGGCGCGCACGACGCGCTCATTGCCGTCGATTACGCGCTCGGCATTCTCGGGCTTGCTGTTGGAGACGACCACAAACTCACGCGTCAGCTTGCCCTCGCCGTCATAGATCGGGAAGTAGCGCTGATTGGTGAGCATAGACTCGCAGATGATCTCGTGCGGGACCTTGAGGAACTCCTCATCGAAGGTGCCGACGAGCACCGTCGGCCACTCGCAGAGGTTGATGACCTCCTCAAAGACCTTCTTGGGCGTATCGACGTGGCAGCCAGGACGGGCGGCCTCGACCTCAGCGATACCGGCAAGGATAGCCTCGCGACGGCGCTCGGCAGAAAGCACGCCGGCGTCCTCGAGCACCTGCTCGTAAACAACGGGGCTGGCGACCACATGGTCACCGGGGCCCAGGACGCGATGGCCGCGCGTGGTATTGCCGCTCGTCACGTCGGCAAACGACACGGGCACAACGTCCTCGCCCAGAAGGCAGCAGATCCAGCGGACCGGGCGCACGAACGTGGCGTGCTCATGACCCCAGCGCTGAGAGCGGTAATTGGGCCACTGCAGGCCGGCGATGGTCTTCTCGCACAGGGCCGTAAGGATCGGGGTGGCCGGGGCGGAAGGGATGTTCTTCTCGGCAAAGACGTACTCACGGCCGTCGGTGTCCTCGCGACGGACCAGATCCTCGGCAGCCACACCGCACTTGCGGGCGAAGCCCTGGGCGGCCTTGGTGGCGTTACCGTCGGCATCGAAGGCGATATTGGCCGCGGGGCCGCGCTTGACCTCGTGAACCTCGTCGGTCGCGGTGGCGACGTCGGCAACGAGCGCAGCCAGGCGGCGCGGGCTCGAGATCACGCGGACCTCGCCGTGGGCCAGACCGGCCTCGTCGAGACCCTTGGCGATCACGGTGCCAAGCTGCTTGACGGCATTGTTCAGCGGTGCAGAGGGCATTTCCTCCGTACCGATCTCAAACAGGAAATCCTTAGCGTCTGCCATGGCTTACGCCACCTCGCCTTCCTGATCGGCATTCTCGTTGATTCCGGCGACCTCGGCCATATAGGCCTCGCAGCACGCCTTGGCGACGGCGCGGACGCGCAGGATGTAGTTGGCGCGCTCGACTGCGGACAGCGCACCGCGGGCATCGAGCAGGTTGAAGGCATGGCTGCACTTCATGACGCAGTCATATGCCGGCAGCGGCAGCTTGCGCTCCAGGCAGGAGTGGCACTCGGCCTCGTAGTCGTCAAACTTCTGACGCATCATCTCGACGTTGGCGACCTCAAAGTTGTAAGCGCTGAACTCGCGCTCGTTCTCCAGGAACACGTCGCCGTAGGTCATGGGCGTGCCGTCGGGCAGGTAGCTCCACACCAGGTCGTAGACCGAGTTGACGCCCTGGGCGTACATGGCGATGCGCTCCAGGCCATAGGTGATCTCGACGGGCACGGGGTCGACCTCGATGCCGCCCACCTGCTGGAAGTACGTAAACTGCGTGACCTCCATGCCATTAAGCCAGACCTCCCAGCCAAGGCCCCAAGCGCCGAGCGTCGGGCTCTCCCAGTCGTCCTCGACAAAGCGGACGTCATGGTCGTTGGGGTCCAGGCCAATGGCGGCCAGCGAACCCAGGTAGAGCTCCTGGGCGTTGACCGGCGAGGGCTTGATGAGCACCTGGAACTGATAGTAGTGCTGCATGCGGTTGGGGTTCTCGCCGTAGCGGCCGTCGGCGGGACGGCGGCAGGGCTGCGCATAGCAGGTGCGCCACTCGGCGGGACCGAGCGAGCGCAGCGTGGTCGCGGTATGGAAGGTACCGGCACCGACCTCGGAGTCATAGGGCTGCATAATGACGCAGCCCTGCTCGCCCCAGTACTGCTGGAGGCGCAGGATGATGTCTTGGAAGGAAAGCGATGAAGCGTTCATGCCTCTAATATCCCCTCGTCGAAACGATTACACGGTTAGGTACTGTACTATAGCGGTTTTTAATCGATAGCGCCGATACGGTTGAGCGGCCAGTAGCGCACAAGCGCCACGGCGATCAATTCGGAGCGGTCGACCGGGCCAAAGTAGCGGGAGTCAGCAGAGTTCTCGCGGTTATCGCCCATCACCCAAACACAGTCGTCAGGGACGGTGTAGGGATAGCTCACCTGGGCAGCGGGCGCCTGGACGGAAAGCGGCCAGCTCATGCCGGTCGTATAGTCCTCATCGAGTGCCTGGCCGTCGACGACGACCTTGCCGTCCTGCAGGTTGACTGTCTGGCCAGCCGTAGCGATGACGCGCTTGACGAGAACATCGTGCTCAGAGGTGCCATCGGGGTTGTGGAACACCACAATATCGCCCTGTTTGACAGGCTGGCCGAGCTCAAGCGTCACCTTCTGCGCCAGGATCTGGTCGCCAATCTCGATCGTGGACTCCATGGAGCCGGTGGGCACCACAAAGGGCTCGACCACAAACGTGCGAATCAAGAAGGTGGCGACCAGTGCGATCGCAACAACCACGACCCACTCAAACGCACCCTTTAGCACGGAATGCTGCGATGGGACCATTCTCACTCCTCGCTCTGCGAATACGATGCGTCCAGAATCTCTTGCGCGTACGCGCGCTCCTCGGGCGTAAGGTGAGCCGTCTCGATAAGATCGGGACGCCAACGACAGGTACGCTCGATGGCGTTCTTACGACGCCAGGCATCGACCTTGGCGTGGTCGCCGCTTACGAGCACCGGCGGCACGCCCTCGCCATTGAACTCGGCGGGGCGGGTGTACTGCGCGTACTCGAGCAGACCTCCATCCTCGGCGGTCGAGAAGGACTCGTCGACGTTGCTCATCTCGTCGCCCAAGGCTCCGGGAATGAGCCGTACGACGGCATCGGCCACGACCATAGCGGGCAGCTCGCCGCCCGTGAGCACGTAGTCGCCGATCGACAGACGCTCATCGGCATACGCATAGGCGCGCTCGTCGACGCCCTCGTAACGGCTGCACACAAACAGCAGGCGCTCACTTTTGAGCAGGCGCTCGGCCACATGCTGCGTAAAGGGCTCGCCGCAGGGGGTGAAGAACACCACGGTGGGCTTGGGACCCTCGGAGCTGATGGCCTCGATTGCCTCGGCAATGGGCTCGACCTTCATGAGCATGCCCTGCCCACCGCCGTACGGCTCGTCATCGACGGTGCGATGGCGGTCGTGCGTCCAGTCGCGCAGGTTATACGCCTTAAAATCAAAAAGGCCGGCCTTGCGGGCGCGGCCCAAAATCGACGTGGACATGACGGGCTCAAACATCTCGGGAAAGACCGAAAGGGTCTCAATCAGCATGCTGTCCTCCCTACTTGTCCATATCGATCAAGCCGTCCATAACGTGGACGGAAATTGTTCCTGTGTCGGGAAGATCGAGCACAACCTGCTCGATCACGGGAATCAGCACCTCGCCGTACCGATCACCCTCGACAACCCAAACATCGTTGGCGGGCGTCGACATGATCTCGACAATCGTGCCGAGCGAACCAAAGCGCTCGTCGGTCACCTCGCGACCCATAAGGTCGGTATAGGCGGCGTCGAGCGAATCGAGCTCAAAGTCGTCACGATTGGCCAGCACATAGCATCCGGTGATGCCCTCAGCGGCCGTCAAGTCATCTATGCCCTCAAACGAGACCAGATCGCCATCGCCCGTATCGGTGACAGATACGACCGTGCAAAAACGGTCGCGCTTGAGCGCCGGCGGCGTCAAGGCGACGCGCATACCCGGCTTCAATACAGAAGGAAGCCCCCGCAGCGGCTGCGCGAGGACCTCCCCCTTCCTTCCGTGCGGCTTGACCACACGGGCGATGTTTTTGTACTGGGACCTCAAGGTCCTAGCCCAGAACCTCTACCTCGACAGCAGTGTCGAGGCGAGCGGCCAGTGCACGGGCGAGCGTGCGAATGGCCTTGATGGTACGGCCACGACGGCCGATGACCTTAGCAACGTCATCCTCGGCAACCGAAACCTCAATCGTGGAGGCGTCGTCACCATCGATGACCTCGAGGCTCACGGAATCCGGGTCGTCGACGATCTGAACAACGAGATATTCGACGAGATCGGCGATGCGATCTGAGAGCATTGCCTCACCCTCGAGCTGTGCAGCGTCAACCTCAGGCACGATTTACTCCTCGGCGCCCTCAGCGGCCTCAGCGGCAGCCTTAGCGGCCTCGGCCTCTTTGGCGAGCTGCTTCTTGGACTTCTTGACGACGGTCTCGGTCTTCTCGCCCTCGTTGGCGGCCTTGACCAGAGCGGCGACGGCGTCGGTGAGTTGAGCGCCCTTGGACTGCCAGTCAGCAATCTTCTCGAGGTCGAGGTTGATGGTCTTGGGGGCGGTCATCGGGTTGTAGCGGCCAACCTCCTCGATGATACGACCGTCACGCGGGGCGCGGGAATCGGCGACGACGACACGGTAGTACGGACGCTTCTTAGCGCCGTGACGAGCAAGGCGAATCTTGACTGCCAAAGGAAACTCCTCCAACCAAGCAGCTTTAGGCTGCAACTACAAACAAACAGTTGAACATAATACGCCATCGACGCGGGCAGGTGAAGTCCGTGAGACCAACTTCTTCGGTGTAGTCGAGGGCAAATCCATATCTTAGACAAGAATTCGCGATTTGCAAGCGCATCCACGCACCCCACATGAGCTGCGCGGTATACTCATAACATGGAAAGACGCGAACATACATACGGTTATGAGGATGCTGCGGGCGTCACGCCGCCGCCCTGGACGGGTCCAGCGGTGGGCCTGATGGACCTCGATGCATTTTTTGCGAGTGTGGAGATGCTCGATCATCCCGAATGGCGCGGAAAGCCGCTCATCGTGGGTGGAGACGCCGAGTCACGCGGCGTCGTGTCCACATGTTCGTACGAGGCACGTCGCTTTGGCGTGCATTCTGCCATGGCCTCGGCCGAGGCGCGGCGCCTGTGCCCGCAGGCCATTTGGACGCACGGACACTTTGATCGCTACCGTGAGGTGAGCGCGCAGGTCATGGCGATTCTCGCCGACGAGACCCCGCGCGTTGAACGCGTATCCATCGACGAGGCCTTTATCGATATCACGCCAGGCCGCTTTGCACCCGAAGACCCGCTGCTGGTTGCGCGGCGTATAAGCGACCGCGTTGCGGCGCTGGGGGTGACGTGCTCCATCGGCGTTGGGTGCAACAAGACCGTGGCCAAAATCGCAAGCGAGCGCGACAAGCCGTTTGGACTGACCATTGTGCGCCCCGGTACGGAGCAGCGGTTTTTGGCCGCGCTGCCCGTGTCCGCCATGAGCGGAATCGGGCGTTCGGCCGAGGAGCGACTGCGTCGCATGCGCATCTATACGCTCGGCGAGCTTTCACGCGCGCCAAAGTCCACCCTGGCTGCAATCTTTGGCGTGAATGGCGAGCGTATGCGCCAACGTGCTTTGGGGCTCGAAGTATCCGAGGTTACTGGCCTGGATGAGGAACGCGAAGTTAAATCGGTGAGCAATGAACGCACCTTTGCGAAGGATTTGACTGAGCGTGGGGATATCGAGGCGGCGATCGCGCTGCTCGGCGAGTCGGTTGGGCGCCGCCTGCGCCGTCAAGGGCTGACGGGCGGAACCGTAACGCTCAAGCTCAAGTATTCGTATGGCAGCGGGCGCACGGCACAGCGCCGCTTGCCCCACCCCACCGACGACGAGAATATCTTTGTGGCCGTAGCGCTCGAGCTGCTCGACAATATCTGGCAAGAAGGCATGCACGTGCGTCTGGCGGGTATCGGCATGAGCGACTTCAGCCACCAAGGCGGTATCCAGACCGATCTATTCTGCGAGGTCGATGACCGCGGAGCCCAATCCAGCGACCGCCGCGACCTCTCCGTCGCCATCGACGCCGTCCGAGACAAATTCGGCGACACTGCCCTATCCTTCGGCCGCCAATCCCGCTTCAACGATTAACCGCCTTTGAGCAAAAAGCCGGGCAGCTGCAGGTAGTGCAACTGTCCGGCGAACGGTAGAGGGTAGTTATAGAGAAGCCCCAGCCCAAATAGGGTCCTAGAGGAGGTTGAGGGGAAGCTGGGGAGCGTCGCCCCAGAGCTTCTCGAGACGATAGAAGTCACGTGCCTCGGGGGTGAAGACGTGGACGACGACCGAACCGTAGTCCATGAGCATCCAGGTCTTCTGCTCGCGACCCTCGATGGAGAACGGGTGCTCACCGCAAGCCTCGGCGACCTTCTCCTCGATCTCGTCGACAATCGAATCGACCTGACGGTTGTTGGTACCGGTGGCGAGCACAAAGTAGTCGCACACGTCGGAGAGCTCAGTCAGGTCGAGCACCTGAACGTCCTCGCCCTTCTTGTCGTAGGCGGCCTGCGCGGCGGCGCGGGCGACATCCTCGGCGGCGACACCGCTCGCGGACAGCGAGGCAGCGGTGCGGTCGGACGTGGCAACGAAGCTCTTGTGCTCCACACCTTCAAGAATCTGCTCGTCGGTCATGGTCTCGTCGGCCATGGAATACCTCTTTCTAGACGCACCCGAGCTAGCGTAGCTGGGCGTAATGGTTGTAAATCGTAATAGCCGTGGGATAAAGATAACGCCCGGACTGGATCACGTAGACCAGACCCTGCGCAAAACAGGAGAAGAACAACTCGTCAAGCGTCGACTCCCCCACCATCTTGCGCAGCGCGTGGGCATAATCACCATGGCGGTTGGGCTCGATGGCATCGGCCACAAAGACCACCATATCGAGCGGCGTCATGTCGCAAGCGCCTACAGTGTGACGGTCGACAGCCTGAAAGACCGCCGGCGACAGCTCGGGGAAAAGCTGCGGAAGCTCATAGGCGGCAACCGGGCCATGCAATAGCGGCGTCGCGGCAGACGGAGAGCCGGCAATCTTAATGCCGTAATGCAGAGCGCGCGTGACCAGCTCGTCGTCGGAGAGAACCTTATCCCAATCATGGATCAGGCCGGCGGCAGCGGCATTAAAGCGGTCGACACCGTATACCTCGGCTAGGTGCAGCGCAGTCTCGGCAACCCCGAGCGAATGCACGTAACGCTTGCGCTTATCCTTCATACGCACATCGAGCAGCTCTTGAATGCGTTTGAGCAGCGCGCGCTCATCGCCCTCAAACTGATCCTCTACCGACAACGTAGACCCCCATCACTCAAAATCTTCTTGACCCAGATCGGCATACAGCCCACGCTTGCGAATATAGCCGAGCACGGACTCGCTCGTAAGATAGCGCACGCTCATGCCACGGGCAACTCGCTTACGAATGTTGGTCGAGCTAATCGCCAGCGCCGGAATCTGGATATAACGCACGTCAAACGGCAGGCCCGACTCTTTGATTCGGGCACGCGCCGTATCGATATCAAAGCCCGGTCGCGTCGCCGCAATAAACGTGGCAAGCTCGGCGATTCGGTCGGCATCATGCCAGGTCACAATATCGATAATCGCGTCAGCGCCAGTAATAAAATAGAGCTTTACCTGAGGCGGGTAAAAGTCGCGAAGGGCATGAAGCGTATCGGCCGTATAGGTCACGCCCGGACGGTCGATCTCGAAACGACTCGCCAAAAAAGCCGGATTCGCGGCGGTGGCGAGGACCGTCATGGCATAACGGTCCTCGGCAGGCGTCACCGGTTTGTCGAGCTTAAAGGCGGGAGAGCCGGCCGGCATAAAGAGCACGGCGTCCAAGTCGAGCGACTCGCGTGCCTGCTCGGCGGTAACCAAGTGCCCGTAATGAATCGGGTCGAAGGTGCCACCCATAATGCCGAGCCTAAACTCCTGCCCATCCTTGATAGGCAGCTCAGGCAATCCGATTCCACCGCGCAGCGACATGGCCTACTCGCCCTCCGGGATCTCAACAACGTCGACTTCGGTAGTGTCTTCGGAGCCCTCGGTGGCATCAACCACATCCGCACCCTCGGCCGCTACGTCAATAACCTCAACGCCTTCGCCCTCAAGCTCCTCCTCGTACTCCGAGAAGTCCTCGGCACCCTCGAAGTCAAAGGCGCGCTGGCAAATGCGGACCTCGTCGCCCGCACGGCAGCCGGCCTTCTCGAGCGCGTCGTCAACACCCATGCGCGCAAACTTATGCTGCAGGTAGATGACGGCCTCCTCGTTTTCCCAGTCGGTCTGGATAACCATGCGCTCGATGGCGCGACCGACCACGCGGAAGGCATGGGGCTCTTCCTGAACAATACGGAAACGCTTCTCACGCTGCAGGCGACGGCGCTCCCACTCATCGTCGCGCAGATCGACCGGCTCATCGGAGACAGCCAACTCGGCGCGCAGCTTAGCCACCTGCTCGCCCACGGCAAGCATCAACGTGTTGAGGCCGGCGCCCGTCACAGCAGACACGGCAAAGAACATATGTCCATCGTCGAGCGCGGCGCGTTTGAGGTCGGCAATCTTGTCAGCCGTGCCCGGCGCATCGCACTTGTTGGCGACGACGATCTGCGGGCGCTCCGAAAGCTCGGCGCCATACTGCTCGAGCTCGCGGTTGATGATGCGATAGTCCTCGACCGGATCGCGATCCTCAAAACCGCCCGTCATATCGACGACATGCATGATGAGTGCCGTGCGCTCGATGTGGCGCAGGAACTGATGGCCCAGGCCCTTGCCCTCGCTCGCACCCTCGATAAGGCCGGGGACGTCGGCAACGACATAGGAGTACTCGCCGGCACGCACCATACCCAAGTTGGGCACAAGCGTGGTAAACGGATAGTCGGCGATCTTGGGTCGGGCGGCACTCATGCGCGCAATAAGTGAGGATTTACCCACCGAGGGGAAGCCCACGAGCGCGGCATCGGCCATGAGCTTCATCTCGAGCTCAATCCAGTGCTCCTCGGCCGGCTCGCCCAGCTGGGCGAACGCGGGCGCGCGGCGCACCGACGTCACAAAGTGGGTATTGCCCAGACCGCCGGCGCCACCGGGCGCCACGACGACGCGCTCACCGTCGTGCACCAGGTCAGCAATCTCGAACATCGGGGTCTGCGTCTCGGGGTCGAGCTCGCGCACCACGGTACCCATGGGAACCTTAAGGATCAGGTCCTCGCCGCTTTTGCCGTTGCGGCGGGCGCCCTGACCGTGCGTTCCGCGCTCGGCACGAAAGTGATGCTTAAAGCGGTAATCGATCAGTGAAGACAGCTGAGCATCGGCCTGGATGACGACATTGCCGCCACGACCGCCGTCGCCGCCATCGGGGCCGCCCTTGGGGACAAAGGCCTCGCGCCTAAACGACATGCATCCGGCACCGCCGTCGCCGCCGCACACGTTAATGCGGCTGATATCGGTGAACTGTGACAACAGAATCGCCTCCTACAAAAAAGAGGGAGACCCTTGAATCCTAAAACTCAAGTGCCTCCCACATATGTGCTCTATGAAGGGTGAATTACGCGTTCGCGAGCGGGCGTACGCTGACCCTGTGCTTGATACCCTTGTGGAACTCAACGGTACCGTCGACCAGCGCGAACAGCGTGTCGTCCTTGCCACGGCCAACGTTCTCACCCGGGTGGATGTGCGTGCCGTGCTGACGGACGAGAATCGTGCCCGTGGTTACCGTCTGGCCGGCGAAGCGCTTCGTGCCAAGGCGCTGACCGCGGGAGTCACGGCCATTACGGGAGGAACCGAGTCCTTTTTTGTGTGCCATTGTGTATACCTACTCTTTCGTTACGAGTGTAATCTACTCGGCGACGGGAGCCTCGGCAACAGCCTCGGCCTCTGCCTTGACAGCCTTCTTGGCGCGGGACGTAGCCTGGACCTTCACGATCTTCAGCTTGGTGAGCTGCTGACGGTGACCCTTCAGACGACGATAGCGCTTACGCTTGTGGAACTTGAAGACCAGCTGCTTCTCGCCCTTGAACTGCTCAACGATCTGAGCGGTAACCTTGGCCTTGGCCAGCTTGTCGGGATCGGTGACGATCTTCTTACCATCGTTGAGGAAGATGACCGGCAGGGTGACCTTGTCGCCCTCATTGCCCTCGATCTTCTCGACGGTGATGACATCGTCGGTGGCGACCTTGTACTGCTTGCCGCCCGTGTTAACGATTGCGTACATGTTTACTTGCCCTTCATGCATCAGTTAGTGCAACAGCCGAATATAGTAGCAGGCGATAATACCCCCGTCAACGAGTATGTGGAGCAAATCCACAAGTTCGCACAGGTATGGGGCTGACGAGTCGGCCCTCGTCGTCCTCGCATGCTTGATTCTGACGCTCGACATCGTAGGAGCAGATGGTCACGAGGTCTTGCATACCGGTGGAAACAATAGGTGCATCGACGCCCGGGGTCAAGCCCTGCAACAAAACATCAGCAGCAGAAAGCAAAATCTCCGGACGCATGGAGCCCTCGTTGTCGGCATGGGTGTCGAGCATGAGCACCAGATGGTCCGGTCGCTCCCCCGCCGCAAGCTCATAGCCAACGAGCGTATGGTCCAGATCAAGGCGCTTGCTCTTTTTGCCGCGCGCATAGTCAATGCCGTGACCCGCGCGCAGCGTGTCGATCGCAGCGCGCACCTCGTCGGCGCTCACGGGGGCCTCGGGGTCCAGGTGCAAGTCGATGCAGTACGACAGGCGCGTAAGCTGAGCCGTCAGCGCCGGCGTGCGCACGTCGATGTAGGCGGCCTCGATAGGCGCCAGATCGGCAGGCGATGCAGCGGCCAGGCGCTCAAAGGCCTCGTCAAGAGCGACAAACTCGGTCATAAACAGGTCATACCACTCGCAGGTCGACGACGTGCCCACGGGCAGCGCCGACGAAAAGCCCACGCGCATATGCGGCGAGAAACCCTGCGTCACGGCATAGGGCAGGCCCGCACGGCGCACGATGCGCTCAATGGTATGGATTAGTTCCAGATGACCCAGGTACTTAAGGCGATCACGCTTGCCGTAGCGAACGCGCAGCCTAAAGAGCGTGGGATTGTCGGTCAAGCGCTCACTCATGCGCGATCACCCATCAATACGTTCTTGGCGTGGAGCGTGGGACAGATTCCGCAGCCGGTGCACGACGTGCGGGTGCAATCGGGCGTCGTGACGCCCTCGAGCGAACGGCGGTATTCGCGCTCGAGGAAGCCGCGCGAGCAGCCGGGGCTCACGTGCTCCCAGGGCAGGCGCCAGTCCAGCTCGTAGGGCAAGTGCACCAGTTCGTTGAGGTCGATGCCGTTTTTGGCAGCGGCCTCCTTCCAGTTGTCGAGCGAGAAGTGCTCCACCCAGGCGTCGAAGCGCGAGCCCGCACGCCAGGCATCGATGATGACCGGCGTCATATCGCGACCGGCACGGGAGAGCGCAGCCTCGACAAGCGAGGTCTCGGCATCGTGGTAGTGCACGCGAACGGCACGGTTGCGCACGCTCGTGATGAGCAGCTTCTGGCGGCGCTTAACGTCGTCGTAATCGAGCTGCGGGCACCACTGGAAAGGCGTTGCCGCCTTGGGGATGAACACCGAAACAGAGATAGACACCGAGATAGACCCGCGGCGTGCCTTGGGCACCACGGAGCGGCCGAGCTCCAGCACGTGATCGGCCAGGTTGGCGATAGCCACGATGTCCTCGTCGCGCTCGCCGGGAAGGCCCATCATGAAGTAGAGCTTCATGCGGTTCCAGCCGGCCTCGAAGGCCGCCTTGGCCGCGCGATCCAAGTCCTCCTCGGTCACGTTCTTGTTGATGATGTCGCGCATACGCTGGCTGCCCGCCTCGGGCGCAAACGTCAGGCCGCCCTTCTTTTCGCCGGCAACCGACTCGGCCATGTCAACGCCAAACGAATCCAAGCGCTGCGACGGAATGGACACGCGAATGCCCGTGTCCTCCAGACGACGGTTGAGCCTACCGAGCACGTCGCGGATACAGGAGTGGTCGGTCGTCGAAAGCGAGGTAAGCGACACCTCGTCATAGCCAGTCTTTTCCAAACCTTGGATCACTGATGACACGATCTGGTCGGCCGAGCGCTCGCGTACCGGACGATACGTCATACCGGCCTGGCAAAAACGGCAGCCGCGGGCGCAGCCACGCAGGATCTCGATAGACAGGCGATCGTGGACGAGCTGCGCATACGGCACGCACGACTGAGAAAGCGGATTGGTGGCACCAAAGTCCTCGACGACGCGCTTGTAGACTACCGGCGGGACGTCCTTGCCCTCGCGCGGCACGGTATAGCCATGCGGCGAGCAGGGCTCGTCATGACGCACCTCATACAGGGACGGGACATAGGTACCGGCGACAGTCGCGAGCTGCTCGACAATCTGAGCGCGCGAGACGCCCTCGTCGCGCAAGCGGCGATGCAGCTGGCAGATCTCGAGCAGCGACTCCTCGCCCTCGCCAATGAGGATGGCATCGAAAAAGGCCGCGTACGGCTCGGGGTTATACACCGAGGGACCACCGGCGACGATGATGGAATCGTCCTCGGTACGGTCGGCCGCCAACAGCGGAATGCCGGCGAGATCGAGCGCTTCGAGGAAGTTCGTCACAGCCATCTCGTGCGGCACGTGCATGCCGACGATGTCGAACGAGGCCACGGGCGCTGCACCCTCGAGCGACAGCAGCGGAATCCCCGCCTCGCGCATGGCATCGCCCATATCAGGCCACGGCACGTAGCCGCGCTCGCAGGAGATGCCCTCGGCCTGATTAAGGATGTTGTAGAGAATGGCGATGCCCTGGTTAGGCAGACCGACCTCATACACATCCGGATAGATCATGCAACAGCGATAGTCGGCATCGGCCTTTGAGAGCGTGCCCCACTCGTGGTCGATATAGCGACTCGGCTTTTCGACCTTGGCGAGCAGCGGCTCGATCAGATGAAAACAGTCTTGGTATGGAACGCGCAACAGAAACCCCTAAGCAGCGAGATCGGATGCATCCTCGAAAGGACTCATAGGACGGGTGGCACCGGAGACCGTGGTCACCAGGTCGCGAACGCGCGAAAACGTGGCGTTGACAACCTCATTGGCGCGGCTGTAGTCCACATCGCGCTCGTAGAGCGACACGAGCGCGCGACCCATGCCATAGGTGCCGGCAGCTGCGGTTAACGCCTTGACGACAAAGCCGATGTGCGGCGTCTGCTTCACCAATGCGCGGGTGACGGCGCGAATCACCAGACCGCCGGCGAGCACGCCCGCGACCTCGTAGCCGCGCTCGGGCTTTATGCCGCGTCCAAAGATGGCCGCCAGCTCAAAGAGCATGCCCACCTGCGCCAGCGCCATCACGGGATAGTCGGCACCCGGCAAAAACACCAGGGCGCCCGTCGCCATGTTGGTGAGCGCGCACGAGGTAATGATGCGGTTTGCCGCCGCGATGCGCATAAAGGCAAAGTTGGCGGCAAAAGCCGTCTCCTTGTCCGTGCGATCGAGGATCCAGCGGGCAAGCGTCTCGAGCAGATAGGTCTTATCGGTCGCCGCCACCACGCCGAGCATGGGCGTGGATTCCTCAACGAACGGTACCTCGACGGCGGACTCGGCAAGCACGCACACGGGTGCGCCGGCAATCACGAGCTCCTGCACAGCACTCTCCAAGCGGTCAGATCCGCACGAGAGGACCAACACCACGTCGGTATCGGCCTTGGGAACGATACGGTCCTCCCCTAGGCGATCAACACGCACAATGCCCGAAGTCGTCTGCGGCACAAAGGCATCGCGCACCGTCTCGACCAAAAAGCGAGACGCAGTCGAATCAAGGTAAACCGAGACACGCACCGGTGTATCGGAATCCTTCTTAACAGACGCGCCCATCTTAAAAGCGCTGGTCAACTTATCTATGGGAATCTTCATGGCAAACCCCTCCAGCGGTTACGCGGCGCCCGAACGATGCCGCCATATGGATTGTACGATACCCACCGTCAGCAACTGAATCATCATCGACGACGAACCAAAACTAATAAACGGCAGCGGAATACCGGTAATCGGCATCATGCCAATGCACATGCCGATGTTCTCGAAGGTCTGGAACGCCCACATGCCGACGATACCCACGCACGATAGGCGCAAGAACAGTGACTCGCACTTAAAGGCAACGCGGATCGTCGAGAAGATCAGCAGCACGTAGAGGCACAGAAGCAAAAAAGAGCCGCAGAAGCCGAACGTCTCGGACAGGAAGGCGAAGACGAAGTCGGTGTGGAACTCGGGTAGAAAGCCGCCGGCCGACTGCGTCGCGTGGCCCAGGCCCTTACCAAAGAAGCCACCCGATCCGACGGCAATGAGCGACTGCTGCAGGTTGTAGGCATCATCCGAATCGGCTTTGTCGGGGTTGATGAAGACTGTCAGACGGTTCATCTGATACTGCTTGATAAGCACGTCGTGGCCAAGGAGCGAATCAAAGACCGAGTCGAGCGCCAAGATGAGCGCAATCAAACCAACCAGAAGGGCCAAGGTCGACAGCACCCATTCGCGGCGTGCGCCGCTCATGCAGATGACGATTGCGCCCGACACCAGCACGACCAGGCCCGAGCCCAGGTCGCCCATGGCGACGACGGCCAAAAACGGAATGGACAGCATGCCGCAGAGCTTAATGTAGTCGCGAACGGTATCGATGCGGCCGTTGTACTGCGAGCCAAGCGTGGCCATAAAGAAGATAGTGATGAGCTTGGCGAGCTCAACGGGCTGGAAGGTCAGGCCGATACCGGGAATCTTGATCCAACCCGTCATGCCCAGACCGCCCGTATAGGACAGGCCCGGAATCTTGGGCGAGAAGATCACAATAAGGTCAATGACGAGCAACGCCGTCGAGAAATTGGAAATGCCACGCAGGTCGGTGCGCCAGACGAGCACCGCCAGCACCGCGCCAATACCGATACCCAGCAGGTGTCGCGAGAACGAGGCATCGGCCTTAAACTGCGAGGCCGACCAAATGATGATGGCACCATAGGCAACGAGCGCGACGGTAGCCAGCAGCACACCGATGTGTACCTTCTGGCGAAACGTTCCGCGCGATGCGGAAATCTGCTTGTTGACGCGGTCCAGGCTGCTGCGGGAGCCGGTCTTAGTTGAGCGGAAAAGGTCCGCCGGCGAAAAGTCCATCGCAACCTCCTATCGAACCGAGGAATCGCCCGTGGCCGTCGACGTGTCGGGCTCGTCATAAATCGCACCGAGGACATCGCGCACGACGTGCAACGCGGTATCGGAGCCGCCACCGCCCTGTTCCAAGATAGTGGCAATCACGTACTTGGGGTCATCGGCCGGCGCGTAGGCGCAAAACCACGCGTAATCGTCCTCGCCGCTCTTCTCGCCCGTGCCGGACTTGCCGTAGACCGTAGGGGTCAGAGAGTTAAAGTGCGCGGCGGTCGAAGTCGACGCGGAGTAAATCACGTCGTGCATGCCGTTGCGAACAAGAGCCAAATCCGAATCGCTGTTGATCTTGGCCTCCAGGCGCTTCTTCTTGCCCTTGCCGTTGTACTTGTAGGCATCGCCGTCGCCATCACGCGAGACAGCAGACAAGAACACATGCGGCACATACTGTTTGCCGCCGTTGGCAATGCCCATATAGGCGCAGGCCATCTGCAGCGGCGTCACCAAAATGTCGCCCTGGCCGATGGCGATGTTCGTCATATCGCCAGCGTTCCATTTGCGGTCCTCGGCCGAGGCGTCGGTAAAGTACGACTCTTTCCACTCGGCATCGGGAATGCGGCCGGCACCCTCACTCGGAAGGTCGATACCACAGGTCTTGCCTAGGCCCCAGCGACGAAAGACCTCTTGCAGGCCCTCGGGATGCTGGTCGTTGTAGAAAAACGCCTTGCCCATATCGTAGAACACGGGGTCGCAGGAGTTGGCGATACCCGACTGCAGCGTCATCGTGCCGTGGCCGGAGTGCAGCCAGCAGTATTTTCCCCAAGATTTGCCCAAGCCGGTCCAATATCCCGTGCAGTTGGTCGTTTGACTCGAAGTGTACGTGCCAAACTCAAGGCCAGCCAACGCCGAGAGGGGTTTGATGGTCGAGGCGGACATGTACTGGCCGCTAATGGCGCGGTTGAGCAGCGGATGCGAACCCTCGTCATCGTTGAGCTCGGTCCACACGTCGTTGGAGACGCCGCCGATAAACACCGAAGGATCGAACTTGGGCTCGCTGGCCATGCCCAGAATCTCGCCGTTATTGGGGTCGAGGCACACCACGGCACCGTTGCCGGCGTCACTGTGGCCTGTGGTCTTAGCGAGCTCAATGGCACTTGCAAGCGCCGTCTCGCAGGCTTGCTGAATCTTGAGGTCAAGCGTGAGCTTAATGTCGGAGCCGGCCTTGGCGGGCACGGCGCCGGCCTGACCGGTCACGTTGCCCGAGGCATCGACCTTCACCGTCTGCTCGCCACGAATACCCTGCAGCAAGTTCTCGTAGTAGCTCTCGACGCCCGCCTGGCCCACGATATCACCCGACTGGTACGTAATCTGACCGGCTGCGCTATCGTTATCGCCCGAAGCCTTCTTGTTCTGTGCCTCGAGCTGCTCGGAGGTAATGGTGCCGGTATAGCCCAAAATGTGACAGGCCGTCTCGCCGTACGGGTACTGGCGCTCGGTGCGCTCGGCAATCTTCACACCCGGGAACTCGCCGGCATGCTCCTTGATATAGGCAACCGTGGAGCGGCGCACGTCCGTTGCGATGGTATGCAGGCTCTGGGCGCCCTCGGAATTGTCCTGAATGTTGCGCAAAACCGCGACGTAGGGCATGCCGAGCACATTCGCGAGGTGATGCACCAGCACGGTGTCATCGGCCAGGTCGCGATAGGCGACAACGGCAAGTGAGGGACGGTTTTGCACAAGTGCCACGCCATTGCGATCAAGGATTCGCCCGCGCACAGCCGGCGTGGTGACGGTACGGGTCTGGTTGCTCTTGGCCTGCTTGTCGTAGTAGTCCGACGAGACCATCTGCATGCCCCACAGCTTGACGGCGAGTGCGGCAAACATTGCGCCCACGCCGGCGGTGAGGATGGAGAAGCGACCCTTGAAGGCGGTCGCGGCGGTATTGCCCTCGCCCTCAGTGGCGCGCGGGGCCGTTCCATGCTGCGTGTCGTAGGTAAAACGGGAATCGCCGCGGCGCATGATGACCAGCGCGACCACAATGGCCACGACAAGCACGATACCGGCGATGATAACCGTCATCTGGGAAGACATCTTTGAGCCTCCCCTATTTGAGTTTGCGGGTCTTGGGCTTGAAGCGCATACCCGTCTGATGACCACCGCGTGCGGAGAATCCGTAACCGGACTGCGGCACGACACCGGACATCAAAAACGGAATGGCAACCAGACCCGTCAGGATCGAAGACGGCAGGGCGTGTCCAAAAACAGCCACCACAAAGCTCGTCTCCAGACCCATAAACAGCAAGATGATGCTGTAGACCACGTTGATGGCAAGCGCGAAGGCGCCCACGGTAATACCGCGCGCGCTCGGGGAGCCGCCCGTCTGACCGGCCGCGCTGTGCACCAGGGCAAAACTGCCCACTGTCAGCAGTAGCGACATAACGCCCACCGGCACGGCAGCGGAAAGATCATAGAACAGGCCGCTGCAAAAACCGCAGACGACAGCCCGCGTGGGATCGCCCGAGAACACGCTCAGGCACACCAGGATAATCATAAAGTTGACGCGACCGCCCGCAATGGAGATCTGCGGCGCCAGGCCTGCCTGCAGCAGTACGCATACAATGGCGGCGATTACAAACGTGCGGGAGCTCGCCCCCTGCTCGTGTAGATCCATGGACATGCCCCCTATTCGCTCGAGCCGGAATCGGTTGTCTCGGACGTGTCGGAACTGTCATCCGAGCCCTCGTCCTTCGTCTTGGTCGCAGCATCGCGCGACGTTCCCTGCGGCGTGCTATTAGCGGTGCTCACGTCCTCATCCGAGGCCGACTGTTCGTCGGTCAGCGAGGTAATGACGAGCACCTCCTCGTTATTCTCTGCCGTGGTCTGGGCGCGTACGACGATGGTGTAATACACATCGTTGGCCGACTTCTCCACCGAGGAAACGGTGCCGAGCGGCAGGCCCTTGGGGAACACGCCGCCAATGCCAGAAGTCACGATGATGTCGCCCACTTTGACGTCGGAGTCGACGCTCACGTACTCAAGACGCAGCGTACCGTCAGCCTGGCCCTGCAGCATACCCTGGGCGCGCGTATCCTGCACCATGGCGGACACGCCCGAGTTCTCGTCGCCAATCAGGCGTACGGTAGAGGTCTTGGCCGATACCTCGATAATCTGCCCGATAACACCGGCAGAACTCGTCACGGGCATGTTGATGGTAAGGCCGTCGGCAGAGCCCTTGTCGATGGTAACGGTCGAGGTCCAGGCATCGCCCGACGCACCGACAATACGAGCGGCGGTCGACTTAAGGTTGTAGGTCGATTGCAGCCCGACCAGGCCCTCCAGGCGCTCGGCAGTCTTTTGAGCCTCGGAAAGCTCGGCGACCTTAGAGGTCAGCACCTCGTTTTGCTTCTTGAGGTCAGCGAGCGACTCCTGCGAAGCCGTGAGGTTGGAGAACACGTTGCCGATCGCGTTGAAGGGAGCCGCCACAGCCGAGCCCAAAAAGCGCACTGGCGAGGTAATCGTCGTTACACCCGAGCGCACAGCATGAATCGGCCCGGCCTCGCCCTCACGGATATAAAACGTGAGCAGCAACACCGAAATCAGGCTGAAAACAATCAACGGGCGCATACCCGTTGATTGTCGCTTGGTATTCAGATTTGGAGAGAAACCCGAAGATCGTGCCAAATGGAATCCACCTTTTGGAAATTAAGCATTGGTTTGGACGAAGCCACCGTCAAAAGCGTTGGCCTCGAGCACGCGGGCGCAGCCGTTTACGACGTTATCGAGCGCCGTGGGGCTGACGTTGACCGAAACGCCGGTCTCGTCGCGCAGGCGCACGTCGAGGCCGCGCAGCAGCGCACCGCCACCGGTCAGCAGAATGCCGTAGTACATAAGGTCCGAGGCAAGATCGGGCGGCGTGGCGTCCAGAGCGTCCTTAACGGCCTTGGCCATCTCGTCGAGCGGCTTGTTGAGCGCGCGACGAATCTCCTCGCTCTCGATACGCACGGTCTTGGGCAGGCCCGTGATAACGTCGCGGCCGTTGACCTCGACGTCGAGCTCATCCTTGAGCGGCACGGCGGAGCCGACCTTGATCTTGATGTCCTCGGCCGTGCGCTCGCCGATAGCCAGGTTGTAGGCATCGCGAACATGGGTGAGGATAGCCTGGTCGAACTCGTCGCCGGCAATGCGGATGGACTGCGACACGACAATACCGCCCATAGCGATAACGGCGACCTCGGTGGTGCCGCCGCCGATATCGATGACCATGGAGCCCGTGGGCTCCTCGACGGGTAGGTCGGCGCCGATGGCAGCCGCCATGGGCTCCTCGATCAGGTAGGCCTGGCGAGCGCCGGCCTGGATCGTGGCCTCAAAGACGGCGCGCTTCTCGACCGACGTGACGCCGGAGGGAACGCAAACGACGACGCGCGGACGCGGAGTCCACGGATAGCGCTTCTCGGAAGCCTTATCGATAAAGTAGCGAAGCATGGCCTCGGTGACATCGAAGTCGGCGATGACGCCGTCCTTAAGGGGACGAACGGCCACGATGTTGCCGGGCGTACGGCCGAGCATGCGCTTGGCCTCGATGCCGACTGCCAGGATGCGCTCGTCGTTCTTGTCGATAGCGACAACGGAGGGCTCGCGGATGACGATGCCCTTGCCGCGCACGGAGACGAGCGTATTGGCGGTGCCGAGGTCGATGGCGAGATCGCCCGCATAGCTACCGAAGAACATATCCATCAAAGAAAACAACGCAACTCCTGATGTGTTGGATGATTGCTGGAAAACTACTAGCCCATCATACTAGCGCAAGCCCGGCACCTCACTTGCGGTGAAGCGCCGGGCAGAGCCAAATCTCATAAGGTCACTACTGGTTGTCAGCGGCCGAGAAATCGATATCGAAGGAGGAAACGGCCCAACCGATATGGTTGTCGGAGCGCACGAATTTAACGGTGTACTCCTGCTCGCCGCCCTTGGACAGCGAAGCCTTCACCTTGGCGGTGGTCTCGGTCATGGACTGATCCATACCCTCGATCGAGACGGTGGCGCCCTGCGGGATCGAGGAGATGATCATCGCCTTGGCGTCCTCGGACAGGCTCGAGGCCAGGCAGGACTCGGCCTTGGCGGTATCGCCGTCACCGGCAGCCTGGAACAGGTCGGTGATGACGGACTCCTGCGAGGGGTAGCCCATGCCGCGCGTATAAGCATAGCCAAGACCGCCGGCAGCGATCACGATGAGCAGAAGAAGCACCAGGAAGATCTTAAGACCCGTGTGGCGGTGGCGACGACGGACCTTGGCCTGTTTGCGGTCCTGCTGGACCATCTCGGACTCAGACAGCGTAAAGAAGCCGGTGTCAGAGGGGTCGGGCATAAACTGACCGGTCGCGCCCGTGGGATCGAGCGGGTCGACAGCGGGAGCGTCCATCGCGGGAGCCGGAGCCGTGGACATGGCCGTCTGGGCCGAAAGCGCGGCGAGCGAGTCGTGCACGCGGGCAAGCTCGTCGGCCTGCTCGGGCGTGAGCTGGTAGATGCCGTCGGCGGTAGCGGCGTTAAAGGCATCGAGCGCATCGGAGGGACGACCGGCGGCGGAAAGCGCCTGGCCCATACCGGCGTTGAGGGCGCGCGTATCGTCGCGCGGGCCGGCAAAGTCGATAGCCGTGCGGTAGGTCTCAACGGCATCCGCGGGGCGGCCGAGCTTGATGAAGCAGCGGCCCAGATCGCCGAGGGCAGCGGCAGGAGCCGGGTTGGCGCCGTCGATGGCAGCCTGACGGAAGGCAGTACCGGCGTTGGCGTAGTCGCCCGACTGGAACAGCGCGTTGCCCAGACCCAGGTAGGCCTTAAAAGGCGTGGCGTAGGAAGCGTCCTGGGTAGCTGCAGAGAACGCCTGGGCAGCCGTGGTGTAGTCTCCCACCGCGGCGAGTGCCTTGCCGCGGTTGGTGAGCAGGGCGCCGCGCTTGCCATAGGCGCCGTCGTTGAGGGCTGCGGCGTAGGCCTCGGCGGCCTCGGCGTACATGCCCAGATGCATCAGGGCGTTGCCGCGCAGGTGGTCGGCCTCACCCATGATCTCGTTGGGAGTCTTTGCCGCACCAAGCATCTGGGCGGCAGCGGAAAAATCACCCGCGCGATAAGCGGCGCGGCCCTGTTGGATCAGCTGGCTATTCAAGGAAGTCCCCTTTACTCGTGAACGATCTCGACATGAACGATCTCGTCGCCGGCGCGCAGCTGCGAGATGACGTCGAGGCCCTCGACCGTGGTGCCAAAGACGGTATAGCCGGAGTCGAGGTTATGCTGGGCACCCAGGCAGAAGTAGAACTGCGAGCCCGCGGAATCGGGATCCATGGAGCGGGCCATGGCAAGCGCGCCGTCAACATGGCTGTTGCGCGGATTGGTGGCAAACTCGCCCTTGATGCAGTAGCCGGGACCGCCGGTACCGGGCATGCCGTCGGGACCCTCAAGGCCGGCAGCGACATCGGCGCCGGACATATCGCGGGTATTGGGGTCGCCGCCCTGGATCACAAAGCCGGGCACATAGCGATGGAACTTAAGGCCGTCATAGAAGCCCATCGTGGAAAGCTCGCAGAAGTTCGCCACATGGATGGGGGCGCCCTCACCGTCAAACTTGACCTTGATGGTGCCCTTCGACGTCTCGATCACCGCGCACTCGTCACCGACGAGCTGGTACTCGGGCGTATAGAGCTCTTTCTTAAAACCAAACATGTGGTTCCTTCCTCGTGCGTTTAAAGCATATTTGTACGAATTGTAGCAATAAGCACGGGCTTCCATCAATTGCGCACGCAGGTTATGCCGTCGGAGGGCAACAAATTACGAAAGCGGCTGCGGCTTCCAGGCGCCCACGTTGGCGTCGTACTGGTTAAGCGCGCTGTTGCCGCCCTGTGCGATGGGCGCCAGGATCTCGCTCTGACGGGCGCTCAGCGACTCGCCGTCGGGAATGGACAGCGAAATATCCCAGCTCTGGCAGATCACGTCGACACGCTCGTACATCCACTGGGCAAGCTGCTTTAGGTGCTCGATGTCCTCCGCATAGACCGTGTCGTCCTGAACCTTGAGGTTGTTGAGCTCATCCTGGGTCTTTTTAATCTGATCGCGCAAGGCATAGGCGCTCTGCGACAGCTCCTGGCGGGTGGAGAGCGGCGTACGCAGATAGCCGTTATTAAACGACTCGATGACCTCGCCGATCTGATCATCGTCGCTGTACGACACGATGGTCTGGTACAGGCCGTCGAGCCTGGTGTAGAGCTGGTCGTCGGTTAAGACGGTCTCCTCCTGAACGACCTCGGAGGCATCCTCTTGCTTGGACTCTTTGTCGGTTGCCTCGCCCTTTTGGCGCGACGGGAAGGTGGTCTTGGCGGCCTGGCCGAACTGGTCGTAGAAGCCGGGCATGACGCCCATGGGGTCGGCGGTCACAAACCAATACACACCACCGCACACGGCGGCGAGCACCGCGATGACGATGAGCGGCTTGGGGATATGGCGCTTGTGCTTGTGATAGGCATCCTCGTCGGGGTGGACCTTGCGCTTGGGCTTTTGCTTTTTGGGCTGGGCGTCATCGCGCAGGGACACCGGCGTGGGGATATCGACCTTGGGGATGCCAAAGTCCTTATCGAAGGCAGGCAGCACGCAGGTCTCGTTGGGGTCGGCTGCGTCGGAGAGCACCGCGGCGGCAGATGCAGGCGCGTGGGGCACCTCGGTATCGATCTGCTCCTGCGTCAGGCGCGGAAAGCCGGCCGTGCGCCCTGCGGCCAGGTCGGATGCGGCCGCGTCCTCGGAAAGGATGCCCGGCGCGGGGCGTCCGCACTTGGGACAGGTACGGTCATGCGGGGACAGACGGGCGCCGCAGCCGTCGCAGAACACGAACTCGGTATGCTCGGGGCCATCGCCCGGACCAACGTATGAGTTGCAATAGGGGCAGAACGAGGCGCCGTCCTCGATGGTCTTTAGGCAATGCGGGCAGATCACGGCATCCTCTTTCCGAAGCAATTCAAACAATTGAGGTTAGAGCATAACATCGACACGGCCCCACAAGCGCAAGGCACCAATTCAACATCGCCAGGGTAGCTAATTTGGGACGGGGCTTTTTTAGCTACCCTGGCAGCCAATCGGCCAAATAGAGCGCGTCATCAGCCGAGGTAGCTAAAAAGCCCCGTCCCAAATTAGCTACCCTGTGAGGTTACTTTTTCTTCTTGCTCGGCATCGAGACCTTAATGCCCTGGGCCGATTTGGTCACGCGGGAGCGCTTGGCACCGGCGCTCTTCTTTTTCTTGGGCTGGGCCTGGGCCACACCCTCGAGTGCACGGGCCTCGGCCTCGCGGACAGTGCGGTCCTCGCGGCGCTGCGCCATATCGGCGGCAACGCGCTTGGCAAAACGCTCGGCGGTCGATCCCGTCGAACTCACCTTGCCGCCGCCGCGACCCAGGCGAACGCGCACGCCACGGCCAAAGCCGGTAGCCGCATGACGGCGACGGGGCTTAAGCGAGTCCATCATCGTGGCAAGCTTAAAGAACACCGCGCAGGTAAAGACGACGATAACCGCCAAGATGATCATCTGACCCATCGACAGGTTGGCGATGGACAGCAGCCCCGGGAACCCGATAACGCCCGTCAAAATACCGGCGACGACAAACACGAAAAGCACCACGCGCAAGGGCGTGAGCGGCTGCGAGATACGCCAGATCAGGCTGACACTCGCCGCGCACGACGTGAGCAAGCACATGGTCGAAAGCGTAAGCTGGCTAAAGCCAAACACGCGCGCCACAAAGATATCGAGCGCCGCGGCCAAAATGACCGCAATCGACGCCGGCAGCGCACGCTTAAGCACGTTGGTCAAGAACGACCCCTTCACGCGGGCGTTGTTGGGCTCCAGGCCCAGCACAAAGCCCGGCGCGCCGATGCAGAAGAAGTTGATGAGCGTCATCTGAATGGGCTCGAAGGGATACGGCGGCAGCGCGATGCACAGCGCCGCCAGGCCCATCGAGAACAGCGTCTTGGTCAGAAAGAGCGCGGCAGAGCGCTGCAGGTTATTGATAGAACGACGGCCCTCGGCCACCACGGCGGGCATCGAGGCAAAGTCGTTATCGACGAGCACGATCTCGGCCACATTGCGCGCGGCATCGGAGCCGGCGGCCATCGCCACGGAGCAGTCGGCCTCCTTGAGCGCCAGTACGTCGTTGACGCCGTCGCCCGTCATGGCCACGGTGTGTCCGCGGCGTTTGAGCGCCTGTACGAGCTCGCGCTTCTGCTGCGGCGTCACACGCCCAAAGACGTGATAGCGGTCCACCGCCGCGTCGAGCTTGGCGGGTGTATCTAGGGTTGTCGCGTCCACGTAGGCATCCGCCCCGGGCACGCCCACCACGCGCGCGATCGACGATACCGTACGAGGGTCGTCGCCGCTGATCACGTTGAGGGTCACGCCCTGCTCGTTAAAGTATCCGATGGTCTCGGCCGCCGAGGTGCGAATCTCGTCACGGATGGTCACAAAGCCCACGGGTTCGGCCTCGCCCACCATATCGCCATCGGGCGTAAAGCCGTCCACGCGCGCCACCACGAGTACGCGGCAGGTATCGGCGAGCTCGGCCACACGATTCTCGACCTGCGCAAATGTGCGATCAGAGAGCACAAACTGCGCGGCGCCCATCACATAGGAGCCCTGCGCAAACGACGCGCCGCTCCACTTTTTGGACGACGAGAACGGAATGACCGAGAGCGGCTCGGACACCTCGACCGGACGATCGGCGTAGTAGTTGAGCAGCGCCTGGCAGGTCTCGTTGGCATCTGCCGAGGTCGCACGTGCTACGTTGGCAAGCGCAAAGTCGAGCACCGTGGTCTCAACGGGGACAGCAGCCTCGTCAGAGTCCGCGCCAAAGCCAACACCCTCAACAGGCAGCGGGTAGGTACCCTCGACCTCCATACGGCCCGAGGTAATGGTGCCCGTCTTGTCCAGGCACAAAACGTCGACACGCGCGAGCGTCTCGATGCAGTAAAGCTGCTGTGCCAGCACCTTGCGACGCGCCAGGCGCACCGTGGCAATCGCGAGCACCGACGAGGTCAGCAGCACCAGGCCCTGCGGAATCATGCCCAGCAGGGCACCCACCGTGGACAGCAGCGCCGAAGAAGGCACACGACCGGCCAGCAGCTCGGAGAAGCACCAGGAAAGCGCGCTATCCCCCGGGGTTCCCGCGGCATCCCACAGCTCGCTCACACTCGAGGAAAAGAGCGCCAGACCAAGCGGAATCATAATAATGCTCGCGAACCGCACGATGGCGTTGAGCGCGTTCATGATCTCGGAATTGACCTTTTTGACGTACTTGGCCTCGTTGTTGATCTTGGCCACGTAGTTATCGGCGCCGACATGGATCACGCGGGCGCGCAGCAGGCCCGAGTCGATAAAGCTGCCGCTCATGAGCTCGGAGCCCGGCTGTTTCTTGATGAGGTCGCTCTCGCCCGTCAGCAGGCTCTCGTTGACGAGCGCCTCGCCCGACACCACCACGGCGTCGGCGGGAATCTGGTCACCGCGCCCTAGGCGAATGATATCGTCGAGCACGATCTGGTCCAAGTCGAGCTCCACCTCGGCGCCGTCGCGCACTGCGATGGCCTTCTTAGAGGTCAGAAGCGTAAGCTTGTCGACCATCCGCTTGGAACGCATGGACTGAATGACGCCAATTGCCGTGTTCAAGAACACCACGAACAGGAACGTCAGGTTCTTAAACGAACCGGTCAGCAACACCAAAATCGCCAAGACCACGTTGATCAAGTTAAACAGCGTGCAGAGGTTCTCGATGATGAGCTCGCGGACCGACTTGGTCTTGAGCTCCATGTTGCGGTTGATCTTACCGGCGGCGATGCGCTCCTCGACCTCGGCGGTCGAGAGTCCGCGCTCGATATCCGTTGCTGCCATACCACGTCCCATCACGTCGCGTCGGTATAAGAAAACCGCCCGGACCATGCGAGGTTCGGACGGTCTTACGTTCGATGGTGCCCCATGTTGGATTCGAACCAACGGCCTTCTGCTCCGGAGGCAGACGCTCTAATCCCCTGAGCTAATAGGGCCAACGGTTGGCATTATACCCAAGTGCGCCATGGGCTAACAAAAGAATAGAAAAAGCTTTGCAATTCCGCGGGAGACACGGCCCGGCAGCTCACTTTAGAACGCAAAAGTGAACTTAATAGTATAAACTCTCATGCACCATAGAATATACGGCTCGCGATGCGGGCCGTTTTTGCAAGGGCTATCCATCGAGGTGAGAGGCACACCATGATTGCGATTTTAAAGCAGAGCGCCAGCGACGAGGCCGTCAGCCACATCGTCAGCTGGATCGAGAAAAAGGGACTCAAGACCGACGTCTCGCGCGGCGAGAACGAGACCATCATCGGCCTGGTGGGCGACACGACCAAGATCGACCCGTTCCTGCTCGAGTCCATGGACGTCGTCGAGCGCGTGCAACGCGTCTCCGAGCCGTTCAAGCGAGCCAACCGCAAGTTCCACCCCGAGGACTCCGTCATCGACTGCGGCCACGACGTCAAGATCGGCGGCGACCAGTTCCAGGTCATCGCCGGCCCCTGCTCCGTCGAGGGCGAGAACCTCATCCGCATCGCCCGCCGCGTAAAGGCTGCCGGCGCCACGATGCTGCGCGGCGGCGCCTACAAGCCCCGCACCTCCCCGTACGCCTACCAGGGCATGGGTCCCGCCGGACTGGACCTGCTGTGCGAGGCATCCGCCGAGCTCGACATGCCGATCGTCACCGAGATCATGGACCCGCGCGACGTACAGGTCTTCCTCGACAAGAAGATCGACGTCATGCAGATTGGCGCTCGCAACGCCCAGAACTTCCCCCTGCTCAAGGAGGTCGGCAAGACGCAGACCCCGATCCTGCTCAAGCGCGGCATGTCCGGCACCGTCGACGAGCTGCTTATGGCAGCCGAGTACATCATGAGCGAGGGCAACGACAACGTCATCCTGTGCGAGCGCGGCATCCGCACCTTCGAGACCCGCACCCGCAACACCTTCGACCTCAACGCCGTGCCGGTGCTGCACCACCTGTCGCACCTGCCCGTCGTCGCCGACCCCAGCCACGCCACCGGCTACACCCGCTATGTCGAGCCTATGGCGCTCGCCGCGACTGCCTGCGGCGCCAACGGTCTGGAGATCGAGGTCCACGACGACCCGAGCCACGCTTGGTCCGACGGCGCTCAGGCCCTCACCCCCGACCAGTTCGACGACACCATGCGCCGCATCCGCGCCATCCGCGAGGTCGTCTGCCAAGAGACCGTTCAGGAGTAGTCCATGGGTACGGTGAGAAACGCACGCGTTAACCAGGGTGGCCCCAAGTGCGCCGGCATCGTGGGCCTGGGCCTCATCGGCGGCAGCTTTGCCCGCGGCTATGCGCAGGCGGGGGTCCGCGTGCTGGCCTGGGACCCCGATGACGACGTCATGACGGCCGCCAGCATGGGCACCGTTGCCGGCGAGCTCAACGACGAGACGCTCGGCGAATGCGACATCATCGTCCTGGCATGCTACCCCGAGGCCTGCATCGAGTGGCTCGAGGCGCACGCCCAGGCACTCGCCGACGCCACCGACACCGAGGCCATCATGGGCCCCGTGGTGATCGACACCGTGGGCGTCAAGGGTATCGTGTGCGAGCGCGCCTTTGAGCTCGCCCGCGAGCACGGTTTTTACTTTGTGGGCGCGCACCCCATGGCGGGCACGCAGTTCTCGGGCTACGCGCATTCCCGCGCCGACCTGTTCCAGGACGCACCGCTCGTGCTCGTACCGCCCGCAGTGGACGACGCACTTAAGCTGGAGCTTTTGGGCCAGGTGCGCGAGATGGTGCGCCCCTTAGGCTTTGGCAAGTTCAGCGTAACGAGCGCCGCCGAGCACGACCGCGTCATCGCCTTTACGAGCCAGCTCGCGCACGTCGTCTCCAACGCCTATGTTAAGAGCCCGACCGCTCAGGTCCACCACGGCTTTTCGGCCGGCAGCTACCGCGACCTCACCCGCGTAGCGCACCTCAATCCGCAGATGTGGTCCGAGCTCATGATCGACGACGCCGATGCGCTCGCCTTCGAGATTGACCATCTGATCGAATCGCTCGGCGCCTACAGCCGCGCCCTTAAGGACCGCGACCAGCGCTATCTGGAGAATCTCCTTGCCGAGGGCGACCGCATCAAGCGCGCGCTCGACGACGAGGCCTCCCACTAGACCACCCATCACGCCAGGTCGAAAGGACCGAAGCTTATGGCGATTACCATCGATATCGACACCGCACGCCCCTACCAGGTGCATGTGGGCACGTTTTTGCTGGAGAAGGCAGGCCCGCTCGTACGCGCCACCGCCGGCGGCACCCGTGCCGTCATCGTGACGGACACCAACGTGGGTCCGCTCTACCAGATGCCCGTTAAGCAGAGCCTAGAGGCCGCAGGCTACGAGGTGAGCATCTGCACCTTCGAGGCCGGCGAGCCCCATAAGCGTGCCGAGACCTACGTTGCCATTTTGGAGTTTGTGGCCGAGCACGAGCTTTCGCGCTCCGACGTGATCGTGGCGCTCGGCGGCGGCGTCGTGGGCGACGTGGCGGGCTTTGTTGCCGCCACCTACATGCGCGGCTGCAAGTTTGTGCAGATTCCCACAAGCCTGCTCGCCATGGTGGATTCGTCGGTCGGCGGGAAGACGGCCATCGACCTGGCAGCCGGCAAGAACCTGGCCGGCGCCTTTTGGCAGCCGAGCGTGGTCATCGCCGACGTGGGGTGCTTGGCAACCCTCACGTCCGAGCAGTTCGCCGACGGCTGCGGTGAGGTCGTCAAGCACGCCGTGATTGCCGACCCCGAGCTCTTCGCCGAGCTGGAGAAGACCCCACTCACGCTTGAGCTGCTGAACCACGACGTGGCCCGTGTGGCGCTCATCATCGCACGCAATATCGACATTAAGCGCGCCGTGGTCGTTGCCGACGAGCGCGAAACCAATCAGCGCAAGCTTCTCAACTTTGGCCACAGCGCCGGGCACGCCGTCGAAGCCTGCGAGCACTTTGAGCTCGGCCACGGCAACTGCGTGTCCATCGGCATGGGCATCATCACGCGTGCCGCAGCCCTGCATGGCGTTTGCGATGCCGAGCTGCCCGATCGTATTGAGGAGCTCTGCGCCCGCCACGGCCTCAAAACCCGCTGTGACCTAGATGCCGATGCCGTCTTTGCCGAGGCGCTCCACGACAAAAAGCGCGCGGGCGACACCATCGACCTGGTAATTCCGCACGACATTGGCCGTTGCAGCATCGACCGCACGCCGCTTTCCACCTTCCACGATTTGATTGCCGAGGGCCTCGGCCAGAAGGGAGACGCTTCCGCATGTTAGCCCGCATCACCCCGTCCCCGCTCAAGGGCACCGTTCCCGCCATCGCGTCCAAATCGATGGCGCATCGCCTCATCATCTGCGCCGCACTTGCCAACGGCGAGACGCACGTTACCTGCAACACCACCTGCGCCGATATCGAGGCCACGGTGCGCTGCCTCACGGCGCTCGGCGCCCGCATCGAGACCGTCGAGGACGGCTTCCAGGTTCACCCCACCATGAAGAGCATTGAATTTGGCCTGCTCAAAGCCCTTGCAGGCGGCACGCTCGACTGCGGTGAGAGCGGCTCCACGCTCCGCTTCATGCTGCCTGTCGCCTGCGCGTTGGGCGCGGAGGCCACCTTCGTGGGCCAGGGCCGCCTAGGCGCCCGCCCGCTCTCCCCGCTTTCGGACGAGATCATCGCCGCCGGTTGCGACCTGCAGGGCCTGGGCGGTTTTCCGCTCAAGACGAGCGGTCGCATGCGCCCGGGCACCTTTGTGCTTCCGGGCAACGTGAGCTCGCAGTATATCTCCGGCCTGCTGCTGGCAGCTCCGCTGCTGGCCCAGCCCTCCTGTGTGCAGGTAACCGGCCTTATCGAGAGCCGCCCCTATATCAACCTGACCATCCAGGCCATGAAGGCCTTTGGTGTCGAGGTCAACGTCGAGCGTATTCCGGCCAAGGACGGCCAGCCCGAGGTCACGAACTTCCGCGTGAACAGCGGCTCGTACCGCACGCCCGGCAGCGTAGCCGTCGAGGGCGACTGGTCCAACGCCGCCTTTTGGCTATGCGCCGGCGCCATCGGCACCGACCCCATCACCGTCGAGGGCGTGTCGCTGAGCTCCGCACAGGGCGACCGCAACGTGCTCGCCGCACTTTCGCGCTTTGGCGCCCGCATCGTGCGCTCCACGAACGCCGCCACCGTCCAGTCCGACAAGCTCGCCGGCTTTGAGATGAGCGCCCACGACATTCCGGACCTGGTGCCCGTCATCTCGGCCGTGGCATCGCTGGCTCAGGGCCGCACGTTCATTCGTGACTGCGCACGCCTGCGCATCAAGGAATCTGACCGTCTGGTCACCACCACCCGCGAGCTCACCGCGCTGGGAGCGCAGGTGCGCATCGCCGGTGACGATCTCATCATCAAGGGCGTCGATGCCCTTACCGGCGGCGAGGTCGATTCGCACAACGACCACCGCATCGCCATGATGGCCGCCATCGCCGCGAGTCGCGCCACCGGCGAGGTCGTGATCCACGGCGCCGAGGCCGTCAACAAGTCCTATCCCGATTTCTTCGACCACTACCGCCTGTTGGGCGGCAAGGTCACGCTCGAGGAGGAATAGCATGTCCTCGACCTTTGGCAACGTCTTGCACGTAAGTATCTTCGGCCAGTCGCACTCCCCCGCCATCGGCTGCTCGCTCGATGGCGTTCCGGCAGGTATCGCCGTTGACCTGGAGCAGCTGCAGGCCTTTTTGGACCGTCGCGCCCCCGGTCGCGACGAGACCGCGACCAAGCGTCGCGAGGCTGACGCCGCCCACATTATCGCCGGCATAATTGATGGACACACCACGGGCGCGCCTATCGCCGCGATCATCAAGAACACCAACACGCGCTCCAAGGACTACTCCGAGCTGCGCCGCAAGCCCCGCCCAGGCCATGCGGATTTCCCGGCACGCGTGAAGTACCACAACATGCACGACGTCGCCGGCGGCGGACACTTCTCCGGTCGCCTGACGGCGCCCTTATGCATCGTGGGCGGCATCGCACTGCAGGCGCTCGAGGCCCGCGGCATTAACGTGATGGCGCACGTGGCGCAGATCGGTGGCATCTCCGATCTGCCCATGGACGACATGGTCTATCGTGAGGCCGACCGCAAAGCGATTCTTTCGAACGACCTGCCGTGCATTGACGCCGCCGCAGCCGGCCGCATGCGCAAGGAGATTCTGGCCGCGCGCGACGAGCTCGACAGCATCGGCGGCATCGTGGAGTGCGGTATTTACGGCCTACCCGCGGGCATCGGCGACCCCATGTTCGACGGCATCGAGAACCGCATCGCGCAGATTGCGTTTGGGATTCCCGCCGTGAAGGGCGTGGAGTTTGGCATGGGCTTTGCCGTCGCCGCCATGCGAGGCAGCGAGAACAACGATCCGTATCGCATCGACGCCGAGACCGGCAAGATCGAAGTCGAGTCCAATAATGCCGGCGGCATCCTGGGCGGTATTTCGACCGGCGCGCCCGTCATGTGGCGCATGGCCGTAAAGCCCACGCCCTCCATTGGCCGCGAGCAGCAGACGGTGGACATGGACGCTATGGAAAATGCCGAGCTCTCGGTCCACGGCCGCCACGATCCCTGCATCGTCCCGCGCGCCGTCCCCGTAGCCGAAGCAGCCGCAGCGCTGGCCATCTGGGACGCCCTTCTCGAGGACGCTGCACAGCGTTAGCTAATCCCCGTGGGGGCCGACTTCGGCCCCCACGCCCACCCAGTGATTTTTCTGGGACGGGGATTAAAAAATCATTGTGTACCTAATGATTTTTTAATCCCCGTCCCAGAAAAATCACCGACACGTGAAAGGGGTCCCTATGGACCTTGCTGACATCCGCCAGACCATCGATGGCATCGACACCACGCTCCTCAACAGTTTTGTCGAACGCATGGACATTGCCACCGAGGTCGCCAAGTCAAAAATCGAGATGGGCAAGGCCGTCTTCGACCCCGCCCGCGAGCGCTCCAAGCTCAACAACCTTGCCGGCCGCGCGCCCGAGCGCTACGAGGCACAGACCATCACGCTGTTCCGCCTCCTCATGAGCATGAGCAAGGCAGAGCAGCAGCGCTACATCAACGAACTCAAGGGCATCACGGTCTCGCAGAAGGCCCACGCCACGGCAGCTCCCCTCGACACGCCCTTCCCCCAGACTGCCAGCGTCGCCTGCCAGGGCGTTGAGGGCGCCTACAGCCAGATCGCCGCGTGCAAGCTCTTTGCCGTGCCCGATATCGCGTTCTTCGAGACCTTCGAAGGCGTCATGCGCGCTGTGCGCGACGGCTTCTGCGAGTTTGGCGTGCTGCCCATCGAAAACTCCACCGCCGGCTCGGTCAACGCCGTCTACGACTTGCTCGCCCAGTTCGACTTCCACATTGTGCGCTCGCTGCGCCTCAAGATCGACCACAACCTGCTCGTCAAGCCTGGCACCAAGCTGCAGGATGTTCGTGAAGTCTATAGCCACGGTCAGGCCATCGCGCAATGCGCCGGCTTTATCGACGCGCACGATCTGCACGCCACCAAGTATCCCAACACGGCCATGTCGGCCGAGATGGTCGCCAGCTCCGAGCGCGCCGACGTCGCCGCCATCGCCTCGCGCAGTTGCGCGGCGCTCTACGGTCTGGAGGTGCTGGAGCCCAACATTCAGGACTCGGACAACAACTACACGCGCTTCGTCGTCATCAGTCGCGAGCCGCGCGTCTATCCCGGTGCCAACCGCACCTCGCTCATGATCACCACGGCCAATGAGCCGGGCGCGCTCTATCGCGTACTCGAGCGCTTCTACGCACTCAACATCAACCTCATCAAACTCGAAAGCCGCCCCATCCCCGGTCGCGACTTTGAGTTTATGTTCTACTTTGACCTGGACTGCCCCTTTGGCAGCAAGGCCCTCGACGACCTACTCAATTCGATCGACGATGTGTGCGAGAGCTTCACCTACTTTGGCAGCTACACGGAGGTGCTCTAGATGACCGATACCGCCGCAACCCGTCCCTACGGCGTGCTGGGCCGCGTGCTGGGCCACAGCTACACCCCGACCATCTACAAGGAACTCGCGGGGCTTGAGTACGTGCGTTTTGAGCGTGAGCCCGAAGACCTTGCATCCTTTATGACCGGCGATGAGTGGGAGGGCACCAACGTGACCATCCCCTACAAGCGCGCCGTCATGGACTACCTGGACGAGCTGAGCCCGCTCGCCGAGCGCATGGGTAACGTCAACACGATCACGCGTCTGACCGATGGCCGCCTGCGCGGCGACAATACCGACTACTTCGGTTTCCAGAGCCTGGTCGAGGAGCTGGGTGTGGAGATTGCCGGCAAGAAGGTCCTCGTGCTCGGAGCCACCGGAGGCGCCGGCACCACGGCAAGTATGGTGCTGGACGACCTGGGCGCGATCGTGGTGCCCGTGGGACGCGCGAGCGAGGTCAACTACGACAATATCGCACAGCAGTCCGACGCCGCGCTGCTCGTCAACTGCACGCCTGCCGGAATGTTCCCGCACTGCCCCGACGCGCCTTGCACGCTCGAGGGCCTCGACGCGCTCGAGGGCGTCATCGATATCGTCTACAACCCCGCCCGCACGGGACTCATGCTCGAGGCCGAGCGTCGCGGCATCCCCTGCATCGGCGGTTTGCTCATGCTTGTGGCCCAAGCGGCGCAAGCCGTCGAGCGCTATACCGGCCAGGTCACCCCGCGCGAGCGCATCCTGGACGTGACGGAGTGCCTGTCACACCGCGAGCAGAACATCGCACTGATCGGCATGCCGGGCTCGGGCAAAACCCGCGTGGGTGAGCAAATCGCAATGCTGACGGGCCGCGAGCACATCGACCTGGACCGCGCCCTCGAGGAGCGTCTGGGCATGCCTTGCGCCGACTTTATCGTCGAGCACGGCGAGCCGGCCTTCCGCGAGCAGGAGACGGCGGCCCTGGCCGACATCTCCAAGCGCAGCGGCTTAGTGCTTTCCACCGGCGGCGGCGTCGTCACGCGAGACGAGAACTACCCGCTGCTTCACCAGAACAGTCAGATTGTGATGCTCAACCGTAAGCTCGATGAGCTCGCCCACAAGGGTCGCCCCATCACCGCCCGCGACGGTATCGACAAGCTGGCCGAGCAGCGCATGCCGCGCTACCGCGCCTGGGCCGACCACATCATCGACTCGCGCGACTGCGCAGCCAACACCGCCCGAGCCCTCCTCGACACCCTCTAAACCACCACAAAGGGGACAGGCACCTTTGTGGTGGTTTTACACTCCGCTGCACCGCCTCACCGCCCGCCCAACCACAAAGGAAGCAACCATGAAAGCTCTCGTCATCAACGGACCCAACCTCAACATGCTCGGCATTCGCGAGCCGGGCATCTACGGCAGCGACAACTACGACCGCTTGGTCCAAATCTGCAAGGAGGCCGGCGCCGCACAGGGCTTCGACGAGGTCGAGGTCTTCCAGTCCAACCACGAGGGCAGCATCGTCGACAAGATCCAGGAGGCATACGGCAAGGTCGACGGCATCGTCATCAACCCAGCGGCTTACACGCACACGAGCGTCGCGATCCTGGACGCCCTCAAGGCCGTCGCCATCCCCGCTGTCGAGGTCCACATCAGTGCCGTCGAGACGCGCGAGGACTTCCGCCAGGTAAGCTACGCCCGCCTGGCCTGCTTTGCCACCATCACCGGCGAAGGCCTCCAAGGCTACGCCCATGCGTTGGAGCTGCTGAAAGAGCATCTGTTACACTAATCCCTGGGACGAAATAATCAGGTTTGTTTGTCCCAAAGCTTAAGTAACTGTTCGATTGATATACAAAGGAGCATATCCATGTCCGAGTACGATTACCTCGTCGTCGGTGCCGGCCTTTCGGGCGCCGTCTTTGCCAACGCCGCCAAGCGCGCCGGCAAGTCGGTCCTGGTCATCGACCGCCGCGATCACATCGCCGGCAACATCTACACCGAGAACGTCGAGGGCATCCAGGTCCACCGTTACGGCGCCCACATCTTCCACACCTCCATGAAGGACGTCTGGGACTACGTCAACCGCTTCGCCGAGTTCAACAACTACGTCAACTCGCCGGTCGCCAACTTCCACGGCAACATGTACAACATGCCCTTTAACATGAACACCTTTGCCAAGATGTGGCCGGGCGTCGTCACGCCGGCCGATGCCAAGGCCAAGATCGCCGAGCAGGTGGCCGCCGAGAACATCGGCGAGCCGCAGAACCTCGAGGAGCAGGCGCTGTCCCTCGTGGGCCGCGACATCTTCGAGACGCTCGTGAAGGGCTACACCGAGAAGCAGTGGGGCCGCGACTGCCGCGACCTGCCCGCGAGCATCATCAAGCGCCTCCCCTGCCGCTTTACCTACGACAACAACTACTTCAACGACCGCTACCAGGGCATCCCCATGGGCGGCTACACCAAGATGGTCGCCAACATGCTCGAGGGCGTCGAGGTGCGCTGCGGCATGGAGTACAAGGAGCTGATCGCCGCCGAACCCGACATCGCCGCCAAGACGATCTACTGCGGCCCCATCGACGCGTTCTACGACTTTAAGCTGGGCACGCTGGAGTACCGCAGCCTGCGCTTTGAGACCGAGACGCTCGACGAGCAGGACCACCAGGGCGTGGCCGTGGTCAACTACACCGAGCGCGAGATCCCCTACACGCGCATCATCGAGCACAAGCACTTTGAGTTTGGCACGCAGGACAAGACCGTCATCACGCGCGAGTACCCGGCCGACTGGAAGCCCGGCGACGAGCCTTACTACCCCATCAACGACGCCAAGAACGAGGCCCTGTACAAGCAGTACAAGGAGCTGGCGGCGCAGGAGGGCGACGTGATCTTCGCCGGTCGCCTGGGCGGCTACAAGTACTACGACATGGACAAGGCCATCGCCGCCGCCTTCGAGCTCGTCCGCAACGAGCTGGGCGTGGAGCCCACGGAGGCGTAAAGGTCCAAAACGGGCCTCTGCGCGAGCCGAAAAGAGCACAAGCAGGCACGCCAACGCCGGCAGGAGCAATTTCGCCCCTGCCGGCGTTTTAGTTTGGAGACGGAATTGGCCGTCCTGTCCTTTATCTAGTCGAGGATATAAGTGGACGCGGCCTGCCACAAAGGCAAAAACCGAAAGTATGCGGCAAATTCAAAACTTACCGAGCACACCGGGATGCCGCAACGCCTCTACCTGCGGTTTCTCTGCGTGAAAAGGGCGGTATGCTCGTGGGTTCCGGAATTTGCCGCATATTTCCGGAATATCGACTTAGCGTCGAGACCATCTAACGAAACCGCAACGTCCAGAAACCTAGCCGAGTAGCTTCGATTCGATTCCCGCGAAATCAATAAAACCCGTTGAGTAATCCAAAATAAATAGCAGGCAAGTACCAAGAACCCACACTTCATTGTCAAGACGCAAAGCATCGTTTTGCGCCCTCACAATCGCCTCGTGGTCAAGATCTCTATAGCCAGACTCATAACCAGCCTTGACATCATAACCACTTAACCAAAGCGCTTTGATAGCAGTCAGCACAATCATTTCGTCAACGTCAGGCCTTATAAAATGCCGGTCAAAACTCTGATATCTAGAAGCATTGCCGACGATTGACTTGTATTTCAAAACCTCTTCAAGGGAAACACTTCTGTTCAGATACTCTACGTCGGGCATTTTCAGAAAATGCTTACATGCCTCAACCATTGGATAGTTAACGTAGAGCTTGCCATTGTCTGTGCTCTCGTTAAAGTAACGCTGCATTTCCTCCAACCGTCCAGGCGAGAATCTATTATCCTGAGGCTCATAGTCAAAAACCAGCAAGATATCCGAATAATCCTGGTCAAATAGCCACTTATCCTCTTCAGAAGCGCGCTCCTTAAGGACGCCAAGAAGCGATAGGTCGTCCTGAAAGCCGTCCGAAAACATCCTTTCGTAAAGCTCGTAGATATTTGTGTTGTAGGGAACGATCTCATAGCCAAAGTCGAGGTCATAGCACGCAAAGAGCGCATGGAAGAGTTTCACCCCTTGCTTTATACCCTCAACAATAAGCAGAACTTGCTTCCTAGACATCGAATTCGCCAGCCTTATAGAGCTTTTCGAGATTATGGCCCTCCCTTAGCTCTCTATCTGTTGCATTGGCTGCTGAAATAATGTTGTGATCAGAGAGAATGAATAGACAGTCTGGCCTAAGGATTTTGTTGCTGAACAAGTCCGTATTATGCGATGCGCAAAGCACTTGGCGTCCAGTCTGGGACTTAAAATAGTCAACGACCTTCTCGGCGAGATCGTGATGATAGAACGCATCGAACTCGTCGACAAAAAGCAAAGACGGTGCCTTTGTAGCATGGAAATAATTGAACAGTCGCAGCAGCGCCATAGTGCCGCTAGAACAGTTTTCTGCAAATGGAATGAGCCGACTTTTTTCGAAGTACAGAGCGATATCACCCGAAGGCGTTTCACGCGCAGTAAGGCGTTCCTGAATTCCGAACGCATTCAAAAAATCTTGAAGTTCAGAAACCAAGTCATCCGCAATAACGTTTTCGGCGATGGTGGTGACAAGACCACGATCGTTCATATATGCGTCGCCAATGACGTCCATTGACCGTGCAAACGTATACAGCTTAAAGAGAGGCATCGCCCTCTCAAAAGGAATGTTGTTGCACACGTATGCCAAAACAGAAATACCGGGAGATTTGAACTCCCAGTTCAAGCGATCGGCGCCAATAGAAGCCAAATCGCCATCGACTACTTTGCCTGCACGGTGATCGTAATCAAATGCCATCTTGCCATTAACAGCCACGGACTCACGGATATAATTTGTTAACCCCGTCTTTTCATAACGATAGACGACTTCGTCATTTCCAAAGAGGAACGTATAAGCAAAGCGTGCCGACGTGGTCCCATCAACAGCGCTGAGGTAGTTAGTTTTATTGGAATAGAAGGTCCGGCGCCCTACGTTGGCCGAAATATCGAGCAAGGCATTGGAGAAATTAGTTTTTCCGACAGCGTTTTTGCCATAGATAAGACCGCAAGAGACGATACCACCCTCAATGGCCGACGTGTTGAACCTGTAGTCCCTGACATCGGTCAAATTGAAAGTAAATCTATGAGAGAAGTTTCGGAATCCCTCGACCTCAAAGCGCGTTAGCATCGAAACCTCCATGTTATACTTGCCGTAAAGTTTTTACGGCAAGTATAACATGGAGGTGACTTGGCGAGGGCGTTATGGACAAAGATGGATTCCGGGAAACCCGCAGCGAGATAAGGGCTGGGCAGCCACGCGTCAGTAAAGTTACATGCGAGCAGAAAAACACCCACAATTTCGCCTTTTCTCAATTGAGATGTAAGTTTTGACAGACCGATTCTTACATCAAAACAAAAAGAGGGCCGACGCATCAACCCTCTTCAAGTATCGCCCGAAGGTTTCCCGCGAAGACCGCCAAGCCAGGACACCATAAAGATAATCGACCTAAATCTCCCGAACGACGAGCCTGCCCTCCAGCATGAGCTTGTGTGCGAGATTGTTGCTACGTCCAGCAATACCAAGCGAACTGCCATAGTAATCAAGGAGGGCGAGTACCTTGGCCACCTCTGACTCGCGAACACCCTTGGCTTAGTTTGAGTATAGGAAGATCAGGCTGGTATGCCCGTTATACAAATCCACCGTGCTAAAAATGGACTCAAAGTACGAATAATCGGCTCGCGCAAGCGAATGGCCAAAAAAGACTATCGAAGATGTCGTAAGGCCATCCCCTCCCCTTTGCGCAGGATAAGCAATCGAGCCACTTGGATCCCTCGAGCAGACTTCAACACACGAATGTCTTGGTGAACGGGAGTAATCTTCTCAAGCCCCTTCTTCTTGATTTAATTCACCCTTCATAGCTTTTCGCCGCTTAAACTCCGCTTCAGAACGCTCTTCTACGATTCTACGGCCCTCTTCGAGCAGGGCAAACATAGCAGGAGCCGGATTGGAGCGAGAGCTCAAATCGAGCGCTGCCTCAAAAGTAAAACCGAAGCACCAACCAGCAGGATCATCGCTCAATTCAACGGACTCCTGGGTTTCGGCGAGCCAATAACACTCAGTGCGTCCGCCAGCGAAGTGAAATACACTGGACGTAAGGAGTTTAAAGACCATGTAGGAATCCATATTCAGCCCCAGGGACAGCACGCGAAGGGCCTCATCCATAGCCTCGGCTGTTTCACCGTTTTATCTACGTGATTCCGAAAATCCTTAAATCCGTGGTCGCCAGGAACCTAGGAAGATGCCGCGTCAAATCGCCCGAACTTATTAAACGAAATAGGAGAGGAGCCAGGACCCATAGTCGAGTACCCCAATACTCATTTAAAAGTTCATCAAACGCAAGAGCGGACTCTTCAACAGATGCGGTGCGCTCATGCTCCTCGAGATGCACCCTTGCTTTCCTCAGGTGTTCACGAACTCCCTCATAGGTAATAAAACCAAATAGTCCTTCAACAGCTCGGTCGGCCCCATAAGCGCATGCAATAGAATCGCCACCGAACGCCTCGGCATCCGCAACAACACGCTCAATATCAAACGTCGACGGGAAAGAACCCCTATGCTTAATGGCGACCCTACAGTCATTAAGGCGCCTCATTGACTCCTTATATGGCAGTTCAAGTCCGCGGTTAGCAAACGCTTCCCAAAAGGCCATGAATTGATACTTGTTCGGATCGAGATAGAGCGCTTGGGAAATAACAATTAAAACCATTTCTACCGCGTCCTGTGCAGAAAGCACAGCCGCGGCATTTAACGGAGAAGGAAGCCGTGCGTCTTCATGCGCTCTCATAATAAGATGCTGGGCAAAGGCCAGACGCCCAGCGTCTGCTTCGGTTAATTCCAGTTTTGGCTTTACTACTTAACCACACTCCTATAATTAAATCCGCTAATGTCCGTCCATTCAACGGAGGCGCCGCATGCCGAGCAAGGTGCTTAATATAATCAATGACGAACCCATTACTGACCTTGATCAAGACTCATATCGATACAAGGACCTTGCGCAGGAAATCGCACGATGCATAAGCGCTGTCGATGCATCAACCTCATCTTTTACAATCAGCCTAAACGGTTTATGGGGTAGCGGTAAAACCTCTCTCATTAATTTAATTGAAGTTTGTCTTAATGAAGAGCGCAAAAGGAACCTCAACGTCCCCGCTCTTGTTAGATTTAATCCCTGGCGCTTTGAGTCTCAGGAACAGCTTTTAACTGGATTCTTTCAACTTCTGAAAGAATCTCTCTTGGGAAAAACAGGATGCATAAACGATACGGAGAAGAAAGCCTTGGGAGATGCCCTTTCCCTATATTCGGCTAGCATCTCTTATCCTACCGTGACGGAAATCACATCCCTTCTAGCGGGACCCCTGCCAAGCGCCGTTGCGGGCGGTGGCATTGCTGGAAAAGCATTATTAAAGGCGTTTACCTCCAAAATCGGAAAGCACTTAACAAATTCCACCTCTTTAGATCACATGAAGACAACTATCGATGGCTATCTGAGAGAACGTCAGACAAATATTATTGTTGTGATTGATGATATAGATCGTTTATCCAATGCCGAGATTTGTCACATTTTTAAACTAGTCACATTGACCGCATCTTTCCCGCATATCGTATATTTATTGTCTTTTGACAGAACTGTTGTTGAAAATGCCCTTTGCAATGTTCAAAGGGCTGATGGGGCAGCATATCTTGACAAAATCATCCAGCTGCCAATCGAAATGCCCAGATTATTTCAATCAGATATTTCTCAGCAAATAAATATAATCGCTGAGGATTTGCAGAAAAGGTCACCCTTTGCCCTAGAGGACCAGGACCATCTTTCGGACGTCTTGAACAAAATCGTTTCTCCTTTGATCAACACGCCAAGAGATATCTGCCGCATCAAAAACTGTGCTGAGTCTAATTTCGCTCGTCTCCGCAACGATATATGCGTGGCGGATCTTTTTGCACTATCAACAATTCAAACGCTTCTGCCAGATGTTTATTGCTGGCTTTGGAATAACGCGAGGTATTTATTTGGCGAAACGTACACAAAAAATGAGACGGGACTAAAAGCCGAACTACGCGAAGAACTTAGCAGGCTGATAAACAAACAAATAAGGCACTATGCATTAAACCCTGGATGGCTGGGAACGGTATTCCCCTCCTTATCAGAAAACTCAAATTCCGAAGCCCTCAATTCAGTTGATGCCGGCGAAGCGTACATACACGGCCGAATATCCAACAGAAACCTTTTCAATCTTTATTTTGGAGCGGGATATTCAGCGGGTATCACAAGAGGGCAATTTAACGCCATGTGTAATCACAACTCCGCATTTGAGATCCGCGACATTGTCTGCGCGCTAAGAAGCAGTAATGAGCAAATGGAAATCGCAGGGCAGTTAATGCTTACTGTTCGTGTTCTCGACATGGAGCGATGCAAAGCCATAGCGCAAGGCTCACTCCTAATCATATCTAGCCTTTCTCCTTTAATTGCCACCTCATCTAGAGATGTAAGGGAGTCTTTCTCTAGATTGTTCAACACCTCAGCGGCAAGAATCGGGAAACCAGGTATGGGAACTTGGCTAATTAGCTTAATGAACGATAATAAGGCGCTAAAAGCGAACTGTCTTTTATATCTGTTGCGAGATGAAAATCTATCAAGAAACAGGGAAGAAACTCCCGACAACCAGTTACTAACCGACAAGCAATTTGCCGATCTTGCTCGACTATTTTCTAACTGGATGATCTGCAATTATCGATCATGTCTTGAATCTGCAGACCGAGATCTCTTTACTATGTGGAAAGCAATGGACGCCATATTTGACTTCTGCAACTGGGCGGAATTTGAGCAGAATCTTTCAAAGGACCCTGAGTGCAACCTCCTGTATTCCTCTCAGCAAATGGCCTGCTGGACAAGTCTAAGCAGCACGCCAAGTTCCAGGTTTGAGCTCCGATCTAGCGCCAACGGCATTTTATCCAACAATTACATTCAAACAATCTGGCAGCAAGAGTGGTACCCCCCTCTCTCTGAAACCGCAAAGTTGTTTCTGGCGGCTTTCTGTCTTGCAACAAACGCAGAAAAAGGATCTCGGTCATCTACTATTCACGAATCAGAAGCAGTCAAGCTTGTTCGAAAATGGGACAGCTTATTAAATGGATGGCGGTTGTCTCATCCCTAGCTCATTCTCAATTAACGATTCGTTCATAAACAAAAACCCCTCAAATTCAGAACCACATTCTTCTTTTGTGGCATTCCCCTCGTTCTCACGCTCCCTATTGGCAGATGAGAAGGAGCGCCCTATCGAGAACAGGGAAATCGACCACTGCAAAACCGCCCCGACTTTGACAAACCTTCTACCCTTTAAGCCTAATCATCCGCAACAGCTTGCCGCTCAAGCTGCACCTTAAACCCGGCAATCAGCTTGTCACAGGTTTCGATGATTCCTGCCGGAACCGTATTGAACTTGACGGGATCAAACTGATACGCCATGAGGTTTTCGATGTGGAAGTATTCGTTTGCAAATGTAAACACTGTCTCATCGACATGGGCTCGATTACAAACCTGGCTCATTTCACCAGCATTGTTGTCAGCGAGCAATCTAAACGCGCAGATTTTCTCAACGGGCGAAGGCGCTTGATCATAAACGGACAGCAGCTCCGCATTTCCAAGCTGGGCTAATAAGTCCTGATAGTCAAAGTTCTTTAAGCCGATTTCTTCAAGCTGCTCCCTAGCTTCTTTCCACTCTTCGTCAGTAAGCTCTTGCTCATGCAGCGTCGCCACTTCTCGACAATGCATCAAACTTGACAGAACATGCCAGGCAGGCGACTTTCCGTACGCAATTTCAACCGCTCTCCTAGCAAGCGCAATTCTATAAGGCAGGGATGCGTTGCTCGCTACGATTGCCTTAAAGCACTGTACCGCACTATTAAAATCATCATCCTCAACAGGTATCAGGGAAAGCACGCCGCCATCGTTGCGCGCATAGAAGCAAGACGTGTCGCATAGAAGGGACCTATGAACCTTGCCGATCATAATGAGCGTTTCAAAGTCATGGGTTAGCAGCAACGTTGTAATCCCACGACAGACACCCTTAGAATTCGAGAACAGCCTTTGGAGAATCGCGTGCTTCTTGTTTTGATCAAAGGAAGAAATCGGATCATCAAGCACAACCGTGTCCGGCTTCTCACTTTTCACCTGAGCGGAAAACAATGCAATCGCAAGCGAATTACGCTCGCCATAGCTTAGACGCGACTTTAGATCCGTAACGTCCATCTCGAGCCCGCGAGGCTTCAGTGAGACGGCACAGCGAGAGCCATCGGGCGAAGCGATTGAGATCTCGTAGGGAAATCCGGCCGACTCCAGAAAAGCATTCATATCGGCCATCGATGCCTTGATGGATTTCCTTAATGCTGCGCTTTGACGACCGATGGCAATTTGGATATCCCTCACATTGGATGAAAGATCATCTAGTACAGCATTAATGCTGTTGATGCGTTCAACTGCGAATTGCGAATTCATCTTTTCGATACGCTCGACATGGATTTTTAAGCCTTCAAAAAAGTCGGCATCTTTTTCTTCATTCTTAAGGAACGAATAATTAAACTGCTGGTTTTTCTCGAGCTTGGCCTTAAGCCCCTCCGCATCTGCTTTGATGCAGGCAAGAAAGGCATCATTCTCGGGATTGGGCTCTTCTTCTAGCTTCCCGTGTAAAATCGCGTCAGCCTGCGCACGGGCGTTTTCGCTAAGAAGCACCTCGACTTCCCCGAAAGTCTCAATCGTTTTTGTACAGTTATCAATATATTTTCCGCCGTATACGGCCTGCATTTCGTTACACACTTCCAGTTCAGGCTGTTCGAGAGCCTTACCGCAATACGGACATACGCCCCGCGAGTTGTATTTACTGCCTTTGTCACGCCACTGCAGCCAATCCTTGGCATTGTCTCCTTGGATTAGCGGGGTAAACGAATCAAACTTTGGAGAAACATGCTCAATAAGGTTTCCCTTTAACACAATGCCTTTCGCAATTGGGCTAGCTTTCGAATAAGCCTGCCTAGAAACCTTCCCAAAGCAAGACAGCAAGTTATTAACCGTAGAGAGCAACTCAGTCACCTTGCCCTCATCCCGCAACCTTTTGACGGCATCCGCCAGCAACTCATCTGTCACTTTTGCAGCCTTACGATACTCGGGGGTATCGAAAAAGATCTTGTATCCGTTTTCGATTAGCTCCATGTCGCCCTTAAACAGTGTGCTATCGACATAGTCTTCATTAAATACGAGGATATTTGCATCCGACGGCAGACCTTCAACAGATGGCAGAGATTCTGAGGCATAGGGTTTCAATACTTCTAACGTCTGCCCGCCTTTGCCCGCGAATAGCTGAATCGCCCTTGCCACCGAACTCTTACCAGAGCCATTCATTCCATGCAGAACAGTAGTTGCATTGGGCTTTAACGTAATAGTTGCGCAATTAATGTTGTTGCAGCAAGCAAGATTTACGACAATTGGTTCAGACATCTGATCTCCGGGGCAAAATCGTTTGCATCCACTTGATTATGAAACCGAGAGTGGACCAATTGACCGCCAACTCCGCGAGCCACATCGATTGATAGATGAACGGTATCGAACAAAGCGGTCTGCTTCGGCATAAGCAATGCCGCGACCAGCTCCCCCTCATCTTTTATCCCGTCATCCAAGAAACCTCCCATCGGCGATACGTTGTGCCCGTACAGGGGCCCGATGAAGGAGCAGTCTTGAAACCGACTCTCCAGAGCGATAACGCAACAGGAAGATCGTTGGTATACCATTGTTAGAGCATTGCTGCTGTATACAGGGATCTTGGAGGCATTGATGGCGACTATCAATTCCCTTATGAAACATCTACGTGCCAGCGGAATACGAATCGCCGGCTCCACTCAGAAGAGAAAGCTGCGTAAAATCGGTTATTACCATAGCTATAAGGGATATCGTTTCGCCAAGCGCTCTTCCAATCGTCTACCGTTGTCTGATTTCAACCAGATAGTCGCCCTTCATGGATTCGATATGCAGATCAAGGCCCTCCTATACGAACCACTCATGACAGTCGAAACCGCATTGAAGAACAGGGTCCTTGAAGCCGTACTCGACCACTCCGGATCAGAGCATTTCGATGTGATCTACAAGAAAAGCCTTACAGCCTACAGATGCTGCGACCAACACTCCAGAAACGTCAAGGAAGCGAGGGCTGCATATAAGAGGGAGTGGAGTAGGCGTCTTACGCTGCGAACAGAAATCGACAGACTCATCGCAAGCAACCACGATACCAGAGCGGTGGTGCGGCACTTCCGCGACCAGGACAGGGACATCCCCATCTGGGCTCTGTTCGAAATTATGACCCTTGGCAACTTCGGGGCGTTCTACAGCTGTCTACATGACGACGTTAAGTATGCCGTCTGCGGCGATCTTCATATGCCGGAAGGCAATTTCGATCCTCCAGTCACCCTTAAGCGAATGATTTTCACATTCAAAGATTTGCGCAACGCCGTTGCGCACAATGGAATCGTACTAGACGTTAGGTTTAAGACGGGAAGCATAAGCAAGACGGTTGGGGAACTGCTCAAGTTTGAGATGGGCACCCCCAACGCCGACTTCGAGGAAATCACCGACTACATCCTTCTGATAACCTATCTCATGGCACGATTGGAGTTCACGAAAACCGAATGCCGACAGCTGGTTCAGGGCTATCGAGAAATCATCGAGAAGTATCGCAAGCTGCTCCCCTATAGCATCTACTCCCAATTCATCGGATCGCAGACTCGCTCGAAACTCGATGCCGGTTGATTTCCGATCTCAGCCGAACACATTGAGCTGATGGCTCGCTCCCGCAGT